>NZ_JAIOAB010000036.1 GCF_019890635.1 Streptomyces sennicomposti
TTCGTTGTGGGCGGGGGCGGCGGGGGGAGGGGCGTGCGGTGGGGCGGTGCGTGGTGGGCTGGGGTGCGGTGAAGTGGCGTGCGGCCGGGGGTGGTTAGGGCAGGACCCGGCACAGGGCGTCCAGGGCCGCCGGCCAGCCGTGGTCCGGTGGGGTGCCGTAGCCGACGACCAGGGCGTCGTCCGGGGCGGTGACGGCGGCCAGTTCGTGGCGGAAGCGGGCGAGGCCGTAGAGCGCGAGGCCCTGCCAGGCCGCCGCCTGGACCACCGTCGGCTCGGCGCCGGGCGGCAGCGGCAGGACGGCGTGCAGACCGGCCGCGATCCCCGTGGCGCGGAGGTGGGGGGCGTGCGCGGCGAGCGCCGCGACGAGGGCGTCCCGGCGGCGACGGTAGCGCAGCCGGGACGCGCGCACATGCCGGTCGTAGGCGCCGGAGGTCAGGAACTCCGCCAGCGTCAGCTGGTCCAGCACCCCGCAGGTCTCGGTGGCGCCCTTGGCCTCGGCGGCCTCCCGGGCGAGGGACGGCGGCAGTGCCAGCCACGCGAGGCGCAGCCCGGGCGCCAGGGACTTGCTCGCCGTGCCGAGGTAGACGACCTGGTCGGGCGCGAGGCCCTGGAGCGCGCCGACCGGCTGGCGGTCGTAGCGGAACTCGCCGTCGTAGTCGTCCTCCAGGACCAGACCGCCGGTGCGGCGGGCCCAGTCGATGACGGTGGCGCGCCGGTCCGGCCCGAGCGGCACCCCGAGGGGGAACTGGTGCGACGGCGTGAGCAGGACCGCCCCGGCGTCCCCGAGGCCGGCGGTGACGGTGCCCTGTGCGTCGAAGGGCAGCGGCCGGGTGCGCAGCCCGGCCCGGGCGAGCAGGTTCCAGTGCACGTCCAGACCGTAGGAGTCGACGGCCACGGTGGTGGCCCCGCGGCGGCGCAGCACCTCGGCGAGGATGCGCAGCCCGTGCGCGAACCCCGCGCAGATCAGCACGTGGTCCGGGTCGGTGCGCACGCCGCGGGCGCGGGCGAGGTAGCCGGCGAGGGCGGCGCGCAGTTCCGGCAGGCCGCGCGGGTCGCCGTAGCCGAGGGCCTGGTTCGGGGCCGTGGTCAGCGCCCGGCGGGCGGCGCGGAGCCAGGCGGCGCGCGGGAAGGAGCCGAGGTCGGGGGTGCCGGGGCGCAGGTCGTGGCGGGGGCGCGGCTGCGTGCGGGCCGGGTGCGCCGGACCGGCCGGCGGGGCCTGGGCGAACGGCGCGGCGGGCGCCGTCGCGGCGACCCGGGTGCCTGAGCCCTGGCGGGCGGTGAGCCAGCCCTCGGCGACCAGGTCGGCGTAGGCGTCGGCGACCGTGTTGCGGGCGACGCCCAGGTCGAGCGCGAGGGCGCGGGAGGACGGCAGCCGGGTGCCGGGGGCCAGCCGGCCGGTGCGCACCGCCTCGCGCAGCGCGTCGGTCAGCCCGCGCCGCACGCCCGGTCCGGTCGGTTCCAGGTGCAGGTCGACACCCAGAGTGGCCCACGTTTCCACCATGGAAATGGACCATACTCCTGGGCTGCTTCGCGCCTAGGGTCGATTGCGTGACCACGACGAACAAGACACCGAACACAGCACCGGACACAGCACAGGACGCGGCATCGGACACCACGGCGAACACGACTGCGAACGCGGCGGCGAAGACGGCCGGGTACGCGCCCGAGCGGGCGCCGCGGCTGGAGTGGGCCAAGCACGCCCCCGAGGTCTACAAGGCGATGATCCGCCTCGACACCGCCGCCAAGCAGGGCCTGGACGCACGGCTGTACGAACTGGTGAAGATCCGCGCCTCGCAGCTCAACCACTGCGCGTTCTGCCTCGACATGCACACCAAGGACGCCCTCGCGGCCGGTGAGAGCGTGGAGCGGATCGTGCAGCTCAGCGCCTGGGAGGAGTCGCGGCACTTCTACACGGAGAAGGAACTGGCCGCGATCGAGCTGACCGAGGCGATCACCGTCCTGACCGACGGCTTCGTCCCGGACGAGGTCTACGACCGGGCCGCCGGCCTGTTCGAGGAGGCCGAACTGGCCCAGCTGATCGCCGCGATCACGGTGATCAACGCCTGGAACCGGTTCGGCGTGACCACCCGGATGACGCCGGGCCACTACCGGCCCGGGCGGCACGCGTGAGCCGTTCCCCACTGCTGGACCAGAAGGTCTTCCAGGCGATGCGGGCGGTCAGCGCGGCCGCCAAGAAGGGGCTCGGCGACCCGGTCCTCGCCGAGCTGGTCATGATCCGGGCCTCGCAGGTCAACCACTGCGCGTTCTGCCTGGACATGCACCTCGGGATCGCCCGGGGCAACGGCGAGTCGGAGGACCGCATCCAGCTCCTCGACGCCTGGGAGGAGGCCGAGGGCCGCTACACCGAGCGGGAGCGGGCCGCGCTCGCCCTGACCGAGGCGGTCACGGTGCTGACCGACGGCTTCGTCCCGGACGAGGTGTACGAGGCGGCCGCCAAGCTGTTCGACGAGACGGAACTGGCCCACCTCATCTCGCTGATCACCGTCATCAACAGCTGGAACCGGTTGATGGTCAGCCGCCGGGTGCCGCCGGGCGGCCGGCAGGCGTGAGGGACTGAGTCCCTGGGGCGGGTCCTGGGCGGGGCCCGGGCGGGTCCCCTGGCGTTCTCGTCCCGCGGCGGGCCCCCTGGCGGTCTCGTCCAGGGGCGGGTGGCGCGGAGGGGCCGGTCGCGGGGCGGGGTCCCGGTGGCCGGGGTCTCGTTCCTCGGCGGGTGGCGCGGGGGTTCATCCGCCGTGGGAACGGGCCCGCTGAGCCGGCGTCTATCCGCCGTGGGAACGGGCCCGCTGGGCCGGCGTCTAGCCGCCGTGGGAACGGGACCACTGGGCCAGCGTCTCCCGGAAGCACTGCCGCAGCCAGGCGTGCGCCGGATCGGCGTCGTGGCGCGGATGCCAGGCCAGCCCCATCCCGAGCACGGGCAGGTCCAGCGGCACATCGAAGGTGACCAGCCCCAGCGCGGCGGCCAACGGCAGCCCCCACGCCGTGATCAGCCCCACCAGGTCGCTGTCGCGCAGCACGAACAGCGCGGCCGGGAAGGTCCCGACGGCGCCCACCACCCGCCGGGTCAGACCGAGTTCGGCGAGGGCCGTGTCCACGGGGCCGTGCAGCCGGCCGCGCCGCGACACGGACAGATGCTCGGCCGCTGCGTACCGCTCGGGCGTCACCTCACCGGTGAGCAGCGGGTGCCCGGCCCGTACGACGCCGACCATCCGGTCCTCGTACAGGTGCTCGGTGCGCACCTCGGGCGAGGTCGAGTCGATCACCCCGACCTCCAGGTCGGCGGTGCCCTGCCGCAGGAACGGCGCGTCCACATGGCTCTCGCCGAGGAACCGGATGCGGATGCCGGGCGCCTCCCGCGCCGCCCGCGCGAACAGGGCCGCGCCGCAGGAGGCGGGGACGGCGTCGTGGCACAGCACCGAGAACGTGCGGGTCACGGTGCGCAGATCGGCGTCCCGGCCCGGTGTGAACAGGGCGCGGGCGCGCTCCACCACCGCGCTCACCTCGGCGCGCACGGCCAGCGCGTGCGGGGTCGGCACCATGCGCCGGCCCGCGCGCACGAGCACCGGATCGCCCAGCGCCTTGCGGATGCGGCCGAGGGTGCGGCTCATCGCCGGTTCGGACAGGTGCAGCCGCCGGGCGGCGCCCTGCACGCTCTGCTCCTCCAGGAGGACGTCGAGGGCGAGCAGCAGATTGAGGTCGATGCCGGTGGGGGCCGGTGCGGGCCCGGCCGGCCCTGCGGATTGCGTCACGCGCATCTTTCCCTTGCCAAGATTGCACTGGAGTGCAGGTCATCTCCGAGCCTACGGTGGCAGGGCATCCCCCACCACACCGGTCTCCTTGGAGGAGCCATGCCTTCGCCTGCCCGAAACTCCGGCCTGCCCGCGGACTCCCGCACCCGGAACTCCCCCGCCGCGCCCCCCGGCGCCTCCCACGGCTCGGCCGCCGCCGCCCGCGCACCCGGCGACGGACCCGGCGGGGGCGGCGCCGGGAGCACGGCGGGAAGCGCCGCCGGGGGCGCGACCGGGAGCGCGGCCGAGGGTGCGACCGGGAGCGCGACCGGAGGCGCGACCGGGGCCGCCGCCCCGACGAGTGCGCTGAAGCGCGCCACGCTGCTGACCCTGTGCGCCTGCGTCCTGGTCGCCCAGAGCATGGTCGCCGCCATCAACCTGCTGATCCCGCAGCTCGGTTCGTCGTCCCTGCACCTGACGCACAGCGACATCCTGTGGACGGTCGACGCCTACGTCATCGCCTTCGCCGGGCTGCTCATCCCGGCCGGGGCGCTCGGCGACCGGCACGGCCGCAAGGGGGCGCTGCTCGCCGGGCTCGCCCTGTTCGCCGCGGGCGCCGCCACCAGCGCGCTGGCCACCGGCCCCACGCTGCTCATCGCGGGCCGGGGCCTGTCCGGAGCGGGCGCCGCGCTGATCACCCCGGCCACGCTGTCGATCCTGGTGCACCTCACCACCCCCGAACACCGCGCCCGCGCGCTGGCCTCCTGGACCCTGGCCATCGGCCTCGGCGGGCTGGCGGGCAACCTCGGCGGCGGGCTGATCGGCCAGTACCTGTCCTGGCGCGCCCTGTTCGCGGTGATGGTGCCGCTGGCCGCCGTACTCGCCGCGGCCGTCGCCCTCGCCGTGCCCCGCACCGCGCGGGCGGCCCGCGGCAACCCCGACCCGCTGGGCACCGTGCTCCTCACCGCGGGTCTGGTCGCCGTGCTGTTCGGCATCATCGAGGGACCCGCGTACGGCTGGGGCTCGGCGCGGATCGTCGCCGCGTTCGCGGCCGGCGCGCTGCTCGTCGCCCTCTTCGCCCGGCACGCCCTGCGCTCGCCCGCACCGCTGTTCGACCCGCGGGTCTTCGCCCGGCCCCGGCTGCGCGCCGCCACCCTCGGCACGGCCACCGGCTTCTTCGGCCTGTTCGCCCTGTTCTACGTCAACTCGCAGTATCTGCAGGACGTCAAGGGCTACGGCGCCGCCCTCACCGGAGTGGCGATCGTGCCGCTCACCGTCGGCATGGCGCTGGTGCCCAAGCTGGCCGCCCGCTGGCCGGACCGGCCGCGCCCGGTGATCGGCGGCGGCCTCGCGCTGATCGGCCTCGGGCTGCTCGGCGCGTCCACCGCCGACGCGGGAACGCCGTACCCGCTGTACGCCTGCTGGCTGCTGGTGATCTCCGCGGGCACCGGGCTCAGCATGCCCGCGCTCACCGTCGGCGTGGTCACCTCGCTCCCGCCACACCAGGCGGGGCTCGGCTCGGGACTCGGCACCTCGGCCCGTGAACTCGGCGCGGCCCTGGGCGTCGCCGTCACCGGCACGGTCCTCTCCGCCCACCGGGGCGCCCACGCCCTGTCCGACGGCATGGCGCCCGCCCTGCGCATCGTCGCCCTGCTGGTCCTGGCGGCGACGGCGGCGGTGGTCGCGGGCTACGGCCGGGACGGCGGACGGGACGGCGGACGGGAGCGGCGTACAGGACGGCGCAAGGGACGGAGTGCGGGACCAGGTACCGGGCGGGATGCCGGGCGGGGCGCGGCCTGAGCCGACCCTGCCCGGTGCGGCGCGCGAACGGCCACGGGCCCCGTTCCGGAGGATTCCGGAACGGGGCCCGTGCGGGCTCGCGACGAACACGAGCCGAGGCGTACGACCGTGACTGCGGACCAGTCCCGGACGAGGGCTCAACGCTCAGGAAGGAGAGCCCGGACGCGGTCTCAGATGAGGCCGAGGGAGCGGACCGCCTCGCGCTCCTCCTCCAGCTCCTTGACGGAGGCGTCGATACGGGTGCGGGAGAACTCGTTGATCTCCAGGCCCTGCACGATCTCGTACGTGCCGTCCTTGACGGTGACCGGGAAGGAGGAGATCAGGCCCTCCGGGACGCCGTAGGAGCCGTCCGACGGGATGCCCATGGAGACCCAGTCGCCCTCGGCGGTGCCGTTGACCCAGGAGTACACGTGGTCGATGGCCGCGTTGGCGGCGGAGGCGGCCGACGAGGCGCCGCGGGCCTCGATGATGGCCGCGCCGCGCTTGGCGACGGTCGGGATGAAGTCCTCGGCCAGCCACTTCTCGTCGTTCACGACCTCCGCGGCGTTCTTGCCGGCGACCGTGGCGTGGAAGATGTCCGGGTACTGGGTGGCGGAGTGGTTGCCCCAGATGGTCAGCCGCTTGATGTCGGCGACCGTGGTGCCCGTCTTCTTCGCGAGCTGGGTCAGCGCGCGGTTGTGGTCCAGCCGGGTCATCGCGGTGAAGCGCTCGGCCGGTACGTCCGGGGCGGCGGCCTGGGCGATCAGCGCGTTGGTGTTCGCCGGGTTGCCGACGACCAGCACCTTGACGTCGTCCGCCGCGTGGTCGTTGATGGCCTTGCCCTGCGGCTTGAAGATGCCGCCGTTGGCCTCCAGGAGGTCACCGCGCTCCATGCCCTTGGTGCGCGGGCGGGCGCCGACGAGGAGGGCGACGTTCGTGCCGTCGAAGGCGACGTTCGGGTCGTCGGTGATGTCGATGCCCTGCAGGAGCGGGAACGCGCAGTCGTCCAGCTCCATGGCCGTGCCCTCGGCGGCCTTGAGCGCCGGGGTGATCTCCAGCAGGCGCAGCTTGACCGGCACGTCCGCGCCGAGCAGCTGGCCGGAGGCGATGCGGAAGAGCAGGGCGTAACCGATCTGGCCGGCCGCGCCGGTGACGGTGACGTTCACGGGAGTGCGGGTCATGGCGTTCTCCGTATGACAGCTGGCGGTGGGGCGTCCCTGCCCCGGGGAGCTGGACCGCTCGTCCGGTTCGTGACCGTGTGCCGCCGCGATGATCGATCAAAGGTACGGATGATCGATCTCTTGGCGTCAAGAGAGATCCACCGGTCAGGCTATCGCGCATCCGGGATCACGCACCGCCCGGACCCTGTGGCCCGTCCCACAGAGTGAGCGGACGACGGCGGTCGGCCGCCACCCGCACGAGGTGGCGGCCGCCCGTCCAGGAGAGGTGGGACGAGGGCGGCCGCCGTATGGGGGTCACCGAAGCGACCTGACTTCCCGTGGGGGTGCCTGTCCGTCTGCCCCGCCGCGCGCGCCTCATGCACGGCTTAGGCCATTTCTTTTTCCGCTGCCCCGGATCTCACTCGCCACACCGGTGACGAGGTCGCCTCATCGGTGACGAGGTCGCCTCATCGGGTGAACTCCATGCGCTCCATGCGCTCCTGCCATGCCGGGGGCGATTCTGCCTCCGGGTGCACTCCTGCCGCGCCGGGCGCATTGCTGCCCCCGGGTGCACTCCTGCCGTGCCGGGCGCATTGCTGCTCACTGAGTGCACTCCTGACGGCCCGACGCCGCCAGGGTCACGCACGCCGTCGCCCGCGTCGCGTCCGTCACGGCCACCATCGGCGTGTACGCGATGGTGTCCCCGGCGGTCTCGACCGTGTCGCTCTCCTCGCGCGCACCGGCCTTGAACCGGACCCGGTCGCCCTGCGCGGCCTGCGTGATACGGCCCCAGGCCGCGCCGCAGGTCTTGCTGTACCGGACCTCGACGAGGGTCGTGCCGACGGTGATGCTCCGGGTCGTGGTCACCTGCGCACGGCTGCACCCCATGGCCTCGGCGTCCTTGCCGGTGCAGCCCGCGCCGACGCACTTCACTCCGGGCGGCGGACTCACGGCCGTACTGGCCGACGGGGACGGCGTTCCGCCCGCGCGCCCGGACTTGCCGCCGCCGATGCCGCCGGTGACGTAGAAGACGACGCCCATCACCAGCAGCGCGGTGACCAGCCCGGCGAGGAACATCGTCACCTGCCGCCGCAGCGGGGTGCTGCCGCGCGGAGCCTTCATCGGCTCGCTGCGCGGGGCCGGGGGGAAGGGGGCGTTCGCGCCCGGGGCGCCTGGGACTCCGGGGGTGCCTGGCACTCCAGGGGTCCCGGGGACGCCTGCGACTCCGGGGACGCCGGCGCCGAGGGGGCCGGCGGCGGCCGGGGCGTGCGGGCCCACGACGCCCGGGCCGTGGAGACCTGCGGGTACGACCCCCGCGCCCGGGCCGTACGGCTGCGCGGTGCCGGTCGCGTACGGGGCCGCCTGGGCGCCCGCCGCGTACGAGGTCGGGGTGCCGCCGCCCGGGGTGCCGGGCGTACCGGCCGTACCGCCGGGAGCCGTGGCACCGGGAGCACCGGGGCCCTGGGGGGCGCGCTTGCCGCCCATGGGGGCCGGGCCCCGATATCCGGCCACCCGCCAGGAGTTGCCCCCGGAGGAGGACGCGGCATCGGAGCCGGAGGCCTTGGCCCCCTTGTCGGAGCCGGACGCCGAACCGGACCGGGATGTCTTGTCGAGGCGGGATGCCTTGTCAGGGCGGGGTGCCTTGTCGGGGCCGGAGGCCGAGCCGGGGGTCGCGGCGGAGTCCGGGGCGGTGCGGGACGCGGGCGCCGTGGGCGTGCCGGTGCCGGTGGCGGGGGTGGAGCCGGGGCCGGAGGGGGAGGCCGGGGCCGTGTCGGAGGGGGTGGCCGGCGTGGCGTCAAAGCCCGAAGCCGGCGTGGCGTTCGACGTGCCACCGCGGCCGATGGAACCAGGACGGGAGGTCGGCGTGGCGTCGGAAGACGACGTGGTGCCGGAAGACGACGTGGTGCCGGAAGGCGACGTGGCGTCGGGAGCCGGCGTGGCGTCGGCGAGGGTGTTGGTGGGCGAGGCCGCCTCCGTACGGGTCCTGGAACCACCCGCATCCCCGGTTCCGCGCCCGGCCCCGCTCCCGGCGCCGCCCTTCCCGTCGTACCCGGGGGCGTCCTCGGGGTCGGTCCGGACGGCCCATGAGGCCCGCGCACGCGGCCGGGCGTCCTTCGGCTCGTCCCGCACGGCCCGTTCCCGCCCGGCGGCCCCCGTCCGCGCGTCCGCGTCGTCGGCCGTCGGCTGCAACGGCACCGTGGGAGACACCCCCGCGGGGCCCGCGATCCCGGGTACCAGCCGACCGGTCACCGCACCGCCCGGGGCCGCCGCGTCACGCCCCTTGCCGTCCCCGGTGCCCGGGCCTCCCGGCGTACCGTCCGCGCGGGGCCCGTCCGCCCCCGCCGCCCCGAACTCCCCGAGCGCGGCGCGGGCCTGGGATATCCGGATGGCCTCCATGGTGCGGTCGTGGCGCAGTTCCGCGCGGCTCCAGGCGCGTTCGGCCAGTTCCCACATGGTGGTGAGGTGGACGGGGTTGGCGCCGGTGACCTCGGCGAGGGCGACGACCGCGCCCTTGGGCGCGAGGAGCCGCCCGCCCAGGTACCGCTCCCAGGAGGTCTTGCTGTAACCCGTGCGGTCGGCGAGCGCGGCGACGTTCAGTCCGCTGCGGTCCACGAGCCGCCGCAATTGGCTCGCGAACTCCTTGACCTGCGGATCGAGTTCATCGGGCAAGGCCTTCCAACGAGGCATTGCTGCATCCCCCTCTTCCCCGATTACGTGCCGGCTCTTCCCCGCGCGCGCCCTTTCCGACGGGAACACGCGCCGATGCGCTGATTGTCCACGCTAATCCGTGTGGTCGAAGACCGGCCGCCGGACGACTCCGCCGCGGGGTCTCATTTTGTCAACACATCGACAGGAGTGGCCCCCTCCGCACGGCGCGGGTCCGGACGGGGGCGCTCCTGTGGCGAAGCGCGGACACCGTAGCGGAACCGTCACTTCCGTGCCACAGCGCACGAACAGCCGTTGAACAGCGGGTTCCGGGTGCAGGAAGGTTGGTCCCGGCGGCGGCCCGTCCTTACTCGGGGGAGAGGACGGGCCGCCGTCGCGGCGCGAACTAGACGCGAACTAGCTGTTGCGAACGGTGAAGTGCAACGCGTCGTCCAGGAACGGTATCTCCAGCCACGGCTTCGGCTGGGCCATCAGCGCCAGCAGCACGATGGCGACGCCGAGGACGCCGTAGGTGACGATGTCCGTGAACCGGGAACGGACGGCGAGCATGCCGACCCTCGGCAGCAGCCAGCGCAGCGCGGCGCCGCCGAGCAGCCCGGCGCCGATCAGCAGCAGCCCGACCCGGAACGCGTCCAGGGCGGTCACCAGCAGGCCGAGCCCGACCGTGATCAGCACGGCCAGCAGCGGCCACTGCCGGGCGGGCGCCGGGGCGTCGCCGGGTGCGGCCCGGCCACCGCCCTCGGGGCGGGCCGTGTCCCTGGTGAACAGCGGGAAACGGCGCGTGGCCCGGCGCGGCCGCCCTTCGGCGTCCGGCGCGCTGACCGGGTCCAGGACTTCGATCTCCGGCTCCTCGGAGTCCTTCTCCGCCGAGGGCTCAGAGTCCTTGTCCCCCGGGGGCTCAGAGTCCTTCTCCGTTGAGGGCACGGGGGCCGCACTCTTCTCCGGGGCTGCGGGGGCGGAGTTCTCCTCGGACTGCGGAGAGGCGGGCTCCTGCTCCGGGGCCGCGGGGGTCGCCTTCTGCTCCGGGGTCTCGGGGGCGGGCTTGCTCTCCGGGCGCGCGGAGACCGCCGCCTCCTGCTCCGGCTGGCCGGAGACCTCCGGTGAGGAGCCGGAGGCCGGATTCTTCCCGGGCTCGCCGGAAGCCGCCGCCGGTCCTCCGGCGGTCTTCACCGACCCTCCGGAGGCCCGCTCAGGTCCTCCGGCGGTCTTCGCGACGGCCCGCGCCCGGCGGGGGCCGCCCGCCTCAGCCGACACTGCGCTCCGCCGCCTCGACCACGTTGACCAGCAGCTGGGCCCGGGTCATCGGGCCGACGCCGCCCGGGTTCGGGGAGAGCCAGCCGGCCACCTCGGCGACGTCCGGGTGGACATCGCCGACGATCTTGCCCTCGGCGTTGCGGGAGACGCCGACGTCGAGGACGGCGGCACCCGGCTTGACGTCCTCCGCGCGGATCAGGTGCGGGGAACCGGCCGCGGCGACGATGATGTCGGCCCGCTTGAGGTGGACGGAGAGATCACGGGTGCCGGTGTGGCACTGGGTGACCGTGGCGTTCTCGCTGCGCCGGGTGAGCAGCAGAGGCATCGGCCGGCCGATGGTCACACCGCGGCCGACGACCACGACCTCGGCGCCCTTGATCTCCACGCCGTAGCGGCGCAGCAGGGTCAGCACGCCGTTGGGGGTGCAGGGCAGCGGGGCCGGCTCGTTGAGGACCAGGCGGCCGAGGTTCATCGGGTGCAGGCCGTCGGCGTCCTTGTCGGGGTCCATCAGTTCGAGGATGCGGTTCTCGTCGATGCCCTTGGGCAGGGGCAGTTGGACGATGTACCCGGTGCAGGACGGGTCCTCGTTCAGCTCGCGGACGACCGCCTCGATCTCCTCCTGGGAGGCGGTGGCCGGCAGCTCGCGCTGGATGGAGGCGATGCCGACCTCGGCGCAGTCGCGGTGCTTGCCCGCGACGTACTTGCGGCTGCCGGGGTCGTCACCGACCAGGATCGTGCCGAGGCCGGGCGTGACGCCCTTCTCCTTCAGCGCCGCCACGCGGGCGGTCAGATCGGACTTGATCGCGGCTGCGGTGGCCTTGCCATCGAGAATCTGGGCGGTCATGGTCCCATCCTCGCGGATGAACCTGTGCCGGTTCCAATCCGGGGGGCCGCTCGGCGGCACGCCCCCGCCCCCCCGCCCCCCATTCCCGCCACGTATCCCGCACCCGGCCCGTGCATGACCCGTGCATGACCCGTGCGTGGCCGTCGCGCGGCCCGTACGTGACTCCATGATCAGCGATGTTGCACTTGCACAACACATCGCATCACCTACGGAATGCGGCTGGACAAGTAAGCAGTCGGTCAAGAACGATGAACACAACAGTGCCGCGGGCAGCTCATCGGGGGGACGGGCCGCAATCTCTGTAGATCTCTCCTCCGTACGGTGCCGCGCGTCGTCCCCGCACTTGATCAACGGAGGAAACACCGCCATGAGTTACGGCGACCCGAACAACCCGTACGGCCCGCCCCAGGGCCAGCCCGGCTACCCTCCGCAGCAGCCGGGGTACGGCGCGCCCCAGCCGGGCCAGGCTCCCGGCTACGGCTACCCGCAGGCCCCGCCGATCGGCCAGCCCTACGGCTACGGCGCCGGTCCGCAGGAGATGCCCGGCCTGATGAAGACCGCCCGGGTGCTGCTGTTCATCCTGGCCGGTCTGCAGCTGCTCTTCGGCCTCATCGTCGGCATCCTGGCGGGCGCGGCGCAGGACACCTCCAGCGCCTTCGGCTCCGGCGACGACACCTCGGCCGCCACCGGGCTCATCATCGCCATCGCGATCGTCCTGCTGGCCTTCGGCGCCCTGTCGATCTTCCTGGGGGTCAAGTTCAAGACGGGCGGCACGGGCATCCGCGTCACCACGATCGTGTACTCCTCGCTGATGATCCTCGGCGGGCTCAGCAACCTCGTCCGGGGCGGCGGCGGCTCGGCCACCTTCGGTGGCATCATCTCGCTCGCCATCGCCGGCATCATCCTCGCCTCCATGGTGAACGGTTCGGCCTCCGCCTGGTTCAACCGCCCGCGCTACTGAGCGTTGGAACCACCGCCGAGTCCCACCGCGCAGTTCGCGCCGTTCATCCACAGGGCCGTGCCCCGCTTGTCCACAGGCGGGACACGGCCCTTGTGCGTCGCCCTAATCTGGAATCCGTAGCCGTACAGGCACGGGGAGACGCACCTTGTACAGCATCATCGTGGTACCTCCGCCGACCACGGAGGACGAACGAAACAGCGCCCAGATCCGGCTGGCGCCCGGCGACCGCCTCGCCTTCGGGCGCTCGGCCGGGGACAACGACCTGGTGATCCGGCACGACGGGGTGTCCCGCCGGGCCGGCCGCATCACCGCGCACGGCGCGTTCTGGATACTGAGCAACCTCTCCACCCGCCAGACCTACGTCGTGGAGAACCCGGAGGGCGCCGGCGAGCACATCAAGGTCGGGCCGGGCCGGCTGGACGCGCCGATCCCGTTCGAGTTCTCCCGGATCGTCCTGCCGGCGGCCGGAGACCTGCTGCCGATCGAGGTGTGGGCGCCCCGGCACGACTATCTGGACGGCGCGGACGGCCCGGACGGCGAACCCACCGCGCCCGCCTTCTCCGTGGACCGCGCCAAACGCTACTTCGCGGTCCTCGCCGCGCTGTGCGAACCCCGGCTGCGCGGCGACCCGCACGCACCGCTGCCCACCGTCGACCAGGTGGTCGACCGGCTGCGTCCCGTCTGGCCGGCCGCCTCCCGCGCCTCGGTCCAGTGGAACATCGACTACCTGGCCGTGAAACTCCGGCTGAAGCCAGGCCCCGACACCGCCGACACGGGCCCCCGCCTCAACGGCAAGAAGGAGACCCTGGTCTCCCTCGCCCTCCGCTTCGACCTGGTGCGAGAAACCGACCTCACGGTCCTGTCGGCCCCCCGGGGCACAACGGTCCCGGCCGGCCACGGAGCCCACGGAGCGCCCCGCCCCGAGGCGACCCGGTGACCGAGACGTACGCCGTCGTGGTACCGCGCGGCTACCGGGTCGGCGTATGGGAGGTACGCCGCCCTCTCGCCACGGGCGCCTTCGGCAGCGTCTACGAGGCCCGCCGCATCGACGACCCCCCACCCCCCACGACTCCCCTCGCCCCTACGGGCCACCCGACCCCCCTCCCTCCGATTCACCCGACGCACCCAGATCCCGTAGGCACCCGAGCCCCTTCACACACCACAACCGCCACGGCCCCCTCAGCGGCCGCAGGCGACCAGACGCCCTCGGGTGCCACGGGCGGCACGGCGCCCACGACACCCGCGCACGGCCGAACACCGTCGGGCACAGCAGAAGGCCCGGCCCCCTTACGCACCGCAGACGGCGAAGCACCCTCGCGTGCCACCGGCGGCACAGCCCCCTCGTGGACCGCCGACGGCACAGCGCCCTCGGCCGCCCCGAGCGGTCAGGCACCCCTGGAGGCCGCAGACGGCCCAGGTCCAGGCCCCTCCGGGACCACTGACGCTGCGGCATCCCTGCCGGCCCCGGACGGCACGTCACCCCTGGCGGCCCCGGATGGCGTAGTGCCGCCGAAGGCCACAGGCACCCCGGCGCCCGCAGGGTCGGCGGGTGGCACCGCACCCTCGGGTACCACGGACCACGCACCGGCCTTACCGGCCACGGGCGGCAGGACGCCCGCAGGGACCGCAGGCACCGCAGCTCTCCCGGGGGCCGCCGCGGGCACCGCAGCGTACGCAGAGGCCGCAGGCACCGCAGGCACCGCAGCGTACGCAGAGGCCGCCGGTTGCCGGGCGCCCTCGGGTGCCACGGACGGCGTGGCAGCCCCGCTCGCCGCAGGCGGCACGGCCTCTCCGAGGGCCAAGCGCGGCAGGGCGTCGTCCCGGTCCGCGCGGGGCCCGGTGCTCCCCGACGTCGCCGCCCTGAAGTTCCTCCCCACCGGCACCGGCACCCCACGCCGCCTCACCCACCTTCGTGAACTGGTCGAACGCGAAGTCACCTTGCACCGCCGGCTCAGCCGCCCCCGGCTGATCCGGATGTACGAGACGCTGACCGTGGACGATCCGGCCTCCCCCGACCTGGACGGCGCCACCGTGCTCGTCCTGGAGAAGGCGGAGGGCTCGCTGTCCGCCCTGCTCGCCGCCGAGCCCCGTCCCGCCGCCGGCCCGGTGCTGCTGGCGCAGATCTGCGAGGGCCTGGCCCAACTGCACCGGGCAGGCTGGGTGCACGGCGACCTCAAGCCGGCCAACGTGCTGCTGATGCGCGACGGTTCAGCACGCCTGGCCGACTTCAACACGGCCGCCGAGCTGGAGGGCACCCACGCCTACTCCCCCGCTTTCTCCACCCCCGACTACACCCCGCCCGAACTGCTGTGGTCGGAGGTCGGCGTACGGGGCCGCCAGGTGCGTCCCTCGGCCGACGTGTGGGCCTTCGGCGTCCTCGCTCATCTCACTCTTACCGGCTCCTTTCCTCTTCCCGGCGGGACCCCGACGGCCCGCCGTGACGCGGCGGCGGCCTTCGCCCGCGGTACGGACGAACTGCGCCTGTCTCCCGAACTCCCACCCGGCTGGCGGGAGATCGTCTGCTCCTGCCTGACCCGTACGCACGCCGACCGGATCGGTACAGAGACCCTGCTGCGGCGGGTGACGGCCGTGACGGGCACGGTCTGCCCGTCCCCGCGCTTCCGGCTGCTCCAACGACTGCGCCGGCGACTGCGTCGGTGCGCGGCCGAACACGGGCGCCGCACCCGGCTGCTGCTGGGCGGCACGGTCACCGCGGCCGCCGTCGCCGCGCTCGGCTTCGGCATCGGCACTTTCGTCCACGCCCCCGTCGGCAGCCAGGCCTCCACGGCACTGCCCGGGGCCGCGGCCCCGGCCACCTACGGCGCCGCCGAACTCCGCACGGACCGTGGCGTTCCCCCTTCCTATCGGCCTCTCATCGTCAACGCGGCGCACGACTGCCCCCAGCCGGAGGTGACGCCAGCTCTGATCGCGGCCATGCTGAAGGCGGAGAGCGACTTCGACCCCGCACTGTCCGACCCGGCCAAGGACGAGTACGGCATCGCCCGCTGGACTCCGCGGGTGCTGCGCTACTGGATCCGCGCGGACGGCGAGCCCGCCGCCACGATTCCCAAGCCCCCTTTCTCCGCCGCCGTGTCCATCCCGGCCATGGGCCGCTATCTCTGCTTCATCGCTCCGAACCTGGACCCCTCCCTTCCCGGTGACCGGCGGGTGCTGGTCGCCGCCGCCTACCGGACCTCGTTCCGCAAGGTGAACACCGCGGGCGGAGTCCCCCCGAAGTACCGCGACTACTGCGCCCGGGTCGCGCACTACCTCAAGGAGTACACGCCCGCGGGCCACACGTGACCCTGAGAGTTCCGAGGTACCGGCGCAGCGCGGCCGGCGGCACGGTGGTACCAATCCGCTTCGGCGGACCGACCACCTTCGTCACATGGGGGAACCTGTGAACGTGAAGAAGCCCGCCGCGATGCTCATCGCGACGACCGCACTGCTCGCCGGCACCACGGTCGCGGCATCCGCCGCCGACCCGGCCGGCACCCGGGTGACCGGCCTTCAGCAGCAGGCCGAGCAAGTCCTGGCCGGCCACCCGAAGGTCCTGCACGCGTCCGCAGACGCGGTGCGCTACGAGGGCCTGACCGTCACCGCCGCGCCCACGGGCAGGGCCGCCCTGAAGGACCTCGCCTGTGCCTACGGGCACCTGTGCATGGTCGTGAAGGGCACGAAGTTCGACTTCTACAAGTGCCAGACGTGGACGGTGAACAACTGGACCGGCGACGGCCCGTTCACCAACAACCAGACGCCGGGCACGGTGGCGAAGTTCTACAACAGGGACGGCAGCGTCCGCTGGACGTCCACGGCCTACCAGGCCGGCACGGCCACCTGGGACCCGATCTGGTCCCTGCGCCCCTGCTGATCCCGACCCGCTGAACCGCGGTGGTCTCCGGCCCCTCCTGGGGGAGGGCCGGAGCCCACCGCCCCGCGGACACGGACGGCCGGTTGTCGAGGTGACGACCGCTTGTCGAGGTCGTGGGCGCCCACGGGGGGCGCCCATCGAGATGCCGGTCAGATGGGATCGTGGCGTGGGTGAGGGCGGTGTTCGTAGACCGTCACACGACGGCCGCGGACCCGTTCGTCCGCGACGGGCGTGAAGTGCTCGCGCAGCACCGCCAGTTTGGCCTGGTCCCGTGCCGGTGAGGACGGCTCGTCGGGCAGGTGCGCGTCCGTCACCAGCAGGATGCGCCGCTCGCTCAGGGCGAGGGTGCGGATCGTGGCCGGATCCGCCTCCTCGCCGCCCAGCGTTCCGGACTCCGCGGGAGGACAAGTCAGCGCGATGTCCCGCAGGCCGGTGAAGTCTTCCGGAGAGACCAGTGCGGTGTCCCGCCGGAACGCGGGGACGAAGAGCAGCGCGTCCCCTTCCTGGTGCAGTGCGCGCACCCGGTCCGCCACCGCCAGCACATCGTCCACCCTGCTGGCCGGCGACCGGGTGGCCAATGACTGCGGCAGCAGCGCGGCCACCGCCACGACGACCACTGCGGGGATCAGCCACGCGGACGCCCGGGGCAACCGCGGTGCCGCCGCCCGAGCCGCCACGTCGAGGACGGCGCCGATCAGCAGGGCCAGCCCCAGCTGGCTGAACACGATGTACCGGTCCAGGAAAACCGGCTGGATGAAAGAGAGGCCCATAAGACCGAGTTGCGGGACCGCCAGCAACGGCAGCCCCACGGCCGTCGCCGACAGCCGCCCAGCGGGAGGGCGGGTCGCGAGGGCCGCAAGGCCTCCCACCGCCAACAGCACCGCAGGAGCGATCGCCATATGCCAGGTCAGCGGGGGTATCCAGGCCACCTGTCGAGCCTGACCGCGGCTGTAGAGGATCAGCGGCAACACCCCGGCCACCGCGCCCGCTGACGCCCCGGCCCAGCGCGCCCACGCCCCGCGCCCGGCGCGGGTCCACAGAAGAGTCACCGCGTGCGCGGGAAGGATCAGAAGGGAGAGCCAGTGCAGCAGACCCGTCGCGAGGACCACACCGCCGTACGCGGCCCACCGCCCGGCGCCGCCGCGTCCCTGGAGCAGCGTGACCAGCAGCAGCGTGGAGAGTCCGGCGCCGGCCGCGACCAGTGCGTACGAGCGGCCGTCCTGGAGCTGGAACTGCACCGCCGGGAGCAGCGGCAGCGCCAGCCCGCCCACCAGTCCGGCCCGGGATCCGACCAGCCGGCGGCCGACGACCGCGACGCAGGCGGCCGCACCGGCCATCGCCAGCACGGAGGGCAGCCGCAGGGTGACGAGGCCGGGGCCGAAGCAGGTGAAGAGGGCGTGCATCCACAGGTAGTAGAGGCCGTGCACGGCGTCCACGTGCTGGAGCGTGTGCCATAACTGACCGGTCGGCCGCTGCGCCACCAGCCAGGTCGCGGCCTCGTCCCGCCACATGCTGTGCTGCCGGGTGATCCCCCACAGGCCGAGGAGGACGGTCCAGAGCACGGGAACCGCCCAGACGGGCGTGCGCCCTCGGGGACCGGCCGGATGAGAGGTCATGAGCGGCCGGGTCCTCACTGTGGTTGATCATCGGATGGGCCGCTCACAGTACGTGCGAGTGGGCCGCTGACGGTGATCGAGCGTAAGGAATTGGCCAGGGGTGAGTGTGGGGGCAGATCGTTCTCTGCAACGCCGTGGGGGGCTGGGGTCCCGTGGCGCGCTGAGACCCCGCTACACGGTGGGACCGGTCCTCGCAGAACGGCGGAGCCGAGTCCGGTGCACGGCGAAGGGCGCGGCGTCACGCTGTCGCTCGTGACGCCGCGCCCTGACGCGGTGCTCAGTGCCTCAGCTGCGGGAACGGTGCCCGACCGCTCGCCGAAGCGGTGCTCAGTGGAAGAAGTGACGCGTACCGGTGAAGTACATCGTCACGCCCGCCTTCTTCGCGGCCTCCACGACCAGCTCGTCGCGGATCGAGCCGCCCGGCTGGACGATCGCCTTCACACCGGCCGCGATGAGGATCTCGGGGCCGTCCGGGAAGGGGAAGAACGCGTCGGAGGCGGCGTAGGAGCCGCGCGCCCGCTCCTCGCCGGCCCGCTCGACGGCGAGCTTGCAGGAGTCGACGCGGTTGACCTGGCCCATGCCGACGCCGACGGAGGCGCCGTCCTTGGCGAGCAGGATGGCGTTGGACTTCACGGCCCGGCAGGCCTTCCAGGCGAAGGCGAGTTCGGCCAGCTCGTCGGCGGACAGGGCCTCGCCGGTGGCGAGGGTCCAGTTGGCCGGGTCGTCGCCGTCGGCCTGGAGCCGGTCGGTGACCTGGAGCAGCGCGCCGCCGTCGATCGGCTTGACCTCGGCGGGGTGGGAGGGCGCCGCCGGGGCCTTCAGCACCCGGATGTTCTTCTTCTTGGTGAGGGCTTCGAGCGCCCCCTCCTCGTAGTCCGGGGCGACGATGACCTCGGTGAAGATGTCGGCGACCTGCTCGGCCATCTCCTTGCTGACCGGCCGGTTCACGGCGATGACGCCGCCGTAGGCGGAGACCGGGTCGCAGGCGTGCGCCTTGCGGTGCGCCTCGGCGACGTCCGCGCCGACGGCGATGCCGCACGGGTTGGCGTGCTTGATGATCGCCACGCACGGCTCGTCGTGGTCGTACGCGGCACGGCGCGCGGCGTCCGTGTCCGTGTAGTTGTTGTACGACATCTCCTTGCCGTGCAGCTGCTCGGCCTCGGCGAGGCCGGCGCCGGTGCCGTCGACGTAGAGCGCGGCGGGCTGGTGCGGGTTCTCGCCGTAGCGCAGGGTGCTCTTGCGCTCCAGGGTCGCGCCCAGGAAGTCGGGGAACGCGGAGTCGTCGACGGGCGCGTAGGAGGAGGCGAACCAGCCGGCCACCGCGATGTCGTACGACGCCGTGTGCTGGAAAGCCTCGGCGGCCAGCCGCTTGCGGGTGGCGAGGTCGAAGCCGCCGTCCTGCACGGCGGAGAGGACGTCGGCGTAGCGCTCGGGGCTGGTGACGACGGCGACCGAGGGGTGGTTCTTGGCGGCGGCGCGCACCATGGAGGGGCCGCCGATGTCGATCTGCTCGACGCACTCGTCGGCCGAGGCGCCGGAGGCGACCGTCTCGCGGAAGGGGTAGAGGTTGACGACGACGAGGTCGAACGGCTCGACGCCCAGCTCGGCCAGCTGCCGCCGGTGGTCCTCCAGGCGCAGGTCGGCGAGGATGCCCGCGTGGACCTTGGGGTGCAGGGTCTTGACCCGGCCGTCCAGACACTCGGGGAAGCCGGTCAGCTCCTCGACCTTGGTGACGGGAACGCCGGCCGCGGCGATCTTCGCGGCGGTGGAGCCGGTGGAGACGAGTTCGACGCCGGCCTCGTGCAGCCCGCGCGCCAGCTCCTCCAGACCGGTCTTGTCGTAGACGCTGACCAGCGCGCGCCGGATGGGCCGCTTGTTGCTCTCGGCGGTCACAGGATTACTACCTTTCGTCCCTCGATGCGGTAGCCGTGGCGGGCGAGCCGGCTCACGACCTCGACGAGCAGCCTTCGCTCGACTTCCTTGATGCGCTCGTGCAGCGCGCTCTCGTCGTCCTCGTCCCGGATCTCGACCACGCCTTGGGCGATGATCGGACCGGTGTCGACCCCGTCGTCGACGAAGTGGACGGTGCAGCCGGTGACCTTGGCGCCGTACGCGAGCGCGTCGCGGACACCGTGGGCCCCGGGAAAACTGGGCAGCAGCGCGGGGTGCGTGTTCACGAACCGCCCGCCGAACCGTGCGAGGAACTCCTTGCCCACGATCTTCATGAACCCGGCGGAGACGACGAGGTCCGGTTCATGGGCGGCGACGGCCTCGGCGAGCGCCGCGTCCCACTCCTCGCGGGTGCCGTAGTCCTTGACCTTCCGCACGAAGGTCGGCAGCCCGGCACGCTCGGCGCGCGCCAGCCCCTCGATGCCCTCGCGGTCGGCGCCCACGGCGACGATCTCGGCGCCGTAGGCCTCGGCTCCGGTCTCGGCGATCGCGTCGAGGAGCGCCTGCAGATTGGTGCCGGATCCGGAGACCAGCACGACGAGGCGCTTGGCCACGGGCTTGGCGGCCACGGTGGGGCCCTTTCTCGGGGGAGCTGTTTGTACGGTCGTACGAATGCTTCGGGCCCCCGGATACGGGGAAGCCTACGAAGCGGCCGACCGTCAGCAACGATACCGGCACACCGGAAGGCCCCCATGGGACGGGGGCGTGGCCGGAAGGTAGCGTCTGGGGAGAGCTGGTACGGGGACGCGCGGGGAACGCACTTGGCGCACCGTGCGTTCAACGGGTACCGGGCCGGACACCCGACTGTCCGGGCCAGTCGTGACTACCACGTGACTACCAAGGGGAAGACGCTCTCTTGATGCCGGACCGCAGCCCGCGACTCCTCACGCTCCTGCCGCAGCCGACGCGGGGAGGGGAGCGCGGCGCCGTGCTGCTGAGGGAGCGTCCCGCCTCGCCGCCGGACGCGCCCTCCGGTGGCGAGAGCGGCGGGCGGGAGGGTCCCGCCGAGGAGGACAACCCGTTCGCGCCGCCCGCCGAGGGCACGCCCGACCGTCCCTGGCAGCCCCGGCACCCGTCGGGACACGGGCAGGGACAGGGGCAGGGCCGAGGACAGGGGCAGGGCTCCGGTGACGGCTCCGGCGGTCCCGGCTCCGAGGGCGGCGGCTCGCCGTGGGGCAGCCAGTGGAGCGACCGCCAGCCCGGCCGCTCCCCCGGCGGTTTCGGCGAGCGCCCGCAGCGGCCCGGCGGCGGCCCCGAGAAGCCGGGCGGCGGGCCGGGGCCCGGTATGCGCTGGGACCCCACCGACCCCGCCCAGCGCCGTGCGCGGTTCGCTCTGCTGTGCGGTATGTGGGCCTTCTTCTTCGCCCTCTTCAGCTGGCCCTACGTCGCCCTGCTGCTCGGCGCGCTCGCCCTGTACTGGGGCATCAGCTCGCTGCGCACCAAGCCGCGCCGGCCCGGGCCGGACGCCGCCCAGGCGCCCGAGGGCCGCCCGCAGATCACGGCCGCGGTCAGCGGCCTGGTCACGGCCTCGCTGGCTCTCGTCCTGGTCGCCACGGGCTTCGCCGCGCAGTTCGTCTACAGCGACTACTACTCGTGCATGAACGACGCGCTGACCAACGAGGCGAAGCAGTCGTGCGACCAGCATCTGCCGCGGGAGCTGCGGGGGGTGCTGGGGGTCGACGGCTGAGGCCGGCGATCCCCCTCGCGGGGCGCGGTGAGCGTGGTCGTGGTGCGGGGCCGGGGGTCACTCGGGGGGCGTTCCGGGGGGTGTGGGGCTTGCGGTCGTAGGGGGTGTGGTCGTGGTCGTGCCCGGGGTGGGCGCGGCCGGTGACTCGGGCGGCTCTTCCGTCAGAGGTGGCTCGGACTGCCCGGCGGGGAGGGGTGGCTCGGTCCGGTCCGCGGGGGGCGGTGTCTTCTCGGGCTTCGCGCTCTGGTCCGGCCTCGCCGTCTTCTTCTCGGGCTTCTTTTCCGGCGTCGCCGCCCCGTCCAGCGTCGCCGCTCCGTCCGGCTTCGCCGCCTCCTCCGGCTTCGCCGTCTTCCCGGTCGGCTCCGGGTGCTGCGGCGGGGTCGCGGGGGCCGGGTGCGTCGGCCGGCCGAGGGCGGCCGGGGTGGGCAGCCCGTGGGAGCCATGGGCCGTGCCGGCGGGCGACGGCGGGTCCAGGGGGAGCACGTCGTACGGCTCCAGGGTCGCGTCGTAGTGGTGGTCGGCCGGGCGACGGCGCTCGGCGTCCGCCGCGTGGCCCGGCTGAGCCGCCTGTGCCGCACCGCCCGTGCGGGGCTTCGTGATCCGCCACGGGGTTCCCCCGCCCGTCTGCGCCCGGTGCCCCCGGCAGCGCCAGGCCCGTACCAGCACCGCCGTCGGCACGGCCGCCAGCGCGGTCCACAGCAGCGTGGCCCCGGTCACCTGCCAGCCGACCGGTCCGAAGTCGGCGAGGGCGGCGCTCCCCAGCGGGCCGCCCGCCAGTTCCGCGAGCAGGCCGAGCACGATCGCGCACACCAGGCAGGCCAGCGCGGCCCCGCCCGCGGTCCGCCGCCACGACCAGGCCCGCAGGCCGCCGTTCGCCCCCGGGGCGCGTGTCTCCCGTACCGCCGCGCCCGCGACGAACCAGCCGATCGTCAGTCCGGCGGCGACCGGCACCGCCGTGGCCGCCCAGTTCAGCGGGGTGCCGGGTCCCGCGTCCGGGACCGCCGCGAGCAGCGGGAACGGCGGCAGCGACGGCAGCGGGGCGGAGGAGAGCGGGCCGACCTGGCCGGGGCCGAGTGCGAAGCCGGGACCGAGGGTGTAGGCCGCCGCCCACAGCACCGCGTTCGGCAGCAGCGCCAGGCAGAGCAGCAGGACGGCGAACCGTCCCGCCCAGCCCTCCGTCAGTTTCAGGAACGCCCCTTGGGCCGCGCCGGCGTGCGCGACCAGCGACACTCCGAGCACCAGGGCGCCGCCCCCGACGAACACCACCACTCCGGCGCCCGCCGCCCGTGCGGAGGCGCCGAGGCGGGCCCGTGGTCCCGGTCCGAGCAGCAGCCGCCGTACCCCTGGCGAGAGCGACAGGGCGTCCAGGGCCCGTTCCACCGGGACGCGCGGGCAGCCGTACGCCGCCCAGACGCCGCTGCCCGCCGCCCCTACCGCGACCAGCGGCACCCACAGGACGGTCCACGGCCACGAGGGGTGCAGGGGGCCGCCGGCCGCGTACACCGAGGCCGCGCCGGCGACGGAGAGGTAGCCGATGACGACGCCCGCCCAGGCGGTGCGCTGGGGCAGCAGCGGTCCGC
The DNA here is from genome assembly GCF_019890635.1 of Streptomyces sennicomposti. GTDB lineage: Bacteria > Actinomycetota > Actinomycetes > Streptomycetales > Streptomycetaceae > Streptomyces > Streptomyces sennicomposti. The sequence continues at coordinate 23,116 of NZ_JAIOAB010000036.1, forward strand.
CGTCGGTGGTGTCGGTGGCGTCCCGCGCCGCCCGGTGCAGCAGCAGCACGGGCAGCACGAGCAGCAGCAGCGGCGTCACCCCGATGGGGGTGGGCGCGCCGGTGAGGGTGCCGGGGCGGAGCAGTTCGGCGCCGTGTGCGAGCAGCCACAGCGCGGCGGCGACGTGCAGCGCGCCGCCGGGTCCGCTGTCGGGGTACGGCGAGCTGATCCACAGCACGATGACGAGCACGGCGGACGAGCCGAGCCCGAGGCCCGCCGCGACCACGCCGCCGAGGAAGCCGGCGCCGAGACCGGGCGAACGGTCCCGTACGCGGATGCGCAGCTGGGCCAGGGGCGGGCGGTGACGGGTCGTCTGGATCACGTCGCCATGCTGCCAACGTCACACGCATTCCCGGCGCAACAGGCGAACCTCCGATGTGTCGCTCAATATACGTTTATGTGCCTATTCACACGGAGGGACGCACTGTGACGGATCGTCATGCGAACCCGCTGCCGCAGCCCGTGGAGGGCCGTACGCCTTGCGCGGCACCCGCTCTGACACGCACTCAGTCCTCCGGGACGACGACCACCGACACCCGCGACCGGGCGGAAGGGCAGGAGGTGATCAAGGCCGGCACGGCCGGAAAGAACGAGACGGCCGGAAAGAACGAGAACGAGCTGACGCCCGCTCAGGCCTTTGACTCGCTCTACGCCTTCTGCGCCCCCGCCCTCGTCCGGCAGACCTATCTCCTGACCGGGCGTCACGAGCGGGCGCGCGCCGCCGTGGAGACTGCCTTCCGGCAGGCCTGGCAGCGCTGGCCCGAGGTGGCGCACGACCGGGACCCGGCGGGCTGGGTGCGGGCGGCGGCGTACGAGTGCGCGCTGTCTCCCTGGCACCGGCTGCGGCGGCGCGACCGCCTGCCCGACCCGCCGCCGGACCCCGCCGACCGCGCCCTTCAGGACGCGCTGCTGCGGCTCCCGCCGTCGTACCGCCGCACGCTGGTGCTGTACGACGGCGTCGGCCTCGATCTGCCGGAGACGGCGGCCGAGACGGAGGCGAGCACCCCGGCGACGGCCGGCCGTCTGATGCACGCCCGCGAGGCCGTCGCCGCCCACCTCCCCGAACTGGCGGACCCGACGGAACTCCACCGCCGTCTGGTCCGCCTCGGCTCGGCGGCGACGCTGGCGGCGGCGCACGCGGCCGCGACCGGCAGGACCGTGTCGGGGACGGGCGCGGGCGGTTCCGCGGTACCGGCGGGCGCCGCCGCTCCGGGAGCCTCCGGAGTGGCCGGGGTCGCCGGGGTGGCAGGGGTGGCCGGCGTCGCGGGGAGCGGCGGGCGAGGCTCCGGGGCGGGCGGGCAGCCGGTTGCGGGGACGGGCGGGAGGCCCGTCGCCGGGGCCGCGGTCGCTTCGGTGGCCGCCTCGGTCGCCGGGCCGGCGGCCGTGCGGACCGCCGAGGAACGCAGCACCCGTTTCTGGACCCGGTCCGCGATCGCGTTCACCGTCACCATCATCGGCGCGACAGCGCTCACGCTCCGGACCGCCCCCACGCACTACCTGGCGCCGGTCTCCCCAGGTCATCCGGTGCAGGGCCTGCCGGTGGAGGCGGCGGCCGGTCCGCTGTCCGAGGACGCGCTCAAGCAGCGCGCGCGGCTGAAGGCCGAGGTGGCGGGCGGACCGGAGCGTCTGGCGCCCGAGATCCGCTAGCCCTTTCGGGGCGCGCCCGTGTGCGCCGCCGTGCGCGCCGCCTCCGTGCAAGCCGACGGGCCCGTCCCCTGGCCGCGATGGCCGGGAGACGGGCCCGTCGATGTCACACGCCGGGCGGCCGAACCGCCCGGACGGTTCAGCCGGCGAGGATCTCGCGGGCGAGCTTGGCCGTCTCGGTCGGGGTCTTGCCGACCTTGACGCCCGCGGCCTCCAGGGCCTCCTTCTTGGCCTGGGCCGTGCCGGAGGAACCGGAGACGATGGCGCCGGCGTGGCCCATGGTCTTGCCCTCGGGCGCGGTGAAGCCCGCGACGTAGCCGACGACCGGCTTGGTCACGTTCTCCTTGATGAAGGCCGCGGCCCGCTCCTCGGCGTCGCCGCCGATCTCGCCGATCATGACGATCAGGTCGGTGTCGGGGTCGGCCTGGAACGCGGCGAGCGCGTCGATGTGCGTGGTGCCGATGATCGGGTCGCCACCGATGCCGACGGCGGTCGAGAAGCCGATGTCACGCAGCTCGTACATCATCTGGTACGTCAGCGTGCCGGACTTCGAGACCAGGCCGATGCGGCCCGGCTTCGTGATGTCGCCCGGGATGATGCCGACGTTGGACTGGCCCGGGGTGATGATGCCGGGGCAGTTCGGGCCGATGATGCGGGTCTTGTTGCCCTTCTTGCCGGCGTACGCCCAGAAGGCGGCCGTGTCGTGCACGGCGATGCCCTCGGTGATCACGACGGCCAGCGGGATCTCGGCGTCGATGGCCTCGACGACCGCGTCCTTGGTGAACTTCTCCGGCACGAAGATGACGGAGACGTCGGCGCCGGTCTTCTCGATGGCCTCCTTGACGGTGCCGAAGACGGGTACCTCGGTGCCGTCGAAGTCCACGGTCTGACCCGCCTTGCGCGGGTTCACGCCGCCCACGACGTTGGTGCCGTCGCCGAGCATGAGCTTGGTGTGCTTCATGCCCGTCGCGCCGGTCATGCCCTGGACGATGACCTTGCTGTCCTTGTTGAGCCAGATAGCCATGGTGTGTTGGTGTCCTCGTCCTGAGTGCTTACTTGGCGGCGTGGGCCAGCTCGGCGGCCTTGTCGGCCGCGCCGTCCATGGTGTCGACGCGCTGGACCAGCGGGTGGTTGGCGTCGGTGAGGATCTTGCGGCCCAGCTCGGCGTTGTTGCCGTCGAGGCGGACGACGAGCGGCTTCTCGACCTTCTCGCCGCGGTCCTCGAGGAGCTTCAGCGCCTGGACGATGCCGTTGGCGACCTCGTCGCAGGCGGTGATGCCACCGAACACGTTGACGAACACCGACTTGACGTCCGGGTCGCCGAGGATGATCTCCAGGCCGTTCGCCATCACCTGGGCGGAGGCGCCACCGCCGATGTCCAGGAAGTTGGCGGGCTTGACGTCGCCGTGCTTCTCACCGGCGTACGCGACGACGTCCAGGGTCGACATGACCAGGCCGGCGCCGTTGCCGATGATGCCGACCTCGCCGTCGAGCTTGACGTAGTTGAGGTTCTTCTCCTTGGCGGCCGCCTCGAGCGGGTTGGCGGCGGCCTTGTCGTGGAGTTCCTCGAAGTTGGGGTGACGGAACTCGGCGTTGTCGTCCAGGGAGACCTTGCCGTCGAGGGCGATGACCTCACCGGAGGCGACCTTGGCCAGCGGGTTGACCTCGACCAGGAGGGCGTCCTCCTTGATGAAGGTGTCCCACAGCTTGACCAGGACGTCGGCGACCTTGTCGGCGACCTCGGCCGGGAACTTGGCGGCCGCGACGATCTCGCGGGCCTTCTCAAGGGTCACACCGTCGATCGCGTCGATCGGCGTCTTGGCGACGGCCTCCGGGCGGGTGGCCGCCACCTCCTCGATCTCCATGCCGCCCTCGACGGAGGCGATGGAGAGGAAGGTGCGGTTGGCACGGTCGAGGAGGAAGGAGACGTAGTACTCCTCGACGATCTCCGGCGCCGTCTCGGCGATCATCACCTTGTGGACCGTGTGGCCCTTGATGTCCATGCCGAGGATGTCCGTCGAACGGGCGACGGCCTCGTCCGGGGTGGCGGCGAGCTTCACGCCACCGGCCTTGCCGCGACCACCGACCTTCACCTGCGCCTTGACGACGGACTTGCCGCCCAGTCGCTCGGTGATCTCGCGCGCCGCCTCAGGCGTGTCGATGACTTCACCGGCCAGCACCGGTACATCGTGCTTGGCGAAGAGGTCCCTCGCCTGGTACTCGAACAGGTCCACGCGCTTCCGTCCCTATCAGTGATCTCGCGGTTCGTTGGATGCGTGGGCGTGCCGCGAAGGGCAACGTGACGTCCGCTTGTCACTAGGGGGGCGCACACGGTGTCCGAGCGCGCGGCATGTCCATCTCGCAGGTTATCGCCGCTCGCGGGGGCGCCCTAAATCCGGGGTCACACCCACGCGGTGATACCTGTCACATGATGCCGCCGTTCCTGGCACGGCGTGCCGGATGTGGCCGGATCCGCAGGGTCTCACCGGGCTGGGGTCGACCCGGTGAGACCCCTGTGCACGGCCCCGGAGGGCCCGAGCCCGATGATCCCCACCCCAATGGGGACCAGCGCGGCCCTGTCGCAGGGTTCCGGGCGTGCGTCCGGACAAACCGACGGCTTTCGGCCGCCCGTGCTACCCGGCCCCGCACAGCCCCCAGAGACTCGCACGTGTCCCGCGGCCCGCACACCGGGCGGAGCCGGGGTCGGGGCCAGGACCGAGGTCAAGACCAGGGCCGAGGCCGAGGTCAGGACCAGGGCCGGGACAAGGACCAGGGCCGGGACCGAGGCCAGGACCAGGGCCGGGGCCGGGGCCGGTCGTGCGGTGACCGTCCCCGGCTCGGCCGTACGGTGGTCGCCGCGCACGAGCCGTCACGCGGTGGCCGGCACCGGCAGGGGGCGCTTCTCGATCGCCGCCGCCATCACCTCCGGGAACAGGTCGGGGGTGCAGGCGAACGCCGGCGCCCCGAGGGCCGCGAGCGCGGCGGCGTGCTCCCGGTCGTAGGCGGGCGCGCCCTCGTCGGAGAGCGCGAGCAGGGCCACGAACTGCACCCCCGACGCCTTCATCGCCGCCACCCGCTTCAGCATCTCGTCGCGTATCCCGCCCTCGTACAGGTCGCTGATCAGTACGACTACCGTGTCCGCCGGCCGGGTGATCTGCGCCTGGCAGTACGCCAGCGCCCGGTTGATGTCCGTGCCGCCGCCGAGCTGGGTGCCGAAGAGCACGTCGACCGGGTCGTCCAGCTGGTCGGTGAGATCGACGACCGCCGTGTCGAACACGACCAGCCGGGTGCTGATCGACCGCATCGACGCCAGCACCGCCCCGAACACCGACGCGTACACCACCGACGCCGCCATCGACCCGGACTGGTCGATGCAGAGGACGACCTCCTTCTTCACCGACCGGGACGCCCGTCCGTAGCCGATGAGCCGTTCCGGCACGATCGTGCCGTACTCGGGCAGGTAGTGCTTCAGGTTGGCCGCGATCGTGCGGTTCCAGTCGATGTCGTGGTGGCGGGGCCGGCTGACGCGCGCGCTGCGGTCGAGGGCGCCGGTGAGCGTGGCCCGGGTGCGGGTGGCGAGCCGCTTCTCCAGGTCCTCGACCACCTTGCGCACCACCGCCCGCGCCGTCTCCTTCGTCGTCTCCGGCATCGCCTTGTTCAGCGAGAGCAGCGTGCCGACCAGGTGGACGTCCGCCTGCACCGCCTCCAGCATCTCCGGTTCCAGCAGCAGCGTCGCCAGCCCGAGCCGGTCGATGGCGTCGCGCTGCATGACCTGCACGACGGAGGAGGGGAAGTACGTCCGTATGTCCCCGAGCCAGCGCGCCACCGACGGCGCGGACGCCCCGAGGCCGGCCGAACGGTTCCCGCCGCTCGGCCTGCCGCCGTCGCCCCTGCCGTAGAGCGCGGTGAGCGCCCCGTCCATGGCCGCGTCCCGGCCCGAGAGCGTGCAGCCGGTGCCGTCGGCGCCCTCGCCGCCGCCGAGCACGAGCCGCCACCGCCGCAGCCGCTCCTGAGCGCCCTCGCGTGCCGCGTCCGTCACGGCGACTCCCTCTCCCGCGCTCATGCCCTCTCCCTCGGCCGCGCCCATGCCGTCTCCCCTCCTCGCCGTCATGACGTGCGCCTCCCCACGGCCGTGCCGCGTCCTTCCCCTGCCGTCATGCCACCGCCCTCGCACGTCCGTCGCGGACCGTTCCCCCGACCGCTGCGCCCTGCGCGCCGGCACCGGTGTCCGCCGTCCCGGCGGCGATGCCGTTCGCCTCCGCGCCGCCGTCCGTCGCGGTCCCGGCCGCGATCGCCTTCGCCTCGTCCAAACCCAGCAGCAGCCGTAGCACCGGCGCCACCGCGTCCGCCCGCTCCTCGTCCAGGCCGGGGCCGAAGCCGGGTGCGCCGGCCGCCTGCGCCCCGGCCGGGCCGCCGTCCTGTCCTGGACCACGGCGGACCAGCTCGCCGAGCGTTCTGCGCACCCCCGGCTCGTACGCCGAGAAGGTCCGCCGCAGCAGCGGCAGCACGTCGGTGAACGCCTCGGCCGGTACTCCGGTCAGCCAGGCGTCGAGGAGCCCGAGCAGCCGCTCGTCGTGCACGAGCAGCATTCCGCCGCCGCCCCCGCCGACGAAGCCCTCGATCCACGCCGCCGCGTCCGATGGCGGCGTCCCGGGTGACAGCGCGAGTCCCATGAGCCGCGCCGCCCGGTCCTGCTCCATCGCCCCGTCGTCCAGCAGGAGCCGCACCGCGCGCCCCCGGATCACGCCGGGCGCCGTGTCCCGCTCCGCGAGGGTCCGCAGCACGGTGTGCCAGCGCGGGCGCAGGTCGCCGTGGCCGGCCGTGAGGGTGTCGCCCAGCAGGCCCACCGCCGTGTGCACCGCGTCCACGTGGCGGCGCATCTCCTCGGCCGCGTCCGCGTCCAGGGCGGCGCAGGCCGTCGGCAGGCCGACGAAGACCCGTTCGGCCAGGCCCGCGGCGACTCCCGCCAGCGCCCCGGTGTCGGTGCCGCGCACGTCGCCGTAGCGCAGGGAGCGCACCAGTGCCGGCAGCGCCTGCGCGAGATGGCCGACGTCCGCGTCGAGCGCCGCCCGGTCGGCGAGCACGCGCATCACCACGGGCAGGGCGTCGCTGAGACCGGCCAGCAGGCAGTGCTCGGCGAGAGCGGTGACCTCGGCGAGGGTCTGCGCGCCGACGGCGTCGGACTCCGCCCGGGCGGTCGCGGCGGCGAGGACGGTCGTCCCCCACACTCCGGCCTCCGCGACCCGTACCGACAGCTCCGGTTCCCAGCGCAGCCGCCAGGTCTCCCGGAACGTGCCCGTGCCGCTCCGCGAGGCGGCCGGTTCGCCCCAGCCGACGCCCAGCAGCCGCAGCCGGTGCAGCAGCCGGCCGCGCTCGGCGTCGGTCTCCTTGCGCAGGTCGAGTTCCAGTTCCCGCACCTGCGCCTCCGGTTTGAGGCGCAGGCGGCGCTGGAGGCGGGCGAGGTCGCGCTGGAGCGGCACGGCGGGCGCCGTGTCGGGCACCTCGCCGAGGACGTCGCCGACCACCAGCCGGTCGTGCACCAGTGCCTGCGGCACGTCCGAGCCGTCGCACATCACCGCGCGCACGGCGTCCGTGGTCTCGCTCAGCCCGGGCAGCGGGCGGCCGCGCATCGCGGCGAGCGTCTCGGCCAGCCGCACCGCCTCGATGACGTGCGCGGAGGACACGATCCGGTCCTCCTCGCGCAGCAGTCCGGCCACCTTGGTCAGCCACCGCTCGACCGGCCGGTCCGGTGCGGCGAACAGGTGTGCGTACCAGCCGGGCGAGTCGATGCCCGCGCCGTACCCGCTGGCCCGGGACAGCCGGCGGTGCGTCCAGGGCACCCACGTCAGGTCCGCCTTGATCTTGGGCAGGCCCTTCAGCAGGGCGCGGTCGGCGGCGACGGTGGCCTTCCGCCGCAGCGCGGGCACGTGCCAGGCGCCGCACACCACGGCGACGCCGTCCCCGAACTCGCGCCGCGCGGCGCGCACCTTGAGCCGCATGTGGGCCTCCCGTACGAGGTCCCGTCCATGGCCGCCGCTCCCGTACGCCTCCCGCAGCGCCTCCATCGCCTCCTCCAGCGCGAGGAACGGGGCGAACGGGTCCGCCGCTCCGCTCCCCCGGTGCTCGACGACGTCCTCCCACCAGCGCTCGGGGTCGTCGTAACCGGCGGTCTCGGCGAGCACGGCGAGCGGATCGACCCGCACCTCGGAGCCGGGGCGCGCACCGGAAGCGCCGGACGTCCCGGGACCGGCGGGCGCGTCCGAGTCGTGGGGCGCCCCCGGACCGCCGGGCGCCTGCGGCCCGGCAGGCGTCTGCGGACCGGCAGGCGCTCCGGCGCGGGCGGGCGTGCGCCTGCGCCCGGAGGGCTCCCCGGCCCCCTCCTCCGGGGAGTCCTCGACGCCGGTCAGGTCCTCACCGGGACCGGGGCCGGGACCGGGACCGGGCTCTGGTTCGCCGGCGTCTGCCGGCGCGTCCTCGTCGTCCCGCTGCCAGGCCAGCGTGTGGGCGGCCGGCAGGTCGATGAAGCGGGCCGGGACGTCGTGCTCCATGGCCCAGCGCAGGGCGACCCACTCCGGGGAGAACGCGGCCAGCGGCCAGAACGCGGACCGGCCCGGCTCGTCCACCGCGTGGGCGAGCAGCGCGACCGGCGGCCGCATCCCCTCGTCCAGGGCGAGCGGGATCAGCGCGTCCGCCTCGGGCGGCCCCTCGATCAGGACCGCCCGCGGCCGCGCCGCCTCCAGCGCGGCCCGCACCGCCCGGGCCGAGCCCGGCCCGTGGTGCCGCACCCCGAGGAGCAGCGGCCCCGCGCCGGGCCACCGGTCCTCCGTCGCCTCTGTTCCCTCATTCCCCGCCACACCGTCCCCCTCGCGCACACCGTCCCCCTCGCGCGGACCGTCCGCGCCGTCCGCCCCGGCCGCCCGTCCAGCTGGGCTCGTCCTCGGCCCGGTTCCGCACCGCACCGCCCGGCGTCCGCTCCCGGCCCGCCGCGATCCCCCGTGCGGACTCGTGGTCCCTCACGCGGTCACCTCCCGGCAGGCCCGGTAGAAGTCCTTCCAGCCGTCCCGTTCGCGGACCACCGTCTCCAGGTACTCCTGCCAGACGACCCGGTCGGCCGCCGGGTCGCGGACGACCGCGCCGAGGATGCCCGCGGCCACGTCGCCGGCCCGCAGCACGCCGTCGCCGAAGTGCGCGGCCAGCGCCAGGCCGTTGGTGACGACCGAGATCGCCTCGGCGGTCGAGAGCGTGCCGCTGGGCGACTTCAGCTTCGTCCGGCCGTCGGTCGTGACGCCGTCGCGCAGCTCGCGGAAGACGGTCACCACCCGGCGGATCTCGTCGATGCCGTCCGGCGCGGCCGGCAGGTCCAGGGAGCGGCCGATCTGGTCGACGCGGCGCGAGACGATGTCGACCTCGGCCTCGGGGGTCTCCGGCAGCGGCAGCACCACCGTGTTGAACCGGCGGCGCAGCGCGCTGGACAGGTCGTTCACCCCCCGGTCGCGGTCGTTGGCGGTGGCGATCAGGTTGAAGCCGCGGACCGCCTGCACCTCCTCGCCCAGTTCCGGTATCGGCAGGGTCTTCTCCGACAGGATCGTGATGAGCGTGTCCTGCACGTCGGCCGGGATGCGGGTCAGTTCCTCGACGCGGGCGGTCATGCCCTGCGCCATGGCCCGCATGACCGGGCTCGGCACCAGGGCGTCGCGGCTGGGGCCGTGGGCCAGCAGCCGCGCGTAGTTCCAGCCGTAGCGGATGGCCTCCTCCGGTGTGCCCGCGGTGCCCTGGACCAGCAGCGTCGAGTCGCCGCTGACCGCGGCGGCCAGATGCTCGGACACCCAGGTCTTCGCCGTGCCGGGCACGCCGAGCAGGAGCAGGGCGCGGTCGGTGGCCAGGGTGGTGACGGCGACCTCCACGATGCGGCGCGGGCCGACGTATTTGGGCGTGATCACCGTGCCGTCGGGCAGGGCGCCGCCGAGGAGGTAGGTGGCCACGGCCCACGGCGACAGCTTCCAGCGGGCCGGGCGCGGGCGGTCGTCCTGCGCGGCGAGCGCGGCGAGTTCGGCGGCGAAGGCCTGCTCGGCGTGCGGGCGCAGCGCCTGCGCCGCCTCCGTGCCTGGCGCGCTCCCGCCGCTGCCGGCGCTTCCCGCGCCGCCCGTGTTCGCGGGCGCGGAGTGGTTCTGGCTCGGTTCGACGGATGTCGGTTCCACGGACACAGACATGGCTGAGGCCCCCTCCAGCTCGGCCGGTTCGGATCTGGTGACCACCGTGCACCACGCCACTGACAATGCGCGCTGACCTGCGCAAACGTGCTCGCCGGGCCGATTGTCAGTGGGGGGATCTACCTTCGATGGCATGACACAGCAGGGGGTGCGCTGGACCGCGGACCAGGTGCTGGCACTGGCGCCTGACGACGCGTCACGCAAAGCGGGAAGCAAACTCGCCACGGCCGGGCCGTGGTCGGCGGCGGGCAGCTCGGACGAGGGGGCGGTGTGGGGTCTGTGCAAGGGCAGCGGCAAGAAGCCGTACCAGACGGTCGTGGACCTCGGGGACGCGGCGGGGGCGGCGTACAAGTGCAGTTGTCCCAGCCGCAAGTTCCCGTGCAAGCACGCGCTCGGACTGCTGTTGCTGTGGGCGGGCGACGAGGCGGCCGTCCCGGCGGGGCAGGAGGCGCCGGACTGGGCGGAGCCGTGGCTGGCGGGCCGGCGGCAGCGGGCGGCCGCGCAGCCGGCCGGGGCGGCGGGCGGTGCGGGCGGCACCGCCGACCCGGAGGCGGCGCGCCGCCGGGCCGAGCGCCGGGCGGAGCGGATCACGGCGGGGGCGACGGAGCTGGAGCAGCGCTTGGCCGATCTGCTGCGCGGCGGCCTGGCCGCGGCCGAGCAGGCGGGGTACGGGCTGTGGGAGGAGACGGCGGCCCGCATGGTCGACGCGCAGGCGCCCGGTCTGGCGGCCCGGGTGCGGGAGCTGGGGGCGATACCGTCCTCCGGGCCGGGCTGGCCGGTGCGGCTGCTGGAGGAGTGCGCGCTGCTGCATCTGCTGGACCAGGGCTGGCTGCGCCGTGAGCGGCTGCCGGAGGCGCTGGCGGCGACGGTGCGCTCCCGGGTCGGCCTGCCCGGTGCGGCGGACGGCCCGCCGGTGCGCGACCGCTGGCTCGTCCTCGCCCAGTACGACACGGCGGACGCGAGGCTGACCACGCGCCGCATCTGGCTGCACGGCGCGGACTGCGGGCGTACGGCGCTGCTGCTCTCCTACGGCGCCGCCGGCCGCGCCCCCGAGCCGGCGCTGCCGGTGGGGCTGGCCTTGGACGCGGAGGTCGCCGCGTATCCGGGCGCCGGACAGCCGCGCGCGGCTCTCGGGGAGCGGTTCGCGCCGCCCGCACCGACCGGCGCACGTCCGCCCGGTGTGACGCCCGCGCAGGCGGTGGCGCGCTACGGCGAGGCGCTGCGGGAGGACCCGTGGCTGGAGTCCGTCCCGGTGACGCTGCGCGAGGTGATACCGGTCCCGGACGGCGACTCCTGGCAGCTGGCCGACGCCGGCTCCGGTTCCGCGCTGCCGCTCACCGCGGCGGCCCGCGCCCGGCCGGGGCTGTGGCGGCTGGTGGCGCTGTCGGGGGGCGCGCCCGTCACGGTGTTCGGCGAGTGCGGCCACCGCGGTTTCACACCCTTGACGGCCTGGCGGGAGGAAGGCGGCGAATTGGTCACCCTGTGCTGAACATTGATGCACTCTGAGCGACATTTTCGCTGGTCACGGAGGTCAGGTGTCCGTCATTGGGGTGACGTCGCGGAGCAGGACGGAGGGATGCGGCGTACGGCGGGAAAGCCTCACCCGAAAGGCGCACAACGGCCCGGACCGCACCGATCCGCATCGCAATCAACCACCCTTTCTCACCTGTTTCACGCATTTGTTCCGCGCCGCGGGAAACCCGGCGCGAGTGACCCTCCGACCACCCACAGGCACCCGGCAACCGAAGGGAAGCTCATGATCAGGACCTCCGCCCCGGTGGAAGCGCCCGCAGCGGGCGCCTGGGAGGAGTTGGTCACCACCGCGCTGCTCGGCACGGACCGCCGTACGCCCCCGGGCGTGCCCGCGGGACGGCAGGCCCCGGCGGCGCTGCTGGACGCGGCGGCCGTGCAGACCGTACGGCGGCGGGCCGGGCTGCGGGCCGCACCGGCGGCCGAGCGGCCGCACCCGGCGCCCGAGGACCCCCGGCCGCAGCTGCCTCCGGCGGCGGCCCGCAGGCTGACCATGCTGCTGGCCGACCGGCCCGGCACGGCGGGCGGCGGACGCAGGGGCACCGCGCCCGATCTGATGGAGCTGCTGCCCCAGTGGCTCGCCGCCGCCAACGCGCGCGGTTACGCGGCGCCGCCGCAGGCTCTGCCCGCCCTGCTGGACGCGGCCCGCGGACGCACCGACCTGCGGCCGGCCGCGCTGGCCTTCGCGGGGCCCCGCGCCCTGTGGCTGGCCCGGCTGAACCCCGACTGGCGGTTCGCCCTGCGCGCGGCCCCCGGCAGCGGAGCCGCGCTGCCCGGCCCCGGCGAGGCGGAGCGGATACGCGAGCTGTGGGAGGAGGGCCTGTTCGCCGAGCGGGTGGCGCTGCTGGCGGCACTCCGCGAGCGCGACCCCGCGGCGGCGCGGGAGCTGCTGGCCGGCACCTGGGCGACCGAGCGGGCCGAGGACCGCCTGATGTTCCTCGACTCGCTGCGCGCCGGTCTGGCGCCGGCGGACGAGCCGTTCCTGGAGCAGGCCCTCGCCGACCGCAGCCGCAACGTGCGGGCGACCGCCGCCGAACTGCTGTCGGCGCTGCCCGGCTCGGCGCTGGCCGCGCGGATGGCGGACCGGGCCGCGGCGTGCGTGGCCGTCGATCACACCCTCGGCACGCCGACCATCGCCGTCGAGGCCCCGCACGAGTGCGACGCGGCCATGGAGCGCGACGGCGTCGTGCCCAAGGCGCCCTCCGGGCGGGGCGAGCGCTCGTGGTGGCTGGGCCAGCTGCTGGAGGCGGCCCCGCTCGGCACCTGGCCCGCACGCCTGGGCGGGCGCACCCCCGAGGAGATCGTCGCGCTGCCGGTCGCCGACGGCTGGCAGGGCGAGCTGCACGCCGCCTGGTGCCGGGCGGCGGTGCGGCAACGGGACGCACGGTGGGCGCGGGCGCTGCTCGGTGCGCCCGCGGCGCCCGAGGCCGGCGGGCCGGGCGCGGTGTCGCTGGCCGAGCGCGCCCGGCTGCTCGGCACGCTGGGCGCCGCCGAACGGGCCGACTGGGTGGCCGGGTTCATCTCGGCGCACGGTCTGTCCGAAGCGTTTCAGCTGCTCGGCGTGTGTGCGGTGCCGTGGGCCGCGCCGCTCGGCCGGGCGGTGGTCGACGCGCTCAACATCGCGCGGGACGCAGGGAGTTACCCATGGAGTTTCAGTGGAGTGATGGGACTGGCCGAGCGGTGTCTGGACCCCGCGGAGGCGAGCCGGCTCGACGGGCTGCTGGCGGTGCCGGACGAGGCGCGGGACGCCTCGCCCGGGGCGGGCGGGTACTGGGCGGAGGCGTTCCAGCGACTGGTGACGACCTTGCGGCTGCGCGCCGCGATGGCCGAGGAACTCGGTGTCCTCGGCGGCTGAGCGGTGCGGCGCAGGACGGTGGGCGTCTCCGGGGGCCGCGCTCCCGGACTCCCCAGGCCCCCCGGGCTCTCCTCGGGTCCGAGCGGCCTGGTCCTCAGCCGCCGGACGGGCGGGTCGCACCCGGCCCGCACGCCCCGGTGCACGACCTCGCGCCGCACCCGCGAGGGCTACGCCTCCGCCGGCTGGCGGACGTTCTCGCGGACCCAGTCCACGATGGACTGGGTGGTCGCGCCCGGAGTGAAGATCTCCGCGACGCCCTTCTCCTTCAGCGGCGCGATGTCGTCCTCGGGGATGATGCCGCCGCCGAAGACGACGATGTCCTCGGCCTCGCGCTCCTTGAGCAGGTCGATGACCGCGGCGAACAGCGTGTTGTGCGCGCCGGAGAGGATGGACAGACCGATCGCGTCGGCGTCCTCCTGGATCGCCGTGTCCACGATCTGCTCCGGGGTCTGGTGGAGCCCCGTGTAGATGACCTCCATGCCGGCGTCGCGCAGCGCCCGCGCGATCACCTTGGCCCCGCGATCGTGGCCGTCGAGCCCCGGCTTGGCCACCACCACGCGGATCGGACCGGCTGCCACACCCATCACTGCCTCCATGAAGCGACTACAACCGCCCGCCGCGGGGCGGCCGCCCCGCACCACATCGTCCGGGGAAGTGAACGAACGTTATCTCCAGCATCCCGCAACCCGCAGTTTCGCGGTGCGCGGGGAGGGGCAAATCACACGGTGGGACACTCCTCCGGGCTCGGGCTCCTGGAGCAAGGGGGACTTTCACACCGCGCACCGTTCCCCGCCGCCGCGGACCACGGTCCGGACAGCGCCCTGGCACAGGGCCCGGACAGCACCGTGGCACGGAAGCCGGTGCGGGAACAAGCGTCACGGGAGCCGCAACGAGGTCGTCGCAGCACGGCGCAGCGCTCCGCGCGCCGTGGCGGTGCAGCGCACCGGCGAGGGCACGCAGGACGCACGGGCCGCCCCGCGTTCCGCGCTCCCGCCCCGCCGGCCGCAGCCGCCGCGACCGCCCACAAGGACGCACGGGGGACAGAGCCGTCCTCCCGCGCGCCGACAGGAGGTCGGCCATGAAGGTCACCAGCGTCGCAGACCCCATCCTTCCGCTCTGCCAGCGTCTGTTCCCGAGCAGGATCGCGGGAGTCTCACTGGGTCTGCTGAAGGCGACCGCCCTGGAACTGGCGATCCTCGCGGGACACGTCCTCCTGTATCCCTCCGGGATCGTCCAGGAGCGCCGCGGCCCGGCGTGCCCGCTCCCCGCGTCCGGCGCCGCGGCCGAGGCGGGCGGCGCCGCCCGGCTGCCGGTGGAGGCCAAGCCGCCGGTGGTGCTGCTGCACGGGTTCATCGACAACCGCTCGGTGTTCGTGCTGCTGCGCCGCAGCCTCGCCCAGCACGGCCGGCAGCGCGTGGAGTCCCTCAACTACTCGCCGCTGACCTGCGACATCCGCACCGCGGCCGAACTGCTCGGCCGGCACATCGAGGAGATCTGCGAGCGCACCGGCAGCAAGCGGGTCGATGTGGTCGGGCACAGCCTGGGGGGCCTGATCGCCCGGTACTACGTGCAGCGGCTCGGCGGTGACCTGCGGGTGCGCACGCTGGTCACGCTCGGCACCCCGCACGCCGGCACCCGGGTGGCGCCGCTGGCCAACGCCCATCCGATCGTGCGCCAGATGCGCCCCGGCTCGGAGCTGATCGAGGAGCTGTCGCGTCCCGCGCCGGGCTGCCGTACGTACTTCGTCAGTTTCTGGAGCGACCTCGACCATCTGATGGACCCGCTGGAGTCGGCCTGCGTCGACCACCCCGACCTGAAGGCGGAGAACGTGCGGGTGAGCGGCATCGGCCATCTCGCCCTGCCGGTGCATCCGGCCGTGGCGAGCGGAATCCGCCAGGCCCTGGACACCGTGCGGCCGGGAGACCCGTCCGCGAACCGGGCCGGAGGGCTGACCGTGGCGTGACGTTGGCCCATCAGGGTCGAACCTCGTCTCGAACACAACATCAAGGGCGTGTCCGCCGTCCGCCGAAACACAGCCGATTGCCCGTTTCCCGCGTACGGGAAACCGGCCGAAGATTGTCGCGCCCGCGTACCGCCGGGTACAGTCACCGCACTGCTCTGGCAGCCCCTGTTGTCGAGGCGAAAGAGAAGTTGGTGAACGACCGTCACCCGTCGGGGACCGCTACCACCCCGGCACCGGCCTCCGAAGACGCCTCGGCGCCCTATGCGTCGTACGGCGGACAGGAAGCCGCGTACGGCGACTTCACCTCGTACGACACCACGTACGACGAGTACGGCGCCACCGGTTTTCACACCGGCACGTACCACACCGCCGACTACTCCGCCGCCCCCGGCCACGACGGCTTCACGGGCGAGAACGCCCAGGTCACCGGCGCCTACGACACCGCCCAGTGGGCCACGGGCAGCCACCAGAGCCTGAACTGCGACGCCTACGCGGCCCAGCACCACGCCGCCTACGACACCGGCGCCTACGACACGACCGCGTGGGCCAGCGGCTACCAGCAAGTGCCGTTCGTGCCGCAGCAGTCCGCGCCCGCCGACACCAGCGGTCAGTGGGACGCGAGCGCCTGGCTCCAGAACGACCCGCAGGACGCCGCCGCCGAGGCGGCCCGGCAGTGGGACTGGAACGCCCAGGGCTCCGACACCCAGACGTTCGAAGCTCAGGCGTTCGACACGCAGACCTTCGACGCGCAGCCCCTCGGCGCACAGGCTTTCGACACCGGCGCCTACGACGCCACCCAGTGGAACACCGGCGGCACGGTCGGCGAGGAGAGCACCGCGACCGGCCTGCTTCCCGAACCCCGGCAGTCCTACGACGACACGGGCGCCGACGGCATGGCCCCGGCGGCGCGGGAGCAGGACGCCACCGGTGAACTGCCCGCCGTCGACCTCCTGGAGGACCAGGAGGAGATCACCCCGGTCCCGGTCCCGGCTCCCCGCGCGGCGGGCCGTTCGCGCCGCCGCCAGCCGGCCAAGCGTTCGGCGCTGCTCACGGTGGCGGTGCCCTCGGTCTGCGTCCTGGGGGTGGCCGGCGCGGCCGCCGCTTCCGTGGGCACGTTCACCGACGACGCCAAGGAGACCTCGGCGTCCGCCCCCGACGCACACCCCGTCCAGCCGGCCACCGCCAACAACAAGCTGGACACCCAGCTGCAGAGCCTGTCCGCCGGGGCCGACGACTTCGCCGACCGGGCCAGCCGTACGCAGGAGCGCATCGACCTCAAGGCCCAGCAGGTGGCCGAGCAGAAAAAGGCGGCGGAGGAGGCGGCCCGCAAGGAGCGGCTGCGCCCCAAGTTCATGCTGCCGGTCCTGCAGCGCGGGCTGAGCGCCTACTTCGGCCAGGCCGGCGTGAACTGGATGTCCGTGCACACCGGCATCGACTTCCCCGTCGCCTACGGCACCACGGTCATGGCCGCCACCGACGGCACGGTCCGCACGCAGTGGAACAGCGCCTACGGCAACATGCTGATCCTCACCGCGAAGGACGGCACGGAGACCTGGTACTGCCACCTCTCCAGGTACCGGGTTCCCTCCGGTACGAGTGTCAAAGCCGGGGAGCCCATCGCGTATTCGGGCAACTCGGGCAACTCCACCGGCCCGCACCTGCACTTCGAGGTGCGGCCCGCGGGCGGGTCGCCGATAGACCCGCTGCCGTGGCTGCGCAGCCACGGCCTCGACCCGACCTGATCCCGGTCCTGGTTCCGGTTCCGGTTCCGGTTCCGGTTCCGACGAGCATGAGCCCCCGCCGCGCGGGGGCTCACCTCATTCGGCGCCCACAGAGGCCTACAGCTTCTCCACCGGCGCGTACCGCAGCAGCAGCCGCTTGGGCTTGGCGTCGCCGAAGTCGATCGTCGCCTCCGCGTTGCCGCCGGTGCCCTTGACCGCGACCACCGTGCCGAGGCCGAACTGGTCGTGCGTGACCCGGTCGCCGACGGCGAGGGACACCACCGGCTTGTCCGCGGTGCGCCGGGTGGCGAACCCGGAGGCGCCGGACGCCGACGAGCGGGAGCGGGACGACGACAGCGAGGCCGCCACCCCGGACGCCGGTCCGGAGGGCGCCGCCACCGAACCGCCGGTCCGCTTCCAGTCGACGTGCGTCTGCGGGATCTCCTCCAGGAACCGCGACGGCGGGTTGTACGACGGCTGTCCCCACGCGCTGCGCATCGCCGAGCGGGTCAGATACAGCCGCTCCCGCGCGCGCGTGATGCCGACGTAGGCGAGCCGGCGCTCCTCCTCCAGCTCCTTGACCTGGCCGAGGGCACGCATGTGCGGGAAGACGCCGTCCTCCATGCCGGTGAGGAAGACCACCGGGAACTCCAGGCCCTTGGCCGTGTGCAGGGTCATCAGTGTGATGACGCCGTCGCCGTCCTCCTCGTCGGGGATCTGGTCGGAGTCGGCAACCAGGGCGACCTGCTCCAGGAACTCAGACAGCGCGACCGGCTCGCCCTCCCCGCGCTCCTGCTCGAACTCCAGGGCGACGGCGGCGAGTTCCTGGAGGTTCTCGATGCGGGTCTCGTCCTGCGGGTCGGTGGAGGACTGCAGCTCGGCGAGGTAGCCCGTGCGTTCGAGGACGGCCTCGAGGATCGTGGCCGGACCGGCGCCCGACTCCACGATCGTGCGCAGCTCCTCCATCAGCGTGTTGAACCGCTTGACGGCGTTGGCCGACCGCGCGGCCATGCCGTACGCCTCGTCCACGCGGCGCAGCGCCTGCGGGAAGCTGATCTTCTCGCGCTGGGCGAGCGCGTCGACCATCGCCTCGGCGCGCTCGCCGATGCCGCGCTTGGGCACGTTGAGGATGCGGCGCAGCGGGACGGAGTCCTCGGGGTTGGCCAGTACCCGCAGGTAGGCGAGGACGTCCCGGACCTCCTTGCGCTCGTAGAAGCGGACGCCGCCGACGACCTTGTAGGGCAGGCCGACGCGGATGAAGATCTCCTCGAAGACACGGGACTGGGCGTTGGTGCGGTAGAAGACGGCGACGTCTCCGGCCTTGGCCTCGCCCGCGTCGGTGAGCCGGTCTATCTCGTCGGCGACGAACTGCGCCTCGTCGTGCTCGGTGTCGGCGACGTAGCCGGTGATGCGGGCGCCGGCGCCGGCGTTGGTCCACAGGTTCTTCGGGCGGCGCGACTCGTTGCGCTCGATGACCGCGTTGGCGGCGGACAGGATGGTCTGCGTGGAGCGGTAGTTCTGCTCCAGCAGGATCGTCGTCGCGTCCGGGTAGTCCTCCTCGAACTGGAGGATGTTGCGGATGGTCGCGCCGCGGAAGGCGTAGATCGACTGGTCGGCGTCACCGACCACGCACAGCTCGGCGGGCGGCACGTCGGCCTCGCTCGGCGGCACGTCCACGGGGTGCTCGGCGGTGCCGACGAGTTCCCGGACGAGGGCGTACTGCGCGTGGTTGGTGTCCTGGTACTCGTCGACCAGGACGTGCCGGAAGCGGCGGCGGTAGTGCTCGGCGACGTCCGGGAAGGCGCGCAGCAGGTTGACCGTCGTCATGATCAGGTCGTCGAAGTCGAGGGCGTTGGCCTCGCGCAGCCGCGACTGGTAGAGGGCGTACGCCTGGGCGAGGGTCTTCTCGAAGCCGTCGGTGGCCTGGGCGGCGAAGTCCTCCTCGTCGATCAGCTCGTTCTTCAGGTTGCTGATCTTGGCGCTGAAGGACTTCGGCGGGTAGCGCTTGGGGTCGAGGTCCAGGTCGCGGCAGACCAGGGCCATCAGGCGCTTGGAGTCGGCGGCGTCGTAGATCGAGAAGGACGACGTGAAGCCGAGCCGCTTGCTCTCGCGGCGCAGGATGCGCACGCACGCGCTGTGGAAGGTCATCACCCACATCGCGTTGGCCCGCGGGCCGACCAGCTGCTCGACGCGCTCCTTCATCTCGCCGGCGGCCTTGTTGGTGAAGGTGATCGCCAGGATCTGCCCGGGGTGCACGCCCCGCTCCGCCAGCAGGTAGGCGATGCGGTGCGTCAGGACGCGGGTCTTGCCGGAGCCCGCGCCGGCCACGATGAGCAGCGGGGAGCCGGCGTGGACGACGGCGGCGCGCTGGTTGTCGTTCAGCCCCTCCAGGAGCGCGGCCGAGTCGACGACCGGCCGGGGGGCGCCGTCGCGGTAGTAGGCGTCCCGGCCGTACCCGTCGGAGTCGCGGGGGTCCGGGAGGTAGGACTCCGGGTCCGGCGGCACGTCGAACTTCCCGCCGAACAGATCGTCCGGAACGGGCTCCGGAGCGTGATCGTCCTCGGGCGGCGGCGGTGGTTCCTCCCCATGGGCCCGCGGGGCCTGGAGATCCGCCAGGAAGCTGTCGTCAAAGAGGCTGCTCATCGCTCTACGAGTCTAGGGCTCCCCGCTGACAACCCGGGGCCGGATCGGCCGATCGCCCTCACGGAGCACATCGAACGGGACCGGCCGGCCGTCGGACGGGGCGGCCGTCGAACGGGGCGGCCGTCGAACGGGGCGGCCGTCGAACGGGGCGGCCGTCGAACGGGGCGGCCGTCGAACGGGGTCGCCCGGACCGGACCGGACCGGCCGGCCGCGGCACGGCCGCAACCCGGCCACCGCGCGGCCATCGCACAAGGCCGGTTGGACCGGACCAGGCCGCTCGACCGGGGCCGTTGGACCGGACCAGGCGATCACCCCACGCAGCCGGTCCGCCACGGCGACGACACGGTTCGGCCAGGTCACGAATACGTATCGGGCATATCACGCATCGACCTTCACATGAGCCTCACGGGTTGGTTACCGTTCCCACGGGCCGCACGACCCCACCGGCGAACGGCGCCGGGCCGCGCGGCCTCCGCCGAATCCGGCCGCACCGCCATGCGCGCCGGACCCGGGACCCGCGCCCCCGGAGGGGAATCGGTCCGCCTTCTTCCACGAGCACAAGCTCGCCACGAGCTTCTTCCGCGAACGGGACAGCGAGGCGCGCCCTTCCGGAACGCCCGCCCGAACCGACAGCCCACCCGGCAGGCGGAGGATGGAAGGAGTCGCCACCCTTGGCGTCGCACCGCAAGCTCCACCCCCCGGTCCCGCACACGACCGGCCCGTCCGCTCCCGCACCGACTCCCGCTCCGGTTCCGGCCGGTCCGGCTCCGGGCTCCGTGGCCCTGCTCCCCCACAGCGGCGAGCCCTCGGACGTCCTGTCCCTGGGCGGGAGGCCGAGCCCCGAAGAGGTCGAGAGAAAGCTCGACGAGCTGTACCGGCGGGCCGATGCCGCGGCCGACGGCCGCGAGGAGGCCGAGGGCCGGAACGGCGGGGCCGGGAGCAGGCGCGACAGGGACGGGCGCGGGGGCGCCGAGAGCCGGTACGGCGAGGCCGAGGAGGGCCCCGGTGGCACAGGAACCGGGGCCCGTGCCGGAGTCGGTGCCGGTGCCGGAGTCGGTGAGAGGGGCGTCCGGCAGCGTGGCCGGGCCGGGGCGCTCCGCGACGGCGCCGCCAAGCGCACCGACATGCTGACCAAGGCGCGCGAGATGCTGGGGGCGTTCACCGCGGCGCCGTACCGCCCGGCGGCCTCGGGACCGGACGCCGCCGCGCTGCTGCTCACGGAGGCCCCGAGCGGCTACTTCGACCAGGCGCAGCTGATGAGCCGGCTGACCGCGCAGCAGCGGGTCCGGGCCGGCGGGCGCACCGCGCAGCGGCCAGTGGGGAGCGGACAGAACCTGTCGGCGGGGGCCGGGCAGAGCCCGTCGGCGGGGCGGAATCCGTCAGTGGACGCCGTCGTTCCCGGGGCGGCTGGTCCCCGTACTGCTCGTCCCGGTACCGCCGTCCCGGGTGCTGCGCATCTCGATGCGGCGGCTCCCGGTGCTGCGGGTCTCGATGCGGCTGTTCCCAGTACTGCTGGTACCGGTACCGAGGGTTCTGGTCGTCATCGGGCCGCCGCGGCCGGGGCCTCGGTCACGAGGTCGGCCGGGGCGTCGACCACGGCGTCGGCCGCACAGCAGTACGACATCAGGGCGGCCAAAACCGCCGTCCAGCGCAAGCTCGTCGCGGCGCGCACGCTGCTGGCGGCTGCGGGAACGCCCACCGGCGCACACGCCACGGCCGCCCCAGCCCCGGCCGTGCCGGCCACGCCAGTCGCCCCAGCCGTGCCGACCGCCGCGGACGAGGCCGTGCGGCGGGTCGGCTCCCCGTCCGCCACCAAGGCCCACAAGGCCCTCGCCTTCGCCCGCGCGCAGATCGGCAAGCCGTACGTGTGGGGGGCGTCGGGGCCCGGTTCCTACGACTGCTCGGGGCTCACCCAGGCCGCGTGGAAGGCCGCCGGGGTCGCCCTCCCCCGCTCCACGCGCGACCAGTCCGGCGCGGGCACGACGGTCCCGCTGACCGAGGCGCTCCCGGGCGACCTCGTCTTCTTCCACGACCCCCGCGATTCCCTCGGCGAGGTCGGCCACGTCGGTGTCTACGCGGGTCACGGCATGATGATCCACGCCCCGGAGCCGGGCGCGTACGTCCGCGAGGACCCGGTCCACCACGACGGCGCCCCGGCCGTCCACCACGTCGTGCGACCGGCCTGAAGGGAAGGCGGGGAAGAGCACGTCCGAGGTGGGCGAGTGGGCGGGTGGCGCCGGCGCATCCGGTCGCGAGGACGGCGCGCACCCGGTATGGGTCACCTTGGCGCAATTCGAGTGCGCCCGCGCGCGCCCCGCCCGCACGGCGCGCGCGGCTCCTTAGGATCGCGCTCATGCCCGCCACCTCCCCCCTGCGCGCCTGGCTGGCGCAGCGTCCGCCCGCGGCCGGGGCCGCCGTGATGGCGAGCGGCATCGTGTCGGTCGGGCTGCAGCTGGCGGGATACGACGTGCTGTCCCTGGCGGTCCTCGCGGTGGCCTGCGTCGCCTATCTGGCGCTGGCGGCGGACTTCGCCGTGCGGCTGCTGCGGGACCGGCCGCGGTGGCTGGCCGACGCGGGGACGCCGGGCGGGCTCACCGCCGTGGCCGCGACGACCGTGCTGGGCACGCGGTTCTCGGCGCTGGGCTGGCAGACCCTGGCCGCGGCGCTGCTCGCACTGGCGTTCGCCCTGTGGCCGTGGCTGCTCGTGCTGGTGGTGCGGAACTCACGGCGTCCCATGCCGGGCGCCGTCTTCCTGTGCTGTGTGGCCACGGAGGGTCTGGCCGTGCTCGGCGCGTCCCTGGCCAAGGCGCGAACCGTGCCCTGGCTGGCGCACACGGCGCTGGTGTTCTTCTGGCTCGGCCTCGCGCTCTATCTCCTCGCACTGTCCCGGTTCGGGCTGCGGGAGGTGCTGGAGGGGCACGGGGACCAGTGGGTCGCGGGCGGTGCGCTGGCGATCTCGGCGCTGGCCGGCGCGAAGCTGATCGCCGCGGGGAGCGCGGGACCGTATCTGTGGAACGACGACGACAGCGGGGTCCTGCGCACCGTGACCCTCGGGCTGTTCGTCCTGGACCTGTGCTGGTACGCCGTCCTGCTCGTCGGCGAGTTCGTCCGGCCCCGGCTCCATTACGACGTACGCCGCTGGTCCACCGTCTTCCCGCTGGGGATGACGGCGGCGGCCGCGCTGTCCATCGCCGTCTCCCTGCGCATGCCGGAGCTGGACGCGCTCGGCCGGGTGCTGCTCTGGGTCGCGGCGGCGGCCTGGCTGGCGGTCGGCGCGGGGGCGGTCGCGGAGGCGCGCGCCGACCTCAGGGCCGCGCGCTGACCCGCCGCACCGCCTGGGAGACGATCAGGTCCACAGCACGGCGATGAAGATGTTCGCCATGGTCAGCAGGCCGACGACGCCGAACATGCTCTTGTCCACCTTCTCGTCGTCGCGCTTGACGTAGACGAGGCCCAGGATGACGATCAGCAGCGCCAGCTTCACGCCGATCTTGATGTTGTCGAGGGGGTAGTCCTGAGCCTGGTTGAGGCCGACCAGGACGACGCCAGTGACCAGCATGGTGAGCGCGCCGTGCAGCATGCCCGGCACGAATCGGGCCGTGCCCTGGCCCATCGCCTTCATCTGGGTGAGGAAACCGCCGAGCAGCGCGGCGATGCCGATGATGTGCAGGCCGACGAAGAGATGGATGAGTACGTCCATGAGGCCGGAGCCTAATCTCAGGCCTTCGCCCCTCCGACACCGGCCCGTCCCGCGCACCCGCCCCGCGGACGTGCGGGTCGCCCTCGGTACGGCGGTGCGCATACGCCCCATAGCACCCTCTTACTCCTGTTCGCTCCGGAACCTCCGCTTCGGTCATCACTCCGCGTGAAGTGACCGCCCTCCGGAATGCCCGGCGGTCACATACGGTCACCCTCCGGTCTGCTCGCGCCAGTTCCGTACATGGAGCCACCCGCCCGACACGGTCGGTCCTAGCGTCCTCACCCAGGTGACCGGCCATCCCCAGCGCCGCCCGGGTCAGGGGCGGCGGCCGGGCACCTCCGCCGAATGGTCCGGCGGCGGCATGCTCCCCCTGTTCGCGCCGTCGCCGGACCCCGCACCCCGCATCAGCGGCCGGACGAAGGGAACGTGAAGCTCCTCGTGGCAGCGCACCGCAGGCCCCGGCAACGCCCGCTCAGCAGCGGCACAGCGCGTACCGCCGTCACGCTCGCCCTGGCGGGCGCGGCGACGGCCACCTGCTTCGACGGGGTCGGACAGGCCGCGCCCCAGCCGACTCCGACGCAGGTCAGGGCCCGGGTGGATCAGCTGTACCGGGAGGCGGAGACCGCCACCCAGAAGTACGACGGCGCGAAGGAGAAGGCGGACGCGGCCGAGCGGCGGCTGCGGACACTCGGCGACGAGGCCGCCCGCACCCAGGCGAAGCTGAACTCGGCGCGGGAGACCCTCGGATCGATCGCCGCCGCCCAGTACCGGGAGGGCGGCGTCGATCCCACCGTGCGGCTCATGCTCTCCGACGATCCCCGGCACTATCTGGAGAGCGCCGAGTTCACCCAACGGGCCGGCGCCCGGCAGGAGGCCGCCGTCGCCGGAGTACGCGGTCAGCTCAGGAAGATCGAACGGCTGCGCGGTGCGGCCCGCGTCGAACTGACCTCCCTGAAGTCGCAGCAGGCGGAGCTGCGGCGGCACAAAAGGACGATCACCACCAAGCTGGACGCGGCCCGGCGGCTGCTGTCCCGGCTCACCCCGCACCAGCGCGCCGAGGCGACCGGCCAGGACGCGGACGCCTCCGCCGCCTCCCGCACGGCCGCAGCCCCGTCCGCACGCCCGCTCGGCCGTCCGGGCGCGGTCGCGGCGCCCACCTCCCGGGCGGCCGCCGCCGTCGCCTACGCCTACCAGAAGCTCGGCAGCCCCTACGTCTGGGGCGCGACCGGCCCCCACGCCTTCGACTGCTCGGGCCTGGCCCTGGCCGCCTACCGCGCCGCCGGCGTCTCGCTGCCCCGCACGACCTACGCCCAGATCAACGCCGGCCACCGCGTCTCACGCTCCGAGCTGCTCCCCGGTGACCTGGTGTTCTTCTACTCCGGGATCAGTCACGTCGGCATCTACGTCGGCGACGGCCGCATGATCCACGCCCCGAACCCCTCGGCCCCCGTCCGCCTGGCCCCGATCGACCAGATGCCGTTCGCGGGGGCGACCCGGGTGGCGTGAGGCGGACAGCTTCGGCCGGGAGCCGAGGGCTGGTGCTGCGAGAGGCGGGCGGCGGGCGCCGCGGGCGCGACGAGTGGCCGGGCGGGGGCCGGGTCCGTTCGTGCGCGGCCGCTCACACCAGCCGGCGGGCCGTGGCCCAGCGGGTCAGCTCGTGCCGGTTGGAGAGCTGGAGCTTCCGCAGCACCGCCGAGACATGGGACTCCACCGTCTTCACCGAGATGAAGAGCTGCTTGGCGATCTCCTTGTAGGCGTAGCCGCGGGCGATCAGCCGGAGGACTTCGCGCTCGCGCTGGGTGAGGCGGTCGAGGTCCTCGTCCACCGGCGGCGCGTCGGTCGAGGCGAAGGCGTCGAGCACGAAGCCGGCCAGCCGCGGCGAGAACACCGCGTCACCCTCCTGGACACGGAAGATCGAGTCGACGAGATCCGCCCCGGTGATCGTCTTCGTCACATATCCGCGCGCCCCGCCGCGGATGACGCCGATCACGTCCTCCGCCGCGTCCGAGACGGACAGGGCGAGGAAGCGGACCGGCCGCTCGCTGTCGGCCATCAGCGCGGCACAGCGGCGCAGCACCTCGACCCCGCCGCCACCGGGCAGATGCACATCGAGCAGGACGACCTCGGGGCGGGCCGCGGTGATGACGCTGACCGCCTGGTCGACGTCCGCCGCCTCGCCGACGACCTCCACCCCGGTCTCCTCGGTCCGGCCGATCTCGGCCTGGACGCCCGTGCGGAACATCCGGTGGTCGTCGACGAGGACCACGCGCACACGCCGTCCGCCCGCCCCGCCGGCGCCCTCCGCCGCCTCCGCTCCCGCCGTGCCGTTCGTCTCGGTCGGGTCGCTCATCACGTGTTCTCCGCCCTCTCCATCTCCAGCTCGACCTCCGTGCCGCCGTCCGGCACCGCGCGCAGCCGGGCCGTGCCCCCGTTGCGCTCCATGCGGCCGATGATCGATTCTCTGACGCCCATGCGGTCGGCGGGTATCGCGTCGAGGTCGAAACCGGGGCCACGGTCCCGGACGGACACGAAAACCTTCTTCCCCTCCACCTCGGCGTAGACCTGCACGGCGCCGCCCTCGCCACCGTACTTGGCGGCGTTCACCATGGCTTCCCGCGCGGCTTGCATCTGTGCGCCGATCCTCTCGTCGAGCGGGCAGTCGCCGACCACGACCACCTCTATGGGGACGCCATGCTTGTCCTCCACCTCGGCGGCGTTGCGCCTGACCGCCTCGGCGAGGGTGGCCGGTTCGTCGGCCTCGTCCTTGCCGTTGCCCTCCGGCTTGTAGAGCCAGGCGCGCAGGTCGCGCTCCTGGGCCCGGGCGAGGCGGCGCACCTCCCCCGCGTTCTCCGCGTTGCGCTGGATCAGCGTGAGGGTGTGCAGCACCGAGTCGTGCACGTGGGCCGCGACTTCCGCCCGCTCCTGGGCGCGGATGCGCATCAGCCGCTCCTCGGAGAGATCCTGCGTCATCCGCACGAGGTACGGGCCGGCGAGCAGCGTTATGCCGACGAGGACCGCGAGCGCCGCCTGGAGGACCGAACCGAGGTGGGCGGCCGAGCCCTGCAGGACGAAGATCGCGGTGACGCCCGCCGTGACCAGCAGGACGCCCGCTCCGGTGCGCAGCAGCGTGAGCGTCCGGCGGTGGCGGCCCACCTCGGCCCAGCGGGCCCGGCGGGCGTTGTCCGCCTGGCGCCAGACCAGGGCGACGCCCGCGGCGACGAGGACGGCCGGCACGAGATACGCCTTGGCCGCGCCGCCCAGATCCACGCTGCCGACGAAGACCGTTGCCACGACGACCATGAGGAGCAGCGCGAGTATCTGTCCCCGGTCCGGTTTGCGGGCCACTATTCTGCGGCGGCCGTCCGGCGAGGTCTCGGCGGTGACCAGCGAGGGCGGTTTCTGGCCCGCGACGCCGCCGACGCCGAGGGGCACGAAGAACCAGAAGGCCGCGTAGAGCAGCGCGCCGAGGCCGTCGGCCATGAACAGGCCGGCGAAGACGAGCCGCACCCAGACCACGGGCAGCCCGAGATGCCCGGCGAGGCCCCGCGCGACTCCGCCGAGCCAGCGTCCGTCGCTGCTGCGGTAGAGCTTGCGCGGCGGCCGCGGGTCGTCGAGGGGCAGTGCTGCGGCTTCCGGCATGCCATCGATGGTCACATGCCGTCGCGGCGGGGACATCAGGGTCGGCCCCCGAGACTCCCCTGATCTTCCCCCGGACCGGGCGGAGACGCGGTGCCGGCGGTGCTCGGACGGCCGTCGAACGCATCCCGGGCCGGGCTCAGGGGCGAATCAGGGTTCGGCCAGGGTCGTCCCGACTCCCGCCGCGGCGGTGCGCCCGTCACCATGGACGCATGACGAATCACCAGCATGCCGCGACGGGTCGGGGACCCGGCTCCGGCCCCCGCCCGATGCCGGGCGCCGGGCCGCGGGCCGCCGCACCCGGCACGGGTGCGGGTGAGGAACCGCGCCCGCCCGGACACCCGGGCGCGCAGGCGCGGCAATCAAGCGGACAGCCGGGTGCGGACGACCACCCGCACCGGACCGGAGAGGCGAGCGTGACGGGGACGACGGGGACGGCCGGCGCGGGACCGACCGCAGGACCGGACGCGGATCGCGACGCGGTCTCCGCGGCGGCCGAGGGGTCCGAGGGCGGACGGAAGCCGTTCAGGTTCCGGCGGAGCAAGCGGCACAAGATGATCGCCGGTGTCTGCGCGGGACTGGGACGGCAGTACGACATGGACCCGGTGATCTTCCGGATCACGCTGGCCGTGCTCGCCGCGACGGGCGGAATGGGCCTCATCTTCTACGGCTTCGCCTGGCTCCTCGTCCCGTCCGACGACGAGGACGAGAACGAGGTGCGCAAGCTCCTCACCGGCCGCGTGGACGGCCAGGCCCTGGCCGGCGTGCTGTTCGCGCTGGTGGGCTGCGGGGTGTTCCTGTCGATGCTGAAGAACGGCAGCGTGCTCACCTTCGCCGTCGTCCTCTCCCTCCTCCTGGCGGGAGCCGGATACTGGTCGCGGCACCGGGGCGCCCCCGACCCCGATCCACTGGCCGCCCAGGCCGCCGCCGACGCCCCGCCGGAGGCGCAGGCGCCGCCGTTCCCCGCCTCCTACCCCTCGTGGTGGCGCGAACCGATCGTCAAGGACGGCACCCACGTCGGCGGCACCGGCTATCTGTGGGGCCCCCAGGACTCCCGTGACCGGGACATCGCGGCCGCCGTCAACATCAGTCTCGGGACCCGCGCGAGCGAGGACCTGCACACTCCGCGCACAGGCGGTGCCGAGCCGCCGCGCCGCCCCCGCGGACCGCGCTGGATCGGCGGCTGGATCTTCCTGCTGGCCCTGGTCGCCGGTGGCCTGGGAACCAGGCTGACCTGGGACGACCACGCGCTCGGCACCAGTCTGCAGGCCGGTCTGGGATGCGCGCTCGCCGTCTTCGGACTGGGCATAGCGGTCAGCGCCTTCCTGGGGCGGACAGGCGCGGGGTCGGTCCTGCTGGCGATCATCACGGCGGCCCTGCTCACGGCGTCGGCGGCGCTCCCCAAGAACATCAGCACCCAGTGGACGCACGCGACATGGCGGCCGGCCACGACGGCGGAGGTGCAGCGCGAGTACGACCTCGGCACCGGTGAGGGCACTCTCGACCTGACCCGAATACGCATCGGCGAGGGCCGGACGGTGACGGCGCGGGCGGAAGTCGGTGCGGGCCGGCTGCGGGTGATCGTCCCCCAGGACGTGACCGTGCGGGCGACCATCGACGTGGGCCTGGGTGACGTCCAGTTGCCGGGCGAGAGCTCTCAGGACGTGGATGTGACTCCGGGCAGGCACCAGCAGGTGACGCTGCCTCCGGCATCCGGTGACAAGGGTGCCGGAACACTCGAACTCGACCTGCGGGTCGGCATGGGACAGGCAGAGGTGAGCCGTGCTGCGTCATGAATTCCAGCCGGGGAAGCTGGTGGCCGGGGTGTTCCTCATCGCGGCGGGTGTCGTGTACGCGGGCGCTGCTCACGGGCTCTGGCGGATCCCCTGGTTCGCGGCCGTCCCGCTCGTCGTGGGCGGGCTGTGCCTGGCCGGCGTCGCGGCACTGCTGAACCGGGCCGTACGAAGGAACCGGGCGGGGCGCTGTCGGCCGGGACCGGGACTGGCCGACGTGGGGGCGGACCGGATGGACTGAGCGCCGGGTGCCCGCGCGGTCCCGAGCGGGAGGCGTGCTGGAGTGGGCGGAGGGCAGCCCGCGTCCTGGAGACCGCGCGAGCCTGGAGACCACCAGGAAATCCCGGCAGCGGTCGCCGGTGAGTACGGCAGCTGTATGCGCGGGGAGTCCCGGAGGCCGTCAGCTGTAGGTGCGGAAGCGCCCAGCAGCGGTCACCGGTAAGCGCGAGGAGCCGTAGGTGCGGGGCTCCCGGAAGCGTGGTCAGTGGTAGGTGCGGGGGCTCTGGCGGCGGCGGGCGCGCAGGGCCGCGTCGACGGAGAACAAGGGGGTGCCGGCGAGGACGAGCGGGAGCCAGGCCATCAGATAGGCGAGGTCGTTGCCGTAGTAGTAGGGAGTGGAGGACCAGCTGACCGTGAGCCACAGGCTGAGGGAGATCAGCGCGCCGCCGAGTGCGGCCAGGCGGCCCAGCAGGCCGATCAGGACGCCGATGCCGACGGCCAGTTCTCCGAGGGCCATGGCGGTGCCGAAGCCGACCGGGGCCTTCAGGGACAGGTCCACCAGGGCGGGGACGGCGGAGGAGTCGCGCACCGCGCGCATCGTGTCGCCGATCGACCCGGCGCCGGAAGCCTTCAGGAAGGCGCCGTCGGTGAGTTTGTCCAGGCCGGCGTAGATGAAGGTGACGCCCAGGAAGACACGGAGGGGAAGGAGCGCATAGCGGGCGGCGGTGTCCCGCCAGTCACCGCGCCGGTCGCCGTAGGAGGTGTGCGTGTCCATCCGAACGCCGTGAGTCATCGCTGCCAGCCGCCTCTCACCGCAATGCCGTTTACCTCTCAACAGACCATACGTATGTAAGGAAGGAGTCGCTCAATCACGCCGGACCGATTTTCCGGCTTACGTATGATTTCGGTCCTGCGCTCGGCCCCTTGGTCCGTGACCTCTCCGTCCGTTCCATCCGTTCCGTCCGCTTCATCCGTTCCGTCCGTTGAATACCGGTCGGCGCCCTCTCCGTGCGCGGCCGCACCGCCGCGGTCTCAGTCCGTCACGTCGATGCTGTAGCGGTTGGTCTCCACTCCCGCCGCGGTGACCAGTTGCACCTCGACGCGGCCCGGTTCGACGTCGGCGGGGACGGGGACGGTGAGGGCCGTGTCCGTGGGGTTGCTGAAGCCGCCGGTGACGGGGACGAGGGGGACGTGGACGTTGACCGCGCCGATGCGGACCACCATCCGCGACAGCCGGTCGGCGCCCTGCGCACCGGGCGGGACGAACCCGGCCCCGCGGATCTCGATGTCGTCGCCGGTGCGGATCGGGGCGTCGAGGTCGCCGGCCTCCCGGGCGCGGACCACGGAGAGGATGACGGGCCGGCCGCCCTCGGCGTACTTGCCGGCCAGGTAGGTCAGGGCCGACACCAGCACCACCACCGCCAGCCCCCAGGGCAGATCGGGCAGTTGATCGGGCCGCCGGGCCAGCCGTACCGCGGCGAACAGAAGGGAGACAGCGCTGATGACGACGTACTGGATGTCCGCGAAGGCGCCGCGGCCGGCGTCGTCGGTGAGGAGGTCGGCGGCGCGGGGGCGGTGCGCCGGCACCTTCTGGAGGCGTTGGCCGAGCACCCGCAGGCCGACCACCCGCCGCACCAGCACGGCGATGCCGCACACCACGGCGAGCACGGTGACCACACCAACACCCCGGGCCAGGTCCAGCCCGGAGAGCAGCGCGTCACGCTCCGCGTGGTCGGAGGCGGCCGCCAGGCGGCCGGCCAGGACGAGTACGGCGTACCCGACGAACAGCACCCAGGCCGCGGCGACGGCGCGCGAGGTGGACAGGCGGTTGTCCTCGCCGATGACCGGGGCCAGCGCGCCGCCGCGCGCCCGGTGGAACCACGAGGCGGCCGTCAGCGTGCCGGCGACCGCCACGGCCGCGAGCAGACCCGCCGTCCGGGCGGCGCTCCAGCCGGCGCCGATCGCCGTCAGCGCCTGGGCGAGGAGGAGGAGCACCACGGCCGCCCACACCGTGCACACCGTCCAGCGCCACAGCCGCGCCAGCCAGGCATCGCCCTCGGCGCGGCCGCGGGCGGCGACGAGTTCCGCGGACTGGGTCAGTTCCTCCGAGACCCACTGGCGGGAGGCCGACACCGAGTGGGCGACGGCGGCCGGGAGTCCCTGGCCGGCGGCGAACTCGTCCCGTTTCAAGAGGAATTCGGCAACGGCCCGCCGGTGCCCGGTACGCGCTCCGTGCGGACAGTCCCCGCACGTGCAGCCGCCCGAGTGGGCAGCCGCCCCCGCACCGTCTCTCGCTTCCTGCACCGCCACGTCCGACGCCCGCCTTCCCCGGAACCCGCAGAGACCTGCGGCCAACACGCCTACGCCGTCTGCGAATTGTGCCCTACCTCGGGCATCCCCGGCTGCTCTGTCTGATCAGTGCGGGTGAAGCTCGGGCCATTGGGTTGACCCGGCGGCAGGACTGTCCGCCAGGGTGCGCGTCGGAGGGTCCGGCCGAGGCGGTGCGACGGGGAGGTGCGGGACGGTCCGTCGGACCAGCTCAGGCGGGGTCGGGGTTGGGTTCGGGTGCGGCGGCTTGGCGGGGTCGGGGCCGGGCGCGGCGGTCGGCAGGGCCAGGATCGAAGTCGGGCGTGGCGGCTCGGCAGTGTCGGGGTCGGGCGTGGCGGCTCGGCGGGGTCGGCGTCGGGCGTGGCGGCTCGGCGGGGCGGGGTCAGGTGTCGAGGTCGGTCGGTGGGGTGGGGGCGTGGCTCAGCAGGTCGGGTTCGCTGCGGGTGATGTCCTGCCAGAGGGGCTGGTAGTTGATCCAGGCCACCAAGTCGCCGCCGAGCTGTTCCCGGGTCGCGACCGCCACCTTGTGGTCGATGAGGACGGGGCGGCCCGCGGCTCGGGCGGTGAGCTGCACCTCGGCGGAGCGTTCCATGGACAGGAACCACCAGGCGGCGGCGTCCACC
Source organism: Streptomyces sennicomposti (assembly GCF_019890635.1). Taxonomy (GTDB): domain Bacteria; phylum Actinomycetota; class Actinomycetes; order Streptomycetales; family Streptomycetaceae; genus Streptomyces; species Streptomyces sennicomposti. Next base: position 55,020 of record NZ_JAIOAB010000036.1, read on the forward strand.
GAGTCGCCGACGGTGAGGAGGCCGTGGTTGCGCAGGACCAGCGCCTTGCCGGAGCCGAGCACGGCCGCGATGCGGCGGCCTTCCTCGGCGTCGACGGTGACGCCGGTGTAGGCGTCGTAGACGGCGTGGTCCTGGTAGAAGGCGCAGCTCTCCTGGGTGATGGGGTCCAGGAGTTCACCCAGGGCGGCCAGCGCGCGGCCGTGCACCGAGTGGCAGTGGGCGACGGCGACGACGTCCGGGCGGGCGGCGTGGACCTGGGCGTGCACGGTGAACGCGGCCTGGTTGACGTGGTAGCGGCCCTCGACGACCTGTCCGTCCTGGTTGGCGAGCACGAGGTCGGCCACGGTGACGTGCTGGAAGGGCATGCCGAAGGGGTTGACCCAGAAGCAGTCGCTGAACTCGGGGTCGCGGGCGGTGATGTGGCCGGAGACGCCGTCCTCGAAACCGCGTCGTCCGAAGATGCGCAGGGCGGCGGCGAGGCGTTCCTTGCGGTGCCGGCGTTCGTCCTCGACCGAGTCGTGGCGCGGCGGCATGGCGAACCGCAGCTTGTCGGTCGGCAGGGGCGGGGGCGGAGTGGGGCCGTGCATGGTTCCTCCGGCGCGGTTCGGCGTACGGGCGGAAGGTACCGGCGGTCGGGGCGGGATGACAGCGCCGGGTTGTGAAGATGCGGCGCAGGGCGCTCCGCGCGGCGGGGGGCCGGAGGCGGGGGGCGGGCAGTGGGTGCGGCTCATGGAGGTGCCCGGACGGCTCCGCCGGGGCCACCGCCGCCGCCGTCATCGCCCGTGGCTCGTCGCCCCACCGCCCCGCCGCCTCGTCGTCTGACCGAGCCGCCCGGCTCGACCGCTCCGCCGATCCGACCGAGGAAGCCTGTCTCGACCGCACTGCCGAGCCGGCCGAGACGCCTGCTCCGACCGCCGCGTCCGGCGGCCCGGTGCACGTGCCCCGTCCAGAGGACGCGGCTGCCCCCGTGCACGCGCCCCGCCCGGTGCACGCGGCCGCCCCCGTGCACACACCCCGCCCGGAGGACGCGGCTGACCCGGTGCACACGCCCCGCTCGGCGGACGCGGCTGACCCGGTGCACACGCCCCGCTCGGCGGACGCGGCTGGCCCAGTGCACGGGCCCGGCCCGGCGGACGCGCGCCCGGCCGCCGGTCACGCGCTCGGCCACCGGTCGCGCGCCTGGCCACCGGCCACCGACCACCAGTCGGGCGCCTGGCCACCCGTCGCGCCCAGCCCCCGCAGTCGCGGCCCGCCGTCCCGGCATGCTCGGGCGGTGGGGCGTCATGCGGAAAGAGGTGGAACGGTTGTTCCACCTCTTTCGCTCACGTGCCTCGGGGGCCCGTGGGGGCTACTCCCACTCGATGGTGCCCGGCGGCTTCGAGGTGACGTCGAGGACGACGCGGTTGACGTCCCGTACCTCGTTGGTGATCCGGGTGGAGATCTTGGCGAGGACCTCGTAGGGCAGGCGCGACCAGTCGGCGGTCATCGCGTCCTCGGAGGAGACCGGGCGCAGCACGATCGGGTGACCGTAGGTGCGGCCGTCGCCCTGGACGCCGACGGAGCGGACGTCCGCGAGCAGCACGACCGGGCACTGCCAGATGTCGCGGTCCAGGCCGGCCGCCGTCAGTTCCTCGCGGGCGATGGCGTCGGCCTCGCGCAGCAGGTCCAGGCGCTCCTTGGTGACCTCGCCCACGATCCGGATGCCGAGGCCGGGCCCCGGGAAGGGCTGGCGCTGGACGATCTCCTCCGGCAGGCCGAGTTCCTGGCCGACCATGCGGACCTCGTCCTTGAACAGCTTGCGCAGCGGCTCGATCAGCTTGAACTCGAGGTCCTCGGGCAGGCCGCCGACGTTGTGGTGGGACTTGATGTTGGCGGCGCCGGTGCCGCCGCCGGACTCGACCACGTCCGGGTACAGCGTGCCCTGGACGAGGAACTCGACCGCCGGGCCCTCGTCCGCGATGATCTCGGCCTGGGCCTGCTCGAAGACCCGGATGAACTCGCGGCCGATGATCTTCCGCTTCTCCTCGGGGTCCGAGACGCCCTTGAGCGCGTCGAGGAAGCGCTTCTCCGCGTCGACGACCTTCAGCTGCACGCCGGTCGCGGCGACGAAGTCCTTCTCGACCTGCTCGGTCTCGCCCTTGCGCATCAGGCCGTGGTCGACGTAGACGCAGGTCAGCTGGGAGCCGATGGCCTTCTGGACCAGGGCCGCGGCGACCGCCGAGTCCACGCCGCCGGACAGCCCGCAGATGGCCCGCTTGTCGCCGACCAGCTCGCGGATGGCGGCGACCTGCTCCTCGATGACGTTGCCCGTGGTCCAGTCGGGCTTCAGGCCCGCGCCGCGGTACAGGAAGTGCTCGAGCACCTGCTGGCCGTGCGTGGAGTGCATGACCTCGGGGTGGTACTGGACGCCGTAGAGCTTCTTCTCGTCGTTCTCGAAGGCGGCGACCGGGACGACGTCCGTGGAGGCCGTGACGGTGAAGCCCTCGGGCGCGGCGGAGCAGGCGTCGCCGTGCGACATCCACACGGCCTGCTCGGCCGGGGTGCCCTCGAAGAGGGTCGAGGAGGGCTTGGAGACGGCGAGGTCGGTACGGCCATACTCGCGGGCGCCGGTGTTGTCCACGGTGCCGCCGAGGGTCTGCGCCATCAGCTGGAAGCCGTAGCACATGCCGAAGACGGGGACGCCGGCCTCGAAGAGCTCGCGGTCCAGGCGGGGGGCGCCCTCTTCGTAGACCGACGAGGGGCCGCCGGAGAGGATGATCGCCGCCGGGTTCTTGGCGAGCATGTCCTCGACCGGCATGGTGCTCGGCACGATCTCGCTGTAGACCCGGGCCTCGCGGACGCGACGGGCGATGAGCTGGGCGTACTGCGCGCCGAAGTCGACGACCAGGACGGTGTCGGGGGCGGCGGCAGCGGGGGTCGCTGATGACACGGGGTGCCTTCCGGCGGTCGGGCGGGGGGCTGTGTACACCGATTCTAACGGGGTGGCCACGGGTGACGTCCCGAGCGCCGACGGCCCGCGGTCCAGGGCCGCCGTCCCACCATGCGAACCGGCTTGGACACCGGCCGCCACGGAGGCATACTGGCCGCATGCTCACGCAGTCCACGACCTTCCTCTTTACCTATGGCACCCGGCCCGCCGGCTGCCATGGTCGTGTTGCTTGAGTCACTGACGAGCGACTTCCCAGGCGCCCCGGGCCGACAAGGCCCGGGGCGCCTGGCGTTTCTCCCGGTCCTCGCCGATCCGGGGCCCCGCACCCACCCGTGAGGAGCCCCACATGACCGCCACCACCACCGCCACCACCGCCACCACCGCTGCCGCCACTCCCACCGCTGCCGCAGCCACCGCCGGCGCCGTCACCACTGCCGGCACCGCCGCCGTCTCCCCCGCGGACCGCACCGGCGCCCGTACCGACGAGGCCGCGAGCGTGATCTCCGGCGCCCGTGAGCGCATCGACGCGCTCGACGATCGGATCATCGGGCTGGTCCAGGAACGGATGGCCGTCTCGGCCGTCGTCCAGGAGGCCCGGATCGGCTCCGGCGGTCGGCGCGTGAACCTCGCCCGCGAGATGGAGATCCTCGGCCGCTACAGGGACGCGCTGGGCAAGCCCGGCACCACCCTGGCGATGACCCTGCTGGAGCTGTGCCGGGGCAAGATCTGACGCCCTCGCCCGATCCTCACCCGTACGGCGCGTGACCGCGGGCCGCCGCGTCTCGTTGCTCCGGATGTCCACGCCAGCCAGGGGGCTCCGCCGAGTCGGGAGCCCCGTATGGCGCCCCGCGGTGATGAGGCGCACGGATCGTGCCGTGCGCCGTGGGACCTCGCCGCGGGGACAGTGACCGGACGGCAGGGGACAGCAGCCCGGTCACCCAGGTCACGGTCGGCCCCGGGGACGCCCGGGGCCGACCGTGAACACCGCGTGCGGACGCCACGGCCCGCCGACCCCGCGGGGGCACCCGCCCGCCCCTCAGAAGCAGCCGGCCCCCCTCACGGGCAGCCGGTCTGCAGGCGCCCGGCCGTGCACCGGATCTCCCCACCCCCCTCACATGTGACACAAACCACATGAGAATTCGGTGAGAACGAGCACAACCATCCACCCTCGCATCAGGTCACATCACCTGAACCGAGAGCCACACCCGCGGCCCCACCCGCGGAGGCCTCCCTCAGCGCTCGTGCTGCGCCCAACGCGCCGTACGCCAGACTCTCCGAGGTCTTCATGAAGCTTCGCCGCGCCATGGCCGCCACGGCCGCGACGGCTGTCATAGCACCCCTGGCACTCCTGTCGGCTCCGGCCGCGTTCGCGTCCGACGACCAGCCCACCTCCTCGGCCACCGCAACCGCCACCGCCACCGAGTCGGCGTCCGACGACACCTCGACGTCCCCGGCCCCGTCCTCGTCGGAGTCGCAGTCGGAGTCGGCCCCCGAGAGCACCCCCGCCTCGACGCCCCCCGTCTCCAGCAGCGCGAGCACCGGCACGTCGGAGTCCGCGTCCGCCCCGGCGCCGAGCAGCTCCTCCCCGCAGGCCTCCCAGTCCGCGGAGCCCACCGCCGAGCCGACGCCGTGCACCGACGCCGACGTCGACCCCGACTCCCAGCTGACGGTCTCGGTCTCCGGTCTGCCCGGGAAGATCGTCGCGGGCAGCGGCTGGCACCCCTTCAAGCTCACCGCCGCCAACCACAGCGACCGGGCCCTCGGCCAGGTGCAGTGGCTCGCGCTCGTCGACAACGACTCGCTGAGCGACGACGAGTCGGAGTGGCTGAGCACCTACGCGCAGCTCGAGTACCTCAACCCCGAGACCAAGGCCTGGGAGTCCCTCGCCGACGAGATCGGCGACGGGATGTACTTCGGCGAGACCGAGCTGGGCCCGAAGCAGACGGTCGACATCCGGATGCGCGTCAACATCACCGCCAAGGCCCCCGCGGGCGACGGCTACACCGTGGGCCTGGGCGGCTACGTCGACCAGGACAAGAACTGCGTCCACAGCGCGTTCGACTACTACGAGTTCACCGTCCTCAAGCAGGGCACCCCGAACGACGACCCGGGCGACGCCAAGCCGAAGCCCGGTGACGGCGACAAGCCCGCCGGCGGCAAGGAGCCGCAGGGCGGCGCCAAGGAGATCCCGCCGACCGGCACGCTCGCCGAGACCGGCTCCAGCTCCATGCTGCCCACCATCGGTCTGGTCGGCGGCGTCGCGGTCGTCGTCGGCGCGGGCGCGCTGTTCACCGTCCGCCGCCGCAAGGCCGGGGCCGGCGCGCAGGCGTAAGCGCCGCGGGCCGTAGGCCACGGGGTCCGGCGCCGTACGGCGCCGGGCCCGCCGAGACGAGAAGGACCTGCGCCAGGAGGGGGGCGCAGGTCCTTCTCGTCTTCTCTCCGCGACCTCGGCGGCACCGCCGCCGATCGCGGCGCTACTTCTTCGCCGGCACCGTCGGCATCCCGAGGAACGGCAGCCGCAGCGCGCCGAACGCGTCCGCCGGGACCGCCGGGTTGCGGGGCTCGACCGGCTTCAGCCGCTCGTACGCCGCGCCCTGCGCCGGACGCGGGTCGGCCTCGCCCTTGTTGGGCCAGTACGACATCGCCCGCTCGGCCTGCGCGGTGATGGTCAGGGACGGGTTCACCCCGAGGTTCGCCGAGACCGCCGCACCGTCCACCACCGAGATGCCCGGGTGGCCCCACAGCCGGTGGTACGGGTCGATGACGCCGGTCTCGGGCGAGTCGCCGATCGGGCAGCCGCCGAGGAAGTGCGCGGTGAGCGGAGTGCCCATCAGCTCCCCCACGTTGGAGCCGGCGAAGCCGTTGATCTCGGCGGCGAGCGCGGTGGCGCCCTCGGTGGCGGCCCTGATCTGCTTGGGGTTGGGCGAGCCGTGGCCCTGACGGGCGGTCAGCAGGCCCTTGCCGACGCCGTCCGGCTTCAGGTACGTCGTCAGGGAGTTGTCCAGGGACTGCATCACCAGGCCGATGATCGTGCGCTCCGACCACTTGCGGTTGGACAGCGAGCGCAGCACGAGCAGCGGATGGCGCGCGGCGTTGCCCAGCCAGGCCGCGACCCTCGACCGCCCCTCCGTGAAGGGGACTTGGAGGATCGACAGGCCGCCCATCGAGTTGGAGCCCTTGCCGTAGCGGACCGGCTCGATGTGGGTGTTGTCGTCGGGGTGGATGGAGGAGGTGATGGCGACGCCGCGCGTGAAGTCGGCCTTCGGCTGCCCGGTGGCCTTGCGGTAGCGGCGGTCGTCGGTCTGCGCGCCCACCAGCGCCTCGGAGTTGGTGCGGGTCAGCTCGCCGAGGCGGGGCGAGAGGTAGGGCAGCTGCCGGTTCTCCTTCATGCGGTGCAGCAGCGTCTGGGTGCCGTAGGTGCCGGCGGCGAGGACGACCTTGCGGGCGGTGAAGAGGCGGCCGGCGCCCTTCTTGCGGTTGTCGGTCGGCAGCGTGGCGACCGCGTAGCCGCCGCGCGAGTCGTCGGTGACGGACACGACGGTGGTCATGGGGTGCACCACCGCGCCCGCCTTCTCGGCGAGGTGGAGGTAGTTCTCGTTCAGCGTGTTCTTCGCGCCGTGCCGGCAGCCCGTCATGCACTCGCCGCACTCGATGCAGGCCTTGCGGTCCGGTCCCGCGCCGCCGAAGTAGGGGTCGGCGACGCGCTGTCCCGGCTTGGCCTTCGCGGTGCCGTCGGCGTCCTCGCCGTCGCCGAAGAAGACGCCGACCGGGGCCATGTGGAAGGTGTCGCCGACGCCCATGCGCTGCGCCGCCGCCTTCAGGTGCACATCGGACGGCGTCATGGTCGGGTTGAGCCGTACGCCGAGCATCCGCTTGGCCTGGTCGTAGTACGGGGCCAGCTCGTCCTGCCAGTCGGTGATGTGCCGCCACTGCGGGTCCTCGAAGAACGCCTTGGGCGGTACGTAGAGGGTGTTGGCGTAGTTGAGGGAGCCGCCGCCGACGCCCGCGCCGGCCAGCACCATGACGTTGCCGAGCAGATGGATGCGCTGGATGCCGTACATGCCGAGCTTGGGGGCCCACAGGTAGTTCTTCAGGTCCCAGGAGTTCTTCGGCAGGCTCTCGCGGGTGAAGCGGCGGCCGGCCTCCAGGACGCCGACCCGGTAGCCCTTCTCGGTCAGGCGGAGCGCGGTGACGGAGCCGCCGAACCCGGAGCCCACGACGATCACGTCGTAGTCGTAGTCCCGCTCCTCCCCGGCCGTGCCGGTCTCCCGCTCCCCGGCCGTCCCGGGCTCCACGGACCCACCGGCCGTCCCGGGCTCCCGCTCGTCCCCGGCCCTGCCGTTCTCCTGCTCGTCCTCGTCCCGCATCTGGGCAGACTTCTCCTGTGACACGTGCTCTCCTCGTTGAGAACCGCGGCGCTGGGGCCGGGATCTAGCGGAAGCGGAACGCCTTCATCACCTTCAGGCTCCGGCTCATGAACGCCGCGTACTTCTCGTCGTCCATGCCGAGCGAGGGGGCCATGGGCAGCAGCCGCTGGTGGGCGATGGTCTGGGCCTCGGTGTACTTGAGGATGCCCTCGGAGCCGTGCCGGCGGCCGAGGCCGGAGTCCTTCATGCCGCCCATCGGCGCCTGCACGCTGCCGTAGGCGGGCGCGTAGCCCTCGTTGAGGTTGACGGTGCCGGTGCGCAGCCGGGCGGCGATCTCCCGGCCGCGGCGGGCGTCGCGCGTCCAGACGGACGAGTTCAGGCCGTACGGCGTGGCGTTGGCGCGCTCGACGACCTCGTCCTCGTCGCTGAAGCGGTAGAGGGAGACGACCGGGCCGAAGGTCTCCTCCGTGCACACGGACATGGGGGCCTCGACGCCGTCGAGGATGGTCGGCTCGAAGAAGTACGGGCCGATGTCGGGGCGGGCGACGCCGCCGGCCACCACCGTGGCGCCCTTGGCGACGGCCTCCTCGACGTGCCGGGTGACGGTCTCCAGCTGGCGTTCGCCGACCAGGGAGCCCATGTCGGCGCCGTAGGCGAGGGAGGTGCCGAGGCGCATCGCCCTGGTGCGGGCGGCGAAGCGTTCGAGGAAGGCGTCCGCGATCGCCTCGTGGACGTACAGCCGCTCGATGGAGATGCACAGCTGGCCGGCGGAGGAGAAGCAGGCGCGGACCGCGCCCGCCGCCGCCTTGTCGAGGTCGGCGTCCTCCAGCACCAGCATGGCGTTCTTGCCGCCGAGTTCGAGGGAGACGCCGACGAGCCGGGCGGCGGCGCCCTGGGCGACCTCGCGGCCGGTGCGGGTGGAGCCGGTGAAGGAGACGTAGTCGGCGTGCTTGACGATCTCCGGGCCGACGACCGGGCCGTCGCCGATGACGACCTGGAAGACCTCGGCGGGCAGTCCGGCCTCGATGAGCAGGTCGCGGGCCCACAGCGCGGTCAGGCAGGTCTCGGTGTCGGGCTTCATCACCACGGCGTTGCCCGCGACGAAGGCGGGCAGCGCGTCGCCGACCGACAGCTCCAGCGGGTAGTTCCAGGGGGCGATCTGGCCGACGACGCCGCGCGGGTGGCGCAGTTCGGTGACCCTGGTCAGGGTGGGCATCGCGCCGGAGTGCCGCTTGGGCTTCAGGTACGAGGCGGCCCGGCGGCCGTAGTGCCGGGCGGCGATGGCGACGGCCTGCACCTCCTCGTGGGCGTGCAGGCGGGCCTTGCCGGTCTCCAGCTGGATGAGGTCGAGGACCTCGGCCTGGCGGTCGATGACCAGGTCGTGGAAGCGGAGCAGGACGGCGGCGCGCTGCCGTACCGGGGTGCGCTCCCAGGCGCCCTGGGCGGCGCGGGCGCGCTCGAAGGCGAGGGCCACGTCCTCGGGTGTGGACTCGGGCAGGTCGGCGAGCTTGTCACCGGTGAGCGGCGTGTGGTTGGCGGTGCGGCCGGAGCCGATGACGCCCTTGGTGAGCTGGGCGACCAGCTCGGGGGTCACCACGTCGGCGGCGGTTCGGGCGCCCGCCGGTGCGGGGGCCAGGGGGTTCGTGCCGGTCTTGGCCGGGGCCTGCGCGTCCGTCATGAAGCGCAGGGTATGACGTGCGCGGGGGTTTGTGTACCCGTCGGTAACGGGGATTCACGGACCGCTCACACGACGCCAGTGATCACTGGCAACAAACCCGCTGATCAGCGGTCCTTCGACCCGCCCCGCGCCCTCGACGGTCACTTCACGGTCTTTTTCCCCGACCGGCGGCCGCGGTCGCACGGCCGTACGGTTTTCCCGGCCGGAACGGCCTCCGGACGGAGCCGGAACGGCTTCAGGGCGGGGCCGGAACGGCTTCAGGGCGGTGCCGGAACGGCATCTGGACGGGCCGGAACGGCGCCGGGCCGCCCCCGCCGTCTCAGGGCTTGTCCACCTCCAGGCCCTCGATCGCCGTCTTCGCCACCTCGCGGCCGCGCGCGGTGAAGTCGCCGTCGCCGGGATAGCTGACGAAGAGCTTGTACATGTCCCCGCCGGTGGTCTTGTAGTACAGGACCTGGACCTCGCGCGGGCGCGGATGCTGGGAGTCGTCGGTGGTGTAGACGACGGTGTTGCGGGCCGCCTTGCGCCCGTGGAAGGTCGCGTCGCCGTCGGGCCGGGTGCGGGCCTTCCCGCCCGAGGGCATGTCGAGGTCGTAGTCGCCGTTCTCCTTGTACTTGCCGTTGTCCTCGTACATCTCGGCCGCCGCCGAGTCGGCGATGTCGTGGCCGGTGTCCTCGGCCGCCCGGTCCACGGCGAGGGTGATCCAGATGCCGCCGCTGCGGTCGGTGTAGGTGACCCAGTGGTCCTTGTCCGCGTCCGGGTCGGGCAGCGAGCGGTCGTACTTGGCGGGCACGGCGAGCGTCGCGGCGACGTCCCGCACCTTCTCGGTCTTCCAGCCGTCCGGCAGCGGCCCGTCGAACGGGTGCGCGATCAGGACGTACGCGGTCACCGCCGCCGCGACGGCGGCCGCGCCGAGGCCGAGCCACGTCCGGCGGCCCGGGCGCCAGGCGCCGCCGGCCTGCCGGACGACCACCTGGGTGGGCGCCGGGGCGGGCGGCGCGGCGACCTCTTCGAGCACCGCCCGCACCCGCGCGGCGTCCGGGCGGCGCGCGGGGTCCTTCTGGAGCAGACCGGTGATGACCTCGGCGAGCGGGCCGGGGGCGGCGGCCGGCGGGGCGGGGACGGCGTTGAGGACCGACTGGAGGGTGGCGGGGGTGTTGCTGCGGCGGAACGGCGAGACGCCCTCCGTCGCCGCGTACAGGACCACGCCGAGGGACCACAGGTCGCCGGCCGGGCCGGGGCGCTGCCCGAGCACCCGCTCCGGCGCGATGTACTCGGGCGAGCCGACGAAGCCGCCCGTGTCGGTCAGCCGGGTCTCGCCCTCGATCTGCGCGATCCCGAAGTCGGTGAGGACGATCCGGCCGTGGCGGCCGAGCAGGATGTTGTCCGGCTTGACGTCCCGGTGCAGGACGCCCGCCGCGTGCGCGGCCTCCAGCGCGCCCAGCACCTCCAGGCCGATCCTGGCCGCCTCGCGGGCGTCCAGGGTGCCCTCCTGGAGCACGTCGCCGAGGGAGCGGCCGCGCACCAGCTCCATCACGATCCACGGCTGCCCGTCCACCACGGCCACGTCGTGGACGCCGACGACCGCCGGGTGGTCGAGCCGGGCGGCGGCGCGGGCCTCGCGGCGCATCCGCTCGTAGACGTTGGCGCGTTCCCGTTCGGGAAGGTGGTCGGGGATGCGGGGCTCCTTGACGGCGACCTCGCGGTCCACCGTCTCGTCCCTGGCCCGCCACACCGTGCCCATGCCGCCGTGGCCGAGCTTGCCCAGCAGCCGGTAGCGCCCGGCGATCAGCCGCCCGGCGCCGGGGTCGGGCTCGCCCGGCTGCCCGGCGGCGGGAGAGTGCGGGGCCGTGACGGGCGGGACCGGCGGGACGGGCGGCGTCTGCCCGCCGGCCCCGGCGGCGGGGGCCTGCGGCGGGACGGGCGCGGCGTACGGGTTCTGCGGGTGGGGCACGCGCGGCTGCGGGCTCGGCGGTTGCAGTACGAAACTCGTCGGTTCGTCGGCCTCGTGGCGGGGTCCCCCGTTGTCGTTCATGGTCCATCCATACCGCGACCACCGCCGCACGCTCCACCGCGCGGGCCAGGCGGTCACAGACCCGTGACCTACGGCGCGCCGGGCGTGCGTTCGCCTCACCCCGCGGTGAAGGTGTCCACCGCCACGTCGAAGTACTCCTTCGCCTCCCGCACCTTGCCGACCGGCGCCGAGACCCACACGTCGTACAGCCGCCCGTCCTGCTCCCAGCACAGGTCGTAGGTGTGCCGGGCGCCCTCCGCCGCGCTGTAGCCGTCCCAGGTGAACTCCCACAGGGCGGCCGGGTGTCCGGTGTGCGTGGTGGCGGTGACCTCGCCGTCGTGGTAGCCGGGGTTGGTGGTGGGCCCCGCGGCGTCCGCGCGGCGCATCACGGCGAGCGGGCCGCCCGGCTCCGCCGCGGTCACCTTGACGCCGATGCGGAAGGTGTCCCCCGGCGACAGGTAGAAGATCCGCACCCCCTGCGGCGAGCGCGTGAAGCCGTCCGGCACGGCCAGCGTGAAGCCCGCCGGATCGCGCACCAGGCGGTAGCCGGAGGGCGCCGGGGGCGCGGCCGGGACGGTCCGGGTGGCGGCGGCCGGACCGGCGGGCGTCGCGGGCGACGGCGGGCGGGACCGCGACGACGAGACCGGCGAGCGGGTGCGGGACTCGGTGCTCGCCGAGCCGCCCGACGGGCTCGCGGACGGGCTCGGGGAGGTCTGCGGCGGCAAACTCGCCGGGGCGCCGCCGCCGTCGCCGTCCCCGCTCATCAGCAGCGCCCCCGCGGACACGCCCGCCCCGGCCAGCGCGGCCGCGATCAGCGCGGTGACCAGCATCCGCCGGGTGAACCGGGGGGCGGGAGCGCCCGCGCCGGACCGGAGGGGCGGCGCGGACTCCGGGGAGCCGGGCGCGGGCGGCGGCCCGGCCGGCTGCGGCACGTCGCGCTGGGTCGGCGAGTAGGACGCGAACGGGGTGTGGCGGACCGGCTGCGGCTGCTGCGGGGTGCGGCCCGACTCCAGATAGCCGCGGAGCATGCCCTCCGCCTCGGCCGCGGTCAGCCGCCGCTGCGGATCGCGTTCCAGCAGCCCGCGCACGACGGGCAGCAGCGGTCCGGCCTGTACGGGCGGCCGGATCTCGTCCATGACCACCGCGTGCAGGATGCCGCCCAGCGAGTCCCGGCGGAACGGGGACTCGCCGCTCAGCGCCGTGCACAGCAGCGCGCCCAGCGACCACAGGTCGGACTGCGGGCCCGTACCGGAGCCGGACATCCGTTCGGGCGCGGTGTACTCGGGGGAGCCGACGAAGGAGCCGGTCTCGGTGAGCGTGGTCGCGCCCGCCACCTGCGCGATGCCGAAGTCGGTGAGGACGGCCCGGCCGGTGCCCGCCTCCAGCAGCACGTTCGCCGGTTTGATGTCCCGGTGCAGCACCCCGGCCGCGTGCGCCGTCGCCAGCGCGCTCAACAGCGCGACGCCGATCCGGGCGGCCTCGTCGGCGGTGACCGGGCCGGCTGTGGCGATCCGGTCGGCCAGCGAGCCGCCGTCGATCAACTCCATGACGATGTAGGGGCGTTCGTCCTGTTCCACTATGTCGTGGACGACGATGACGTGCGGGTGCCGCAACTGCGCGACGGCGCGGGCCTCCCGCAGGGTGCGGTCGCGCTGCTGCCGGGCCTCCTCGGCGGACAGCGTTTCGTCGAACGGGAGTTCCTTGACCGCGACCTGACGGGCGAGCAGCTGGTCGGTGGCCCGCCACACGATGCCCATGCCCCCGCGCCCGATCCGGGCCTCCAGGCGGTAACGGCCCGCGATCACACGGAAGTCGTCCCCCTCGGTCACCATGCGCCCCATCATGCCGCATCGGCCGGTCGTGATCCGGGGCGGCGATCGGCCAACGAAGAACGGCGCCTTCCGGTCAGCCGGCGTCGGGCCGCCAGCTCTGCAGCACCGTCCTGAACTGCTTCTCCGTGGCCGGCCAGCCCGCGGCGGGCGAGGACATGTAGATCGCGTACTCGACGCCCTCGCGGGAGAAATACGTCTCCTCGACGGCGTGCCTGGGCCCCGGGAAGTCGGTGTCCTTGGCCAGCGCGGTCCAGGTGTACTCCCAGCGGGAGCCCGGCCGGTCGCGGAAGGTGTTCTCCGCCAGGGTCACCTGCCGGTAGTCGACCAGCCGCTGCAACTGCTCGGCCAGGTCCAGCTGGTGGTCGTGCGCGCTCGGGAAGTCCGGCGAGTCGTCGATGGCGATGCGGATGAAGTGCCGGCCGCCGTCGGGCGTGTAGTCCACCTGGTGCAGGGCGGGGTCGGACACCACCCGCTGCCAGTTCGCCCCGGGCACGGCGATGCTGAAGCCGTACGGGTCCTTCTTGCGCACCCAGCCGGCCGGGAGGGCGCCCGGCTCGGCATTCTTTGTGCGGGTGGGTTCGGGCGAGGCCGCGCCGGAGCGGTGGGCGCCCGTGGAGCCGTCGTCCCGGCCCGTCTCCCAGGTGCGCAGCGCGAGCGCGGTGCCGCCGCCGACGAGCACGGCGAGCACCACCACGAGGGCCAGGTTGCGCAGCCGCCTGCGGCGCGTGGGCGCCGGTGCGGGGTGGGCGGCGCCGACGGCCGTCGGCACGGTGGCCGGCGGGTGCGGCGGCGTGCCCTGGACGGCGGTGGCGCCGATGCCGCCGTGACCGGCCGCGCCCTGGGCGTGGACGGCCGTGCTCCCGCTCAGGGTGTGCGGGGCCGGCAGGCCGTGGCCGCCGACCGTCTGCGTCGGCACGTACATCTGCGCGTCCCGGGGCCTGCGCCCCTCGGCGGCCTCCGCGAGCAGCTGCTCGGCCGCGAACACGTCCGGGCGGTGGGCGGGGTCCTTGCGCAGCAGCGCGGTGATGACCGGGGCGAGCGGGCCGACGTACTCGGTCTCGCGGGGCTCCTCGTCGACGACCGCCTGCATGGTGGTCAGCGGCGAGGTGCGGCGGAACGGCGACAGCCCCTCCACCGCCGTGTACAGCGTCGCGCCGAGCGCCCACAGGTCGGAGGCCGGGCCGGGGTCGTGGCCGCGGACCCGCTCGGGGGCCAGGTAGTCGACCGAGCCGACGACCTCCCCGGTGCGGGTGATGGTGGTGTCGCCCTCGATCTGCGCGATGCCGAAGTCGGTGAGCAGGACCCGGCCGTCCCGGCCGAGCAGGACGTTGCCGGGCTTGACGTCGCGGTGCAGCACCCCGGCGGTGTGCGCGGCGCGCAGCGCGCGCAGCACCCACAGACCGATGCGGGCGGCCTCGGCCGGCTCCACCCGGCCCCGCTCCTTGACGGCGTCCGCCAGCGAGTGGCCCTCGACCAGTTCCATCACGATCCACGGGCGGCCGTCGTGTTCGAGCACGTCGTGCACGGTGACGACGGCGGAGTGGTTGATCCGCGCGGCCGCGCGCGCCTCCGCCCGGGTGCGCGCGAGGAGGACGGCCTGGTCGCTCTCGGAGACGTAGAGCGCGGCGGTCAGCTCCTTGATGGCGACCGTCCGGTTCAGTACCTCGTCGTGCGCGCGCCACACCCGCCCCATGCCGCCCCGGCCGATGGAGTCGGCGAGCCGGTAGCGGCCCGCGAGGAGCTGGCCCTGCATCTGATTCACGTTTCCCCGCAATGTTCTTGTCAGGGTCAGACTAAGGACCGGCCCCCCGGCAGGGAACCGGCGGGGTGCCACGGGAACAGCACTGTGACAGTTGTCGCTTCCGGCAGTTGCGGGAAACCGGCGGACCTGCCGTGGCGTCAGCCGGTGTACCGGTAGCTGGCCGACGCCTGTTCGTATACCTGGTCCACCTTGTCGCGCTGCGTCTCGGGGCCGCGCACCTGGAGGACGTGGTAGCGGCCGTCGAGGAGGATGGCGACGTTGCGCACGAACAGTTCCCGCCCGTTCGCGTCGTTCCAGGTGAACTGCCCCTCGGCCATGGTCCTCCCGCCCACCTGGATGGTCCTGAGGCCGGAGGAGGTGGCCCAGCTGGAGGCGCGGTAGGCCTGCAACTCGCCCTCCCGCTCCCGCTGGTACGCCATCGGGTCGCTGCCGAACTCGGCGGCGCCGTCCCGGCCGGGCACCACGATCAGCTCGAAGTCGCCCTTGGCGTACGTCACCTGGCCCTGGGCGTTCTTCGGGGTGCGGGTCCAGCCGTCGGGGACGGCGACCTGGAACCCGGCGGCGTCCTTGCGCACGGCGAAGCCGTCGGCGGCGCCGGAACCGGTGGTCTGCGGCTCGGTCGAACCGGCCGAGCCGGTGGCGCCGCCGGTCGCGGTCGGCGCGGGCGCGTCGTCCGTGCCGCCCCGGGAGGGCGCCGGGCTCGCCTGACCGGCGGATCCCGTACGGTCCCCGGTGGGCGCGCCGCCGCGGTCCGCGTCGTTCGCCTTCGGCATGAACAGCATCGCGTACGCGACCGCGCCGGCCAGCAGGAGCAGCACCAGGAGGAGCAGCAGACGGCCCAGGCTGCGCGGCGAACCGCCCTGCCCGCGGGCGCGCTTGTGCCGGCCGTGGTGGACGGGCAGCCCGGCGCGCCGCCTGCGCACCAGCTCGCCGCGGCGGCGTATGACCGGCAGCCGGGCCGGGTCGGCGGGCGGCGCGGCCACCACGTGGGCCCCGGCCTCCGGTTCGGGCGCGGAGCGCACCAGCGAGCGCAGCCAGCCGCCCAGCTCCTCGAAGTCCAGCCGCTCGGTGGGGTCCTGACGCAGCAGCGACTCGACGACCGGGCGCAGCGCGCCGCACTCCTCGGCGAAGGCGGGCGGCTCGGAGCACACCAGCTGGACCAGCTCGGCGGTCGAGTCCTCCGGATAGGGCGCGTGCCCCTGCACCGCCCGGAACAGCAGCGCGCCCAGCGCCCACAGGTCGGTGGCGGGGCCGATCGGCGCGGCGAGCTGCCAGTTCTCGTGCACCGGCCCGGCCTGCTCGGGCGCCCAGCGCTCGGTCACCGGCCCGACCACGGTCATCCGCGCCTGCCGCGCCCGCTCGGCGGCCAGCGCGGTCGCGGGCCCGCGCCGCGGGGCCGCCGGCCCGACGGGGTCGTCCCAGCGGGCGGCCGGGGGTACGGCGGCGGGGGCGCCGGGGCCGGGCAGGCCGGGGGCGGGGCGGTCGTCCGGGGTGGGGGCGTGGCTCGGGGGCGGGCTCTGGGCCGGGGTCGGGCTCTGGGCGGGGGTCGGGTACTGGGCCGGGGTCGGGCTCTGGCCCGGGGCGAGTCGGTCGTCGGGGGCGAGGCTCTCGTCGGGGGCCGGGACGCGGGCGGGCGGGAGTCCTCGGCCCGTCTGGGCATCCCGGGGGTCCCGGGTGTCCCGGGTGTCCCGGGTGTCCCGGGTGTCCCGGGTGTCCCGGGTGTCCCGGGTGTCCCGGGTGTCCCGGGTGTCCCGGGTGTCCCAGAGGTCACGGGCGTCGCGCGGGTCCTCGGACGCGCCTGCGGGGAGCGCCGTGCGCCCCTGGCCCGGACTCTGCGCCTGCCTCTGCCAGTCCTCCTCGCCGGGCGAGGGCGGGTCGCCGGCGCCGGGCGGCATCGCCGTGCCGTTCCAGGGGGTGGCGCGCACGCCGTACGGGTCGGCTATCCGGCCCGGCGGTGCGGTGCCGCGGTTCTCGTCCTCGGCGGGCGGCCGGGCGCCGGGCAGCGCGGTCCGCGCGCCCTGCTGCGCCTCCTGCACCCGCGCCGCCGCCCGCGCGCCCGCGCGGTACGCGGCGATCGCGCCGGCGCGCGCCGCCCGGAT
>NZ_JAIOAB010000037.1 GCF_019890635.1 Streptomyces sennicomposti
TGGCGGGGCTCGGCGCCTGGGCCGTGTTCGCCGTCGTCGGCGTGGTCGCCGCCGGGGGCGGCGGCGCGCCGCTGCCGGTAGACCGGGGGCTGCTGTCCTGGTCGCTGGGCCACCGGCCCGAGGTGGCGCTCGCCGTGGCCCGGGGGCTGACGGCGACGGGGACGGGCGCGGTGCCGTACGCGCTCGTCGTGCTGGCCGGGGTCCTCCTCGGGCGTACGCCGCGCCTGCGGGCGCTCGCGGCGGGGCTCGGCGTCGTGTGCCTCGCGGTGGGCCAGATGGTGCGCTACGGCCTGATGGAGCTGGCCGCCCGGCCGCGCCCGCCGCGTCTTGACTGGGCGACGGCCGCCTCCGGCTGGTCGTTCCCGTCCGGGCACACCACGACGTCCGCGCTCACCGCCGGTCTGCTGATCGCCGCGACGCTGCTGCGCGGCCCGCGCGGCCGAACCGCCCTGTGCGTGGTCGCGGGCTGCTGGGGCGCGCTGGTGGGGCTGACCCGGGTGTATCTCGGGGTGCACTGGTTCACCGACGTGATCGGCGGCTGGCTGTACGCCGCGGGGTGGCTGGCCATGTGTCTGTACGCGGCGGTGCGGTGGCTGCCCTCGGACGTCCTGGACGCTCTGTCGGAGGCGGGCGCGACCGCCGGGGAGCCGCCGGGCGGTGCGGAACGGTCGTACTCCGGCCGGCGCGAACGCCCGCCAGCCTGAGGCCGGTCCGCCGGCACGACGGCCGTCCGCCTCTGCCGGGATCGGTCCGACGCGAGGGCCGGCCGCCCGCGCCGGGTCAGAGCGCCCGGCGGCGGATCAGGAGCCCGAGGACCAGCAGGCCGGGGACGAGGGGCAGCCAGACCGTCAGGAGGCGGTAGCCGAGGACCGTGGAGGCGGCCCCCGAGCCCGGCGCCCCGGCGGTGGTGAGGGCGAAGGCCAGCGCGGCGTCCAGCGAGCCGAGACCGCCCGGGGTGGGCAGCAGGGCGGCGGCGCTGCTCGCGGCGAGGTAGAGCAGGGCCACCCGGGGCGCGTCGAGCGGCAGCCGGACGGCCTGCGCGACGGCGACCACCACCAGGCAGTGCGCCGCCGCGAAGGCGAGCGAGCCGCCCCACAGGGCGGCGGCCCGGTGCGGCCGGGAATGCACGGCCCGCACGTCCGCCAGCACCGTGCCTAGCACGCGCCCGCAGCGGGACCGCAGCGGGCCGCGCAGCAGCACGGTCAGCGCCGTGACGGCGGCCAGGACCCCGGCCACGGCCGTCACCGGCACGTGCGGGACGCGCAGGACGCCGGGGCAGACGGCGGCGAGCACCGCGATCAGGACGGCGCGGGCGAGCACCCCGGCGGCGGCCTTGACCGCGAGGGCGCTCGCCGACCGGCAGGCGGGCAGCCCGCAGCGCATCAGGAAGCGCAGATTGACCGCGCCGGCCCCGAGCCCGGCCGGCAGCACGTGGTTCGCGGCGGAGGCGGCGAACTGCGCGGCCAGCAGCCGCCCGCCGGGCAGCCGTTCGGCGACCGCGCCCTGCTGGGCGAGGGCCGCGCAGCACCAGGTGGCGACGGCCGCCGCCGCGCCCACCAGCAGCCAGCCCTGGTCGGCGACGGCGAGCCGGTCCACGCCGCTCGCCACCAGGGGCCAGTGCCGGCCGCCGAGGTAGGCGGCGCACAGCAGGACGGCGAGCAGGGCGCCGGTGTGCCACCAGGTGCGGCGGCGGGCGACGGGGGCGGCGGCGACCGGCGGGGACGTCGTCATCGTCCGGCGCCCTTCCGCGCCGTCGGCGCGACGTACAGGCGCAGGTCGCCGAACGGGTGGACGGGCCAGGCGCGGGCGTAGCCGGGCGGAGAGCCGTGGGCGGCGACGAGGGCGGCGACGGGCTGCCGGCGGGCGGTCTCCTCGATGGCCGCCCGGGTGGTGTTGGCGTTGTGGCCCTCGGTCGCGGCCGAGGCGCAGCCGGTGTAGAAGGCGATCGGGATGGCGTTGTCGCCGGTGAGCAGGCAGGGCGGGCGTACGCCCAGGCGGTGCAGTTCGGCGGCGGTGCGGTCCCAGTCGCGGTGGGCGGCGGCGGTGCGGTCGGCGGTGCGGGTCAGGACGGCGTACTGGACGGCGAGGTGTGTGGCGAGCCCGACGGCGACCAGGCAGGCGGCGACGGGGCGCCGGGCGCCGTCCGCTCTCCTGACGAGGCGGGTCAGGGCGAGGGCCGCGGGGAGGGCGAGCAGGGCGTAGGCGGGCAGCAGGAAGCGGGGGGCCGCGTAGCCGATGAGGAACAGGTAGGGGACGGCGGCCGTGGCGGCGCAGGCCGCGGCGACCCCGGCGGGCGCGGTGCGGCCGGCCCGGCGGGCGAGGACGACGCCGAGCACGGCGAGTGCCGGGAGGACGAACCACCAGGCGGTGATCAGCGGGTGGGGCACCGCTCCGGCGCACGGGCGGCACAGGGTCCGTCCGCCGAGGCTGCGCAGCTGGTCGACGACGGCGAAGTGCGGGCCGAGGCGGCCCTGGATGGCGGAGGCGTCCGACAGCCGCTGCAGCAGGCCGCCGTAGGCGGCGTACGCCTCGATCACCCACTCGGCGGCCCCGGCGACGAGCCCGGCCAGGAGGGCGGCCAGCGGCCGCCAGTGGCTCTGCGCCAGGGCGAGGGCGAGCAGCGGGAGGACGGCCCAGACGGCGTCCATGGGCCGCATCCAGGCCATCAGGGCCGCACCGCCGAGCAGTCCGTACAGGGCGGCGCGGTCGCGGTGGCCTGGATGCGGGCGCTCCCCGGCGCGGTCGCGGTGGCGGTCCTCGGTGCGGGAGCGGCCGTCCGCGGGGCCGTCGGCGCGGGCGCGCAGGAAGCAGCCGGCGCAGACGAGGGCGCCGATGGCCACCCAGTAGTTGGGCATGGCCTGCGGGCCGTAGAACACGGTCACCCACAGCGAGGCGAACAGGGCGCCCGCCAGCGCGAGGACCGGGGCGGGCAGGAGGGTGCGCCACACCCGCAGGGCGAGGTACAGGGCGAGGCCCGAGAGGACGGCGAGGTAGACGCGCAGGAGCGCGGTGGAGGACGACCAGGCGGCGACGGGCGCCACCAGCAGGGAGACGCCGCGGGCGCGCGGGGCGCTGAAGAAGGCGGCCGGGGCGTGCGGGCTGACCTGGCTGACGTAGACGGACTCGTCCCAGCCGAGGCCCGTGCCGGGACGGACGAGGAGCAGTTGGGCCAGGGTGAAGGCGGCGGCGACCGCCGCGACGGGCAGGGCGTCGCGGGGGCCGGGGGCGCGGCCGGCGCCGGGCGCCGGTGCGGGGCGCCGGGTCCCGGCGAGTATGGCGTGCGTGCTGTCGGCCATCTCCACCCCTCCCCCTACGCACTGTAGGGTTTCTGACTCCCCACAGTCTGCGGGACGGACGCGGCAGCCGGGTGGGAGGTCGGGGAATCGTCGGAAAAGTATCGGATAAAGGTCGGCGAACTCGGAAGGGACCAGCAGAAACGATGAAGCCGCGAAAAGCGGGGATTTCCGGGGCGAACCGGCCCGTGTCGCGGTGGTCCGCCGGCCGGGGCGCCGCCGGACCCCGGCATCACTACGCGCTGTAAGGTTGAGGGCATGGCTGGTGGAGGGCCTCACGGCAGGACGGAACGGCGCAGCCCGGGCGAGCTGGAGAGCGAGGTCCTCACGGCCCTGTGGTCGACGGAACGGCCCCTGACGCCGGCCGAGATCCAGCTGGAGATCGGCGGCGGCCTGGCGTACAACACCGTGCACACCATCCTCAAGCGGCTCTACGACAAGGGTCTGGTGCTGCGCGAGGTGGACGGCCGCCGGGGCGCGTACCGGCCGGCGAAGGACGCGGCCGAGCTGACCGCCCAGGCGATGCACGACGCCCTCGACCGCGGCCCCGACCCGATCGCGGTGCTGCGCCGCTTCGTCACCGGCCTGAGCCCCGAGGAGGAGCACGCCCTGCGGGAACTGCTGGCCCGGGGGCCGGCGTAGGGCCTCTCGTTTGGATCAGGCCGGATCAGGGAGCGGGGTCGGCCGGGGGCGGGCCGGTCGGTCCGTTTCCCGCCCCCGAGGCCCGTCGGCGGTTCAGCGGGTGTTGGGGCGGCGATGCGGGGGCTGTTCGGGGGCCGGGCGGTGTTTCGGGGCCGGCACCGTGCGGGCCGCCGAGGGGGCGTCCGGGCTCAGCGGGACCGCGTCGCCGTGGTGGCGGACCGTCAGCTCCGGTCCGGCCAGCAGCGTGTACGTCGCCGTCTCCTGGGTGATCTCCACCTTCAGCCGGCGGCCCCGGAACCGCAGCGAGAACGCCAGGCGGCTGAACTTCTCCGGCAGGCGCGGCGCGAACTCCAGCGCGTCGCCGGACCGGCGGGTGCCGCCGAAGCCGGTCACCAGCGCCATCCAGGTGCCCGCGAGCGACGCGATGTGCAGCCCGTCGCGGGTGTTGTGCTCCAGGTCCTCCAGGTCCATCAGGGCGGCCTCGGCCGCGTAGTCGTAGGCCAGGCGCAGATGGCCCGCCTGCGCGGCGATGACCGCCTGCACGCACGCCGACAGCGAGGAGTCCCGCACCGTCAGCGGCTCGTAGTAGGCGAAGTTGCGGGCGATGTGCTCCGCGTCGAACTCGGCGCCGCAGGTGTACATCGCCAGCACCAGGTCGGCCTGTTTGATCACCTGCTTGCGGTACAGGTCGAAGTAGGGGAAGTGCAGCATCAGCGGGTACTGGTCGGCGCGGGTGCCGGCGAAGTCCCAGCGCTGGTAGCGGGTGAAGCCCGCGTGCTGCTCGTGCACCCCCAGCTCGCTGTTGTACGGGATGTTCATCGCGTCGGCGGCGTCCCGCCAGGCGGCGCTCTCCTCGTCGTCGGCGCCGAGCCGTTCCGCCTCCTTCGGGTAGCGCTCGACCACGTCGGCGGCGGCCAGCAGGTTCGCCCGCGCCATCAGGTTGGTGTACGTGTTGTCGTCGCAGATCGCGCTGTACTCGTCGGGGCCGGTGACGCCGTCGATGTGGAAGGTGCCGCGGTGGTCGTGGTGGCCCAGCGAGCGCCACAGCCGGGCCGTCTCCACCAGCAGTTCCATCCCGCTCTCGCGCTCGAACTCCTCGTCGCCGGTGGCCGCGACGTAGCGGACCACGGCGTGCGCGATGTCGGCGTTGACGTGGAAGGCGGCGGTGCCGGCCGGCCAGTACGCCGAGCCCTCCTGCCCCTCGATGGTCCGCCAGGGGAACGCCGCGCCGCTCAGCCCGAGCTGGGTCGCCCGCTCCCGGGCCGCGGGCAGCGTGTTCTGCCGCCAGCGCAGCGCCTCGGCCACGGCGTCCGGCGCGGTGTAGGTGAGCACGGGCAGCACGAACATCTCGGTGTCCCAGAAGGCGTGCCCGTCGTAGCCCGAGCCGGTCAGCCCCTTGGCGGGGACGGCCCGTTCCTCGGCGCGGGCGCCGGCCTGGAGCACGTGGAAGAGCGCGAAGCGGACGGCCTGCTGGATCTCCTCGTCGCCGTCCACCTCCACGTCGGCGCACGTCCAGAAGTCGTCCAGGTACGCCTTCTGCTCCTTGACCAGTCCGGACCAGCCGCCGTGCGCGGCGGCGGCCAGGGCGGCGTCCACCTGGTCGCTCATGGCGGGCAGCGACCGCGCCCCGGACCAGCCGTGCGCGACGATCTTCTCCACCCGCAGCGCCTGGCCGGCCTCCAGCACGGCGGCGACCGTCAGCCGGGCCAGGTCCGGGTGGCTCTCGCTGGTGGTGGTGGTCCGCTCGGGGCCGGAGACGACGTGGTCGGCGGCCACGGCCACCCGCAGCCCGCTGCGCCGGGTGCGGTGCACCAGCCGCAGCCGGTTGCCGGCGGCGAAGTCCTCCTCCGGCTCCAGCGGGGCCTGAAGCGCCAGCGCCGCGCGCGGGTCGCCGTCGGCATCGGGGAGCTGCTCGTTGGCGACCAGTTCGGACTGGATGACCACCCGGGCCTGGCAGTCGACCGGTTCCACCTCGTAGGCGATCGCGCCGATGGAGCGCTGGGTGAGGGAGATCATGCGGGTGGCGCGCACCCGGATGCGGGTGCCGGCCGGCGAGCACCACTCGCAGGTCCGGGTCATCACGCCCCGGCGCAGGTCGAGGACGCGCTCGTGGGAGACGAGCCGGCCGTAGCGCAGGTCGAACGGCTCGTCGTCGACGAGCAGCCTCAGCACCTTGCCGTTGGTGATGTTGATGACGGTCTGGCCCGACTCGGGGTAGCCGTAGCCGGCCTCGGCGTAGGGCAGCGGGTGCGTCTCGTAGACGCCGTTGAGGTAGGAGCCGGGCAGGCCGTGCGGCTCGCCCTCGTCCAGGTTGCCGCGCCAGCCGACGTGGCCGTTGGAGAGCGCGAAGACGGACTCGCTCTGGGCCAGCACGTCCAGGCTGAGTTCCGTCTCGCGCACGCTCCACGGCTCGACGGCGTAGGAACCGTGGGTGATCACGCGGCGCCTCCCGGTGCGGCGGTGAGGAGTTCGGCGAGGTCCTTGACGACCACGTCGGCGCCGTGCGCGTACAGCGCGTCGGTCTGCCCGACGCGGTCCACGCCGACGACGTAGCCGAAGTGGCCCGAGCGGCCCGCGTCCATCCCGGCCAGGGCGTCCTCGAAGACGGTGGCCTGCTTCGCCTCCACGCCGAGGTCGTGGGCGGCGGCGAGGAAGGTGTCCGGGTGCGGCTTGCCGGGCAGGCCGCGCTCGCGGGCGACCACGCCGTCGATCCGTACGTCGAACAGGCGCTCGGCGTCGATGGAGCGCAGCACGTCGAGGGTGTTGGCGCTGGAGGAGACGATCGCCGTCTTCAGACCGGCCGCCCGCACCGCCTCGATGTAGCGCAGGGTGCCGTCGTAGGCCGCCACGCCCTCGGTGCGGATCTTCTCCAGGACGAGCTGGTTCTTGCGGTTGCCGACGCCGTTGACCGTGGGCGCGTCCGGCGGGTCGTCGGGGCTCCCCTCGGGCAGTTCGATGCCGCGCGAGGCGAGGAAGGTGCGGACGCCGTCGGCGCGGGGCCGGCCGTCGACGTACTCGTCGTAGTCGGCGGCCGAGTCGAAGGGGCGGTAGCCGGCGCCCTCCCGCTCGCGCAGGAACGCGTCGAACGTCTCCTTCCAGGCGGCCGCGTGCACCACGGCCGTCTTGGTGACGACGCCGTCGAGGTCGAAGAGGCAGGCCAGGATTTCCGGGGGCAGACCGAGCTCTTTCATACAGGCACCCTTCCCCGCATCGCCGCGTTGACGAAGTGGCGCGCGCCACATCGACCGTGCCGTGTCCCTACTTTCCGGCCAACGGCCGTCCAGGGCGGCCCGGGAGCTGGTACGGCCGGGTGACACACTGGGCGGGTGCCGCCGACCTTCGCCGACCTCCTCGACCGGGCCCGCTCGCTGACCGGCGGGGGCCGCCGCGCGCTGCTGGGCATCGCGGGCGCCCCGGGCGCCGGCAAGTCCACGCTCGCCGAGCGGCTGGTGCGCGCGCTGAACGGCGCGGGCGAGCCGTGGGTCGCCCATGTGCCGATGGACGGTTTCCACCTGGCCGACGCCGAACTGGACCGCCTGGGCCGCCGCGGCCGCAAGGGCGCGCCGGACACCTTCGACGCGGCGGGTTACGCGGCGCTGCTGCGGCGGCTGCGCGAGGAGTACGGCACGGCGGAGACGGTGTACGCGCCCGGCTTCGAACGCGTCCTGGAGCAGCCCCTCGCCGGCGCCGTCCCGGTGCCGCCGACGGCCCGGCTGGTGGTGACCGAGGGCAACTACCTGCTGCTGGACAAGGGTCCGTGGGCGCGGGTGCGGGCCGAGCTGGACGAGGTGTGGTTCTGCGAGCTGGACGAGACGGAACGGGTGCGCCGTCTGGTCGCCCGGCACGAGGAGTTCGGCAAGGGCCACGACGAGGCGGTCGCCTGGGTGCTGGGCACGGACCGGCGCAACGCGGACCTGGTGGCGGCGACCCGCGACCGCGCGGACCTGATCGTGCCGGACACGGCGGTGCCGCCCGCTCGTTGAGCGCGGCCCCGGCGTGCCGGTCGCGGGCGCGCGCTGAACCGCGACCGGCCGCGGACCGTACCGGTGGGCACGGCAGAGGGTCTGCCGGTACGACGCGTGCGGCGGCGCGGCCCGGACGGCGGGCGCCGCGGGGCGGACGATGGCGAGCGAACAGCGAACGGCCCGGACGGCGCCCGGGCCTCACGACGCGGAGACGGCGAACACGGCGGAGACGGCGAACACGGCGGAGCCGGGTCCCGGAGGGCCGCCCGGAGCGGCGGCGGCGGTCGGCGCAGGGCTTCCCGGACCGGCGCGCGCCGTCCCCGAGGCGGCGCGGCGGCACACGGCGTGGTGGCGGCGATGGCTCGTGCCGTGCGTCGCCGGGTTGCTGCTGGCGCAGATGGCCGCCGCGATGGTGACCGCGGCCAGGGAGCAGACCCCGACCATCGACGAGCCGGTGTACGTGGCCACGGCGGCGGTCTACCTGCGGGAACACCGGCTCGCGTACAACCCCGAACACCCGCCGCTGGGCAAGCTGTTGATCGCGGCCGGGGTCGCCGCCGCCGGTCCGCGCCTGGACACCTCGTTCACCGGAGACCAGGGGGCGGCGGGGCGGCATCTGCTGTACGAGTCGGGCAACGATCCGTGGCGGCTGATGCTGTGGGCCCGGCTGCCGGTGATCGCGCTGACGCTGCTGTTCGGGCTGGCGGTCTTCGCGTTCGCCCGTGACCTCGCCGGTCCGGCGGGCGGCCTGGTGGCGCTCGCCCTGTACGCCTTCTCCCCCGATCTGATCGCGCACGGCTCGCTGGCCACGCTGGACGTGCCCGCCGCGGGATTCGTGCTGACCTCGGCGTGGCTGCTGTGGCGGGCGCGACGGCGGCCGGGGCTGTATGTGCCCCTGGCCGGGGCGGCGCTGGGGGCGGCGGTGGCCACGAAGATGAACGCGCTCCCGGCCGTGCCGGTGCTGCTGGCCCTCACCGTGGTCGCGGTGCGGCCCGCGCGGGGCGGCCGGCCGCCGGGCGAGGGGTTCGGCCGGCGCGCCGCCCGGATCAGGGACGCGGCGGTGGCCGCCGGGTGGGCCGCCGTCGCGGCGGCGGCCATGGCGGCCGTCGTCTGGGCCTCCTATCTGGCGGTCGATCCCCGGCTGCGCAGGCCGTACGCCGGTCCGGTGCCCGCCGTGCACGGGGTGCGCGCGGCACTGGTCGGGCTGATGCCGTTCCCGGGGGCGTACCGGGACGGGATGCGGATCCAGTTCGGGCTGGAGGGACGGCCGTGGCAGGGCTTCCTGTTCGGGCACGTGTACACCGGGGCGCGCTGGTACTACCTGCCGGCCGCGCTGCTGGTGAAGACCCCGCTCGGAATGCTCGCGCTGTGGGCCGCGGGCGCGGCCGTCCTGCTGTCGGTGCGGCGGCTGCGGCGGGCGGCGGCCTACGTGCTCGCGCCGCCCGCGGTGCTGCTGGCGGCGGCCATGCACTCCTCGCGCGACTTCGGCACCCGCTACGCGCTGTTCCTGCCGATGTTCCTGGCTGTCGCCGCGGCGACCGTCGTGACGGCGGGCCGCACGCGGCGCGCGCTCGCGGCGGCCGGGGTGCTGACGGCGTGCGTCGCGGTCAGCTCCGTACGGGCCTGCCCGTTCTACCTGCCGTACGCCAACGAGGCGTTCGGCGGCCCGGCCCGCACCCATCTGCTGCTGCACGACTCCAACGTGGACTGGGGGCAGGACCTGGGCCGGCTCGCCGGCCGGCTGCGCTCGCGCTACCCGGGCGAGCGGGTGTGGCTGGTCTACAAGGGCAGCGGCGTGCCGTCGTTCTACGGCGTCCACGCCGCCGATCCGCGCGCGGCGCGGCCCGGGGACGTGCACGGGCTGCTGGTCGTGTCGGACTCGGCCGCCGCCAAGGCGACGGGGCGGCTGGCCGAGCTGATCGCGTCGAGCCGTGCGGTGGACGAGGTCGGGCACTCGATCACGCTCTACCGGCGCTGACCGCGCCGACCGCCACGGCAGCTGTCGCGGTCACGGTCGCGGTCACGCCATGGGGACGGGGCGTACGGGCCCGGCCGCGAGGCGGGCGCGTGGCGGGGCCTACGCCGGGTCGCGGAACGCCTCCGCGCTCACATGCGGCATGACGTGACCGGCCACGCGGTAGCGGCCGTTGGGCACCTCGTCGGAGCGGGCGACCCGTACCGTCAGCGGGCCGGCCCACTCGTAGCCGTGGCGCTCGGCGTGGCGGGCCAGGCTGTCGGTGAGCGCCTGGCCCACGCGGCTGCCGCGGCGGGTCAGCTCCTCGTGCACCGGTTCGGCGAGTTCGACGTCGTAGGCGTTGGGCACGATGACCCGGTCCTCGCTGCACACGACGGCGTTCCCGTCGCACTCACGGTGCAGCGCGTCGAGGAGTTCGACCGGCCCCCGCCCGGCGATCCGCGACCACAGCGCGTCCCACCGGTTCTCCAGGGCCTGTTCCAGCGCGCTGAGTGCGCTCATCGGTCACTTCTCCTCGAAGTCGTCGGGGCGGACCTGCGCCTCCTCCAGCGCCTCGCGCAGGGTGCGGCCGGTGCCGCCCTGCTCCTTGGCCGCGTCCGTACGCCGGTTCGCCACCACCTCGTCGGTGGTGTCGGTCTTGGGCCGGTTCTCCTCGGGGACGGTCATGTCGCGGGGCTCCTCGTCTGTCGTGGCGGTGGTGGCTGCCCGTGGGCGCCGCGCGGGTCGTCCGCGTGCGCCGCGGGGTCGTTCCTTCCGACGGCGGGTTCCCGGGCTGCGGGCGCGTATCCATCCGCGGGGCAGAAATCCGGAGGCGGGTGCTCCGCGGGTGTCCCCGGGGGTGTTCCGCAGGCGCTCCGGGGGTGTTCCGCGGGTGGGGCGCGAGGGGTGCGAGAGGCGTGCGGGGGTCGCGTGACCGGCCGGTTCCGCCCGCACCCCCGCTGGTCATGACGGTGAGTGAGCTATGTTGATCCTCTGTGGGAGACAATGCAGGCGCCCCGGCGCCATCGCCGCAGCAGGCTCGCGCCCAGGCGTCCGCGATCACCTCGGGCCGGACCGCGCCGGAGGCCGAGCCCGCCCCGGCCTCCCAGCTCCGGGCGCTGTTCGACCGGCCGCAGCTGTCTCCCGGCCAGCGGCGCATCGCGCAGTACCTGATCGAGAACATCGCCGAGGCCGCGTTCCTGTCCATCACCGAGCTGGCCGACCGGGTCGGCGTCAGCCAGCCTTCGGTGACCCGGTTCGCCGGCGCGGTCGGCTTCAGCGGCTACCCCGCGCTGCGCGAGAAGCTCCAGTCCATCGCGCTCAGGACGCTCGCCGGCGGGCCGGGCGCGACCGAGGAGGACCGGGCCAACGAGTTGCAGGCGGCGGTCGACGCCGAGATCGACAACCTGGAGAACCTGCGCCGCGACTTCGCCGACCCCGACCGGGTGATCGCCGTCGGCCGCGAGCTGTCGCGCTCGGCCCCGCTGACCGTGCTCGGGCTGCGCATCTCCGTCTCGCTCGCCGAGTACTTCGCCTACGCGGCCCGGCGCGTCCACCCCGACGTGCGGCTGGTGACCCTTGGCGGGAGCGTCGCCTACGACGCGCTGCTCCAGTCCCGCGAGGCCGGCGGCACCTGGGTGCTGGCCTTCTCCATGCCCCGGCACGCGCACGAGACCCTGACCGCGGTGCGGGTCGCGCGCGGCGCCGGGCTCAAGGTCGCCCTGATCACCGACCTGGCGCTGGGGCCGGTCGCCGACGAGGCCGACGTCACCTTCGCCACCGGCACGGGGTCGCGGCTGGTCTTCGACTCCTACGCGGCGCCCGGCGTGATGTGCGCGGCGCTGCTCCAGGCCATGGCGGACGCCGATCCCGAGCGGACCCAGGCCCGGCTGGAGGAGTACGAGCAGATCGCCGACCGCCACCAGTTCTTTCTCAAGGACTGACGCGCCGACCGGCGCTCCGGCTGCCGCGCCGGGGGCACTGCCGCCGCAGCCGGGGCTCGCGCCGGGGCGGCCCGGGCGGGTCGCGCGGATTGGTCGGAACGTATGCGGACCATGCCGTTCAAAGCCGTCATGAATGTTTTCATACGTCTTGCCAAGCGGATGGCATATATAAATACTGCTCACGGATCGCGGTCGGCCCGCTCCGGGCAGTTCCGCGCTTCCGTCCCACCGCCCCCACCCGCCTCACCCCTCATCACCACCCGCACGGGGCGCCCGCTCGGCCTGGACCGCGCGAGCGCCCGCGGCGGCCCCGGTCATCCCCTAGGCCGGGGCCGCCCCCACCCTGTCGGGCCCCGTGCCTCGACGCCGCACCACCGGAAGCGAAGACCCATGCCTGTGACGACCACACGCATCAGCCCGGACTGGCCCTGCCAGGTCAAGACCCCCGGCAGTTACGACTGGGAGCGCTCGGCGGCCCGGTGGCTGCGCGAACTGGTGCCCGCCCGCTACGGCAGCTACCCCGTGCTGGTCCGCCACCCCGTCCTGCTCGCCCGGCACGCGCAGATACAGGTGCAGCAGGAGATCCGCGTGGTCCGCACCGCCCTCCAGACCGCGCGCGCCGACCTGCCCCGCCTGGGCCTGCACGAAGGTGTCATCGAACACACGATCAAGCTGTACGCCGCGGAGCTGCTCCAGCTCCAGCACATCGCCCGCAGCGTCCGGGCCGTCACCGAGGCACTGGTGGAGCGCGGCGGCCGCTGAGCCGCCCGCTCCGCGGCGGCGCCCGGGTGACCGGCGCCCGCCCGGATCCGGGGCGGCAAGGCTGTGATCGGACCTGTCCGCATGTGCGATGCTCGTCGCGTGAGCAGCGAACCCACCTACCGCGCCAAGACCGGCGCCGCCCCCGACCGGGCGGCGCTGGCCAAGGTGGTGGCCCGGCAGCGGGCCGAGCTGGACCGGCTGCGGGACGAGGCGGCGGCCTCGGCCGTGGTGGAGCGGGCCACGGGCGCGCTGATGGCGCTGACCGGGCGCGGTGCCGAGGCCGCGCACGAGGAACTGCTCCGGCGCGCGAAGGCCGCCGGCCGCACTCCGGCGGAGGAGGCCTGGCTCACGCTCGGCGCGCTGGCGCCCCCGCCGGGTCAGGCCTGCGACGGGCCGGCGACGGCGTCGGCGACCGCCGCGCAGGGCGCCGCCCCCGCGGAAGGGAACGCCACCGGGCACGAGGCCGCCGTGACACCCGCCACTGCCGCGCGGGGAGTCGCCCTCGCACAGGAGGCCACCCCCTCACAGGAGCCGGCCGCCGCGCGGGAACCGGCCGCAGTACAAGAACCGGCCGCCGTGCGGGAGTCCGCCCCCGGACGGGAGCCCGCCGTCGACGCGGCCGGGGAGGCGGGCGGCAGCGTCAGGACGGCTGCGGTGCAGGCCCTGTTCGACGCGCTGCCCGGGATGACGCTGCTGCTCAGCCCGCTGCGCTCGGCCACCGGCGCGGTCGAGGACTTCCGGATCGACGCCGCCACCCCCCAGGCCGTCGATCCGGCCGGGCGCCGGGGCCGTGAGCTGATCGGGCTGCGGATCCTCGAATGCCGGCCCACCGTCGCCGGGGAACCGCTCTGGCAGGACTGGCTCGACACGCTCGACACCGGCGAGCCGTACACGAGCGAGCCGTACGTACGGCTGGAGTCCGTGGGCGGCGGCCAGGAACCGGCCACCTACTCGGTGCGGGCCGCCCGTCTGGACGGCCGGCTGGTCGTCACCTGGCGGCGGCAGGACGCCTCTGACCGGCAGGAACAGCTCCTGGCCGATCTCCAGCGGCTCGGCCACCTCGGCTGGGCCACCTGGAACCTGGTCACCGGCGAGGCGACCTGGTCCGCGCAGGTCTACGCCCTGTGCGACCGCGACCCCGGCCGGGGCCCGCTCCGGCTGGAGGAGCTGGCGGACCTCGCCGTCCCCGAGGACGGACCGGCCCTCGCCCGCGCCGTGCGGGAGATCCGCACCGAGGGCAAGCAGTTCGACGTGCCGTTCCGGATCAGGACGGCCGCCGGGGACAAGCATCTGCGGGCCGTCGCCGAGGCCGAGCCGGACGCCGCGGGCCGCCCGGTCCAGGTGCACGGCTTCGTGCAGGACCTCACCGCGCAGCGCAGCGCGGAGCTGGCCCTGCTGGAGAGCGAGCAGGCCATGGTGGCGCAGCACGGCATCCTCCAGGCCGAGCGGATGATCGCCGGCCGGCTGCAGCACGCGCTGCTGCCGCTGCCGCGCCGCCCCCTGCGGCTGGCCGGGCTGCGGGTCGACCTCGCCTATCTGCCGGCGCAGTCGGGCATCCACGTCGGCGGCGACTGGTTCAGCGCGATCGAACTGCCGGACGGCGACGCGCTGTTCGTGGTCGGCGACGTCGCCGGGCACGGCATGGACGCGGTGGCCACCATGGCGCAGCTCCGCTTCACCGCCAAGGGCATGCTCTTCACCGGCTCGTCGCTGACGGGCGCCCTCACCCGGCTGAACACCCTGCTGCTGCACTCCCGCGACTCCAGGGGCACGGCCACACTCGTCCTGGCGCGCTACGACCCCGAGCGGCGCCGGCTCGCCTGGGCGCAGGCCGGTCATCTGCCGCCGCTGCTGCTGCGCGGGGGCGAGGCCCGGTTCCTCGACCGCCCGCGCGGTGTGCTCCTGGGCGCCACCGACACCCCCGTGTACGAGGAGGCCGAGTGCCTCCTGGAGCCGGGCGACCGGCTTCTGCTGTACACCGACGGCCTGGTGGAGCGGCCCGGCGAGTCCATAGAGCTGGGCCTGGAGCGGCTGGCCCGGGCCACCGCCGCGCACCGCTCGGACGCGCCCGGCTCCCTCGGTCCGCTGCTGGCCGCGCTGCTGGAGGGCGAGCGGCGCGACGACGTGTGCGTCCTGGACGTGCGGGTGCCGACGGAACCGGCGTAGGCCCGATCCGGCGCAAGGTCCGGTCCGGCGCAGAACCCGGCGTACGCCCGGCCCGCCGGGACGCCGGCTCGGCGCGGACGGCTCGGCGCGGACGGTTCAGTGCGGACGGTTCAGTGCGCTCGGTTCAGTGCGCCGGGTGGCCCGGTGAGATGCCGAGCGTGTCCGACAGGCGCAGGACCGGCTCGTCGGCGACGCCGGTCCCGCCCCGTTCGACGGGGTCGAGCAGGAAGCCCACGTGGTCGCCGCCGTCGACGCGCGTCACGATCCGGCCGACGAACCAGACCGGCGCGTCGTCCAGGACGACGGCCGCGCCGTCCCGCTCCGAGCAGCGGACCCGGGCGAACTTGTCCACGCCGTCGTCGCCGGTGCTGCCGCCGAACAGCTCGGCGAGCGCGTGCTGGCCCCTGGTGAGCAGGTGCACGGCGAGCCGGTCGGCGCGTTCGGCCACCCGGTAGGTCCGGTTCTCCTTGGACAGCCACACGACGAACCGGGGCGGGCTGATCGAGCACTGCGAGGAGAACCCGACCAGGCAGCCGGCCCGCTCCCCGCCGGCCCGGGCCGTCACCACGCACATGTCGGGGTCCAGCCGGTCGACGACTCCCTTGCCGCTCGTCATGCCGTACCGCTCCGTTCCCGCGCCGGTGCGCCGCGTCGTCCACCGGGGGCGCGCGACTCCGGTCCGGCGCGTCCCCGTGGGCGTGTGCCCGCCGCGCGGCGCGTCAACCGCCGCGGCGCGGCGGCCGTCTCAGTGCGCGGCGGCCAGGAACCGGTGCAGGGACGCCTTCAGCGCGGCGACGAAGGACTCCCGGGCCGGGTCGTCCAGCGCGTCCAGGGACAGGTACGGGTTCAGGTCCTCCAGCTCGACCAGCAGCAGTTCGCCGTCCGGCGCCCGGCAGGCGTCCACGCGCTGGATGCCGTGGCCGAGGGTGTTCCAGTCGATGAACCGCCGGGCGAACTCCAGGTCCCGCGCGGTGGGGCGGTACGGCCGCAGCTCCCAGCGCCGTTCGGGGTCGGGGGCGTAGAGGGCGTACTGGAAGTCGTGGTCCACGAAGCAGAACGAGATCTCGTGGACGAAGTCGATGTGCGGCTGGAGGAGGACGGTGCCGTCGGCGAGGCCGGGCAGCTCCCCGGCGGGGACGACGCGCAGCCCTATGGAGTCGGCGCCGAGCTTCGGCTTGACCACGTAGCGGTCGGCGGCGGGCAGCCGGTGCAGGTCCTCGGCGCGGTCGACGGTGGGGATGACCGGGTACCCGGCGGCGGTCAGGTCGAGGAGGTACTGCTTGCCCGCCATGTCCGCGCGGCCGGTGAGCGGGTTGTAGACGCGGGTTCCGGCGGTCAGCGCCCGGGCACGGAAGTCGTCGTAGGCGTCCCGGTGGCCGAGGACGGGGCCGCTGTTGCGGACGACCACCGCGTCGAAGGCGGCCATCAGGGCGGCGGCGTCCCGCGGGTGGGCGAGGGCCAGGTCGAAGTCGTCGCGCAGCCGGGCGGTCAGCCCGATGTCCTCGTCGCAGTAGCGGCGCCCGCGCGCCGGATACGCCAGGTCGGTGACGTAGAGGAGGCGGGGACGTGCGGACGGCATGGCGGGCTCCT
The DNA here is from genome assembly GCF_019890635.1 of Streptomyces sennicomposti. Classification (GTDB taxonomy): domain Bacteria; phylum Actinomycetota; class Actinomycetes; order Streptomycetales; family Streptomycetaceae; genus Streptomyces; species Streptomyces sennicomposti. The sequence goes on from NZ_JAIOAB010000037.1 coordinate 16,316, forward strand.
GGGCGTGGCGCGCGGGGAAGGCACGAGGTGCGGGGTGGGCGAGGAAAGGTTACTTCGGGCGGGCGTACGGGTCGCCGTCGCCAATTGACGGTACCCAGTACCTTTACCTACGGCACTGAGTGCCATACGCTGTCGCCGTGCACGGTGGCACAGCCCGACCGCGCACGGCGTGCGCGGACTGAGCCGGGCACGCGGGATTCCGGCCGAGAGCAAGGAGTTGACCAGCGTGTACCACCACTCGGGGAACGCCGTTCATCCGGCCGCCGGCTCCGCCACCGGTCTGCTGGAGCCCGCGGGCCACGACCCGGAGGCGCTGTACTTCCAGCGCTGCGCCTGGTGCGGTACGGCGATGTACCACCGGGTGCTGTGTCCGGTGTGCCGGGGCAGCGAGCTGCGGACCGAGCGCAGCGAGGGCGTCGGCACGGTCCGCCACTCCACGGTCGTGCACCGCAACACCCCGGCGGCGCGCAATGTGTCGCTGATAGAGATGAACGAGGGCTTCGTCGTGCGGGGCAGGGTCATGGGCCCGCCCATCGGCATCCACGGCGGCGACCGGGTGCGCCTGTCCACCGCGAAGGACCCGGTGCGGGGCGAGCCGGTCTTCCAGTTGCTGGACGAGCCGTACCGCGCCTGGACCTGACACCCAGTCAGTTACCCGCAGTCCCCAGGGAGTCGAGGCGGTCCAGCAGGCGTCGCCGTCTCAGGACAGCAGCGAGCTGTCCGAGCGGTCGCCGGACCGCTGCCCGCCGGGCACCGCCGCGTGCTCACGGCGCCGCTCGCCCCCGGTGGCGAGCACCAGGAACGTCAGCACCGCGCAGACGGCGAAGCCGGTCCCCAGCCAGGCCATGAGCGCCGGGTACGGACCGGAGTGGACGGTGGCGTCCTCGATCCTGCTCAGCCGCGGCACCAGCCGGCCGGCGGTGACGAGCGCCCACAGCGCGAGCGCGACCCGGCGAAGCGGCAGCCGCCGACCGGGGCCGTGGGCGAGCCAGATCATGGCGGGCACGCACCAGATCCAGTGGTGGCTCCAGGAGATGGGGCACACCAGCAGCCCGTACAGCTGCACGGCGACCAGGGCGCCGAGCCGGTCCTCGCGCCGTACGGCGGCGTACAGCGCCCAGGCCGCCGCCAGGGTGACCAGCGCCAGCGCCGTCCACCACAGGGCGGTCCCGCCGGCGTCCGGGCCGAGGAGTCTGGTGAGGGCGCCGCGCAGGGACTGGTTGCGCACGGTCCGCACCGGGCCGACGCGGCTCGTGTCGGTCACCAGCGAGGTCCAGTAGCGCCACGACTGGCCCGGCGAGACGCACCAGGCCAGGACCGTGGCCGCCGCGCCGGCCGCCGTCGCCCACAGCGCCGCCCGCCACTGCCGGGTCGCCAGCAGGTACAGCCCGCCGACGGCCGGGGTCAGCTTCACCGACGCGGCGAGTCCCACGGCCGCGCCCCGGCCCGCCGCCGTACGGCACAGGGCGAGCCCGCCGACGACGAGGCCGCCCAGCAGCAGGTTGATCTGCCCCTGGTCGAGCGTGTGGCGCACGGGTTCCAGCCAGAGTCCGGCGGCGGCCCACAGCAGGGCGCGCTCGCGGACGCGGCCCCCGCCGGGCGGGGTGAGCAGGCGCAGGGACCCGGCCGTGAGGACGAGCAGGGCCGCGACCGAGACCGCCCGCCACAGCACCAGCGCCACGTCCCAGGGCAGGGCGGCCAGCGGGGTGAACAGCAGCGCGGCGAACGGCGGGTAGGTGAACGGCAGGACGGGGATGGGCGGGCCGGTGTGCACCGCGAAGTCGTACAGGCCGCCGGAGAACAGATGCGGTGCGCCGCCCCGGTAGACGCGCAGGTCCAGCGGCTGGGAGGGATCGACGAGGGCGGTCAGCGCGTACAGCGCCACGGAGGCGGCCAGGCACCGGCCGGCCCGTTCGGTGAGCCACCGCCCCACTGCCAGGCCGCGGGCCCGGGTCCCCTCCACTGCGCACCAGCTCCGTCGCATCCATGACGCCGCACCGGCTCGCGCGGGCCGCGACGGTCCGGGGCCCGCCGGCGACGCCCGTCCCGTCCCGGCGCCCGCAGCCTAGCCGCGCACATCGACTCAAGAGGGCCGCCACGCGGAGGTTCCGGGACGATTCGCCGCGTGGTCGCCGGCGCGTCATGTGCGCGTCGTCAGCCCGTCAGGGTCACCCGGATGCCGACCGTTCCCCGCTCGCCCCGGCGCAGCCGGCTGCCGAGGAGGGTGAGACGGCCGACGATGCCGTACTTGCGGGCGATCAGGCCGCGGTAGCGGGCGGTGGTGGCCGGGTCGGTGATCTCGGCGGTGGCCGGGATCTGGTCGCCGGTCGGGTTGCCGCGCACGTCGCAGGGGCCGACGAGGACGTCGGCCCGGTTGCGGATGCGGCGGACCTTGTAGGAGTCGGCGACCGTCCAGACGCCGAGCGCCGCGCCGTCGCGGACCACCCAGACCGGGGTGGAGACGGGGGTGCCGTTCTTGCGGTAGCTGGTGAGCAGCAGGTACTTGCCGGCGCCGAGCCGGGCGAGGGTCTCCTCGGGGGTCATCGAACCGCCTCCGTCATCCGTCGTACGGCCTCGGTGATCAGGTCCGGCGAGGTGCCGATGTTCAGGCGCACATGTCCGGCGCCGCCCTCGCCGAACGGCAGGCCGGAGTTGAGGGCCACCCGGCCCCGGTCGAGGAACGCCTGGGCGGGGTCGTCGCCGAGGCCGAGGCCCCGGCAGTCCAGCCAGGCGAGGAAGGTGGCCCGGCCCGGCCGGTGGCGGATCTCGGGCAGGTGCTCGGCGAGGAGTGCGGCGAGCAGCCGCCGGTTCTCGTCGAGGCCCGCCAGCAGGGCGTCCAGCCAGGCGATGCCGTCGCGCAGCGCGGCGGTGTGGGCGATGACGCCGAGGTGGCTCGCGCCGTGGCCGACCTCCTCGGGCAGGCGGGCGAGGTCGGCGGCGGCCTCCGGGCCGGCGACGGCGAGGGCGGCCTTGAGCCCGGCCAGGTTCCAGCCCTTGCTGGCCGACATCAGCGACAGGCCCCGCTCGCCGCCCGGCACGCTGAGATACGGCACGAAGGCGACGCCGGCGGCGGTCAGCGGCGCGTGGATCTCGTCGGCGACGACGCGTACGCCGTGGCGGCCGGCGAGTTCGGCGACGGCGGTGAGTTCGGCGGCGGTGTGCACGGTGCCGGTCGGGTTCTGCGGGTTGCACAGCAGGTACGCGGCGCGTCCGCCGCCGGCGACGGCCCGGCCGAACGCCTCGTCGAGCGCGTCGAGGTCCAGGCGCAGGTCGGGGCCGAGCGGCGCCTGGACCACCCGGCGGTCCATGTGGGTGACGAACTGGAAGAACGGCGGGTACACCGGCGGGTTGACGATCACCGGGTCGCCGGGGCCGGTCACCAGTTTCAGCATCTCCACCACGCCGAGCATCACGTCCGGCACGAGCGCGGTGCGCTCCACCGCGAGCGTGTCCCAGCCCCAGCGTTTGGCGGCGAAGGCGGCGAGCGCCTCGGCGTAGGCGGTGCCCGCGGGGTAGCCGGTGTCGCCGAGGGCGAGGGCGTCGGTGACGGCCCGGACGACGGGTTCGGGCTGGGGTACGTCCATCTCGGCCACCCACAGCGGCAGCACGTCGGCGGGGTGGGTGCGCCATTTCATGCTGGTGCGGCGGCGCAGTTCGTCGGGGGTGAGGACGCGCAGGGGGTCCGGTTCACCGGACGTGTCGTGCGGGATCCTGTTCATGTGCCCAAGATAGGCGGCCGGGCGCACAGTTCCGAGTGCGGCCGTCGGCGCCCGGCCGGCGGCGGGTGAACGCGGGCGCGGTGCGGCGCGTATGGGGGGAGGGCGCCCGAGCGGCGCGGCGCCTCGCGGTGGTGCACCGGTGTTCGGGGTTCGGGAGCCAGGTATGAGGCACGCACGACGACGGGTGGTCCGGCGAGCGGCACGGCTGACGGCCGTGGCGGGACTGCTGCTCGGCACGGCGATGGTCGCGCAGTCGGCGCTGGCCGGCGAGCCGTCCGGGACGCAGGCCTCCCCGCGCTCGTCCGCCGGTTCGCCGGCCGCGCCGGGCTCCGGTCTGGTGGCGCGGCTCGGCACCGCCCGTACGGCGGGCAGCTGGGTGGGCTCGGACGGGCGTACGGTCGTCGCCGTGACCGACGCGGAGGCGGCGGCGGAGGTGCGGCGGGCGGGCGCCGAGGCGAAGCTCGTGCGGCACAGCATGGACGAGCTGAGGTCGGCGGGGGCGGCGCTGCGCGCGGCGCCGCGGGTGCCCGGCACGGCGTGGGCGGTGGACTACCGGACCAACCGGGTGACCGTGCAGGCCGACAGTTCCGTCTCGGCCGCCGACTGGGGCCGGATGAGCCGGGTGGCGAGCGGCATCGGCTCCTTCGTCCGCATGGAGCGCGCCGAGGGCCGGTTCACCACGCGGCTGAACGGGGCGCAGCCCATCCTGTCGGCGGGCGGTCGCTGTTCGGCCGGTTTCAACGTGACGGACGGCAAGAGCGACTTCATCCTCACCGCGGGGCACTGCGGGCCGACCGGTTCGACCTGGTTCGCGGCCGGGCAGGGCGACCGGCAGCTGGGCAGCACGGTCGCCGGGACCTTCCCCGGCAGCGACTTCTCGCTGGTGCGGTACGCCGCCGGGCGGGCCGGGCAGGGCGCGGACGTGGTGGCGATCGGCGGCGGCAACGGCGTGCGGATCACGGGGGCGGGGGACGCGGCGGTGGGGCAGCGGGTGTTCCGCAGCGGCAGCACCAGCGGGCTGCACGACGGGGAGGTGACCGGGCTGGACGCGACCGTGAACTATCCGGAGGGCACGGTGACCGGGCTGATCCGGACCACGGTGTGCGCGGAGCCGGGCGACAGCGGCGGTCCGCTGTTCTCGGAGGGCATCGCCCTGGGGGTGACCTCGGGCGGCAGCGGCGACTGCACGACGGGCGGCACGACGTTCTTCCAGCCGGTGACGAAGGCGATGAACGCGCTGGGGGTGCGGCTGATCGTGGCGGCTCCGGCGCGGGCCACGGGCGGGGCGACGCCCACCGGGAGTGCGTCCGGCGGGCCGGGAGGCGGTTCCTCCGGCGGGGCGGCCGCTCAGGGCGCCGGCGCGCCGGGCGGGGTCTCCCCCGGCTCGGCCGCGCCGGTGACGGGCGGGACGGCCGGGAGCACGCTGTCGGCGCGGCTGACCGATCCGCGCACGGTCGGGCCGGGTCTGCTGGTTATGGCGGGCAGTCTGATCGCGCTGGTGGCGACCCGGTGGCTGCGCGCGGAGCGGGACCGCAAGGCGTACCGGCGTCACTACTCGGCGACCTGGGGCTGACCGGAACGCACCGGTGCGCCGGTGGGCCGAGGAAGGCGGCCGAGGAGGGAGGTCGGTCCGGCGGGAGCGGATCCCGCCGGGGAGTCGGACGATGCCGTACGGGACGGCGGAGGTCGGTGCGAGAAGGGCGCCCGTTCGCAAAGGGGTGCCCTCGCGGGAGGGTCCGGTGCCGGGAGCCGGCCGGCGGTCAGGCCGCGCGGTCCGACTGCGGAGCGGCCTGAGCCCACTCCAGGACGAGGCGCTGGTACACCTCGCGCTGCTCGGTGGTCAGTGTCCCGCCCGACCGGCGCCACAGCGCACGGATCTCCTCGTTGACCTCCGCAGCCGATCGCTCGGAGGCGGTTTCAACAGTGGTGGACATGCTGTGAAGCATATGCCGGACGACGTGAAGGCGGTGTGAGTAAGTACGACCGATACGGACATTTCAGACCGTGTTGCTCATCACGTCCGCCCGGCTCAACCCGCCCGGCCCGGGCTCCCGTTCCGGGCCGCGGTCCAGGCTCCCCTCCCCGGCTCACGTTCCCGGTTTGCGGCCGTACACGTAGACGTCGTCGCCCTTCTTCAGCAGCGACCAGTACTTCTTGGCGTCCTTGGCGGTCATGTTGACGCAGCCGTGGGAGCCCGGCGGGTTCCACATGCTCAGCCCGACCGAGTGGAAGGCCTGCCCGCCGTCGAAGAACTGGCTGTAGGGCATGCGGACGTCGTAGAGGGTCGAGACGTGGTCGATGTCACGCCAGTAGACCTTCTTCAGGCCGGTGCGGGTCTCGTAGCCGTCGCGGCCGGTGCGCACGGGCACCGGCCCGTACACGAGCTTCTTGCCGTCCTGGATCCAGCTCAGCTGGAGGGTGAGGTTGACGCAGGCGATGCGGCCCTTGTTCGTCGGGCACTTGCCGGCCTTGTTCGGGTTCTTCCCGACGGCCTTCTGCTTGTTCATGAGATCCATCACGCCCCAGGTGACGGGTCCCGCGTAGCCGATGGCGGGCGTGATGCCGTGCTTGTTCTGGAAGGCCCGGATCGCCGAGCAGTCGGCGGCCGACTGCCGGCCGTCCACCGGGCGGCCGAGGAACTTCTCGACCTGCTTCTGGTACGGCCCCTTGCTCGCCGTGCAACTCGCCGCCTGCGCCGGCGCGGCGCCGAGCGCGAGTGTGAGCGGCGCCACCAGCGAGGTGGCGCCGAGCACCACGACTCCCCGTCTGCCTATGTGCCTCATGGGCGCGCTGTCCTTCCCCCTCGATCGGGTTCTTCCGTGTGTCCGCGGTTCTCGGACACCTAGACAGCTGTGGGCGGGCGGCGGTTGTGGGCGACCGCGAGCCGAGACGAAACGGTGACATTCGGGCGGGTCGGGCGCGGGCGTGCGCGCGGGGGTGCGTGGCGTCCGGCGGGCGCGGGCGCGCGGTGCTCGGAGGCGCGGGCGCGCGATGTTCAACAGCCGGGTGCGCGGTGCTCGGAGGCGCGGGCGCGCGGTGTTCAACGGCCGGGTGCGCGGTGGTCCGCGGCGGCGGATAGCGTGCGGCGCATGTCGGCGTTCTTGCAGCAACTCCCCGCGCTCATCGGTGTGGTGATCGGCGCGCTCGGTTCCTATCTGGCGGTCGTGCGCAGCGACCGGGCCCGCTTCCAGCGGGAGCGGACGGCCCGTTGGGAGGAACGGCGGCTCGCCGTCTACACCGAGTACGCGCGCACGCTCAAGCAGTCGGTCACGCTGGCCTACCGGGTCGCCTCGCATCTCGGCAACGACCCGCATCCGCATCCGCTGGCCCTGGCGGAGGCCGAACCGCTGCTGACCGAGGCCGCGCTCGCCCGGGACCCCTCGGGCGAGGCGCTGCTCATGCTGGGCAGCCCGCGGGTCGTGGAGAAGGCCCGGGCGTGGGTCGTGGTGGCGATGGAGATGGAACGGTTCCTGCGCGAGGGGCGGCGCGAACCGGAGGCCTGGCAGGGGCTGTTGGCGCGGCAACGGGCCGCGCGGGAGGGCTACTACACGGCCGTGCGGGAGGACTTGGCGCTGCCGCCCGGCCATCCGGGCCGCTGGTCGCTGCCGGGGGCGCGGCCGCCCGCAGCGGGTGAGTGACGGCGGGCGCGGGGGCGCGCGGCGGGCGGGCGGTCGTCGGTGCCGGTGCCCGAGGCGGGGCGGCGGGGCGACGGTGGTGGACGCGGGGGCGCGTGGCGGGTGTGCGGGAGGCGGCGGGGCGGGGTGGCCGGGTGCGGGGCGGGGCGGCCGGGTGCCGGGGCGAGGCTGAGCGGCCGGGTGCCGGGAGTCGCGCTTCGGGTGTGCGGGGGCGGCGCTTCGGGTGTGCGAGAGGGGGCGGCGCTTCGGGTGTGAGCGCCGCCCCGCTGTGCCCGCTTCCGCTGTACCTGCCCCCTGTGCCCGCGCGGCTCAGTGGCCGCGGGCGATCCACTCCTCCAGGTGGGGCGCCTCGGCGCCGATGGTGGTGCTGTCGCCGTGGCCGGTGAGGACCTTCGTCTCGGGCGGCAGCGTCAGCAGGCGGTCGCGGATCGAGTCGATGATCGTCGGGAAGTGCGAGTAGGAACGGCCGGTGGCGCCGGGCCCGCCCTGGAAGAGGGTGTCGCCGGTGAAGACGGCGCCGAGACCCGGGTCGTACAGGCAGACGGCGCCCGGGGCGTGGCCGGGAGTGTGCAGGACGGTGAGGTCGGCGCCGGCCGCCTCGATCACCTGGCCGTCGGCGAGGTGCTCGTCGGGCTCCCGGTCCGGGTGGGTCATCCGCCACAGCGGCAGGTCGTCGCGGTGCAGCCAGATCTTCGCGCCGGTGCGGTCGGCGAGGGCGGGCGCGGCGTCGATGTGGTCGTTGTGCGCGTGGGTGCACACGATCGCGGTCAGCCGCCGGTCCCCCACCGCCTCGGCGATCGCCTCGGCGTCGTGGGCGGCGTCGATGACGACGGCCTCGTGGTCGTCGCCGACGATCCACACGTTGTTGTCGACGTCCCAGGAGCCGCCGTCGAGGGTGAACTTGCCGGAGGTGACGAGGCGTTCGATACGGGCGGCCATCACAGCACCACCACCGAGCGCAGCACGTCGCCGTGGTGCATCCGCTCGAACGCCTTCTCCACCTCGTCCAGTCGGATGGTCTCGGTGACGAACTTGTCCAGCGGCAGGCGGCCCTGGAGGTGGAGGTCGATGAGCATGGGGAAGTCGCGCGAGGGCAGGCAGTCGCCGTACCAGCTGGACTTGAGGGAGCCGCCGCGTCCGAAGACGTCCAGCAGCGGCAGTTCGAGCTTCATCTCCGGGGTCGGCACGCCGACCAGGACGACGGTGCCGGCCAGATCGCGGGCGTAGAAGGCCTGCCGGTACGTCTCGGGACGGCCGACCGCCTCGATGACGACGTCCGCGCCGAAGCCGCCGGTGAGTTCGCGGATCGCCTCGACGGGGTCGGTGTCCTTGGAGTTGACGGTGTGGGTGGCGCCCATGGTGCGGGCGGTCTCCAGCTTGCGGTCGTCGATGTCGACGGCGATGACCTTCGCCGCGCCCGCCAGGTACGCACCGGCGATCGCCGCGTCCCCGACGCCGCCGCAGCCGATGACGGCGACCGAGTCGCCGCGCCCGACGCCGCCCGTGTTGATGGCCGCGCCGATGCCGGCCATCACGCCGCAGCCCAGCAGTCCGGCCACGGCCGGGGAGACGGCGGGGTCGACCTTGGTGCACTGTCCGGCCGCCACGAGCGTCTTCTCGGCGAACGCGCCGATCCCGAGGGCCGGGGACAGCTCGGTGCCGTCGGTGAGGGTCATCTTCTGCCGCGCGTTGTGGGTGTCGAAGCAGTACCAGGGGCGGCCGCGCAGACAGGCGCGGCACTTGCCGCACACGGCACGCCAGTTGAGGATCACGAAGTCGCCGGGCGCGACGTCGGTGACGCCCTCGCCGACCGACTCCACGACGCCGGCCGCCTCGTGGCCGAGGAGGAAGGGGAACTCGTCGTTGATTCCGCCCTGCTTGTAGTGCAGGTCGGTGTGGCAGACGCCGCAGGCCTGGACCCGTACCACGGCCTCGCCGGGCCCGGGGTCCGGCACGACGATCGTCTCGACCCGTACCGGCTCGTTCTTCCCGGGTGCGATCACGCCGCGCACTTCCTGCGCCATGATGGTGGTTCCTTCCGTCGACCGGATGTCCGTCCCTTCCGACCCTACGCGCCGCTGATCGACTACGGCACGAGACCCGGCCGATGTCCCCTCCCCCGCCGCCCTCCCCGCCGCGCGCCTCCCCGCCGTACGGCTGCGCTTGCCGAGCCCGGCGGGGCGGAGGACGCTCGGAGGTGAGGCCCGTCGCGGCCCCTCCGGTCCGGGCCCCGGACCTCGCAGGAGGTCACCATGGCAAGCCCCGCTTTCGACACCGACACACTGCGCCGCGGCATCGAGGAGCACACGGCGTCCACCCTGCTGTCGCTCTACGCGGACGACGCGGAGGTGCGCATCGTGGACCGCGAAGCCCAGCCGAGCCGGCCCAAGGTCCTGCGCGGCCGGGACGAGATCGGCGCCATGCTCGAGGACGTCTACGGCCGGGACATGACGCACGCGCTGGAGCACTGCGTCGTCCAGGGCGACCGCGCCGCGTTCCTGGAGTCCTGCCGGTATCCGGACGGCGTGCGCGTCCTGGCCGAGTCCATGATCGCGCTGCGGGACGGCAAGATCAGCGAGCAGATCATGATCCAGGCATGGGACGAGTAGGGAGGCGGTCCGCGTCGTTCCAGGTCAGCTCCCGGCTGACCTGGACCTTCTCGGCCCGCGCGGGCCTCGGCCACTCCCGCGCCCCGGCCCCCGGCCCGCCCCGCCCGGTCACGACGGCGAGCCGCATCGCCGCCACCGCCCTCCTCCGCTCCCTGCTGCGAGCGGCCCGGCCCCGCGCCCGCGTACGCGCCCGCTCGGGATGCGTACGGCGGGGGCGGCGCAGGTGAGCCGGCCCACTGCGGTGGCACAGGACCCCGGTGGTGCCGCGCCGGGACCGGCGACCGGCAGCCGGCGAGCGGAGGGGCCGTACTCGTCGGGAAACCCGGAGGAGTTCCGCGTCCGGCAGGACGTAAGCTGGCCCGGGACCGTGACTGGCGTTGAGGTGGAGCACCACCGGGGAGCGGTCCCCGTCGAGTCACAGCCGCGCGCCTGGGCGATCCGTCGAACGCCCCGGAGTGGACCATGTCCCAGGCACGTCTCATGGACGGCACCGCGCTCGCCCGCCGCATCGTCGAGCAGACCGCGCGGCGCGCCGCAGAACTCACCGACCGCACCGGCACCGCGCCCTGTCTGGCGACCGTGCTGGTCGGCGCGGACCCGGCCTCCGTCACCTACGTCCGGATGAAGCAGAACCGGTGCCGCACGGCCGGCATCGTCTCCCGCCACGTGGAGTTGCCCGCCGAGACCACCACCGAGGAACTGGTCGGCACGCTGCGCACGCTCTCACAGGACCCCGCCGTGCACGGCATCCTGCTCCAGCATCCGGTCGGCGAACACATCGACGAGCGGGCCGCGTTCGAGGCCATCGCGCCGGAGAAGGACGTCGACGGCGTCACCTTCGCCTCCTTCGCGACGATGAGCTTCGGCGGGCCGGGGTTCGTCTCCTGCACGCCCGGCGGCATCCTGCGGCTGCTGGACGCCTACGACGTGGACCTGGCCGGCAAGCGGGCCGTCGTGGTGGGCCGCAGCGCGATCCTCGGCAAGCCGGTGGGCATGCTGCTGCTCGGCCGCGACGCCACGGTGACGTACTGCCACTCGCGGACCCGGGACCTGTCGGCCGTGGTCCGCGAGGCCGATGTGGTGGTGGCCGCCGTCGGCCGGCCGCGGCTGATCAAGGGCGGGGACGTCAAGCCGGGCGCGGTCGTCATCGACGCCGGCTACAACCCGGGCAACGTCGGCGACGTGGACTTCGAGTCCGCCGCCGAGCGGGCCTCGCTGATCACGCCGGTGCCGGGCGGGGTCGGTCCGATGACCATCGCCACGCTGCTGGAGCAGACCGTGGCCGCCGCCGCCCGGCAGCTCGGCGTCTGATCAGCGCAGCCCGGCGCTGTACGCCATGGCGTCCCCGGCCTTCGTGCCGGACTCGGGCCGGTCGGCGGTGACGGTTTCCTCCAGGCGGGTGCAGGTCTCCTCCCGGCCGAGGACGGCTCCCGTGGCCGGGGGCAGGACGATCACCGCGTACGCCGGGGGCGTCGTACGCGTACGCCTGTCCCGGCCGGCCGAGGCGGTCGGTCGTGTCCGGCATCCGTGCGCACGTCGCTGCGGTGCGTGTGGCGCTCGTCGCCCCGGCAGAGTGTGCCGTGCGGGCCCCTCCCGGACATGTGCGGGTCCGGCGTGCCGGGTGACGGCGCCGACATCCCACGGGTCGCTCACGGGCGGCGGGCCGCCCCGCCCGCATACTGGCCGACGTGCGCGTAGCGATCATGACGGCGGGTTCCCGGGGCGACGTCGCCCCGTTCACCGGACTGGGGCACGGCCTGGCCCGCGCGGGCCACGAGGTCACCCTGGTCACCCACGCGTGCTTCGAGCCGCTGGTCGCGGGCGCGGGCCTCGGCTTCCGCGCGCTGCCGGTCGATCCGCGGGCCGAGCTGGACTCCTCGCGCGGCCGGGGCCTGCACCGCAGCGCCACCAGCGCGGGCAAGATGGTCCGGGCCGTAGGGCTGGCCCGGGCGGCCCTCGCGCAGATGACCGACGACCTGGTCGCGGCGGCCGAGAAGAACGACGTCCTGCTGCTGTCCGGATCGCTCGGGCCGGTCGGGCACGCCATCGCCGAGGCGCTGGGCAAACCCAGTATGGGCGCCCATCTGCAACCCCTGTCCCCCACCCGCGAGTTCGCGCCCCCGCTGCTGGGCGGCGGGCACTGGGGGGCGGCGGCGAACCGGCTGGCCGGGCACGGCGTGAACCTCGCCGTGGACCGGGTCTTCTCCGCGGCGGTGCCCGCCGTGCGCTCCCGGCTCGGGCTGCCCGCCGCCCGCGCCGCGACGCCCTGGCACATCCGCGCGGGGCTGCGCCGCCCGGTGCACCACGGCTTCAGCGAGCTGGTGGTGCCCCGGCCGGGCGACTGGCGGTCCGGGCTCCAGGTGTGCGGCTACTGGTGGCCCTACGACCGGGACGAGACGCTGCCCGAGGAGCTGCTGCGGTTCCTGGACGCCGGGCCGCCGCCGGTCTTCGTCGGGCTCGGCAGCGCCACCGTGCCCGATCCGCGCCGGCTGAGCGGGACCATCGTGCGCGCGCTGCGCCGGGCCGGGCTGCGCGGGGTGGTGCAGCGCGGGTGGGGCGGGCTGGCCGCGGCCGGCGACGACATACTGACCATCGGCGAGGCGCCGCACTCGGCGCTGTTCCCGCGCATGGCCGCCGTCGTCCACCACGCGGGGGCGGGCACGACGGCGGCCGGGCTGCGCGCCGGGGTGCCCGCGGTGCCCCTGCCGGTCCAGTTCGACGAGGGCTTCTGGGCCGACCGGCTGGTGCGGCTGGGGGTGGCCCCGTGCGCCGTGCCGCTGCGCCGGCTGACCGCCGAGACACTGGCCGCCGCGCTCGTACGGGCCACCCGCCACCCGGTCCACCGGGAGCGGGCCGAGGCGCTGGGCGTCCGCATCCGCGCGGAGGACGGCGTCGCGCCGGTGCTGGCGGCGATCGAGGAACTGGCCGGGACGGTCTGACGCCCGGGACGGTCCGGCGCTCCGGGACCGTCCGATGCTCTGGGACCGTCCAGCACCTGGGTCGGTCCGACGTCCCGTCCCGTCCCGGCGGGAGCGCGGCGCGCGGACGCCGTCGGCCCCGGCCGCCGGGAGCGCGGCGCACGGATGCCGTCGGCCCCGGCGGGGGCGCGGCGTACGGATGCCGTTTCGGACCTCCCGCCGCGCCCCCTCCTCCCTATCGCGCCCCCTCCTCGAACAGCCCGAGGGGCACCGCGTTCGCGAGGGCGCGGTAGCCGTTGGGGTCGAGGTGGAGGTGGTCGCCGGTGTCGTACGCCGGGAGCAGCCGGCGCGGGTCGTCCGGGTCGCGGGCCGCCCGGTCGAGGTCGATGACGGCGTCGAACCATCCGCCGGTGCGGATCCACCGGTTGACCGTCTGCCGGGCCGCCTCGTGCGCGCCGGCCGGATCGTCGTACACGTTGCCCCCGAAGGGGGTGAGGGTGGCCCCGTAGACGCGGATGCCGCGGGCGTGGACGCGGGTGACGATCTGCCGGTAGGCGCCGACGAGGTCGGCCGCGATCCGCCGGGACGCCGCCGGTGTCGTACCCGCCGTGCCGATGTCGTTGACGCCCTCGAAGACGATGAGCCGGTCCACGCCGCTCTGCGCGAGCACGTCGCGGTCCAGGCGGGCCAGGGCGTTGGGGCCGAGGCCGTCGTGCAGAACGCGGTTGCCGCCCGCCGCCTGGTTGACGACCGCGATGTCGGCCGTGGCGGGGCGGGCGCGCAGCCGCTCCTGGAGCCGGTCCGGCCAGCGGTCGTTGCCGTTGGTGGTGGAGCCGCGGCCGTCGCTGAGCGAGTCGCCGAGCACGACGGCGGCGGACGCGCTGCGCTTTGACCACACCTCCAGGCCGCTGAGGAAGTACCAGTGGTCGGCGGTGACCGCTCCGGTCAGGTCCGTGTCGTTCACGTGGTCGCCGACGGCCATGTAGGACGTCGTACGGGACCCGGGGTGCGAGGTGAGGGCGGTGGAGGCCTGGCCGTCGGCGAGGTAGAGGGTCACGGTCAGGTCGGCGCCCGGGCGCAGGTCGAGGTCGATCGGGTCGCTGACCGCCTGCGCGCCCTGCGGGACGACGAAGCCCCGCTGCCCGCCGAAGGCGACCGGGCGGGCGCTGCCGGGCACGATCGCGCCGGTGCCCGCCTTCCCGCCGGCCGGCCGGGCCACGGACACCTCGGTGACGGGCAGGTCGGCGCCGCCGAACGCGTTGGACAGGCGCAGCCGCACCTGCCGGCCGCCCACGCCGACGTGCACGGTCTGGCGCAGGGTGGCGTTCCGGAACACGTGGTCCGTGCCGGTGAAGGGCGCGGGCGGCATGTTGCCGGGCTCGGTCAGTTGGGGCATCGACGTCCAGGTGTCGACCCAGTGGCCGTTCGCGGTCGCCGCCGTCGGGGCGGCGGGATGCGGGGCGGCGGGCGCTCCGCCGTCGTGGGCGCCCGGCGCCGGGTGCGCGGCGCAGCCCGCCGTGGCGGCGGCCAGCGCGGCCGCGAGGCCCACCAGCGCGGGCGCTCGTTTCGTCCGTCGTCGTTCGCGTCGCGTACGTCGTTCCATACGGGGTGTGCCTCCGTCGCGCCGGTCTCGGTCTCTGTCTCGCGTGCGGGGTGCGGGGTGTGTGCGGTGGGCGGCCGGTCGGGTCGGTCCGGTACCCAGGCGGTCCGCGCGGTCTCAGGCCTGTTCCGCGGCCGGGTGCGGGGCGGTCGGCTCCGGGCCCGGCTCCGGGCCGGAGACCGCCGCGACGACGGCGTCGGCCCGCTCGTCGGGTTCCGGCAGCAGCAGGCCGAGGCCGGTGTAGACGACGAGCGAGGTGACCAGCGGGGTGACGACCACGGTGGTCTGGGAGGCCCCGTCCAGGCCGTACTTGACGAGGAAGTAGCCGCCGAGACCGAGCGCCCAGGAGGTGAGCGCCGCCCGGGGGCCGCAGCGGCGGAAGGCGGGGAGCAGGCCGAGCAGCATCGGGATGGAGATCGGGCCCATCACCGCCGCGACCATGCCGACGATGATCCCGAGGACCCCGCCGAAGTGGTCGGCCTCGACGGCGACGGCCATGGAGACGGTGATGAAGACGACCGTGACCACGCGCGCCGTCAGCAGGCCCCGCCGGGTGCTCGCGCCCCGGAAGGAGGGCAGGAGGGCGGGCAGGATGTCACGGGTGACGACCGCGGAGATGGCGTTGGCGTCGGAGGAGGCCATGGCCATGGTGTGGGAGAACATCCCGGCCAGCGTGAGGCCCACCAGCCCGGCCGGCAGGTAGGACTGCGCCATCAGGGCGTACGTCTGCTGCGGGTCGGCGACGTGCGGCATGAGCACCGGCGCGGCGACGGCGGGCAGCAGCAGCACGGCGGGCCAGACGAGGTAGAGGGCGGCCGACAGCACCGCCGAACGGCGGGCGGCCCGCGGGGAGTCGGTGGCCATGTAGCGCTGGGCCAGGTTCCACATGCCGCCGTTGTACTCGAAGATCTTCACGATGACGTACGCGGTGAGGAACCCGGCGGTGTAGGGGCCGACGAGGGGGTCGGTGTGCCCGGTGGGGAGCCGGCGCCACAGGGTGCCGAGGCCGGAGGGGCCGCCGAGCCGGTCGAGGACCACCCACATCATCGACAGCGCGGCCACGCCCTGGATGAGGAACTGCCCGAACTCGGTGAGCGCGTCCGCCCACAGGCCGCCGACCGTGCAGTACAGCAGGGTGACGACGCCGGTCAGCAGGATGCCGTCCGCCATCGGCATACCTGTGAAGACCTTGAGCAGCACGGCGACGGAGGCCCATTTGGCGGCCACGTCGAACACCTTGAGCAGGGCGCCGCTCCAGGCGAGCGCCTGCTGGGTGGGGACGTCGTAGCGGCGCGCCAGGTACTCCAGCGGGGAGGCGACCCGGTAGCGCCGCCGCAGCCGGTTCCAGCGGGGCGCGAACAGCCAGGCGCCGAGGCCGGTGCCGAGGGCGAGCGGCAGGAAGGCCCAGACGTAGACGGTGATGCCGTAGGTGTAGGCGACGGCGGCGTAGGCGACGAAGACGGCGGCGCTGTAGCCGGACATGTGGTGCGAGACGCCGGTCAGCCACCAGGGCATGCGGCCGCCGCCGGTGAAGTAGTCGGAGACGTCGCGCACGCGCCGGTGCGACCAGACGCCGATGAGGAGCATCACCACGAAGTAGCCGCCGACGGCGGCCCAGTCGAGCCAGTGCATGGGCAGACCTTCTTGTGATCCGGGGGTTCGAAAGTTTCGATGCGCTTCACCGGCCGATGGTCATGTATGTGAACAGTCGTCATGAATACGAATGACTCGGGGAATGTAGAGGCCCCCGCTCATCGAGGTCAAGGGCTCCGCGTCGAGCGATTCCCCCGTCCATCTGCCGGACGGGAAGCCACCGAGACGCCCACCTCTGGCCGCCGACCCCTTGCCGACTTACCACCGAAACTTTCGATGCGTCTGCCCGCCCCGGAACAGACCCCGTCACACCACTCGCCGCGCCCCGGGCTCGGTCATAGAGTGACCTACACCACACCGGTCGCTGATTTCCCTCATGCACGCCCGGACGGTCCCTGGAGGGCACATGACCCATATCTCGGTCACGGTGGACGGCACGGTCTACGAGGACGAGGTGGAACCCCGTCTCCTGCTGGTCCACTATCTGCGCGACCGGCTCGGCCTGACCGGCACCCCGGTCGGCTGCGACACCTCCAACTGCGGGGCGTGCACGGTCGAGCTGGACGGCATGAGCGTCAAGAGCTGCACGGTGCTCGCGGTCCAGGCGGACGGCGGCGAGGTGACCACCGTGCAGGGGCTGGCCCGCGACGGTGCGTGGACGCCGCTGCAGCGCGCGTTCCACGAGCGGCACGCGCTCCAGTGCGGCTACTGCACCCCCGGCATGATCATGGCCGCCCGCGATCTGCTGCGCGAGAACCCGCACCCCACCTCCGGCGAGGTGCGCCAGGCGCTCGAAGGCAATCTGTGCCGGTGCACCGGCTACCAGAACATCGTCCGCGCGGTGCTCGCCGCCGCCGAGGAGACCACCGGGGAGACCGCCGGACAGGACTCCGCCGCCGGCGACGGCGCGAGCGGCCGGCGGACCGCGTCCGGGCAGGAGGTGACGGCATGACCGACCAGGCCGTCCACGCAGCCGAGGAAGCCGGGGGCGAGGTCGGCCGGGCCCGGCTGCGCAAGGAGGACGCCCGGCTGATCACCGGGCAGACCAACTGGACCGACAACATCTCCGTCACCGGTCTGCTGCACCTGGCCTTCCTGCGCAGTCCGATGGCGCACGCCCGCATCGAGCGCGTGGACGTCTCCCCCGCCCTGGAACGCCCCGGCGTCGTCGCCGCGTTCACCGGCCGCGACCTCGCCGACGCGCTGGGCCCGCTGCCGTGCGCCTGGCCGGTCACCGAGGACATGGTGCTGCCGGACCATCCGCCGCTGGCCGTGGACGAGGTGCGGCACGCGGGCGACCCGGTCGCGGTCGTGGTGGCCCGCGACCGGTACGCGGCCGCCGACGCGCTGGAGGCGATCGAGGTCGACTACGAGCCGCTGCCGCCCGTGCTGGACCTGGAGGCCGCGCTCGCCGAGGACGCCCCGCTGGTCCACGCCGACAAGGGCACCAACCGCGCCTACGACTGGCCGCTGAAGGCGGGCGAGGACTTCGCCGCGGTCCGGGAGCGCGCCGACGTGGTCCTCGAACGGCGCTATGTGCAGCAGCGGCTCATCCCGAACGCGATGGAGCCGCGCGCGGTCGTCGTCACCCCGCTCGCCGCCTCCGGCGAGTACACGGTGTACTCGGCGACGCAGATCCCGCACATCCTGCGGATCATGCTCTCGGTGGTGTGCGGGGTGCCCGAGCAGAAGCTGCGGGTCGTCGCCCCCGACGTGGGCGGCGGCTTCGGCTCCAAGCTCCAGGTGTACGGCGAGGAGGCGGTCGCCCTGGCGGTCGCGCGCAGGCTCGGCCGGCCGGTGAAGTGGACCGAGTCGCGCTCCGAGGGCTACCTCGCCACCCACCACGGCCGCGGCATGATCCAGGACGTCCGGATCGCCGCCACCCGCGAGGGCCGGCTGCTCGGCCTCAAGGTGGACCTGCTGGCCGACATGGGCGCCTATCTGATGCTGGTCACGCCGGGCATCCCGATCCTGGGCGCGTTCATGTACCCGGCGATCTACAAGATGGACTCCTACGAGTTCGCCTGCACCGGCGTGTTCACCACCCGCACCCCCACCGACGCCTACCGCGGCGCCGGCCGCCCCGAGGCCACCTTCGCCATCGAGCGGATCATGGACGAGCTGGCCGCCGAGCTGGGCCTGGACCCGGTGGAGGTGCGGCGGCGCAACTGGATCCGGCACGAGGAGTTCCCGTACACCTCGATCGCGGGCCTGACCTACGACAGCGGGAACTACGAGGCCGCCACCGACAAGGCGCTCGCCCTGTTCGGCTACGACGCGCTGCGCGCCGAGCAGCGCGAGCGCAACGAGCGCGGGGACGCCGTACGCCTGGGCATCGGCGTGTCGACGTACACGGAGATGTGCGGGCTCGCGCCGAGCCGGGTGCTGCGGGACCTCCGGTACTCGGCCGGCGGCTGGGAGGCGGCGAGCATCCGGATGCTGCCCACCGGGAAGGTCGAGGTGGTCACCGGCACCAGCCCGCACGGGCAGGGGCATGTGACGTGCTGGAGCCAGATCGCCGCGGACGTGCTCGGCGTGCCGTTCGAGGACGTCGAGGTGGTGCACGGCGACACGCTGGTCGCCCCGCAGGGCATGGACACCTACGGCTCGCGGTCCCTGGTCGTGGGCGGCGCGGCGGTGCACCGGGCGGCCGAGAAGGTGGTGGACCGGGCGCGCAAGGTGGCCGCGCATCTGCTGGAGGCCAGTGAGGACGACCTGGAGTTCAAGGGCGGCGTGTTCTCGGTGAAGGGCTCGCCGGAGGCGCGGCGCACCATCCAGGAGGTCGCCTTCGAGACGTTCACCTCGCACGACGTGCCCGACGGCATGGAGCCCACGCTGAACGCCGGGCATGTGCTCGACCCGGAGAACTTCTCCTACCCGCACGGCACCCATCTGTGCGCGGTCGAGGTCGACACCGAGACCGGGCAGACCCGCATCCGGTCCTACGTGTGCGTGGACGACGTGGGCCGGGTGATCAACCCGATGATCGTCGAGGGGCAGGTGCACGGCGGTCTCGCCCAGGGCATCGCGCAGGCGCTGTTCGAGGAGGCGGTCTACGACGCGGAGGGCAACCTGGTGTCCGGCACGATGGCCGACTACCTGGTGCCGTCGGCGGCGGACCTGCCCGAGTTCACCACCGACCGCACCGAGACGCCCGCCACGTCCAACCCGCTCGGCGCCAAGGGCGTCGGCGAGGCGGGCACGATCGCGTCCACGCCCGCCGTGGTCAACGCGATCGTGGACGCGCTGCGCCCGTTCGGGGTGACCGACGTACGGATGCCGTGCACGCCGGAACGGGTCTGGGAGGCCGTCCGGGCCGCCGGGTCCGGCCGGCCGGCACAGAAGGAGGCCGCGCAGTGATTCCCCCCGCGTTCGACTACGTCCGGCCCGACACCCTGGAGGAGGCCGTGCGCGTCCTCGCCGAGGCGGGCGAGGAGGCGAAGGTGCTGGCCGGCGGGCAGAGTCTGTTGCCGTTGCTGCGGCTGCGGCTGGCCTTCCCCGAACTCGTCGTGGACGTGGGGCGGATCCCCGGTCTGCGCGGGGTGCGCGAGGACGGCGACACGCTGGTGATCGGCGCGCTGACCACCCACCACGACGTGGTCCACGATCCGCTGGTGCGGCGGTACGCGGGACTGCTGGCGCAGGCCACCGAGACGGTGGCCGACCCTGCCGTACGGCACCGGGGCACCCTCGGCGGTTCCCTCGCCCACGCCGATCCGGCCGGCGACCTGCCCGCGGTGGCGCTCGCCCTGGACGCCGAACTGGTCGCCGTGGGACCCGGCGGTCGGCGTAGCGTCCCGGCGGGCGAGTTCTTCGCCGACTACCTCCAGACCGCGCTGGCCCCCGACGAGCTGCTGGTGGAGGTGCGGGTGCCCGAACGGGAGGGCTGGGGCTTCCGGTACGAGAAGTTCCACCGGGTCTCCCAGTCCTGGGCGATGGTCGGGGTGGCCGCGCTGGTGCGGCGCGCGGACGGGCGGATCGCCGAGGCGCGGATCGGGCTGACGAACATGGGCCCGACCCCGCTGCGGGCCACGGCGGCCGAACAGGCGCTGGCCGGGGCGGCGGACCCCGGGGCCGTGGCCCGGGCCGCCGGGTCGGCGGCCGAGGGCACCCGGCCCTCGCGGGACGCCTCAGCCTCGCCCGAGTACCGGGCGCACCTGGCGCGGGTGCTGACCGAGCGGGCGGTCCTGGCCGCCGCCGGGACGGGGTGAGCGCCGATCACCGCCGTCGACAGCCCCGAGCAGGTCCGCGCCCGTCTGGAGGAGACCGGGTACCTCGTGGACGACGGGCTGGCCGTCGCCTGCTTCCTGGCGCTCAGGCTGCACCGGCCCGTCTTCTGCGAGGGCGACGCGGGCGTGGGCAAGACCGCGCTCGCCGCCGCCCTCGCCGAGGCGCTGGACGCGCCGCTGATCCGGCTCCAGTGCCACGAGGGCATCGACGCCTCCCAGGCGCTGTACGACTGGGACTTCCCGCGTCAGCTGCTGCATCTGCGGGCCGCCGAGGCGGTGGGGGTCGAGGACGCCGAGCGGCTGGAGCGCGAGCTGTACGACCGGCGGTTCCTGGTCGCCCGGCCGCTGCTGCGCGCGCTCCAGACACAGCCGTCGGTGCTGCTGGTGGACGAGATCGACCGCGCCGACGACGAGTTCGAGGCGTTCCTGCTGGAGGTGCTCTCCGAGTTCCAGGTGACGGTCCCGGAGCTGGGCACGCTGCGGGCCGAGGTGCCTCCGGTGGTCGTGCTGACCTCCAACCGCACCCGGGAGGTGCACGACGCGCTGAAGCGGCGCTGCCTCTACCACTGGTTCGACCATCCCGGCTTCGCCCGCGAACTGGCCATCGTGCGGCGGCGGCTGCCCGGGGTGTCGGCGCGGCTGGCCGAGCAGGTGACCGCGCTGGTGCAGGCGCTGCGTACCGAGGACCTGCTGAAGCCGCCGGGGGTGGCCGAGACCCTGGACTGGGCGCGCGCCCTGGACGCGCTCGGCGCGGACGAGGTGGACGCGGAGCTGGCGGTGGCCACGCTCGGCGCGGTCCTGAAGTACCGCGAGGACACGGACCGGGCCCGGGGCCTGGACTTCGCGGCGATCCTCGCCGGGCGGGAGGCGTGAGGGACGTGTTCGGTTCCGCACCCGCCCGGACGGCCGGCGGCGCGGCCCCGTCGGGGGCCGACGCGGTGCTGGTCGGTTTCGCGCGGGCGCTGCGGGCGGCCGGGGTCGCGGTGAGCGCCGAGCGGGTGCACGCCTTCCTGCGCGCGGTGGCCGTGCTGCGGCCGGGCATGCGGGCCGACGTGTACTGGGCGGGGCGGCTGACGCTGTGCGGGGACCGGGACGACCTGGAGCGCTACGAGCGGGTGTTCGCCGCGTACTTCGGTGCGGGAGGGCCGCGCGTCCGGCCGGTGCGGACCCCGCCCCGGCCGCGGCTGCGCCCGGTGGTGCGGGAGGCGCCCGACGGCGCGCTCGGCGGTGGCCGGGACGAGGAGCGGCGGGGGCCTGCGGTGGCCTCCCTCGCCAGCTCGGCCGAGGTGCTGCGCCACCGTGACGTGGCCGGGCTCGACGCGGCCGAGCGGGCGCAGGTACGGCGGCTGCTGGCGGCGTTCGCGCTGCGCGGCGAGGCGCGGCGCAGCGCACGGCGGCGGCCCGCCCGGCGCGGGGCCGTCGATCCGCACCGCACCGTGCGGGAGCTGCTGCGGCGCGGCGGGGAGCCCGCGCTGCTGCGCCGGCACGCGCGCACGCAGCGGCCTCGGCGGGTGGTGCTGCTGGCGGACGTCAGCGGCTCCATGGCGCCGTACGCCGACGCGCTGCTGCGGTTCGCGCACGCGGCGGTGCGGGGGCGGCGCACGGAGGTGTTCACCATCGGCACCCGGCTGACCCGGGTGACGCGGGAGCTGTCCCACCGGGACCCGGACCTGGCGATGGCGGCCGTGGCCGAGGCCGTGCCCGACTGGCGCGGGGGCACCCGGCTGGGCGAGCTGCTGCGCGCGTTCCTGGACCGGTGGGGGCAGCGGGGCATGGCGCGCGGAGCGGTCGTCGTACTGCTGTCGGACGGCTGGGAGCGCGGCGATCCGCGGCTGCTCGCGGATCAGATGCGGCGGCTGCACCGGCTGGCGCACCGGGTGGTGTGGGCCAACCCGCGCAAGGCGCGCCCCGGTTACGCCCCGCTGGCCGCCGGGATGGCGGCGGCCCTGCCGAGCGTGGACGCGTTCGTCGAGGGCCACAGCCTGGCCGCGCTGGAACGGCTGGCGGCGGTGGTGCGGGGCGCGGAGACGGAGGAGACCCGGACGACGGCCGCCCGGACGACGGCCGCCCGGGCGACGGCCGGCGTGGCGGGTCCGGGTCCGGCGGGCACGGCGGGCAAGGCAGCGGGCGGCGGCGCGGGGCGGACGGGGACAGCGGGGGCGGCGGGCACGGCAGGCACGGCAGCGGGCGGCGGCGCGGGACGGACGGAGCCGGCGGGGGTGGCGGGGCCGGCGGCGGATCGCGGCGCGGGAGCCGGACCGAGGGACGCGGGAGCCGAACCGCCGGGCGCAGCGGGGCAGGCGGAGACGACAGGGGCGGCGGGGACGGCGGCCGGGGGCGCGGTAGAGGCGGCGGCGGATCGCGGCGCGGCAGCCGGACCGATGGATGCGGCGGGGCGGGCGGAGACGACGGGGACGGCGGGACCGACGGGGCCGGCGGCGGGGACGGCGGGCAGGGACGCGGTAGGGACGGCGGGTCGGGAGGTACGGATGTCGAGTGACGGTCCGGGCCGTGCGGGCCCGGGGCGGGCCGGGCGCCCTGGGGACGCCGGGCGGGAAGGAGTGGAGCGTGCGTGACATTCTTCCGGCGCTCGGACGCTGGTACGCGGCGCGGGCGCCCTTCGCACTGGCCACCGTCGTCTCGGTGAGCCGCAGCGCGCCGCGCGACCCCGGCGCGGCGATGGCGGTCGGCCCGGACGACGAGGTGGTGGGCAGCGTGTCCGGGGGGTGCGTGGAGGGCGCGGTCTTCGAGCTGGCGCAGGAGGTCATGGCGAGCGGCGAGGCGCGCCTTGCGACCTTCGGGTACAGCGACGAGGACGCCTTCGCGGTGGGTCTCACCTGCGGCGGCGAGATCAGTGTGCTGGTCAGGCCCGTGACGCCCGCGACCGACCCGGCGTTCGGGGCGGTCGCGGCGTCGGTGGCCGCCGGGGAACCGGTCACCGTCGCGACCGTGGTCGACGGTCCCGCGCCGCGCGGCGCGACGCTCGCCGTGTGGCCCGGGACGGTGACGGGCACGCTCGGGACGCCCGGCCTGGACGTGGCGGTCACCGCCGACGCCCGCGGCGAACTGGCCCTGGGCGCCACCGGGACGCGGCACTACGGGGCGCACGGCGAGCGCCGCGAGGACGCCGTCGCCGTGTTCCTGCACTCCTTCGCCCCGCCGCCGCGGATGCTGGTGTTCGGCGCGATCGACTACGCGGCGGCGGTCGCCCGGATCGGCGCCTTCCTCGGCTACCGGGTGACGGTGTGCGACGCCCGCCCGGTGTTCGCCACGCCGAAACGGTTCCCCGACGCGGTGGAGGTCGTCGTGGACTGGCCGCACCGCTATCTGCGCGGCACGGACACCGACGCGCGCACGGTGATCTGCGTCCTCACCCACGACCCGAAGTTCGACGTGCCGCTGCTGGAGGAGGCGCTGCGCCGCCCGGCCGCCTACATCGGCGCGATGGGCAGCCGCCGTACCCACGACGAGCGGCGCGAACGGCTGCTCGACGCCGGTCTGACCGAGGCCGAACTGGTCCGGCTGCGCTCGCCGGTCGGTCTCGACCTGGGCGCCCGCACCCCCGAGGAGGTGGCCGTGTCCGTCGCGGCCGAGATCATCTCGCTGCGCTGGGGCGGCACGGGCATGCCGCTCACCGCGACCGGCGGCGCCATCCACGCGGTCCGCTCCGCCTGACCGCCCGCCCGTCCGACCGCCAACCACCCTCCCCCGACACCGCCCCCGACACCGACCACCAACCGTTCCCCCACCGGGCCGCTGACCGTTCGACCGCCTGACGGCGAGGAGGAAGTCCATGGAACTGCGCCACGAGTTCACCGTTCCCGTCCCGGTCGACGACGCCTGGCGGGCGCTCCTCGACATCGAACGGATCGCCCCGTGCCTGCCCGGGGCGACCGTGGAGGACTACGACGGCAAGACCGTGACCGGGTCGGTGAAGGTGAAGCTGGGTCCGATCACCGTGACGTACAAGGGGACGGCGGTCTTCGAGGAGCAGGACGAGGCCGCGCACCGCATGGTGCTGGCGGCGAACGGCCGGGAGACACGCGGCCAGGGCACCGCGCGGGCCACCGTGACGGGCGTCCTGGAGGAGCGCGACGGCGGTACGGCCGTGTCGGTGCTGACCGATCTGACGGTGACCGGCCGCCCGGCGCAGTTCGGGCGGGGGGTGCTGGCGGAAGTCGGCGACCGGCTGGTGGGGCAGTTCGCCGACTGCCTGTCGCGGCGGCTGGCCGGGACGGCGCCCCCGGCGGGGACGGCGACGCCCACCGCGACGTGCCCCGAGCCCACTCCGGTCGTGCGTCCCGAGCCGAAGCCCGTCACGGTCCCGGCGGCGGGCGACACCGGCGACGGCGCGGCGGCACGCGGTCCGGCCGGCTCCAGCGGTCCCGGCGGCCCGGGCGGTCCCGGCGGTCTCGAGGCGGGCTTCGGCGGCGAGTCGGAGCCGATCGATCTGCTGCGCGTCGCCGGGGTGCCGGTGGCCAGGAGGGCCGCCGCGGCGGTCGGGGCGGCCGTGGTGGTCGCGCTGCTGGTCGTGGGCGTACGGCGGCTGCGGCGCGGTTGAGCGGCCGGGCCGTCTGTCTTCCCTGGGGCCGCTGGGAGTGACCGTGCCGGAGTGCCCGGTGTGACGCAAGTGGTCCGGATTTTTTCCCGATTCCCGGAATCGGGTGGTTCAGGGACGTAGGAAGGGGTAGGCGGGCCTGCAACGGATGAGGCATGCACGCCTCCGCAGCACATGTGCGGCACATCTCCGCTGGAAGGAGGTCCGTGACAGCGCATACTCGCAGCTTCCGGGCTGCTTCCGCGCACGGAGCGGCCCGGATCTCGCCGAGAAGTCGGAACCGAGAAAGGGAAGAGTGACTCTGGGGCGGCCCCCGACGGGGCCGCCCTTCCGCCGTTTCGGGAGGTCCCGCGCCGTCACCGCGTCCGGCGCTGCGGCAGCCGGTGCAGCCGGACCTCGGTGAGACGGCCGTCGGCGAGGGCGGCGGTCATGTAGGTGCAGTGCGGCTGGCGGCGCCGGTCGGTCGGGGAGCCGGGGTTGAGCAGCCGCAGCCCGGTGGGTGCGGTGGTGTCCCAGGGGATGTGGCTGTGGCCGAACACCAGCACGTCGAGGTCGGGGAAGCGGGCGGCGCAGCGCGCCTCGCGGCCCTGGGCCGGCCCGGTCTCGTGGACGACGCCGAAGCGCACGCCGTCGAGGTCGGCGCGGGCCACCTCGGGCAGGCGGGCGCGCAGTTCGGGGCCGTCGTTGTTGCCGTGGACGCCGATCAGCCGGCGGCTGCGGCTCTCCAGCAGGTCCAGGGTGGCGGTGTCGACCCAGTCCCCGGCGTGCAGGACGACGTCGGCGCGCGGGAGTTCGGCGAGCAGCGGCTCCGGGAGTTCCTTGGCCCGCTTGGGCAGATGGGTGTCCGACATGAGGAGCAGGCGCACGGGGCCAGCGTACTGCGGGAGCCGTCCCGGGAAGCACGGCGGCGGCCTCCCGCGCGCCCCCGGGCGGCCCGCGGCCTGCGGCCCCCGGTAATCTTCAGGTAAGGCTGTTCAGTTCCAACTGGAAAGTTTCGGTTGAAGGTTCTACGGTGACGGCATGGACCAGAAGCCCACCGAGGCGCCCGAGGGCGTCTCCGCCTCCGCTGGGCGCGCGGCGCGCGATCTGCGGGTGGTGTTCAGCCGCCTGCGGCGCCGTATTCGCGAGGTCGCGCAGGAGGACGACCTCACGCCGTCCCAGGTCTCCGCGCTCACCCTGGTCGGCAAGCACGGAGCGGCCACGGCCAGCGCGCTGGCGGCCGCCGAGGGCGTCCGTCCGCAGTCGATGGCCGCGACCCTCGCCGCCCTGGAGCGGCACGGGCTGATCCGGCGCGCTCCGGACCCGTCCGACGGCCGCCGCCAGCTCGTCACCCTGACCGAGAGCGGCCGGGAGCGCATCGAGGGCAACCGGCAGATCCGCGCCGAGTGGCTGACCCGGGCCCTGGACGAACGGTTCACCGAGGACGAGCGGCAGAAGATCGTCGAGGCACTGGCCCTGATGGAACGGCTGACCGGCTGAGCGCGCCGCCCGGCCGCCCCTTCACACCCCCGAGAAACACCGAATCCCGTACCCCTACCCCTCTCCCCCAACCCCCGAAAGGCCCGAGCAATGGCACTCACCACCCTCGACCCGCGCACCGCCCTCGTGGTGATCGATCTCCAGGCCGGCATCGCCTCCGCGCCGACCGTCCCCTACCCGGGTTCCGAGGTGGTCGCGCGGTCGGTCGAGCTGGCCGACGCCTTCCGCGCCCACGGCCTGCCGGTCGTCCTGGTCCGGGTCTCCTTCGCCGCCGACGGCGCGGACGCCGTGCCCGGCCGCAACGAGATGTCCGGCGCGGGCGGCCACGTCCGCCCCGAGGGCTGGGACGTGATCGTCCCCGAGCTGTCCGGCCACCCCGGCGACATCACCGTCACCAAGCACAACTGGGGCGCCTTCCACGGCACCGACCTGGACGTGCAGCTGCGCCGCCGCGGGGCGACGCAGATCGTGCTGACCGGCATCGCCACCAGCATCGGCGTGGAGTCCACCGCGCGCGCCGCGTACGAGCACGGCTACCACGTCACGCTGGCCACCGACGCGATGAGCGACATGGCCGAGGAGACCCACCGCAACAGCGTGGAGCGGATCTTCCCGCGCCTGGGCGAGACGGGCACCACCGCGGAGATCCTGGAGCTGCTGGCCAAGACCCACGGCTGACACACGTGTGCGGGGGCGTCCGGCGCATGCTGCGCCGGACGCCCCCGTGTCGCTCACCGCGGGGTGCGGGCTCTGTCAGTCCTCGCCCCGCACGATGTTCCACTCGGGGCCGCTGCGGTCTCGCCGGGGGCCGCCGCGCTCCTCCTCGAGTGCCGGGAGACAGGTGCGTACGCCCTGCTTCCCCTTCCGTCGGGCCTGCGACCAGCCCGTTTCGGGGCGGTCGACTGCCGGTGCCTCAACGGTGTGCGCGGTCACGGCTCCTCATCCACTTTCTGCTTCCGGTGCGGTGCGGGGTCCTGGGGGAACCCCCGTCGTCCTGGCCGGTCGGGTCCCCGGGCGCGCCGCGGGCAAACCCGGGCGGCGCGGCCCGGGTCACGTCCCGCCGGGGCCGCCGCTGCCGAAGGAGCCGCCGGAGCCCTGGTCCCAGCGCGGCCGGTCCTGGTCGTCGCTGCGTCTGCTGCCGGGCGAACCCAGTTCGTGCGGGGACAGGCGCCGGCCGGTCTCCTCGGCGCGCGGGACCTCGTCCGGTTCGCGCCGCTGATGGGTCTCGTGCACCGGCCCGGAGTCCGGCCGCGTCGGATGCTCGCCGCCCCTGGGGGTCCTCGGCTCGCGCTGCTTGACCTTGATGCCGAGCCGTACGGCCCAGATCAGCAGGCCGACGACGATCAGACCGCCGATGACCACGAGGAGAATCCCGACGACCGAGCCCGTGCCCGCCGCCATTACGTACCCGCTGGTGTCCATGCGCCCCGGGTACCCGCCCGCGACCGGCGGATACCTGGCGTGGCCCGCGGTCCGGGACGCTCAGCCGCCGTCCGGATAGGCCGCTCGCGCCACCTCGGACTCGACGTCCGGGCGGGGTCTGCCCGTGGTGTGCGCGTAGTCGGCCAGGGCGGCCTGGAGGTCGCGGGCGAGGTCGCGCCAGGCCCGGACGGCCGTCTCGTAGGTCTCGCTCTGCAGCGCGGTCCACCGCACCTGCGCGGGCGGCCCGTACATCTCGCGCAGGTGCTCGACGCGGGTGTGCGCCTCGTCGGCCGCCCGCTGCTTGGCCACCAGTTCTTCGAAAGTGTGGGACACCTATCGACCGTAAGCACCGCGGGGGTGAGCGGCGACTCGAGACCTCAGGACCGGGGCGCGCGGCACACCGTGCACCGTGACACACCCGCGCCGTGACACACCGCGCGGCGACACGACCCGGCCCGCTCATCCCCGCAGCGGCAGCTCGCACCACACCTGTTTGCCGCCGCCCACCGGGAGGGTGCCCCAGGCCGCGGACAGGGCCTCGACGAGATAGATGCCCCGGCCCCCGGTGGCCTCCCAGCCGATGCTGGGCGGCTTGACCGGCGTACGCGGCGAACCGTCCGCGACGGCGATGCGCAGCCGGTGGCTGACGAGGGTGAGGTCCAGGCGGACCTGGCCCTCGGTGTGCACGAGGGCGTTGGTCACCAGTTCCGAGACGACGAGCAGGGCGGCGTCGGTCTCCTCGGTCACCCCCCAGGCGCGCAGGGTGCGCCGGGTGAAGCGGCGGGCGTGCCGGACCGCCTCGGGGACCCGCCACACCGTCCAGCTCTCCCGCAGCGGGCGTACGGCCAGGCCGTCGTAGCGCATCAGGAGCAGGGCGATGTCGTCGTCGCGGCGGGCGCCGGTCAGCAGCGCGTCGGCGACCAGGCCGAGGTGGCCGGGGTCGGCGCCGGCCAGGCCGCGGGCGAGCCGGTCGATGCCCACGTCGATGTCGGCGTCCGGGGACTCCACGAGACCGTCGGTGGCCAGCGCGAGCACGGTGCCGGACTGGAGCCTGACCGGGGTCATCGGGAAGTCGGCCTCGCTCTGCACGCCGAGCGGCGGCCCGCCCTCCGCCGGCACGATCTCGGTACCGCCGTCCGGGTGACGCAGCACCGGCGGCAGATGTCCCGCCCGCACGCACCAGGCGGTGCCGGCCTCCATGTCGACGTCGACGTAGGCGCAGGTGGCGAAGAGGTCGGTCTCCATGTCCAGCAGGAGCCGGTTGGCGTGCGAGACGACCACGTCCGGCGGGTGCCCCTCGACGGCGTAGGCGCGCAGCGCGGTGCGCATCTGGCCCATCAGGGTGGCGGCGCCCGCACTGTGGCCCTGGACGTCGCCGATGACGAGGGCGACGTGGTTGTCGGGCAGCGGGATCACGTCGTACCAGTCGCCGCCGACCTCCAGTCCGGCGGTCGCGGGCAGATAGCGGGCGACGGCCTCGGCGCCGGGGAGTCTGGGCAGCCGGCGCGGCAGCAGGGTGCGCTGGAGGGTGGCGACGAGTTCGTGTTCGGCGTCGAAGGCGCGGGCGCGCATCAGGGCCTGCCCGGCCAGGCCCGCCGAGGCGGTGAGCAGGGCGCGTTCGTCGGGGCCGAAGTCGTGCGGGGCGTCCCAGCCGATCAGGCAGGCGCCGGCCATCCGGCCGCCGGCGGGCAGCGGCAGCACGGCGAGGCCGCCCGGGCCGACCTCGGCGAGGGCGGGTTCGAGGGCGGTCCCGGCGGGCCAGATGCTGGCCCGGCCCTCGCGCAGCGCGGCGGCCAGCGTGGGCATGGCCCGCACGGGCGCGTCGGGCCATTCGCTGCGCCACTCCAGGCGCCACAGTTCGGGCCAGGCCTCGGGTTCGGGCGGGTCGAGGACGGTGACGACGAGCCGGTCGTTCTCCAGCTCGGCGAGGGCGATCCGGTCGGCGCGCAGCGGTCTGCGCAGCGCGGCCACCACGGCCTGGCTGACGTCGCGGACGGTGCCCGCGGTGGCCAGGGCGGCGGCGAGCCGCTGGACGCGGGCCACGTCGGTGACCCCGGAGCGCAGCGCGGAGGCGTCGGCGACGGTGCCGACCAGGCGGGCGGGGCGGCCCTCGCCGCCGGGCAGCAGCCGGCCGCGCAGCCGCAGCCAGCGCGGCGGGCCGGTGGGCCGTACGACGCGGAACTCCAGCTCGCGTTCGCCGATGGACATGTGGTCGGCCTCGACCACGGACATCAGCGAGGGCAGGTCCTCGGGCACGGTCCGGGCGAGCAGCGTCTCCACCTTGCCGTCGAAGTCGGCGCGGTCGATGCCGAACAGGCCGAGGACGTCGTCGTCCACGTCGACGCGCCCGGTGTCCATGGCGAGGCCGAACCCGCCCGGCGGCAGCTCGCCGGCGCGCGGGGTGCGCGCGGGCGCGGGGCAGGCGACGGCCTCGGCGATCAGGCGGAGGCAGGCGCGGTCCTCGTCGTCGAAGCCGCCGGGGCGCTCGGTGACGACGAGCAGGCAGCCGCCCGTCCCGCCGGTCAGGGGCAGCGCGGCCAGGGAGACGTCGCCCGCGGGCATCCGGCGGGAGTCGGCCCCGGCGGCGAGTTCCTCGGGCCCCAGCCACACGGGCCGGCCGGTGCGGTGGGCGTCGGCCGGCGGGGACGGCCCGGTCAGGGAGTAGGTGTCGCGCAGCCCGTACAGGGTGCGCGGCACCCCGGCGGTGTCCGCCAGGCACAGGGCGTCGCCGCCGCCGGGGGTGTAGAGGCCCGCGAAGGCGGCGCCGGTGAAGACGAGGGTCTGTTCCAGGACGCTGTGCGTCCGCTCGGGGGCGGGCAGCCCGGCGGCCAGCGTCGCGAGGGCGAGTTCGGCACGCGTCAGCCGCGAAGTCCTCGTTCCGCGTGCCGTAGTGCCCTCACTGACCACGTTGGCCATTACAGCGCGTATCGCAGCCCGGCGCAGCCCCTGTGACAGCAGGTTCCGCCCGGTTCCGGCGGGCGTGTCCGGCGGACCGGGCTCCTCCTCGCCGGGGTTTTCGAACGGCTCCCGGGCCGTCCTTTCGAACAGATCTTGACGCGTGCGTTCTGCACGGTGGTCTGGTGACAGTCGTGACTGTCGGCCGCCCCCGCCCGGCTGGAAGGCTCGGTGCCGACCAGGGAGGGGAACGGACATGGACCAGCGCTACGAGGTGTACGCGCTCGCCGATCCGCACTTCTACGAGACGCCCGACCGGCTGTCCCAGGGAGAGCGGACCGCCGCGCCGCTGTACGGGACGGCCCGGCGCGCGGTGCCCGAGGGGTGGGACGCGGCACGGATCGGCGACTGGCTGACCCTCACCCCGCTGGACGCCGACGGCCGGCCCGAGCCCGGCCCCGCGCAGGGCTGGAAGGTGCACGCCTCGGCGACCCGGACCAACGCGGACGAGATCGCCTCGATCGTCTGGGACTACTGCGTGCCGCGCCGGATCCCGTTCAAGTTCGTCCCCGGGCCGCATCTGCTGCACCTGCGCAACACCAAGTACGCGGGCCGCGACACCAGCGGCAAGTTCGTGACGCTGTACCCGGCCGACGAGGAGCAGTTGCACCAGGTGCTGCGCGAGCTGGGCGCGCTCCTGGAGGGCTTCGAGGGGCCGTACATCCTCACCGATCTGCGCTGGGGCGAGGGACCGCTGTACGTCCGCTACGGCGCCTTCGCGCGGGTCTTCGTCGTGGACGAGCGCGGCTCGCTGGTGCCGGCGGTGCGCGACGGCGAGGGGCGGCTGGTCGCGGACCGGCGGGCGCCGTCCTTCCAGGTCCCCGAGTGGGTGACGCTGCCGTCCTTCCTGGAGCCGCACCTGGCGGCGCGCAACACGACGACGGTCGGCGAACTGCCGTACCGCATCGAGAAGGCGCTGCACTTCTCCAACGGCGGCGGGGTGTACGCGGGCACCGACACCCGCGACGGGCGGCGGGTGGTCCTCAAGGAGGGCCGGCCGCACGCGGGCCTGGCGGCCGACGGCGCGGACGCGGTGACCCGCCTCGAACGGGAGAAGGCCGCGCTGGAGCAGGTCTCCGGGACCGGCGTCGTGCCGGAGGTGCGGGACTGGTTCACCCTCGGCGAGCACCGCTTCCTGGTCATGGACTTCCTGGAGGGCAAGCCCCTCAACTCCTACTTCGGCGAACGGCATCCGCTGCTCACCCCGGACCCGGACCCCGAGGCGGTCGCCGCGTACACGGCGTGGGCGCTGCGCGTGCACGGCGCGGTGGAGCGGGCGGTGGCGGCGGTGCACGAGCGCGGCATCGTCTTCAACGATCTGCACGTGTTCAACATCATGGTCGGGCCCGACGACGAGTCGGTGTCGCTGCTGGACTTCGAGGCGGCGGCGCCGGCCGCGGAGAACGGCCGCCAGGTGGTCGCCCACCCGGGCTTCTTCGCCCCGCCGGACCGCACCGGCCCCGACGTGGACCGCTACGCGCTGGCGTGTCTGCGGCTCGCCCTGTTCCTGCCGGTGACGACGCTGTTCGTGGTCGACCGGGGCAAGGCGGCGCATCTGGCGGAAGTGATCGCCGAGCAGTTCCCGGACGTGCCGCGGGAGTTCCTCGCGGAGGCGGTCGCGGAGATCACCCGCGAGGTGCGCGGCCCGGAGGGCGGCGGTGCGGGCGCGGACGCCGACGGCGCGGGGGACGCGGCGGACCGGGACGAGCGGGCAGGCCGGGCGGTCACGGCCACCGTCGGGCGTGCGGACGCGGTGACCGGCGGACGTACGGGCGCGGCGGCCGAGGGGCGTGCGGGCAGAGCGGCCGGCGGGCGTGCGACCTTGCCGGACGGCGCCCGGGCCGCCTCGTTCGTGGACCCCGCCGACTGGCCCTACAGCCGTGACTCCATGGTCAAGGCGATCCTCGCCTCGGCCACCCCCGAACGCGCCGACCGGCTCTTCCCGGGCGACATCGCGCAGTTCTCCGACGGCGGCGGACTCGGTCTCGCGCACGGCGCGGCCGGCGTGCTGCACGCGCTGGCCGAGTGCGGCGCCGAACGCTACGAGGAGGGCGAGCGCTGGCTGCTGGCCCGCACCGCGCCGCCCCCGGCGGGCACCCCGTTCGGCCTGTACGACGGACTCGCGGGCGTCGCCCACGTCCTGGACCGCCTCGGCCACCGGCAGCGCGCCCTGGACCTGGTGGACGGCATCCTCCGCGAACGGTGGCAGAACCTCTCCTCCGACCTGCGCGGCGGGCTCGCCGGACTCGGCCTGGTCCTCGACGGCCTGGCCGAGACGACCGGCGAGAAGGAGCTGCGCGCACGGGCCGATGAGGCCGCCCGCATCCTCGCCGACCGGCTCGCCGAGCCGGTCCCGGACACGCCCCGGCAACGGGCCGGGCTGCTGCGGGGCGCGAGCGGACCCGCGCTGTTCCTGCTGCGGCACTTCGAGCTGACCGGCGAACGCGAGTGGCTGGACGCCGCGGCCGTCGCCCTGCGCCGGGACCTCGCGCAGTGCGTGCGGCAGAAGAGCGGGAACGGCCTGGAGGTCGACGAGGGCTGGCGGACCCTGCCCTACCTCGGCGACGGCAGCGTGGGCATCGGGATGGTCCTGGACGACTTTCTCGCGCACGCCGCCGACGAGGAGTTCGAGCAGGCCCGCGCCGGCATCCTCACCGCCGCCACCTCCCGCTTCTACGCGCAGCCCGGCCTCTTCCAGGGCCGCGCCGGAATGATCCTGCACCTCAGCCGCACCACCGCGCCGGGCGCCACCGACCGGCGGCTGACCGAACAGGTCGCCGCACTCGGCTGGTACGCGATGTCGTACCAGGGCCAACTGGCCTTCCCCGGCCACCAGATGATGCGGCTCTCCATGGACCTCGCCACCGGAACGGCCGGGTGCCTGCTCGCTCTCGCGGCGGCACTCGACGGCGAGCGGCCCGCCCGGCTGCCGTTCCTGCCGCCCCTCGGGCGGCCCTCACAGACGCGGCCCCGCGACCACGCGGAGTCGTGACACAACCCCCGTCCCCAGCAAGGGTTTCCCGGGACGCCTACCGAAAGGACATGACATGGCCCTTCTCGACCTGCAGACGATGGAGTCCGACGAGCTGAACGGCGGCGGCGGCGCGAGCACCGTCAGCCTGCTGTCCTGCGTCAGCGCGGCGAGCGTTCTGCTCTGTCTCTGACGGACATCGTGCCTTACCGGCTCCGGACGGCCCTCCCCACGGGGGAGGGCCGTCCGGAGCCCCATGTCCGCCCCAGGATGCGAGGCCCCGCCGTATGACGCCGCCGCCCAGGCCCGAACGGCCGCCCAGCCCCGAACCACGGCCCGGCCACGCGCCGCGGTCCGCCCCGGAACCGCCGCCCGGCTCCGCGACGCCGCCCACACCGTCGGCGCCCGGCAGCACGCCGGCCGCCGCCGACGCGGCCATGCCCCGCCCCGGGAAGAGCGGCGGAACCGGGCCGGGCCGGGCTCTGCTGCGGGCGGCCGTGCGGCACAGTGCCGTGCGGTGCGCCCTGCTGTGCCTGGTGGGCGTGGGGGCGGCCGGGGCCGGGCTGCTGCTGCCCGCCGTGCTCGGCCGTACCCTCGATCTGCTGCTCACCCGCGCCCCGGCCGGCCGCTGGGTCGCGTACTCCGCCGGGCTCGTCCTGCTGCTCGCGCTCCTCGACATGGCGGAGGCGGTGCTCCACGGCACCACCGACGCGCGGGCCACCGCCTGGCTGCGCGGGCGGCTGACCGGGCACGTGCTCGCCCTCGGCCCGCGCGCCACCGACCGTTTCGGTTCCGGCGAGCTGGTCGCCCGGCTCGTGGGCAGCGCCGCGCAGGCCGGGACGGCGCCCACCGCGCTGGCCGCCTCGGCCGCCGCCCTGGCCGGCCCGGTCGGCGGCGTGGTGGCGCTCGGGCTCATCGATCCGTGGCTCGCCGCCGTGTTCCTGGCCGGCGCGCCGCTGCTCGCCCTGCTGCTGCGCGCCTTCGCCCGCGACTCCTCGGCCTGCGTGGCCGAGTACCAGCGCGTGCAGGGGCGGATCGCGGCGGCGCTCGCGGAGGCCGTCGGCGGCGCCCGTACGATCCGGGCGGCCGGGACCGAGGACCGCGAGACGGCCCGTGTCCTGCGGCCGCTGCCCGAACTGTCCCGGGCCGGACGGCTGATGTGGCGGGCGCAGGGCCGGGCCGCCGCCCGGGCGGTCGCCGTGGCCCCGCTGCTGCAACTGTCCGTCGTCGCCGTCGCCGGGCTGCTGCTGGCCCGGCACCGGCTGACCGTCGGCGAGGTGCTGGCCGCCTCCCGGTACGCGGTCCTCGCGACCGGCGCCGGAGTGCTGGTCGGACAGCTCGCCGCGCTGGTCCGGGCCCGGGCGGCGGCCGGACGCCTCGGCGAGATCCTGGCCGAGCCCGCGCCCGGCCACGGCAGCCGTCCGCTGCCGCCGGGTCCGGGCCGCCTGGAGCTGCGCGGGGTGACCGCGCGGCGCGGCGACCGCACGGTGCTGGCCGGCGTCGATCTCACCGTGCCCGGCGGTACGACCCTCGCGGTGGTCGGCCGGTCCGGCGCGGGCAAGTCGCTGCTGGCCGCCCTCGCCGGACGCCTGGCCGACCCGGACGCCGGGGAGGTGCTGCTGGACGGCGTGCCGCTGCCCGAGCTGGCCCACGACGAGCTGCGGCGCGCGGTCGGCTACGCCTTCGAGCGGCCGGTGCTGCTCGGCACGACCGTCCAGGACGCGATCGGCCTCGGGGTGAGCGCGCCCCCGGCCGACCGGGTCCGGCAGGCGGCCCGTACGGCCTGCGCGGACGCCTTCGTCCGCCGGCTGCCCGAGGGCTACGCCACTGCCCTGGCCGACACGCCCCGCTCGGGCGGCGAGTCCCAGCGGCTCGGCCTGGCCCGCGCCTTCGCGCACGGCGGCCGGCTGCTCGTCCTGGACGACGCGCTCTCCAGCCTGGACACGATCACCGAGCACCGCATCACCCGCGCCCTGACCGAGGGCGACGTCGCCGCCACCCGTCTCGTGGTCGCCCACCGCGCCGCCACGGCGGCCCGCGCCGACGCGGTGGCCTGGCTGGACGGCGGCCGGGTGCGCGCCCTCGCCCCGCACGCGCGGCTGTGGCGGGAGCCGGAGTACCGGCGGGTGTTCGGGGAGTACGCGGAGGGCGCGGAGGAGGCGGAGGGCGCGGCGGCGACGGACGGCGCCGACGGAAGCGGCGGCGCCGACGGGACCAGCGGCACCGCCACGCCCGGCGGTGCCGACCCGATCGGCGACGCCACCGCGACCGGCGGCGGCATCCCGATCAGCGGTGCCGACGAAACGGACGGCGGCACCGGCGGGACGGGCGGGGGTACCGGCGGGACGGACGGCGCGGCGCGCGGCCCGGCAGCGTCGACACACGCGGCGGACGCGACGCGCACGTCGGCGTCGACACACGCGGCGAAGGCGACGCGGGCGGCGGACGCGACGCGCACGGCGGAGGCGACACGCGCGGCGGACGCCCCCGCCCCCGCCCCCGCCCCCGGCCCACCGCACCTCACCAGCTCACCGCGCCCGGCGAACGGAGCACGCCCGTGACCCGAGAACCCCGTGCCGCGCACGCCCCCCGCGCGCCCCGTGCCCTGCGGTTTCTGCGCGGCCACGGACGCGAGTTGGCGCGGCTGGGCGGGTGGTCGGTGCTGGAGACCGGGCAGACGTTCCTGCTCGGCTACGCCCTGGCCCGCGCCATGGACGACGGGTTCCTGGCCGGGCGGGCGGGCGTCGGCCTGGCCTGGCTGGGGGTGGCCGGGCTCGGGGTCGTCGCGGGCGCCTACGGCACCGGCCGGGTCTACCGGGCGGTGGCGGCGCTGGTCGAGCCGTTCCGGGACCGGCTGGTGCGGCGGGTGGCGGCGCGCGGGGTCGGGGAGGCGGACAGCGGGGCGCTGTCCCGGCTGACCCAGCAGGTGGAGATCGCCCGGGACACCTTCGCCGGGCTGGTGCTGGTCTCCCGGTCCTTCCTGGTCGCCATGGCCGGCGCGCTCGTCGGGCTGTTCTCGCTGGCGCCGCTGCTCCTGCTGGTCGTCGCGCCGCCGCTGTTCGCGGGGGTCGCGGTGTTCGCGGCGACGCTGCGGCCGCTGGCCCGGCGTCAGGAGGCGTACCTGGTGGCGGACGAGGCGCTGGCGGAGCGGTTGAGCGCGGTGTCGCCGGGGCTGCGGGACGTGACGGCGTTCGGCGCGGAGGAGCGGATCGCGGCGGACGTCGCTCGGTGCGTGGCGGCGGAGCGCCGGGCGGCACAGGCGCTGGCCCGCTGGGGTGTCGTCCGGGTGGCGTCCCTGGCGCTGGGCGGCCAGTTGCCCGTCGTGCTGCTGCTGGCCGCCGCGCCCTGGCTGCTGGCCCACGACGTCACTCCGGGCGCCCTGGTCGGCGCCCTCGCCTACGTCACCCAGTCCCTGCTGCCCGCCCTGCACAATCTGATCCACGGTCTCGGCACCAGCGGCGCGCGTCTCACGGTCGTCCTGCGCCGTCTGCTCCCGCCGCAAGCGCCCGCCGGACCGTCCGCCCCGGAGCCTCGGCCGCCCGCCGCGTACGGGCCGGCGCCCGGCGCGGAGCGCCCCTTCCCGGGCGGCCGGGAATCGCCGTTCGAGGCGGGCCGCAGCGCCGGAACTCCGCAACGAACCGGCCCCCGCGAGCCATCCGGGCGGCCCCCGGAGCCCGCGCTCTCCCTCTCCCGCGTCACCTTCGCCTACGGCCCCCACAGCGAGCCCGTGCTGCGGGACTTCGATCTGGTCGTGCCGCACGGGGGCCATCTGGTGGTCGTCGGGCCGAGCGGGATCGGGAAGTCCACGCTGACCGCGCTGGTGGCCGGGCTGCTGGAGCCGGCCCGCGGCGAGATCCGGGTGTGCGGGTCGCCCGTGCCGGGGGCGGCGGCGGCCGCGCGGCGGGTGCTCATCCCGCAGGAGGCGTACGTCCACTCCGGCACCCTCGCCGAGAACCTCCTCCACCTGCGCCCCGGCCCCGTCCCGGAGGCGGAGCTGCTCGCAGCGGCCGACGCGGTCGGCCTGACCGGGCTGCTGCACCGCCTCGGCGGCCCGGCCGCGCCGGTGGACCCGGCGGCGCTGTCGGCGGGCGAGCGCCAGCTGATCGCGCTCACCCGCGCCTATCTGTCCCCCGCCCCGCTCGCGCTGCTCGACGAGGCGACCTGTCATCTGGACCCGGAGGCCGAGGCCCGCGCGGAGCGCGCCTTCGCCGCCCGGCCCGGCGGCACCCTGGTGATCGTGGCCCACCGGGTCAGCTCGGCGCGGCGCGCGGACCGCGTCCTGGTCATGGACGGGCGGGACACCGCGTACGGCACCCACGAGGAGCTGCTGGCGTGCTCCGCGCTCTACCGCGAACTGGTCGGCGACTGGTCGCCCCCGCGGCCACCGGCTTCCGCACCCGCGAGCACGTCCGCCGCCCGGGTCACAGCCACCCCTCCCCCTGCGAGATTCTGATCGCGTCGATGCGGTTGCGCGCCCCGGTCTTGCGGGTGATGGCCGCCATGTAGTTGCGCACGGTCCCGTGGGACAGGTGCAGGCTGCCGGCTATCTCGGCGACGGAGGCGCCCTCCGCGGCCAGCGACAGCACGCTCAGCTCCCGCCGGGTGAGCGGCATCTCGGCGGCCTTGACGAAGCCGAAGCCCAGCGAGTCGTCGACGAAACGTTCCCCCGCGGCGACCCGGCGTATGCCGTGCACCAGCC
Organism: Streptomyces sennicomposti; assembly: GCF_019890635.1. Taxonomy (GTDB): domain Bacteria; phylum Actinomycetota; class Actinomycetes; order Streptomycetales; family Streptomycetaceae; genus Streptomyces; species Streptomyces sennicomposti. Next base: position 54,703 of record NZ_JAIOAB010000037.1, read on the forward strand.
GGTCCGGCGAACCCTTCTTGTCGACGTAGCCGAGCGCCCCCGCCTCGATGGCCCGCCGTAACAGCCCGGGGCGGTCCGCGCCGGTCAGGACCAGCAGGCGCGGCGGGCCGGCGACCGTCCCGCGCGGGCACAGGTCGCCCAGCGGCGGCAGCCCGTGCGCGTCGGCGTGGTCGAGGTCGGCGGCGCAGACGTCGGGCCGGACGGCGCGTGCCCGTGCCGCCGCGCTGCGCCACGGTGTGTCGTACACCTTCAGGTCGGGCTCCCGGCGAAGCCACTCCGCCATGACAGACCGCACCAGACATGCGTCGTTCACCAGAAGTACCCGGATCACTGCCGCCCCCTTCAGCTCGCCTTGCACCGGTTTTCCGTGGATGGTCAGCGCGTGCCCAATTCTTGGGGGCGCGGGCCCCCACCGTGCGCGGAGATCCAGCCATCGGGGTGCGCGGGGGCGCACTCGTGGCGCTTGTCCGCCCGCGTGCGCTCCGGCCGTGGGGGCATGGACCGTGGCCGAGTGGGTATGGCGCGGCGGCGCGTCCTCACCCTGTCCTACGACGCGTACGGCTTCCGGCGGCCGGCCGCCCCGGCGTGCGCGCCACGCGCCGTACGCACCGCTCGCCGTGCGCGCCGGGCCGGGAAGGGGGAACCTTGATCCCTGGGGCCCGTCACGCGGCCGGACGGGTACGAGGAGGTGGTCGGCGTGTCCGACGGGCGCGGTCCGGGACAGCCGCCGCCGGCCGCCCGGGGTGCGGCCGGCCGGCCGCTGCTGTCCCTCGCCCTGGCCGCCATGCTGGACGAGGTCCACGCCCACTCGGGCGCGGTCTACCTGCTCGCCCCCGACCAGCCGGTGCTGGAGATGGCGGTGATGGCGGGCATGCCGCGCGATTTCGCCGCGCCCTGGGAGCGGGTCGGGCTGAGCGCCCCCATCCCGGTGGCGCAGGCGCTGCGCGAGCGGCGGCTGATCTGGGTGAGCGGCGAGGAGGAGATGGTGCGCCGCTATCCGCGGATCGCCGTCGTCCTGCCCTACCCCTTCGCCCTGGCCGCGCTGCCCCTGGCCACCCGGGACGCCGCGTACGGCGCGGTGTTCGTGACCTGGCCCGCCGCGCATCCGCCGGTGCTGTCCGACTGGGAGCGCGACCATCTGAGCGCCGCCTGCGACCGGCTGGCGCTGCGGCTGGAGCGGGCCGCGGCCGAGCGCCGGCCGGTGCTCGCGGAGCCGGATCTGCTGGGCACCGGGCCGTCCGGCGGCACGGCCGGCTCGCTCGGCGCGGTGGAGGCGGCCCGGATGGTGTCGCGGCTGCCGTACGGGCTGGCCGCGCTGGATCTGCACGGCCGGGTCTCCTTCGCCAACACCGCGGCGGCCGACCTGCTGGGCCTGCCCGTCGCCGAGCTGCTCGGCACCCGGCTGTGGACGTCGGTGCCGTGGCTGAGCGACCCGATGTACGAGGACCGCTACCGGGGCGCGCTGCTGAGCCAGCACGTCACCTCGTTCGTGGCGCTGCGGCCGCCGAGCGACTGGCTGTCGTTCCGGCTGTACCCGAGCACGACCGGGCTGAGCGTGCGGATCAGCCGGGCCCGGGCGGTGGCGGAACTCGGCCGCGGCACGCCCGGGCCCGGCGACGGCACCTCACCGTCCAGCCTGGTGACCATCTCCCGGGTGCTGGGCCTGGCCGGGGCGCTGACCGAGGCGGTGGGGGTACGGGACGTGGTGCAGTTGGTCGCGGACGAGATCGTGCCCGCGGTCGGCAGCCAGGCCCTGATGATCCTCGGCTCGCAGTCGGGGCGGCTGCAGGTGCTGGGGCAGCGCGGCTACCGGGACCGCCGGGCCGTCGAGCAGTTCCACGGTACCCCGCTGTCCGCGCCGACCCCGAGCACACGTGTGCTGTCCACCGGGGCGCCCGCCTTCTTCAGTTCCCGGCAGGAGCTGGAGCGGCTGTACCCGGTGCGGTACGCGGTGCGCGACGACTTCGCGGCCTGGGCGTACCTGCCGCTGATCGCCTCCGGGCGGCCGGTGGGCACGTGTGTGCTCGCCTACGCCGAACCGCACCCCTTCCCGGCGGACGAGCGCGCCGTCCTGACCAGTCTGGGCGGTCTGATCGCGCAGGCGCTGGAGCGGGCCCGGCTCTACGACGCCAAGCACCGGCTGGCGCACGGTCTGCAACAGGCGCTGCTGCCGCACTCGTTGCCGCGGGTGCCGGGCTTCGACGCCGCCGCGCGCTATCTGCCCGCCACCCAGGGGATGGAGATCGGCGGGGACTTCTACGACCTGGTGCCCACCCCGCCGCCCGCCGCCGTGATCGGGGACGTGCAGGGGCACAACGTGACGGCGGCCGGGCTGATGGGCCAACTGCGCACCGCCGTCCGCGCGTTCACGACGGTGGGCCAGGAGCCGCAGGAGGTCATGCGGAGCACCAACCGGCTGCTGATGGACCTGGGCGTCGAGCTGTTCGCCAGCTGTCTGTATCTGCGGCTCGATCCGGCCGACGGCTCGGCCGTGATGTCCCGGGCCGGGCATCCGCCGCCGCTGCTGAGACGGCCGGACGGCCGGGTGCGGGTGCTCGACCTGGCCGGCGGCCCGCTCCTGGGCATCGACCCGGCGGCCACGTATCCGACGACCCGGGTCGGCCTCGCCCCCGGTTCGGTGCTCGTCCTGTACACCGACGGGCTGGTCGAGTCGCCGGACGTGGACATCGAGGACGCCCTCGCCGAACTGGGGCAACGGCTCGGCGAGGCCGGGCGGACGCCGCTGGACGAGCTGGCGGACTGCCTGGTGCGGCACAGCGCGGCGGCCCGGGAACGCGCCGACGACGTGGCCCTGTTGCTGCTGCGGGCGCGGGGGGACGGCTGAGGGGCGGGTGCCCGGCGGGATTCCCCCGGCGTCGGGCCGGGCGCACGCCCGGGAGCGGAGCCCCGCTGCTGACATGCTCGCGATCCATGTGCGAAGCTGCGCGTCACGAGGGAGGGGGCGTGCCGTGGGGCGGGGGCGTACGGCGGGCGGGCGACGGCGGCGGGGCACGGTCGGCGCCGCACAGGCCGCGTCGGCGGTGCTGGTCGTGGGCGGGACCGCCCTGGCGGCGCTGCTGCTGCGGCCCGGCGCGGGACTGTTCGCCGCGGGCCGCGGGCCGCTCGGCGGCAACTTCCTCGTGGTGACCGGCTTCGCCCTGCTGGCGTTCCTCGGCGGCTTCGCACTGCGCGGCAAGTACCTGGAGCAGCTGCGCACGGGCCGCGAACTCACCCCGGTGGAAGAGCGGTTGGCGGACGGCGTGAGCCGTGTCCTGACGGCCGTGGCGCTGGTCCTCCCGGTGCTCGTCCTGGCCCTGCACCGGTTCGGCTCGTCCGGCGGCGACCCCGGGGGCGGGCGGGCGCCGCACCGGCCCGTCGAGCGGCGGGACCCGGTGCGCACCCAGCCGCCCGTGACGCCCGCCGAACCCGGCGATCACAGCTCACACCTGGATGTGACGCCGGTCCTGCTCGGTCTGGGCGCCGCCCTGCTCGCCGTGGCCGCGGTGATCGCCGGGGTGTACCTGTGGCGGTATCTCACCCGGCCGCCGGAGCCCGGGAGCCCGGCGACGTACGCGACGCTCGGCGACGAGCGGGAACGCCTGGCCGAGGCCGTGGACTCGGGGCGCCGCGCCCTCCTCGACGGTGCCGGCGCCCGCGCGGCCGTCATCGCCTGCTACGCCGCCATGGAGACCTCGCTCGCCGACTCCGGCACGGCCCGGCGCGCCTCGGACAGCCCGCAGGACCTGCTGGAGCGGGCCGTCGCCGACGGCCTGCCGCCGAGGGCCGCCGCGGAGCTGACCGCCCTGTTCCGCGAGGCCCGTTACTCCACTCACCCGATGGACGGCGGCCACCGCGACCGGGCCGCCGCCGCGCTCGCCGAGATCGCCCACGACCTGCGCTCCCGCACGGGCGAGCCCGAAACCGTGGCGGACGCGCTGTGAAGGCGCCCGCGAGGATCAGAGCCCTCGTCGGCGCGGCGCTCGGCGAACCCGGCTCGGTACGGCACTCGCTGACGGTCCTGGGCGCCGTCGCCGTCGGGGCCGTGGCGCTGCTCGCGGCGGCCGACGGCGCCGCCGCCGCGGGCTGCGGCCTCGCGCTCGTCACCGTCGTGGCGCTGGCGCTGGGGCGCCATGCCGCGGGCGGCGCCGCCCAGGACAGCGGCCACCGCAAGCCGGTGCGCCTGCTGAGCGGCCGGGCGCCGGCGCTCGGCGCATGGCGGCGTCTCGTGGCCGACACCCTCGCCGAGGACGGGGCGGCGCACTTCCGCGCCGTGATGCGGCCCCAGTTGCAGCGGCTGTTCGCCGCCCGGCTCGCCGAACGGCACGGCGTGGCGATGCACCGGAGCCCCGAGCGGGCCCGGGCGCTGGTCGGCGCCGAGCTGTGGCCGTGGATCGACCCCGGCGCGGCCGCCCCCGGGCCCACGCCGCCCGAGCCCGTCCTGCGCGCCCTGCTCGACCGCCTGGAAGCCCTGTGACCGGCCGCACCGCCGCCGCCCCGCCACCCGCACACCCCGACCCCGCCCCGGGAGGACCCAGACCGTGACCAGCCCGCAGCCCACCCCGGCCCCCGACGTCCTGACCCCCCGGCAGGCCGGCGAACGGGCCGCGGCCGTGCTCGACGAGATCCGCACGGCCGTGGTCGGCAAGGCGGAACCGCTGGCCCTGGTGATGCTCGGCATCCTCGCCGGCGGCCACGTCCTCATCGAGGACCTGCCCGGACTCGGCAAGACGCTGCTGGCCCGCTCCTTCGCCACCACCCTCGGCCTGGACTTCCGCCGTATCCAGTTCACCCCCGACCTGCTGCCCTCCGACGTCACCGGCGCCCCGTTCTACGACCAGCGGACCGCCGAGATGGTGTTCCGGCCCGGCCCCGTCTTCACCCATCTGCTGCTCGCCGACGAGATCAACCGCACCCCGCCCAAGACCCAGGCCGCGCTGCTGGAGGCGATGGCCGAGTCCCAGGTGTCCGTCGACGGGAGCACCCGGCCGCTGCCGGAGCCCTTCGTGGTCGTGGCCACCGCCAACCCCATCGAGTACGAGGGCACGTACACGCTGCCCGAGGCGCAGCTCGACCGGTTCCTGCTGCGGGTGCGGATGGGCTATCTGACGGCCGCCCAGGAGACGGACCTGCTGCGCGCACGGCTCGACCGGGCCGCGCCCGAGGCCGTGCTGCGCGCGCTCAGCGGTCCGGACGAGGTGCTGGCCATGCGGGCCGCCGTCGAACGCGTCGAGGTGGACGACGACCTGCTGGAGTACGTCGTCGCGCTGGTCGGCGCCACCCGGGCCCACCCGCACATCCAGGTCGGGGCCTCCCCGCGCGGCGGCCTGGCCCTGGTGCAGCTCGCCCGCGCCCGGGCCGTCCTGGACCTGCGGGACTACGTCGTCCCCGAGGACGTCAAGTCGGTGGCGGTGCCGGCCCTCGCCCATCGCGTCACCCTCAAGCCGGAGCTGTGGGTGCGGCAGATCGACGGCGACGACGTGATCCGCGAGATCACGCAGTCCGTGCCGGCGCCCCGGACGCTGCCGCGCACGCCGGTCGCGTCATGACGGAGCCCGCGCCGGCCCGCGCGGCCGCCACCGTCCGGCGGGCCCTGGACGGCCGCCTGGACGTGACCACCGGACCACCGCCGCCGCCCCCGCCCGGCCGGCGCGCCGGTGAACGCGCGCTGCGCCTGGGCACGTTGGCCGTCGTCGCGCTGTCCGCCGCGCTGCTCACCGGACGGCCCTGGGTGCTCGCGCTCGCCGCCGTCCCGCTGGTGCTGCTCGCGCTCGCCCTACCCGGCGGACCGGGCACCGGCGCGGTGACGGCCGAGGCCGAGGTGGAGCCGCGACGGTGCTTCGAGGGCGAGCAGGTGCGGGTGCGGATCGCGGTGACCTGCGACGGGGAGGCCGGCCGGCTGGACCCCGGCGTCGTCCTCGGGCACGGGGTCCGGCTCGACCGTCTCGCGGTCGGCCCGCACCACGTCGAACTCGTCCTGACGCCGCGGCGCTGGGGCCGCTGGACGCTCGGCACGGTCGACGTGGACGTCTACGACCGGGGCGGACTGGCCCGGCGCACCGTGCGGGCCGAACTCGGCGAGGTCGCCGTGTTCCCGGTGCCCGGACACACCCGCCTCACACCGGTCCCGGTCCGGCTGCCGCAGCGGATCGGCGAGCACACCTCGGCGCAGCGCGGCGAGGGCGTCGAGGTCACCGGCGTGCACCCGTACGTACGCGGCGAGCGGCAGCGCCGGATCCACTGGCCGGCCACCACCCGCCGCGGCGCGCTCCAGGTCCACCGGTTCGCCGCAGAGCGCACGGCCGACACGGTGGTGCTGCTGGACGTGCTCGCCGACGTGGTCGATCCCGCCACCGGCGCCTCCACGCTGGACGAGACCTTCCGGGCCGCCGCCGGGCTGGTCCGCGCCTATCTGCGCACCCACGACCGGGTCGGCGTGGTGTCGGTCGGCGGCGCGACCCGCTGGCTGCGACCGGGCGGCGGCCAGGGGTACTTCTACCGTGTGGTGGAGAGCGTGCTGGCGGTCCGCAAGGACTTCGCGCACCGGGCGGCGGGCCTCGACTCGCTGCCGCCGCCCGCCCTGCCCGAAGGGGCGCTGGTGTACGTCGTCACACCGCTGACCGACCAGCGGATCCTCGAGGTGCTGCACCAGGTGCGCAAGCGGGCGAACCCGATGGTCGTGATCGAGATCCCGGCCGGCGATCCGGTCGTGGAGGCGGGCGACAGCGAGGGCGAACTCGCGCTGCGGCTGTGGCGGGCCGACCGCGACGCGATGCGCTTCGCCCTCGTGGAACGCGGCATCGCGGTCGTCGCCCACCGCCCCGGCGAGAGCCTCGACCTCGCTCTTGCGCCGCTGCTGCGGGCCCGCATCCGCGGAGGGAGCCGATGAGCACCGCCCCCGCCGCACGACCGGAGCCGCGCCCCGCCGGGAGCCGGGCCGGTCTGCTCCTGTCCCGTGTCACCTCCCGTCTCACCGACCGGCTGCTCGGCACGGCCCTCGCCGTCGCCGCCTGCGACCCGCCGGCCGTCTGGCACGCGCGGCTGCCGGTCAAGGTGCTCGTCCTCGCGGTGGCGGCGGCCGCGTGGTGGGCCGCTCCAATGGTCGACGCGCGTCCCGTGCGGACCTCCATGCGCTGGTGGACGGTGGCGGCCCGCCGCAGGACGACCGTGCTGCCGGCCGCCGCGATCGCCCTCGCCGCGGTCACTGATCCCCCGACCTGGCTGGTCGTCTGCGTCGCCGCGCTGCTGCTCGCCTATCTGCTCGTCACCGACGCGTGGACGGCAGGCGTCACGGCACCTCCGGGCGACGGGCCCCGGGCGACCCCGGCGGTGGCGGCCGCCGCCGCGAGCACGGTGGTCCTGCTCGCCGCCCACGCGCCGGTCGCGGACACCTCCTGGTCCCGACTGCCCGCCGCACTCGCCGTGGCCGCGACCGTGCTCTGCCTGACCCTGGCACTCCGAGGCCGCCACCGCCCGCGCGGCGACCGGCCGGGCGACGGCCACGCACGCGGTGACCGCCCGCGCGACTGAACGCCGCCCGGCCGACGCCCCTGCCCCGGCTCGCTGCACCCGGCCGACCGGCTGACTGGCCGTCGGCTCGCCCCTGGCCCGGCGGACGGTCGGGGCCGACGGGCTGCGGGGGTCCGGTGGCATGCCGGAGGCGGGGCGGCTGCCAGGCCGGACGGGGCGTCGGCCGGCCCCGACCGTCCGCCGGGACCGACGTGTCGCCCCTGGACCGGACTCACGGCCCCGACGTGGCAGCCGGGCGAGCGCGCCACCGACGTGGCGGTCGGGCGAGCGCGCCACCGAGGCGGCCGACGCGTCGGCCGGGCAAGCGCCTCGCCGGGACCGGTGCGCCGCTTGGGCAAGCGTCTTGCCGGACCGACGTGTCGGGTCGGCACCGGCGCACACCCGGGACCGCCTGTCGCCCCGGAGTCGGCCTGTCACCCCGGAGCCGACGGGACGGCGGCCGGGCAGGCGTCGCCGAGACGGCATGCCGCCCAGGGCCGGCGCGTTGCCGGGTCCGACGTGTCGACCGGGCAGACGCGTCGCGGGACCAGTGCGTCAGCCGGGCCGGCGCCGCGCCGACGCCGACGTGCCGTCCCGGAAACGGCCCGTCGCCCGGATCCGACGTGGCGGCCCGGCAGGTGTCGCCGAGACCGGTTCCCGGCCAGGGGACGTCTCGCCGGGCCCGGCCCGTCGCGCCGCGACCGGTGTGTCACCGGGACCGGCGCCGTGCCCGTCCGCCGGTCAGTGGCCGCGGCCCCGGCCGCTTCCGAGGCCGTTGCCCGTCCGGGGCGTGCCCGTCCGGGAGTCGCCGCCCGTGCCGGGGTCCTGGGCCGCGCCCGAGCCGTCGTCCGCGCCGGAGCCCGCCGCGTCGTCGCCCGGCACGGCCGTGGAGCCGTCGCCGGACTGGCCGCCGCCGTTGTGGTCGCCCGCCTGGCCGCCGGCCCCCTGCCCGGCCGCGCCGTCACCCCCTTGGTCACCCGCACCGGCATCCGCGCCGAACGTCGCCCCCGTCGCCTGGAGGGCGGTGGTGACCGGCTGGAAGAAGGTCTCGCCGCCCTGGGTGCAGTCGCCGCTGCCGCCCGAGGTGAGGCCGACCGCGCCGCCGTCCTGGGTGAACAGGGAGCCGCCGCTGTCGCCCGGCTCCGCGCAGACGTCGGTCTGGATGAGTCCGGTCACGGTGTCCACGCCGTTCGGGTCGGTCTCGCTCTGGAAGTTGACCGTGGCGTCGAGGCCGGTCACCGTCCCGTTGTGCAGCCCGGTGGTGCTGCCCATGCGGAACACGGTCTCGCCGACGGTCGCCTCGGCGGCCCCGGTGATCTGCACGCTCTGCCCACCTCCCACGTCCACCGCGCTGGGCGCCTGGGTGGCGGGGTCGTCGTACTTGACGAGGGAGAAGTCGTTGCCCGGGAAGGTCGCCTGGTCCACGGTGGCGACGGGCTGCCCGTTCTGCGAGTCGGCCCACTGCCTGGCGGCGACGCCGCAGTGACCGGCCGTCAGGAAGGCGGGGCTGCCGTCGGCGGCCGTGACGTTGAAGCCGAGGGAGCAGCGCACGGTGCCGCCCTGCGCCTGCGCGAAGATGGCGTCGCCGCCGGAGGCGAACGTCCGGAAGGCGCCGGCGGACCGCTTGAGGGTGGCCATGCCCTCGCCGAGCCCGCGGACGGTGGACCGGAGCCGGTTCCACTCGGCGCCGGTGACCGTGCGGTCGGCGGTGACGACGACCTTGTCGGTGCGCGGGTCCACGGCCCACGAGGTGCCGGGGATGGTGGCGCTCGCCTTCAGGGTGCGCGCGGCCGACTTGAGGGCGGCGATGCTGTTGCCGACCCGGCGGACGTCCGCGCCCGCCTTCTCGGCCCGCGCCACGGCCTCGTCGTCCGCGTCCGCCACGTTCACCACGAGCCGCTGCCTGCCGCTGTCGTAGTAGGCGCCGGCGTACGCGGTCCCGAGCGATCCGGCGAGCCGGGAGGCGACGTCCGAGGCGTCCTTCGCCGCGAAGGTCCTGGGGGCGCCGGCGCCGGTCGCGGCGTCCTGGGAGGCGTTGGCGTGCGGGAGCAGCAGCGCCGCCGCGCCGAGCGCCATCACGCCGCCCGCCGCTATCGCGGCCTTGCGTTTCGGAATTCGCTGGTGACTCAAACTTCTCGACCTCCTGGGGGCGGGGTCCGTGCCGCCGTACGGCGGCGGGTTGGGGCGCGCCTGGCCGGCAGTTGGTACGCGTCCGGAGCGCGGGGCGTTCAAACCGGTACGTCGACTCGCCCCGGGCGCGCCCGGACCGGCCCGCTCGCCGTGGACACACCCCGCTGTCGCCCGACCCCATGACGGTGACACTCCGTCACGGACCGGGAGCGGAATTGCTGCTTCAGGGAATCTGCACAGCGCGTGCCCAGCGGGGTCACCGGGCGCGGCCGATCTGCACAACCGCCGCGCCCGCGACGTGCGTTTGGCGCCAAGTGCACCGTTCGCCTCCGGGCGGGCAAGGGTGTGCGTGGGCCGATGCCGTGCGGCATGTGAAGAAGTGGCCGACGACTCGTGCCCGCACATCCACGCGAGAGGCCCCTTGATGGGCAAGTGCGCTGGTGAGAGCCCTGCGCAAGTGGAAGCGGCGGGGCGCGTCGTGCTTTGATCCATCGCACCGCGGGGGCCGGCCGGGACGCTTGGGAAACAGGCGGCCGGCGCCCGTGGCCGCGGCCGTCCGCCGGTCTTGGGCGAGGCCGTTCCCCCCTTGTCACAACCCCCACACGAAGGGAAGTTCCAGCATGAACTCCACCCCCCAGGTCGAGACCGCCGAGATCTCGGACGCCGAGCTCGACTCCATCTCCGGCGGCCTGTCCGTGAACGCCCTCGGCACCGTCACCGGCCTGGTGGACGGCGTCGCCCCGGTGACCGGCCTGGTCGACACGGCCGTCGGCACCGTCGAGGGTGTGACCGGTCTGAACACCGCCCCGGTCACCAACCTGGTCGCCGGTCTCTGAGCGCACCGCGCTGCCGCCGAGTCCCCGGAGCCGTCCACCGGTTCCGGGGTTCTCGGACGTTTACAAGAAGTCCCTCGGGCTCTTGGCCCCGAAGAAGTCTCCCCCAGGTGAGGGAAGTTCCGTGCAGTTCCGTCAACAGGCCCTCGCCAGGCTCCAGTCGCCCGAAGAACTGGACCTCCCGGTGCGGCTCGCCCGCCCCCGGGGCGGTCTCGTGCTGGCCGTCACGCTGGTCGCCCTGGCCGCCGCCTGCGGGTGGGCGGTGACCGGCTCGGTGGCCACCACGGTCGCCGCGCCCGCGGTGCTCACCCACGCGCAGGGCGGTTACGTGGTGCAGAGCCCGGTCGCCGGGCAGGTCACGGCCGTGCTCGCCGAGGAGGGCGAGCGGCTGCCGGCGAACGCGCCGGTGCTGAAGGTGCGTACCGCCCGGGGCGAGACGGTGGTGCGCACGGTCGCCGCGGGCCGGATCACCACCCTCGCCGCCGCCCTCGGGCAGATCGTCGCCACCGGCTCGGACGTGGCCGCCGTGGAGAAGGTGGCCCACGCCTCGGACCCGCTGTTCGCGACGGTGTACGTGCCCGCGCAGAGCGGCGCCTCCGTCCCGGTCGGCGCGGCCGTGGACCTGACCGTGTCCTCCGTGCCGGCCGAGCGCTACGGCGTGCTGCGCGGCCGGGTGACGGCGGTGGACCGCACGGGCCAGTCGGCGCAGCGCATCGGCGCGTTCCTCGGGGACGCCCGGCTGGGCGAGCAGTTCGCCGGGAAGGGCCGGCCGGTCGCCGTGCTGGTGCGGCTGGAGACGGCCGCGACGAAGAGCGGTTACCGGTGGTCGTCGGCGGACGGGCCGCCGTTCCGGCTGGAGTCGATGACCCTGGCCGACGCCTCGATCCGGCTGGCCGGCCGGCATCCCGTCGACTGGCTGCTGCCGTGAGCGCCGCCCCGCCCACCCGGGGCCGCCGGCGCGCCGCCCCGCCCCGCAGGACCCCCGTCCCCCGGCGGCGCGGCCGGACCGTGCGCACCCCCACGGTGCTCCAGATGGAGGCCGTGGAGTGCGGGGCCGCCTCGCTGGCGATGGTGCTCGCCCACTACGGCCGCCATGTGCCGCTGGAGGAGCTGCGCATCGCCTGCGGCGTCTCCCGCGACGGTTCGCGGGCGAGCAACCTGCTGAAGGCGGCGCGCGGTTACGGTCTCACGGCCAAGGGCATGCAGATGGACACCGCCGCCCTCGCCGAGGTGAAGGCGCCGGCCATCCTGTTCTGGGAGTTCAACCACTACGTCGTCTACGACGGCACGGGCCGCCGGCTGGGCCGGCGCGGGGTGTACGTCAACGACCCCGGCAAGGGGCGCCGGTTCGTGCCCATGGAGGAGTTCGACGCGTCCTTCACGGGTGTGGTGCTGGTGCTGGAGCCGGGCGAGGGTTTCGCCCGGGGCGGGCGCAGGCCGGGCATCCGCGGTGCGCTGCCGGCCCGGCTGCGCGGCACCGCGGGCGCGCTGCCGGTGGCGGTGCTGGCGAGCCTGCTGCTGGTGGCGGTGGGCGCGGCGGTGCCCGCGCTCAGCCGGACCTACATCGACACGTATCTCATCGGCGGGCAGTCCTCGCTGCTGGGTGTGCTGTTCGCGGCGATGGCCGCGTGTGTGCTGTTCACGGTGGCGCTGACCTGGTTGCAGCAGGCCAATCTGCTGCACGGGCGGATCGTGTCCTCGACGCTGACCGGCGCCCGGTTCCTGCGCCATCTGCTGCGGCTGCCGGTGACGTTCTTCGCCCAGCGCAGCCCGGCCGACCTGGTGCAGCGGCTCCAGTCCAACGACGCGGTCGCCGAGACGCTGGCCCGCGATCTGGCCGCGGCCGGGGTGGACGCGGTGGTCGTGGTGCTGTACGCGGTGCTGCTGTACACCTACGACCCGCAGCTGACCGCCGTCGGCATCGGAGTGGCGCTGCTCAACATCGTGGCGATGCGGGTGGTCGTACGGCTGCGCGCGACGCGGACGGCGAAGCTGCGGGCGGACACCGCACGGCTCACCAACACCGCTTACAACGGGCTCCAGTTGATCGAGACGATGAAGGCGACCGGCGGCGAGGACGGCTACTTCCGCACCTGGGCCGGGCAGCACGCCACCACGCTGGAGGAGCAGCAGCGGCTGGGCGTGCCGGGCGCGTGGCTGGGTGTGGTGGCGCCGACGCTCGCCACGGTCAACAGCGCGCTGATCCTGTGGATCGGCGGGATGCGGGCGGTGGAGGGGCACATCTCGGTGGGTCTGCTGGTGGCCTTCCAGGCGCTGGTGGCCCGTTTCACCGCGCCGCTGACCCGGCTCAACGGCGTCGCGGGCCGGATCCAGGACTTCGCGGCCGACGTGGCCCGCCTCAAGGACGTGGAGGACTTCCGCACCGACCCGCTGCACACCCGGTCCGGCGCCGGGGACTCGACGCGGCGGCTGCGCGGCCATGTCGAGCTGGAGAACGTCTCCTTCGGCTACAGCCCGCTGGACGAGCCGCTGCTGAGCGGGTTCGACCTGCGGGTGGGGCCGGGGCAGCAGGTGGCGCTGGTGGGCGGCTCCGGCAGCGGCAAGTCGACGGTGTCCCGGCTGATCTCGGGCCTGTACGCGCCGTGGGAGGGGGTGATCCGCATCGACGGGCAGCGCCTTGCGGACATCCCGCGCGGGGCGCTCGCGGCGTCGGTGTCCTTCGTGGACCAGGAGGTGTTCCTCTTCGAGGGCACGGTCCGCGACAACGTCGCCCTGTGGGACCCGTCGGTCCCGGACGAGGCGGTGGTGGAGGCGCTGCGCGACGCCGCCCTGTACGACGACATCGCCCGCCGGCCGGGCGGCATCCGCAGCAGGGTCGAGCAGGACGGCCGCAACCTCTCCGGCGGGCAGCGCCAGCGCCTGGAGATCGCGCGGGCGTTGGTGCGCCGGCCGAGCATCCTGGTGCTGGACGAGGTGACCAGCGCCCTGGACGCGGAGACCGAGCAGGTGGTGATGGACAACCTGCGGCGACGCGGCTGCGCCTGCGTGGTGATCGCGCACCGGCTGTCCACGGTGCGCGACAGCGACGAGATCGTGGTGCTCCGGCACGGCACGGTCGTCGAACGCGGGCGGCACGAGGAGCTGCTGGCGCGCGGCGGGGCGTACGCGGCGCTGGTCGGGGAGCGGTGAGATGACGGAGACGACGGCGGTGCACGCAAGCGATCCGGTCCTCGGCGCGCTCGGTCCGCTGGGCGCGCCCGTGGACTGCGCGGGCTCGAACCGGCTGGATCTGGCCGGTCCGCAGGCGCTGTGGCTGGTCACGGCCGGCGAACTGGACCTGTTCGCGGTGGACGCGGAGCGGCAGGGCCACTGGCACCATCTGGGCCGGCTGGCGGCGGGTTCGCTGCTGCTGGGCCCGGCGCCGGGGCCGCGGCACACGCTGGTGGCCCGGCCGCTGCGGGACTGCGCGGTGCGCCGGATCGGGCTGCGCGAGCTGTATCAGCCGGCGCCCACGGAGACCTGGTCGTGGGACGAGTACGGGCGGCCGCAGTACGTGCCGCCGGCGGCCGGCGGTCTGGAGTACGCGCTCGCGCTCGGTCTCGGCCGCAGCCTGTCGGTGCTGTTCCAGGCCCCGCTGGCGGCCGACCGGTCCGCCGCGCCCGCCGACGACGAGGTGTTCTGGATGCAGGTGCCGCCGGGCAGCGTCCGGTACGGGGCGCTGTACGGCGCGGAGGCCGCCGCCGATCTGCTGATGGACCCGGCGGTGTGGCAGTCGGTGGTGGACCAGCAGTACCGGCTGCTGACGGCGCTGGACCGCTGGATCGAGGAGCTGGAGCGGGCCCATGAGACGCGGACGGCCGCGGGGATCGCGGCCGGCGAGGCGGTCCGGGACCGGGCCGACCGGACGCTGCTGGCGTCCATCGGCCGGTCCTCGGCGCACCGGGCGACGGCCGCCGACGCGGACGCCGTGTACGCGGCCTGCCTGCTGGTGGCCCGGGCCGCCGGGATCACCCTGGCCGACCCGCCGCAGCCGGGCACGGTCAGCGAGCGGCTCGATCCGGTGGAGCAGGTGGCGCTGGCGTCGCGGGTGCGCAGCCGGGCGGTGCGGCTGGAGGGCCGCTGGTGGCGGGAGAACGCCGGCCCGCTGGTGGGCCGGCGGGCGCTGTCGGGGGCGCCGGTGGCGCTGCTGTGGCGGCGCGGCGGCTATGCGGCCGTGCATCCGGCGACCGGGCGGGCGACGCCGGTCGGGCCGGGCAACGCGCAGGAGTTCGAGCCGCGCGCGGTGATGTTCTACCGGCCGCTGCCCGAGCGGCGGCCCGGTCCGCTCGGCCTGCTGCGGTTCTGTCTGCGCGGCAGCCGGGGCGATGTGCTGAACCTGCTGGTCAGCGGGCTGGTGACGGTGGCTCTCGGGGCGCTGGTGCCGGTGGCGACGGGCCGGGTGCTCGGCCAGTACGTGCCGCGGGCCGAGCGCGAGCCGATCACGCTGGTGTGTCTGGCGGTGCTGGTCAGCGGTGTGGTGGCGGCGGCGTTCCTGCTGCTGGAGAACCTGACCGTGCTGCGCCTTGAGGGGCGCGTCGAGGCGACGCTGCAGCCGGCCGTGTGGGACCGGCTGCTGCGGCTGCCTACGCGGTTCTTCACCGAGCGGTCCACCGGTGAGCTGGCGAGCGCGGCCATGGGGGTCAGCGCGATCCGCCGGCTGCTGGCGGGGGTCGGCCCGGTAGTGGCGCAGTCGCTGACCGTGGGCGCGATGAACCTGGTGCTGCTGTTCTGGTACAGCGCCTCGATGGCGTGGGCGGCGGTCGGCATGCTGGTGGTGATCGCGGCCGTGTTCTCGGCGCTGGGGCTGTGGCAGGTGCGCCGGCAGCGGCGGCTGGTGGTGCTCACCAACAAGCTGAACAACCAGGCGTTCCAGACCCTGCGCGGGCTGCCCAAGCTGCGGGTGGCCGCCGCCGAGAACTACGCGTACGCCGCCTGGGCCGAGCAGTTCGCGCGCGGCCGGGAACTGCAGCGGCGGGTGGGCCGGATCAAGAACGTGACGACGGTGCTGGGCGCGGTGTACCTGCCGGTGTGCACACTGCTGATGTTCATGCTGCTGGCCGGTCCGGCGCGCGGTTCGATGTCGGCGGCGGCCTTCCTGACGTTCAGCACCTCGGTGACGATGCTGCTGACCTCGGTGACCTCGCTGACCGGCGCGTTCGTGTCGGCGGTGGCGGCGCTGCCGCTGCTGGAGGAGATCCGGCCGGTGCTGGACGCCGTGCCGGAGGCGGGCGCGGGCAGCACCCGGCCGGGGCCGCTGTCCGGGGCGATCGAGGCGCGGCGGCTGTCGTTCCGGTACTCCGCCGACGGGCCGCTGGTCCTGGACGACGTCTCCTTCCAGGTGCGGCCGGGCGAGTTCGTGGCGGTCGTCGGGCCGAGCGGCTGCGGGAAGTCGACCCTGCTGAGGCTGCTGATCGGTTTCGACAGGCCGCTGTCCGGCAGTGTGCTCTACGACGGCCAGGACCTCGCGGCGCTGGACCGCTCGGCGGTGCGGCGGCAGTGCGGGGTGGTGCTCCAGCACGCGCAGCCGTTCACCGGGTCGATCCTGGACGTGATCCGGGGCACCGAGCCGTGCTCGCCGGAGGAGGCGATGGCGGCGGCCGAACTGGCGGGTCTCGCCGAGGACATCCGGCGGATGCCGATGGGCCTGCACACCCTGGTCGCGGGCGGCGGATCGGTCTCGGGCGGCCAGCGGCAGCGGCTGATGATCGCTCAGGCCCTGGTGCGGCGGCCGAGGATCCTCTTCTTCGACGAGGCGACCAGCGCCCTGGACAACGAGACGCAGCGCATCGTGATCGACAGCACCCGCAAGCTGAACGCCACCCGGATCGTCATCGCGCACCGGCTGTCCACGGTGCTGGACGCCGACCGGGTCGTGGTGATGCGCGACGGCCGGATCGTGCAGCAGGGGCCGCCGGCGGAGCTGCTCGCGGACGGGAGCGGGCCGCTGCACGAGCTGGTGCGACGACAACTGGCGTGAATTCCGGCCCTCTTGGTCCCGGTGCCGGGCGGGAATGAGACGTTTCCGCGTCGTTCACCCGCCGTTCATGCGTCGTTGGACGTGTCGTCAGGCGTACGGACCGGCGGGGCGGGTACCCCCCGGCCATGCGAATCAGCGTGGTGGACGTGGGGTCGAACACGGTCCGGCTGGTGGTGGCGGACGCGGCGGGCGGGGTGCCGTTGCCGGTCCACACCGCCAAGTGGCGGCTGAGACTGTCCGAGCAGGTCTCCCCCGGGCAGGACATACCGCCCGAGGCGGTGGAGCGGCTGGTGCGGGC
>NZ_JAIOAB010000038.1 GCF_019890635.1 Streptomyces sennicomposti
GAACTGCACCGCATGTGCCTGGCCGCGGCCGACCACATCGTCACCGCCGGCCGCTTCGCCGACCTCGGCATCACCGACCCGCACGTCGCCGGGGCGGTCGCCGAGGCCTGGCACCGCCGCGCCGAACTCCCCTCCGTCTACGGCAGGTTCGACCTGCGCTACGACGGCACGGGGCCGGCGAAGATGCTGGAGTACAACGCCGACACCCCCACCTCGCTGGTGGAGGCGGCCTCGCCGCAGTGGTTCTGGATGGAGGACCGCTTCCCCGGCGCCGACCAGTGGAACTCCCTGCACGAACGCCTCGTCGCCGCCTGGCGCAAGCAGGCCCCTCTCCTCCCGCCGGGCAGTCCGCTGCACTTCGCGCACTCCGCCGACGACGAACTCGGCGAGGATCTGATGACGGTCGCCTACCTCAAGGAGACCGCCGAGCAGGCCGGACTGGCCACCGACTGGATCTCCATGGAGGAGATCGGCTGGGACCCGCTGTCCGGCCGGTTCGTCGACAACGGCCTGCGGTTCATCCGGGCGATCTTCAAGCTCTACCCCTGGGAGTGGCTGACCACCGACCGCTTCGCCGACCACGTCCTGGACACCCTCGACAACGGCGGCGGCACCGGCTCCACCCTGTGGATCGAGCCCGCCTGGAAGATGCTGCTCAGCAACAAGGCGCTGCTGGCGATCCTGTGGGAGCTGTACCCGGGCCACCCCAACCTGCTCCCCGCCTATCTGGACGGCCCGCGCGAACTGGCGGCCGGCCCCGGCTACGTCGCCAAGCCGCTGCTCGGCCGGGAGGGCGCGGGAGTGACCGTGCACGAGCCGGGCGCCGGCCCGGCCGTGCGCGACGAGCCCTGCTGCTACCAGGCCCTCGCCCCGCTGCCCGCCTTCGACGGCAACCACGTCGTCCTCGGCGCCTGGGTCGTCGGGGACGAGTCCGCCGGGCTCGGCATCCGCGAGTCGTCCGGCCTGATCACCGACGAGTACGCGCGCTTCCTCCCGCACGTCATCCTCTGAGCCGTCCGGCCCTGCGCTCCCGCGAGGGGCGGTCTCCCACCGGGAGACCGCCCCTCGCCGCGCTTTGAGACTTCCGGGAGCCACTACGCGCCCACACCGGCCAAAGAACGACACAAAGTCTCAAAGGGCAGCTCAATGAAACAATGGAAACCCAGGCCGATGGAGGTCACAGCCTCCGCGACCCTGCCCGCCCGATGAGGCCTGATGAAGCCCGATGAGGCCTGATGGGGCTGATGGGGCCTGATGGGAGACGACGGACGTGAAGTTCCTGCTGGAGATCACCGTGGACGACGCGCGGCCCGCCGAGGAGAAGGCGGCCGAGCTGGGCCGGATCCTGCGCTACTGGGGCGGCAACCTGCACCACTACGCCCTGCGGCCCGGCGACGGCTCGGCGGTGTACGACTCCGCCTACCGGGAGGTCGGCCGGTGGCGTCTGACCGGGGACGACGGCGCCTGAGCAGGTGCTCGTATGGTGGACGGCCGCACCGGGCGGCGCGCGGCGCCCGGTAGGCTGGCGGCGGGCCGTGACTGGCGCGCTGGACCCCGACCAGGGGGTCCGAGGATGGGACGGACCATCGGGGAGCGGCCCGGCGAATGAACTGTGCCGTGCGCCTGGGCCGTACCGTGAACGCCGAACGCCACGTCCGGAGGTCCTAGAGATGTCTGCGCCCCTCTCCACCGAGTCCACCGCCTTCCGCGCCGCACTCGACGTGATCCGCGCCGTCGAGCCGCGCGTCGCCGACGCCATCGGCCAGGAGGTCGCCGACCAGCGCGAGATGCTCAAGCTGATCGCCTCGGAGAACTACGCCTCCCCGGCCACCCTCCTCGCGATGGGCAACTGGTTCAGCGACAAGTACGCCGAGGGCACCGTCGGCCGCCGCTTCTACGCCGGCTGCCGCAACGTGGACACCGTCGAGTCGCTGGCCGCCGAGCACGCCAAGGAGCTGTTCGGCGCCCGCCACGCCTACGTCCAGCCGCACTCGGGCATCGACGCCAACCTCGTCGCCTTCTGGGCCGTCCTCGCCGACCGCGTCGAGGCGCCCTTCCTGCGGAAGACCGGCGTCCGCCAGATCAACGACCTCTCCGAGGCCGACTGGGCCGAGCTGCGCCAGGCGTTCGGCAACCAGCGCATGCTGGGCATGTCCCTGGACGCCGGCGGCCACCTCACCCACGGCTTCCGCCCGAACATCTCCGGCAAGATGTTCGACCAGCGCTCCTACGGCACCGACCCGGCCACCGGCCTGATCGACTACGACGCGCTGCGCGCCCAGGCCCGCGAGTTCAAGCCGCTGATCCTCGTGGCGGGCTACTCGGCCTACCCCCGGCTGGTGAACTTCCGGATCATGCGCGAGATCGCCGACGAGGTCGGCGCCACGCTGATGGTGGACATGGCGCACTTCGCGGGCCTGGTCGCCGGCAAGGTCCTCACCGGCGACTTCGACCCGGTGCCGCACGCGCAGATCGTCACCACCACCACCCACAAGTCGCTGCGCGGCCCGCGCGGCGGCATGGTGCTGTGCGACGACTCGCTCAAGGACCAGGTGGACCGCGGCTGCCCGATGGTGCTCGGCGGTCCGCTGCCGCACGTCATGGCCGCCAAGGCCGTCGCCCTGGCCGAGGCCCGGCAGCCCGCCTTCCAGGACTACGCCCGGCGGATCGTGGACAACTCCCGCGCGCTCGCCGAGGGCCTGACGCGCCGTGGCGCCACTCTGGTCACCGGGGGCACGGACAACCACCTCAACCTGATCGACGTGGCCTCCTCCTACGGTCTCACCGGCCGCCAGGCCGAGGCCGCGCTGCTGGACTCCGGCATCGTCACCAACCGCAACGCCATCCCGGCCGACCCGAACGGCGCCTGGTACACCTCCGGCATCCGCGTCGGCACCCCGGCGCTGACCACCCGCGGCCTCGGCGCCGCCGAGATGGACGAGGTGGCCGGCCTGATCGACCGCGTCCTGACCACCACCGAGCCCGGCATCACCGGCAAGGGCGCGCCGTCCAAGGCGCAGCACGTCCTCGACCCGAAGATCGCGGACGAGATCTCCCAGCGGGCCACGGACCTGGTCGCCGCCTTCCCGCTCTACCCGGAGATCGACCTCGGCTGAGCCCCCGGCCCCGAACCCCCGGCCTCCGCGGCGACCGACCCGGGCCGAGTCCCCGCCCCCCGGAGACCGGCCCGGGGCCGACCCGCCCCGGCCTCCGCGCGCGGCGGTCCGCCACCCCGGCGGTCCGCCACCCCGGCGGACCGCCACCCCGGCGGTCAGCCGGGGCGCGCGGCGCGTCCGGCCGCGCGCCCCGGCTGCACGGTCCGGCCGCACCGGCCGCCCGGCCGCACCGGCCGCACCGGCCGCACCGGCCGCGCCGCCGCCCGGCGGCCTCGCTCGGCCGTACCGCCCGGCGGCACCACCCGGCGGCACCGCCTGGCCTCCCGCCCGGCGGCCGGCCCCGTCCCGTGCCCGTCCGCCTTCGCGGGCGGAAACCCGGCCCGGCGGGGGCGGCGGTCAATGAGAGAATGGTGAGCATGGCCACTGATCGACCTCGCGTGCTCTCCGGAATCCAGCCCACCGCAGGCTCGTTCCACCTCGGCAACTACCTCGGCGCCGTACGCCAGTGGGTGTCCCTGCAGGAGAGCCACGACGCGTTCTACATGCTCGCCGACCTGCACGCGATCACGGTCGCGCAGGACCCGGCCGAGCTGCGCGCCAACACCCGGGTGGCCGCCGCCCAGCTCTTGGCCGCCGGGCTGGACCCGGACCGCTGCACGCTGTTCGTCCAGAGCCATGTGCCCGAGCACGCCCAGCTCGCCTGGGTGATGAACTGCCTCACCGGCTTCGGCGAGGCCGGCCGGATGACCCAGTTCAAGGACAAGTCCGCCAAGCAGGGCGCCGACCGCACCTCCGTCGGCCTGTTCACGTACCCGATCCTGCAGGTCGCCGACATCCTGCTCTACCAGGCGCACGAGGTGCCGGTGGGCGAGGACCAGCGCCAGCACATCGAGCTGACCCGCGACCTGGCCGAGCGCTTCAACGGCCGCTACGGCGACACCTTCACCGTCCCCAAGGCGTACATCCTCAAGGAGACGGCGAAGATCTACGACCTCCAGGAGCCGACCGCCAAGATGAGCAAGTCGGCGTCCACGCCGAAGGGCCTCATCAACCTGCTGGACGACCCGAAGGCCACCGCGAAGAAGGTGAAGAGCGCGGTCACCGACACGGACACCGTGATCCGCTACGACCCGGAGACCAAGGCCGGCGTCAGCAACCTCCTCACGATCTACTCCACCCTCACGGGCACGGGTATCGGCGAACTGGAGGAGAAGTACGCCGGCAAGGGCTACGGTGCGCTCAAGACGGACCTTGCCGAGATCATGGTCGAGTTCGTGACGCCGTTCAGGGAGCAGACCCAGCAGTACCTGGACGACCCGGAGACGCTGGACTCGATCCTGGCCAAGGGCGCGGAGAAGGCGCGTACGGTCGCCGCGGAGACCCTCGCCCAGGCGTACGCGAAGGTGGGCTTCCTGCCCGCCAAGCACTGATCCGCCCGGGCGCACCACCGCTCGCCCGGCGGCCCGCGCAGAGCGCTGCACATCACTGCCGCCGCGCCTGCCGCCGGCGCGCCCGTGGCCGTACAGTCGGAAGCCGGACGGCCGGACGAAACGGCCGGGACCCGAACGGTCGGGGCGAAACGGCCGGGTGCGCGGCGGGAGACGGCGCCCGGTACGACGACAGACCATCGGTACGACGACAGGAGACGACGTGGGGACCGTAACGATCGGCGTGTCGATCGCGGTCCCGGAGCCTCACGGCAGCCTGCTCCAGGAGCGGCGCGCGGGCTTCGGTGACGCCGCGGCTCACAGCATCCCCACGCATGTCACGCTGCTGCCGCCGACCGAGGTGGAGGCCGCCGAGCTGCCCGCCGTCGAGGCCCATCTGACCGAGGTGGCCACCGCCGGACGGCCCTTCACGATGCGGCTGTCGGGCACGGACACCTTCCGGCCGCTGTCGCCGGTGGTGTACGTCCGGGTCGTCGCGGGCGCCGAGGAGTGCACCCGGCTCCAGCAGCGGGTCCGGGCCGCCTCCGGGCCGCTGGCGCGCGAACTCCAGTTCCCCTACCACCCGCACGTCACGGTGGCGCACGGCATCGACGAGGCGGCGATGGACCGCGCCCAGAAGGAGCTGGCCGGCTACCGGGCCGAGTGGCCCTGCACCGGCTTCGCCCTCCACCGGCAGGACGCGGCCGGGGTGTGGCACAAGCTGCGCGAGTTCGCCTTCGGCGGCCACGGCACGGTCCCGCCCCAGGCGGCCCCCGCCGACCACGGCACGCTCCCGGCCCGCTGAGCCCCCGCAGCCTCCCCGCCCGCCGAGGAACCCCCGCGCGGCAGGCGGCCCCCGGCCCGCACCCTCGCGACGGCAGCCCCGCCCCCACAGCGGCAGCCGCCTCCACAGTGGCTGTCGTCCTCACAGCGGCTGCCCCCTACAGCGGAAGCCGTCCCTGCAGCGGCAGCCGTCCCCACAGCGGCAGCCGCCTCCACAGCGGCTGTCGTCCTCGCAGCGGCTGCCGCCTCCACAGCGGCAGCCGTCCCTACAGCGGCAGCCGCCGGTACAGCGCCCGTGGCAGATGCCGCAGCGCCGCCGTCACCACGCGCAGCGCCCCCGGCACCCACACGCTCTCCGAGCGCCGCCGCAGCCCCAGCTCGACGGCCGTGGCGACCTCCTCCGGAGTGCAGGCGAGCAGCGGCGTCCGGCGGGCGGAGCCCGGGCGCACGATGTCGGGGCGGACGACCATGACGTGCACGCCCGTGCCGTACAGGGCGTCGCCGAGGCCCTGTGCGAACACGTCCAGGCCGGCCTTGCTGGAGCCGTAGAGGAAGTCGGAGCGGCGGGCCCGCTCGGCGGCGGCGGCCGACAGCACGACCAGCGAGCCGTAACCCTGCTGTTGCAGCAGCCGCCCCGCGATCAGCCCGGCGGAGACCGCCCCCGTGTAGTTGGTCTGCGCGAGGCGCACCGCGGCCGGCGGGTCGCGCTCGTCGTAGGCCTGGTCGCCGTGGATGCCGAAGGCCAGCAGGACCATGTCGATCCCGCCCTCGGCGAACACCTTGCCGAGCGCCCTCTCGTGGTCGCCGGTGTCCAGCGCGTCGAAGTCGACGGTGCGCACCTCGGCGCCGAGGGTGCGCAAGTGCGCGGCGGCCTCGGCCAGTTCGGGCGAGGCCCGGGCCGCCAGCCAGACCGTGCGGATGCGGCGCGCGATGAGCCGGCGGGCGGTGGCCAGCGCGATCTGGGACGTGCCGCCGAGGACGAGCAGGGACCGGGGGAGACGGGCGGGACCGGAGGCGTTCTTCACGGCAGCCGACTGTATCGTCCGGTTATGCGCGGTTTGTCGCAGAAACGCTGTGTTGACGCGTGCGTTGAGGGGGAACGGTCGGATCATGGACTGGCTGAAGAGGCTCCCGGTCGTCGGCCCCTGGCTGGCGCGGCTGATGCTCACGCACGCGTGGCGGTCGTACGAGCGCCTGGACCGGGTGAAGTGGACGCGGCTGGCCGCCGCCATGACGTTCGTCAGCTTCGTCGCGCTCTTCCCGCTGCTGACGGTGGCCGCCGCGGTCGGCGCCGCGACCCTCAGCGGGGCCCAGCAGCGCACCCTGGAGGGCAAGATCGCCCAGCAGTTCCCGGGGCTCGGCAACGAACTCGACATCGCCTCCCTGGCGCAGAACGCCGGCACGGTCGGGATCATCGCCGGCGCCGTGCTGCTGCTGACCGGCGTCAACTGGGTGGGCCAGGTGCGCGACTGCCTGCGCGCGGTGTGGGAGCTGGCCGACCCGGACGAGAACCCGATCCTGGCCCGGCTGAAGGACGCGGGCGTCCTCGTCGGCCTCGGCGGCGCGGTGCTGGTCACCTTCGCCGCCTCCGCCGTCGCCTCGGCCGCCGTGGGCTGGGTGTCGCGCCAGATCGGCCTGGACGAACACGGCTGGGGCAGCGTGGTGTTGCGCGTCGCCGCGTTCGTCGTCGCCGTCCTGGCGGACTTCCTGGTGCTTTTGTACGTCCTGACGCTGCTGCCCGGCGTCGAGCCGCCCCGCCGCCGGCTGCTGGTCGCCGCGCTGGTCGGCGCGGTCGGCTTCGAGCTGCTCAAGCTCCTGCTGAGCGGCTACATCCAGGGCGTGGCGGCGAAGAACATGTACGGCGCGTTCGGCGTCCCGGTCGCCCTGCTGCTGTGGATCAACTTCACCTGCAAGCTGGTGCTGTACTGCGCGGCCTGGACGGCGACCGGCAGCAAGGCGGACCCGGGCGGGGCGGGGGCGGTCAGGGACGGGGGCGGCGGCGCACCAGGTCCGGCAGTGGCCAGCGCCGGTTGACCAGGAAGGCGGCGGCCGCGAGCAGGACGACCGCACCGCCGGCGATGCCGAGGGCGGTGCCCATGCCGCGGGAGCCGCCGCCCGTCGTGGCGCTCGCCACCGGCCGGGCCGACGAACCGCCCTGGCCGCCGCCCGCCTGTCCGGCCGCGGCAGTCGCGCCCGGTGTGGCGCCGCCGGCCGGTCCGGCGCCCTTGGGCGGCACCAGTTCGCCGACCGGCCGCACCTTGCCGGCCGCCGTGAAGCCCCAGTCGAAGAGCTTGGCGGTCTCCCGGTAGACCTCGTTGTGGTCCTTCTTCTCCGGGTTCATCACGGTCACGAGCAGCACCCGGCCGCCGCGTTCGGCGACGCCCGTGAAGGTGGCGCCGGCGTTGGTGGTGTTGCCGTTCTTCACGCCCGCGATGCCCGGGTACACGGAGATGTCGTAGTCGCCGCTGAGCAGCCGGTCGGTGTTCTGGATCTCGAAGGACGTGCGGGTGCTCTTCCCCTTCTTGTCCTTCTTGGTCTCGCCGGGGAACTGGGCCCGCACGGTCGAGCAGTAGGTGCGGAAGTCCTTCTTCTGCAGCCCGGAGCGGGCGAACAGGGTGAGGTCGTAGGCGGAGGAGACCTGGTTCGGCGCGTCGTAGCCGTCGGGGCTGACCACCTGGGTGTCGAGCGCCTGGAGGTCCTGGGCGTGCGCGTTCATGTCCGCCACCGTCTGGGCGACGCCGCCGTTCATCGCGGACAGCACGTGCACGGCGTCGTTGCCCGAGCGCAGGAAGACGCCGAGCCACAGGTCGCGCACGGAGTAGCTCTCGTTCTCCTTTATGCCGACCATGCTGGAGTTCTCGCCGATCCCGGCCAGGTCGCTCGCCACCACCTTGTGCTGCTGGGTCGCCGGGAACTTCGGCAGGACGGTGTCGGCGAACAGCATCTTCAGGGTGCTGGCCGGGGGCAGCCGCCAGTGCGCGTTGTGCGCGGCGAGCACCTGCCCGGACTCGGCGTCGGCGACGATCCAGGAGCGCGCGGTGAGGTCCTTGGGCAGCACCGGCACTCCGGCCGCCAGGTTCACCTGGGTGCCGGCCTGGCCGAGGCGGGCGCCGCCCACGGTGGACATACGGGCCGGGGGAGCGGCCGGCTTGCTCGTCTTCGGGCTCGGCGCGGCGAGGGCGGCGGGCGCGGTCAGCGACACGGACAGCAGGGCGGCGGAGGCGACCAGCAGGGTGCGCCTGGCGGTCTTGTGGGGTGCGGGCACGCCCGGAAACGTACCTGCCGCGCCCGCCGGGGCCGCGCCCGAGTCCCCGGTTCCACCCCCGGCCCGGCCCCGGGCGCCCGGCAGCGATACTGAAGGCATGAAGCTCAGCCGCCCGGTCTCCTGGTTCCTGCTCGCCTTCGGGGTGTGGAGCTGGATCATCTGGATCACTTTCGTCAAGAATCTCGTCAAGGACGGCAGCGGGCTCGCGTTCGACGACGGGCACCCCACGGCGTACTTCTGGGTGCATCTCGCGCTGGCCGTCGTCTCCTTCGTATGGGGGACGGTCATCGGGGTCCTGGGGTTGCGCGGACTGCGCGCACTGCGCCGGACGTCATAGCCCGCAGGCCGTCAACTCCCCTCCGGGCGCGCGCAGGAGCGCACAGGACCGGGGACGAGAAGACTGACAAAAGCGATATTCCGCCCATTTCATCAAGTCCTCAGGGCTGCCTGGGGACTTCCTGTGAAACGAACTGGATACGCTTCTTCATAACGTCTTCTCATCCTCTCCAGAATCCTCTTCCCCCAGGCGAAACACGTGTGATTAGGTGGCCGCGCCACTCGCGTGTGTGGCATATGCACGGACGGCCCGGGGCGGGCCCGGGGAGGACATCACCGATGCGGTCGGTTCGCATACGGATTCTTTTGGCGCTGCTCGTACTGGCGATCGTGGGCGTGGGCGTCTGGCAACTGCTCCCCTCCGACGGCGACGACGACAAGGCGATCACCGTCGGCACCACGGACGCGGTCACCTCGCTCGACCCGGCCGGCGCCTACGACGCCGGTTCCTGGGCCCTGTACAGCAACGTCTTCCAGTCGCTGCTGACCTTCGAGTCCAGCGGCGCCACGCCCGTCCCGGACGCGGCCAAGAGCTGCGCCTTCACGGACACCGGACTGCGCACCTACCGCTGCCGGCTGCGCGAGGGCCTGAAGTTCCCGAGCGGGCAGACGATGACCGCCGAGGACGTGAAGTTCTCCTTCGACCGGGTCAAGAAGATCAACTCCGACGTCGGCCCGGCGTCCCTCTTCGAGACCCTCGGCTCGGTGGACGCGAGCGGCATGACCGTGACGTTCCACCTGACCACGCCGGACGCCACCTTCCCGTTCAAGGTGGCCACCGGCGCCGGCTCTATCGTCGACCACACCCGCTACCCCAAGGACGCGCTGCGCTCCGGCACCGACGTCGACGGCACCGGCCCCTACCGGCTCACCGGGTACACCAAGGGCAAGTCCGCCACGCTGGAGCCCAACGGCTCCTACGACGGGGCGGTCGGCGGCACCGGAAAGCCCGTCGAACTGCACTACTTCGACGACGGCACGGCGCTCGACGCGGCCTGGCAGAACAAGACCGTCGACGTCGCCACCCGCACCCTGACGCCCAAGGTCCTCGCCGGGCTCAACCCCAGCGACCCCGACCAGCGGGTCTCGGAGAGCGACAGCTCCGAGACCCGCAACCTCTACCTCAACACCCATGACTCCTCGCCGCTGCACGACGTGCGCGTCCGCCGCGCCATCGCCTGGCTGCTCAACCGCGAGGAACTGGCCTCCGACGTGTACGACGGGACCGTCGACCCGCTGTACTCGCTGATCCCGGCCGGACTCACCGGCCACACCACGTCGTTCTTCGACGCCTACCCCGCGCAGAACGCCAAGAAGGCCCGCGGCCTGCTCGAACAGGCCGGCGTCTCCCTCCCCGTGCACTTCACCTACGGCTACGGCGCCGGCCGCGGCGCGGGCGCCGAGGAAGCCGCGTTGATCAAGAAGCAGCTGGAGGCGAGCGGCCTGTTCAAGGTCGACGTCAAGGGCTACGAGTGGACCGACTTCCAGAAGCGGTACACGAGCGGCAAGCTGGACGCCTGGGCGGTCGGCTGGGTCGCCGACTACCCCGACCCGGACACCTTCGGCGCCCCGCTCGTCGGCACCGGCTCCAGCATGAACACCGGCTACAGCGACAAGGACGTCGACAGCCTCATCACCGACAGCCGCCGCTACGCCGACCGCAGCCGGGTCGCCGCCGACTTCCGCAGCCTCCAGGCGCACGTCGCCGACGACGTGCCGCTGATCCCGCTGTGGCAGCAGAAGGAGTACGTCGTCACCACCGAGGACGTCGGCGGCGGCCAGTACCTGTCGGACGGCACGGGCGTCTTCCGGCTGTGGAAGCTCACCTGGATCTGACCGGCGTCCCGCCCGGCGGCCGCCCCTTGGCCGCCGGGTCCGGCAGCGCCTTCGTCATCCCCGGCAGGAAGTCCGTGAACAGCTCGTGGACCTCCAGGACGAGCGGCCTGAGCACCCGGAAGCGGGCCAGCGAGACGCCCCGCGCGGTGAGGCGGGCGCCCCGCTCGGCCAGCCGGTAGCTGCGCTCACGGCCCTCGGTGCGGTCGAACACCCAGTACAGGACGAGTCCCATCTGGGCCAGCCACATCAACTCCGGCAGCACTTCGCGCAGTTCCGGCGCCACCTTCGTCCGCGCCCCGTGCAGCACCTCCCGGTGGACGCTGATCGCCTCCTCGCGGGCGTGCTCGGACTCCGGGGAGAACGGGCTGAGCGGGCTGTCGGGGTCGGCCGCGTTCTTGAAGAACTGCACCGCGAACTCGTGGTACGGCGTGGCGATGTCCAGCCAGGTCTTCAGCACCCCGGCCAGCCGCGCCTCCAGATCGGTCTCCCGGTCCAGGACCTCGCGCACCGCCGCCTGGTGCTCGGCGGCGATCCGGTCGTAGAACCCCTGGATCAGGTGTTCCTTGCCCTCGAAGTAGTAGTACGCGTTGCCGACCGAGACCCCGGCCTCCTTGGCGATGGCCCGCATGGTCGTCTTGTCGTAGCCGCGCTCCTGGAACAGCCGCATGGCCGTCTCCAGGATCAGGGCACGCGTCTGCTCGGACTTGCTGATGTTCTTCTCGGGCACGGGGAGAGCCTAGTCACTGGCCCTTCGGGCTCACGGCCGGCGGCCCAGCTCCGGGCGCTTGGTGTAGTCGGTGAAGCCGAGGACGTTGCCCCACGGGTCGGCGATCTCCACCGTCCAGCCGGTGGCCACCGCCGACGGCTCGTCCAGCAGCGCGATGCCGGCCCGGGTCAGCTCCCGCGCCGCCGCCCGCGCGTCCGGCACCTCCAGCCAGATCCGCGGCGAGGGCCACGGCGGCGTGCGGTGGCCGAGCGCCTCCTCCGTCCGCAGCAGGATGCCCGGCGTCTCGCCGCCGACCTTCAGCAGCGCGATCCGGGCCTCGTCCAGCCGGAACGCCACCTCGAACCCGGCCCGCCCGTAGAAGCGGACGGCCTCGTCGAGATCCCCGACGGGCAGCAGCACGTTGTCGAACCCGAGCAGCTCGTACGACTCGTCATCTGACATGCGATCAGATTAGGTACGGCCCGGGCCCCCGCCCCGGCGCACACCCCGCACGACCGCCCCCGGCGTCACCCGCCCGGCGCACCCGCCCCGCGCCCCCTTGGGGTGAGCCGCGCGCGCCGGAGCACGCTGGCGGAAGCCGGCCATGCCGACCCCCGGCAGCCGACCCGGTTGCCGGGGCACGACGACCTCCACCGACGCCCAGTCAGGCGGTGATTCGGTGGACTTCACAGCACCAGGCCGGGCGATGGGTGTCAACGGCCCGTCGCTGCGAAGCGCAGCAGCAGCTCGCTGGTCGCCTCCGGCGCTTCGAGCATGGGGAAGTGCCCGACATCGGGCAGCTGCTCGACTCGCGCGTTCGGCACCGTGTCGTAGTGGTGCGCCGAAGACGGATCCCAGCGGGGGTCGGCAGCGCCGAAGATCACCAGAACCGGGACGTCGAGTGCGGTCAGGCGCGCGGGTACGCTCCGCTCGGCGATGTACGCGCCGTTGTGGCGCAGCACCGTCCTGAACGTGCGGTAACCGATGCCCCGTACGTCGGCGACCAGGTCGTCCGGGACGTCCACCGGGCGGTTGCACACGGCGGTCACCCCCCGGCGGAGCATCGCGTCGGAACGGACTCGCCACAGAAGCGGGCCGATCGGCGGGTCGATCAGGACCCGAAGGAGGACGGGCTGCGGAAGGAGCGCGTCGGGACTCGGACCACTGCTGATCAGCGCGAGCGAACCCACCAGGTCCGGGCGCTGTTCGGCGAGGGCGGTGGCGATGTACCCGCCGCTGGAGTGCCCGGCCACGGTGACCGGACGAAGGCCGAGCTCATCGAGCGCCTCGGCCAGCCTGGCCGCCTGCTCAGGCACGTCGTACGACGGCGCGGGCGGGGACTGACCGTGGCCCGGGAGGTCGATCCGGACGACGTGATACCGGCTGGCCAGTGCCGGCGTCATCGGGCCCCAGGAGCTGCCCGAGGACCCCGATCCGTGGATGAGCACCAGCGGCGGCGCCTGACGCGGGCCGTCGTGGGCCACGTGCATCCCGTGCACATGCGTACCGTCGTAGAGAGCCATACTCGGGAGGATGCCGGGGCTGCCGGCCCTCGGTCTTGTACGAATGTCGTCCACGGGGCCGAGCATCGCCAGGCTTCCGTCTCCACGGCGAGCGGGACTCGGCGGCCCGCCAGTAACCCGACCACCCCAGTCGCACCGCTCGTTTGACAGACCCCCTCGACGCCCACCTCACCGGCACACCACGAGCCCGCACCCGCACCAGTCCCTTCGCAGCACTTCGCCCCGCCGACCAGACGATCGACGGGGCGAAGCAGCAAGGAGTCGGATCAACCGACAGCATCCACCAGGAGCGGGGCCCTTCGAGGACGTACCGGAGGCGGGACCGGGGTCAGAAGCGGCGCGTGATCAGCGCCCGCTTCACCTCCGCGATCGCCTTCGTCACCTCGATGCCGCGCGGGCAGGCGTCGGTGCAGTTGAAGGTGGTGCGGCAGCGCCAGACGCCGTCCTTGTCGTTCAGGATCTCCAGCCGCTGCTCACCGGCCTCGTCACGGCTGTCGAAGATGAAGCGGTGGGCGTTGACGATGGCGGCCGGACCGAAGTACTGGCCGTCGTTCCAGAACACCGGGCAGGACGAGGTGCAGGCCGCGCACAGGATGCACTTCGTCGTGTCGTCGAAGCGCGCCCGGTCCTCGGCCGACTGCAGCCGCTCCCGGGTGGGCTCGTTGGTGTCCTTCGTGATCAGGAAGGGCATCACGTCCCGGTACGCCTGGAAGAACGGCTCCATGTCGACGACCAGGTCCTTCAGGACCGTCAGGCCCTTGATGGGCTCGACCGTGATCGGCTTCTCGGGGTTGATGTCCTTGATCAGCGTCTTGCAGGCGAGGCGGTTCTTGCCGTTGATCCGCATGGCGTCCGAGCCGCAGATGCCGTGCGCGCAGGAGCGGCGGAACGTCAGCGTGCCGTCCAGGTCCCACTTGATCTTGTGCAGACCGTCGAGGACGCGCTCCTTGGGGTCGATCTCCAGCTGGAAGTCTTCCCAGACCGCGTCCGCCGAGACCTCCGGGTTGAACCGGCGGATGCGGAAGGTGACGGTGATGTAGGGGGAGTCGGCGAATCCCGGCTCGGGCTGCCCGGCCGCGTCCGCCTTGTCCAGAACAGGGGTTGCCATCAGTACTTACGCTCCATCGGCTGGTAGCGGGTCTGGACGACCGGCTTGTAGTCGAGACGGATGGATTCGGACCCGTCGGCGCCGACCTCGCGGTACGCCATGGTGTGGCGCATGAAGTTGACGTCGTCGCGGTTCGGGTAGTCCTCGCGGTAGTGACCGCCGCGGGACTCCTTGCGGGCCAGGGCGGAGACCGCCATGACCTCGGCCAGGTCCAGCAGGTTGCCCAGCTCGATGGCTTCCAGGAGGTCGGTGTTGAACCGCTTGCCCTTGTCCTGGATCGCCACGTTCTTGTAGCGCTCGCGCAGCTCGGCGATCTTCTCGACCGCCGTCTTGATCGTCTGCTCGGTGCGGAACACCATGACGTTGGCGTCCATGGTCTCCTGCAGCTCGCGGCGCAGCTCCGCCACCCGCTCGGTGCCCGTGGAGGACCGCAGCCGCTCGATCTGCTCGACGACCAGGGAGGCCGGGTCCTCGGGCAGCTCGACGAAGTCGGCGCGCTGCGCGTACTCGGCGGCGGCGATGCCGGCCCGCTTGCCGAAGACGTTGATGTCCAGCAGCGAGTTGGTGCCCAGGCGGTTGGCGCCGTGCACCGACACGCAGGCCACCTCGCCGGCCGCGTACAGACCCGGGACGACGGTGGTGTTGTCCGCCAGGACCTCGCCCTCGACGTTGGTCGGGATGCCGCCCATGGCGTAGTGCGCGGTGGGCTGGATCGGGATCGGGTCCGTGTAGGGCTCGATGCCGAGGTAGGTCCGCGCGAACTCGGTGATGTCGGGCAGCTTGGCGTCCAGCTGCTCCGGCGGCAGGTGCGTCAGGTCGAGGTACACGTGGTCGCCCTCGGGACCGCAGCCGCGGCCCTCGCGGATCTCCGTGTAGATCGAGCGGGACACGACGTCACGGGACGCCAGGTCCTTCATGACGGGAGCGTACTTCTCCATGAAGCGCTCGCCGTCCTTGTTGCGCAGGATGCCGCCCTCGCCGCGGGCGCCCTCGGTGAGCAGGATGCCCATGCGCCAGATGCCGGTCGGGTGGAACTGGAAGAACTCCATGTCCTCCAGCGGCAGCCCGCGCCGGTACACGGCGGCCTGGCCGTCGCCGGTCAGGGTGTGCGCGTTGGAGGTCACCTTGAAGAACTTGCCGCAGCCGCCGGAGGCGTAGATCACGGACTTCGCCTGGAAGACGTGGATCTCGCCGGTCGCCAGCTCGTAGGCCACCACGCCGGCGGACTTCTTGACGCCGTCGGTCTCGGTGATCAGCTGGTCCAGGACGTAGAACTCGTTGAAGAACTCCACGCCCTCCTTGACGCAGTTCTGGTACAGCGTCTGGAGGATCATGTGGCCGGTGCGGTCGGCCGCGTAGCAGGAGCGGCGGACCGGGGCCTCGCCGTGGTTGCGCGAGTGACCGCCGAAGCGGCGCTGGTCGATGGTGCCGTTCGGGGTGCGGTTGAACGGCAGGCCCATCTTCTCCAGGTCGAGGACGGAGTCGATGGCCTCCTTCGCCAGGATCTCGGCGGCGTCCTGGTCGACCAGGTAGTCACCGCCCTTGACCGTGTCGAAGGTGTGCCACTCCCAGTTGTCCTCCTCCACGTTGGCCAGCGCGGCGGCCATGCCGCCCTGCGCGGCGCCCGTGTGGGAGCGGGTGGGGTACAGCTTGGTCAGCACGGCGGTGCGGCTGCGCTTGGTCGACTCGATGGCGGCGCGCATACCGGCGCCGCCGGCGCCGACGATGACGGTGTCGTACTTGTGGATCTTCATCAGTGGATGCCTCAGCCCCGTGCCTATCGGATGTTCGGGTCGAAGGTGAAGATCACCAGCGTGCCCAGCAGGATGGTCCACACCGTGGCGGTGTAGAGCAGGCCCTTCAGCCACAGCCGCGTGTTGGCGCGTTCCGCGTAGTCGTTGATGACGGTACGCAGGCCGTTGCAGCCGTGCAGCATGGCCAGCCACAGCATCAGCAGGTCCCAGACCTGCCACCAGGGGGAGGCCCAGCGGCCGGCGACGAAGGCGAAGCCGACCTTGGAGACACCGCCGTCCAGCACGAGCTGGATCAGCAGGTGGCCGATGACGAGGACGACCAGTACGACGCCGGACAGCCGCATGAACAGCCAGCCGTACATCTCGAAGTTGCCCCGGGTCGACTTCGGGGTCTTCTTGGTGCGCTTGCGGGGGGCCTCGATGAACGGCGCCGGGTTGTCCACGGTGTAGACGGAGGCGCCCTCGACCGGGCCGATGCCGGAAGCGGGGGATTCAGTGGTGGACATGCGCGTCAGCTCCCGAA
Source organism: Streptomyces sennicomposti (assembly GCF_019890635.1). GTDB lineage: Bacteria > Actinomycetota > Actinomycetes > Streptomycetales > Streptomycetaceae > Streptomyces > Streptomyces sennicomposti. The sequence continues at coordinate 16,378 of NZ_JAIOAB010000038.1, forward strand.
GACGACTCGAGCGGCGTGGCCGAGGACGGGGTAGATCGCCCCGATCATGAGCACGACCCAGACGCCTACGACGGTCCAGAGCATCTGCTTCTGGTAGCGGGCGCCCTTGGCCCAGAAGTCGACGGCGATGACACGAAGGCCGTTGAGCGCGTGGAAGAGGATGGCGGCGACGAGGCCGTATTCCAGGCACGCGACGATCGGGGTCTTGTACGTGGACACGACCTTGTCGTAGTCCTCGGGAGACACGCGGACGAGTGCGGTGTCCAGCACGTGGACGAACAGGAAGAAGAAGATGAGGACGCCGGTGACTCGGTGAGCCACCCAGGACCACATTCCTTCCCGTCCGCGGTACAGCGTTCCAGCCGGCACGGTAGAACCCTCCGGGAGCGGGGACTAGGGCCGTGCCGCCACGCGTAAGCAAAAAGGATGCGCACTGTCGGTCGGGCCCGGCCGGGTACGGTCCACCGGCCCCCAGCATCGTAGCGAGGCGCCGCCGCGCTGCTTACAGGGGGCCTGCCTGTGTGATCAAACTGGCACTCAAAGGTGCACGGACGGGTGAGTGGGCGCGGCTGCGGGGAGGGCGGGCCCGGTGTTCTGCCGGGCGCCGGCGCGTTGTGGCCGGTCGCGTCCCGCGGCGGGGCCGCCGAGGGGCGCGGCCCCGTGCCCCGTGAGCAACCGGCCCAGCCGTTGCCTGGCGAGGCGGCGGAGTTCGTCCGCCGTCGCCACCCGCTCGTCCTCCGGATCGTTCGTCAATCGTGACCGGATCGCGGCCAGGACCCGGTCCAGGGTCTCGGCGGGGGCGACGCCGTCGAGGCAGATGACGAACGTGTGTCCGAATCTGGCCTCGTAGGCCGCCGCTGCCGCGCTCAGGGCCATGGAGGCGGCCGCGTAGGTCCGCGCGGGCAGAGCGGGCAGGTGCTCCGCCGCCAGCGCCTCCGTCAGATCCTCCGGGCCCAGGTCGTAGGCCGCCTCGTCCGCCGCCGCCAGGAGGGCGGGCAGATCCGGGTAGGGGCGGTGGGCGGTGAGGCGGTGGGCCCAGCGGGTGCTGTGCAGGCAGGTCAGGAGGGAGCGGCGGGCCTCGTCGGGCGGGGCGGTGTTGAAGTGCTCCAGGGTCTGCGCGGGCAGCGTGGGTCCTCGGCTGGGATGGGCGCGCCCGGGAAGGGCGTTCCGTGGGTGTCGGCGGGGGGTGCGGGGGAGAGCTGTGCGGTTACGTTATCGGGAATGATCATGACGTGTCCGCCGCATTCCCGGATTTCACCCGGACGGCCGAGTTTGGGAACGTCCAGTGGACGCCGCCCCTCCGCACAGGCCTTAGGTTGGCGGAGTGAGTCAGCACAGGCGGCGCCGGTCTCCGGCGCGAAAGCCGCGGCGCGGGCGCGTCCTGGCCGGGGCGTTAGTGGTCACGGCCGGGCTCGGCGCCGGCCTCGGGGTGTGGGCCTTCGGCGGCGACGGGTCCCCGGCGGGACCGGCGCGCAGCGCCCCCGAGGCCCCCTCGTCCCCGGCCTCGGCGAGTCCGACCCGTACCTACCCCCTCTCCCAGGCGCCGCGCACCGTCCCGGCCGTGCGCGCGCACACCGCCGCCCGCGGCCCCGGCTGGCGGCCGGCCCGCGGCGAGCGGGTCGTGGTGACCGACGCGTCCCTGGCCGACGAGGGCCGGCTGACGGCGGGCGAGCTGGGCCTGACGTACGCGGGCGAGCAGCAGGACACCCGCCCCGGCGACGTACGGCTGACCCTGGGCGGCGAGGGCGGCCCCGAGTCGTACACCCTGACCGTGCGCGGCGGCGGCGTCACGATCAGCGGCCCCACGGACGCGGGCGTCTTCTACGGCACCCGCACCCTCAAGCAGGAGGTGCACGGCGGCGGGACCGCGCCCGAGGGCGTGGTGGAGGACGCGCCGGCCAAACCGCGCCGCGGCTTCACGCTGGACATCGCCCGCAAGCCGTTCACGGCCGACTGGATCGAGGACCGAATACGGGAACTGGGCGACCTCAAGTACAACGAGCTGGGGCTGCACTTCTCCGACGACCAGTCCTTCCGCATCCAGTCCGACACCCACCCCGAGATCGTCTCCGCGAACCACCTCACCAAGGCGCAGGTCAAGCGCATCGTGGACCTCGCCGCCGGCCGGCACATCACCGTCGTGCCGGAGATCGACTCGCCCGGCCACCTGGGCGCGGTCATCGCCGCCCACCCCGACCTCCAGCTGCGCAACGCGCAGGGCGTGGCCACCAAGGGCGCCGTGGACATCTCCGAACCGGCGGCGGCCGGGATCGTGGACGACCTGCTGAACGAGTTCGCGGACGTCTTCCCCGGCGGCTACTGGAACCTCGGCGGCGACGAGTACCAGGCGCTGACCGTGCGCGACCCCGAGGCGTCCTACCCGCAGCTGGCCGCCGCCGCGCGCGAGGCCTACGGCTCCGGCGGCACCGTCGCCGACCTCACCACCGGCTGGCTGAACGACCGCGCCGCCACCGTCCGGAAGCACGAACGCGCCCCGCGCGCCTGGAACGACGGCTTCTTCCGGAACACCTCCGTCCAGCCGGGCCGGGACATCGAGGTCGCGTACTGGACGGGCAAGGAGATCGGCGCCCGGCAGCCGGACGCCTATCTGAGCGCGGGCCGCAAGGTGATCAACTACAACGACGAGTTCCTGTACTACGTCCTCGGCGAGCCGCAGACCTTCGTCTACCCGACCGGCCAGCGCATCTACGAGCAGTGGACCCCGCGGGTGCTGCGCGGCACGGAGGCGGTCCCCGCCCGCTACGACGCGCAGATCCTCGGCGGCTCCTTCGCGGTCTGGTGCGACCTGGCGAACGCGCAGACCCAGGACCAGGTGGCCGCGGGCATCCGGATGCCGCTGCGGGCGACGGCGCAGAAGCTGTGGGACTCCCGGAAACCGGCCCTGTCCTGGCCGGACTTCAAGGCCCTGGCAGGCCGCCTGGGCTGACCCGGGGCCGCGAGCGCGGCGACCGCTTCCCCGACGCGCGGGCCACCCGGCCCGCGCGTCGTCCTGTGCCCGGCCGTCGGCCGCCGCGCCGGTCCGGCGCGCGGTTGGCCGGAATCTTTCTCCCGCCGCACCCTCGACTGGGTGTGATCGGCGTGTGACACTACGGGGCGGCCGCGCGTGCGGCACTGGTGACCGCGGCCCTCGCAGCGGCCGGGGCCCTGGCGGGGAGGCGTGCATGAGCCTGGTGGAACTGATCGCGCGGGCCGACGAGCGGAGCCTGGCCGCGAGCGGACTGGCTTGTTTGGATCGGTGCGTTCCGCTGCTCGGCGGCGACGACGAGGTGCTGCGCCCGCTGTGGGGCGCCCTGGCGGGCGGGGCCCGCGACGGCGGGTCCCGCGACGGATCCGGCGACGGGTCCGGCGACGGCTGGGCCGGCCGTCTGGAGCGGGTGCGCGCCGTGCTCGCGGCGGCCGGGCCGGACGGGGCCGCCGAGGACGAGGCCGCGCTGCTGGCCCGCCGGATGCTCGGCTCGGCCCCGGCCGCCCCGTCCGCCGCCGGGGTGCGCGAGTGGGCCGACGTCTGCTCGGTCGCCTCCCTGCGCATCCACCGGCTCCTCGACCCGGCCGAGGACCCCGCCCCGGTCGACTCCCGGCGCGAGGGCCGCACGGACGGCATGTCCCCGCTGGTCGCGGCGGAGCTGCGCCGCCAGATCGCCGTCCTGGAACTCCTCGCCGCCCCCGGCCCCGCGGACGCCGGACTGAGCCGGGCCCTCGCCGTCTCCACCGAGGGCCGCCGCGTCCTGCGCGCGGTGGTCTCCCGCCGGGCACGCGGCCGGGTGTGAGGCGCGCCCCGCGCGGCGGGCGCGGACGGCGGCCGGCCGACGCGCGGCCGGTGTGACCGCGGCGTGCCCGCGCCCCCGTACCGCGACGATCCTGTGTGCGTCCTGCGGGCATGGTGGGCGGGTCCTGGGCGGGTCGCCGAAAGCGGCCGGAACCGTGTGACGCGACGGGCCCGTACAGCGCTCACCCCTATGTGACAGCGCAGCAAGTGACGAACCGGCAGCAGACCAGGCCGCACGCCGCCGCCCGCCCGGCGCGCTGGGCGGCGGACACCGTGGCGGCGATGCGCGAGGGCGCGCGGCTGCGCCTGGACTACTCGGCGCGCAGCCTGTGGCGGGTGGACCGGGTGATCGAGGAGATACGCCGCGAACGCACGCCGTACGCCGCCGTGGAGAGCGCTCTGCGCGGCTTCGGCGCGTACGCCGGCGAGGTGATCGTCCGCGAGGGCGGCGCCCAGTGGTGGGCGACCGGCGGCGAGCACTGGGTGCGCACCGCGGACGGACGGTTCTGGGACCCCATCGACGAGGCCCGGCGCTGCTTCGGCGGCCACGGATCGCTGCGGCTGCTGTGCCGGGAGGCGCTCGGCCCGGGCCGCGGCTGACCGGCCGGGGCGGCCCCGCGAACTGTGACACTTCCGCCGGCCGTGGCGCTGATCGCCTTGGGGGCGTGCGCACGCCGGGCACCCGGCCGCGCCCACGCGAGGACTCGCTACGGACGAGGACGGTTCTTGGGCCAGGGAGGGGACGCCCGCCGCGCGCAGGCGTACGACGCCGAACTCGGCGCGGCCGTCGCGCGGGCCAAGGACGGCGACGAGGCCGCCTTCGCGGTGGCCTACCGGCTCGTCCACCCCGGCCTGCTGGCCTATCTGCGCACCCTCGTCGGCGACGACGCCGAGGATGTGGCCGCCGACGCCTGGCTGGAGACGGCACGCGACCTGGGGCGCTTCCAGGGCGACGGGGCGGGCTTCCGCGGCTGGACGGCGACCATCGCGCGGCACCGGGCGCTGGACCATCTGCGCCGCCGGCGCTCCCGGCCGCGCGGCGCGGCGCTGGAACCGGAGGAACTGGAGCTGCCCGGCCCGGACAGCACCCACGACCAGGCCATGGAGGCCATCACCACCGAACGCGCCCTCGCCCTGGTCCGCCGGCTGCCCCGCGACCAGGCGGAGGCCGTGCTGCTGCGGGTCGTCGTGGGCCTGGACGGCCCGTCCGCGGCCCGCGTCCTCGGCAAACGGCCGGGCGCGGTCCGCACCGCCGCCCACCGGGGCCTCAGACGACTGGCCGAGCACCTCGCCGCCGACGCGGAGCGGGAGGAGCACGAGTAGCGATCAGGGCACCGAGTCGCCCGAACGGAACCGAACCTTTCAATCCTGCTAGGCCGTGTCGTCAAATTCCCGCCGTCCGCCCGGAGGGCGCGCTCTGCGGCGTCAGGTGCGTGCTCTGGGGGTCCCCCCTGCTCGGAGAGCTTGGGGGAGTGCCGGATCCTGACCCTCGTACTGGACGTACTCGGGTCTGGGTCCGGTGCGGCGAGAGTGCGTGCATGGCGTCGCAGAGCAGGCGGGAATTTGACGACACGGCCTAGGGGCCGTAGCGGCCCTGAGGAAGGCCACCTGCTCGGCGGTGGTCGAGGAGGAGACGCGGTGTACGTCACCGGCCCGTCCGCCGCCCCGTCGCCTCGGGGCCCGGCCCACCAGAAGACGGACACCTGGGAGCCCGACTGGCAGTGCTGGGCGCAGGCTGGGGCGTTCGGGTCCGGGACGTCCTCCAGCCGCACGCCGCGCGCGGCCAACAGCCGCTCCACTTTCTGGAAGCGCGGACGGCGGTCGAAGCGGCCGTAGCGCCCGCGGATCACCCCGTTGACGACGGAGCCGCCCGAGGCCGCGAGCCGGTGCACCTGGAGGGTGAAGCGACGCCCCCGCCACGGGTGGTCGCGCGACTCGCGCTCCCAGACGAACTCGACCATGCCGTAGTCGCGCCACATGGTCCGGCCATCCGGGCGGTTTTCGGCGAAGTCGGGACCGAGGATGGCGGTGACCTCGTCGGGGCCGTCCGCGGACCCGGCACCGAGCACGGTCACGTGGAGTTGGACCGGATTCCGGAACCGTGGAAGATGTCGAAGTAGAGTTAGACGAAAAGTGTCACAGTGGATATGGCGGAGGTCGCGTGACGAAGAGCCTGCTGGTCAAGCCGGACGACGTGGTCGACCGGGACAGGGAGTGGGAGCTGCTCGCCGACTTCCTCATCGATCCCGATCCGGCGATGCGGCTCGGCATCGTGTCGGGGCGGCGGCGGTACGGGAAGTCGTACCTTCTGCAAGCCCTGTCCGAGCAGGTCGGCGGCCTGTACGTCACAGCGGTCCGGGAGGAAGGGCGGCTGCCCGCGATCCAGCGGTTCAGTGATGCGGTCGCCGCCCACGCCGGCCTGCGGCCGGGGAGCCTGCGGCTGACCGACTGGCGTGATGTCCTGTCCAGTGCTCTGGATGTGACCACCCGTTCCTCCCTGCCGCTGCTGGTGATCGACGAGTTGCCGTATCTGCTCCAGCACTCACCCGAAATCCCTGGGCTGCTGCAACAGCTCTACGACGAACGCCAGCGGGGCACCCGGCCCGGTGCCGGGCCGGGGCCGCGGCTGATTCTCTGCGGCTCCGCGATGAGCGTCATGCACGAACTGCTCTCGGGGACCAAGCCGCTCCGGGGGCGAGCCGTGGTCGATCTACGGCTGGGAGCCTTCGACTACCGTGCGAGCCGGGCCTTCTGGCAGATCGCCGACCCGCTGACCGCGCTGAAGGTGCACGCGGTCCTGGGCGGTGCTCCCGGCTACCGGCCGGTGGCCGGCCGGCCACATCCGGACGACGGCTTCGACACCTGGCTCACTCGGACGCTGCTCGACCCAGGGCGGGCCGTGTACTCGCGTACCGAGACCGAGTACCTGCTGCGCGAGGACCCGAGGATCACCCAGCACACGCTGTACTACGACATCCTCACCGCGATCGCGCAGGGTGCCACCACGCCCAGCAAGATCGGTGCCGCTCTGGAGCGCCCGCGCAACGCCGTCGCCCATCCGCTCGGAGTGCTGGAATCCACCGGCTACATTCGACGGGAACAGGACCTCCTGCGCGCCAGGCACCCCGTCATCACGCTCGCCGATCCCGTCATCCGCTTCAACCAGCTCATCACCCTCCCGCAGGCCGCCGCGGTGGAGCAGGGCTTCGCCGAGCAGGTATGGCAACAGGCCGGTCCGACTTTCCACTCCAAGATCCTCGGACCCCACTTCGAAGACCTGGCCCGCGACTTCACCCGCAGTTATGCCCACACCCTGCTGCCCGGTGGACTGCCCGGCCCGGTCGGTACCACCGAGGTCGCCGACCAGGCCGCCCGGACGAAGCACGAGGTCGATGTCATCGCCCTGGCCGCCGGCGAGCGCCCGCAGGCTCCCCGCGCCAGGATCGCGCTGCTGGGTGAGGCCAAGGCGACCGCAGCCCGCCGGGGGACCGGTGACCTGGAGCGCCTGGAACGCATCCGTGCTCTGCTGGCGGATCAGGGGTACGACACCGCTGCCACCACTCTGGCCCTGTACTCACTGCACGGCTTCTACCCCGACCTGATCGACCTGGCCCGACATCGCGACGACCTTCTCCTGGTCGATCTGCCCACTCTGTACGGCGGCTGACATCACGCCGACGCGAAGGACCTCGACCACGGCGCGGGTCAGGCCAGGAGAGCGCGTCCCAGGACCCAGCTCCCGGAGTGTGGAGGCGAGCGGGCTGGTAACCCTCGGACGAGTTAGCGAAGTCCGCAGGGCATGCGGATCAGTGCGGGGAGATGTTCATGGCCAGACCTCCCCATGCGCCCGCGCATCGGCTCGTAGACCTTTTCCGTCGCTTCTAGGGATGGATGACGCCAGAGGCGAACCAGGCGCGTGCGGTTGCCTCTGCCTCTACGGGTAGATCGTCGAGGAAAACCACTGCCAGGCCGTGCTGGGCTCGTGAGCAGCTGACGTAGAACAGGTTGCGCGAGCGCTGGGAGCGGTCCGCGGAATCGGTTCCCGCGAGCATTTTACTGATGCTGTACATGTTCCAGAGTCGATCGTCGATCACGACGACAACGTTTTCGAACTCGTCACCCTTAACGCCGTGTTGAGTCGAGAACGGCGTCTGCTCTTCGATAAAGCGTGTGACGCTGATAACCTCTTGGTATGGCAGTTCGCGAAGGCCGTTGGAAAAGTCGGCTCGCCGCTGGCCCCGCTCATCGAGGTTCGTTGCGTTCCTTCGGCGTTCGAGTTCCTTGAGTTTTCCCGGCATGACAAGGAGATGGTCGTCGCCCATGAGATCCAGTACGTCGCCGATTGTGCCGTTCTCACGGACGGTATTGAGCGTGCGGATCGCCTGGCGTATGCTTCGTTTGTGGCTGTGCTTGGTGATGTGATTTCTTCCTTCGCCCAGCAGACTGGTAACTTCCGCGAAGTTGTTTTTCTGGTACGCCGCACACAGGGTCTCGATACGGGTCAGATATTGAATGTATGGCTCGTTGCGAGCCATGAGGTCATCCGGTCCGTAACGGCTTACACGTCGATATTGCTCCAGCAGATTCGCGTACTCCAGCGTTCCAGCGATCCCGCGATGGGTGAGCATGAGGTACTTGGTGTTCTCCTGCGTCCATCCTCTCTCTAGGAGCACAGTTCGTGCCACTTCGAGCCGTTGATGGCCAGCTGTCGTGCCGGAGTTCAGAAACAGGTGCACCTCGCCCTTTTGCTGCTTCCCCACGGATTTCTGGATCAGCTCGGGCCGCATCTTGTTAAGAACTGCGACGACGGGTGGAGAACACCGATGGTTCTCGTGCTTGGTGATCAGCTTGAGCTTGGCGTGAGTCACCGCTCCCACACCTGATGGATAGATTTTCTGCATGGAGTCGCCGAAGAGACCGACGATGCACGCTTCCCTACCCCTGCCCGCCAGATGATCCAGTAGCAACTTGAGCGTCTTTGGTGACGTATCCTGGTACTCGTCGACGAATATGACAGGGAAACGGCTGACGATGATCCTCGCGAGCTTTGGATGAGCTTCGACGAGGCGGAGCGAAAGCGTTATCACCTCGTCGTGGGAGATGCGGCCCTCGCTCAGCTTCCGACCCCTGTCGGAGTACCTGACGGCAGGTGGCGAAATTAGCTCGCTCAGGTCTTCGGGATTCTTCAATGTCTCGTTATATGCGACGATCTGTTGCCAGAGTTCACGCTGGTACGGCTGGATGATACTCCAGAGGAATTCGTGAATAGTGCCTACGGTTGCCAGTGGGTCTGCCGAAATGCGCTCAAGGATTTCCCTCTTGGCGACGTTGGTGTACGTGATGCACGCGATGCGCCGACCATTCGCCTCCAACTGGGCGCGATGGCGACCGAGCAGAAACTGCAGGGCCTTGACGAGGGTGGTGGTCTTGCCTGCGCCGGCGCCAGCCTCTACGACGAAGCTCCTGCGGGCCTCCAGTTCTTGGATGACAACTTCAAGGGTGTCTACGCGAGCCACTGAAGTCCTTCGGCGATGTAGTGGGGAACGGTCCAACCGTCCAAGAGCATGACATCGAATGCGAAGTCAGTCTTGTGCTTGGAAAGCCGTTTGGCGATGGCGAACGCATTGGCTTCGACTTCCGCGGCGGCAGGGTCGGCCCCTACTACCTGAACGAAAGCTCTCTTCAATGTCAGATGCCTGAGATTTCGGGCGAGGACGGCTGCATTGGCGATGATAAAGGCGTCCTCAAAGCTCCGCGCGCAGACGCCTGACTCTTTCTCCGGGATCTGATAAGCCACGCGCACGTGACTGTGTTCCTTGCCCGCAGGGTCAACGGCGAGGAGTTTGGCGATGCTGGTTTGACCCGGGAGCCAGTTCTTTAGAGTTGAGTTCGAGGTGATGGCTTGCTCTGTGCGCGGCATGCAGGCTTTCTGGTCCTCGGGGCTGACGGAGTCGATATCGGTGATGACTAGTGTCTTCACACTGAGGAATTCCAGTAGCTCCCGGAATCGAATAGCGTAGGCGTCACCGACCTCGATCACAGACACGTACTGATGCAAGAGATCGGGGGCGCACCGGCGCACCATTTCCGGCAGGAGTAGTCGTTCTGCAGCGCCTTCGATCAGAATCACCTTGTCGGCGAAGAACATGTCGCACCGGTGCAACACCATGTATTGACGCAAAAATCGCAGAGTCTCGTCCCCTTTCACGGTTTTTTTCACCGCAGCCTCGAAGGTAGAGAGATCCTTCACCTTGCCATCCGGCTTGGAGCGGTCGAAGTACCGCACGGTGTGAAACCCGCCACTGGCGACGATGTGGGATGAGTGCGTGGTGATGACCACCTGGACATCCCAGGGTGCTTTACGCCTGATGAAGTCCTGGATATTCCTGATGAAGACCTCCTGCATCTGGGGATGCAGGTGTGCCTCTGGTTCCTCGATGAACAGCACCTGGACTGCCGGCTTCGGGGTCGCACGCTCATAGGCCTGATGGAAGCTGATGATCTGCAGGATGGTGAAGATCAGCTTGCTGTACCCCAGCCCGTTGTGGCCTTCAGGGAGATGGAAGTCCCCCTCGCCGGACGGATACTGCAGCCGTGTACTGCCTTTGAGGATGCCTGTGGCCTCCATGAGGGACACGATGCGGGGCTTCTCGACCGGTGTGATGGTCCCGACGCCGAAACTACGTAGATCCTCGAATACTGGGTCGAACAGCGCTTCGTAGCCGGTGTCGAGTTCCATTGATGCAGCAGCGAGAGCATCCTCGATGTGCTCGACGCTCTGGTGGCGTCCTTCCGGGCCGCTCTTGATCTTGTAGTAGGTCTCGAACGTCTTGGACAGCGTGCGCGCCTTGTCTCCCGGTGTGTCGTCAACCTTCGTCTGGGCATAGACGAATTTGACCGAGACGATCGCCTGCGCGGCACTGCGCTTTATTTCCCTCGTCACCGTCTCGTCCACCGGGCTGATTGCTCGGTAGACGGAGGTGAAGTAGTCCGAGAAGTTCTTGCGCAACCACTTCATGGGGTCGAATGTCTGCCTCTTGCTCGCGGTCCAGAAGTCCTTGAGGAAGTCGTGCGGCCGCGGTGCCTCCAGTGCGGCCTCGATTTTCACCGTGAAGCAGGCGTCGTCGAGGTCAAGGATCACATCGGTCAGCGGAGCGAGGTCGTCGTCCTCGTCGTACTCGATCGTGAGTCCCAGTCGGATCGACGGCACGAGTTCGTACGCCTTCGCCACCAGGCCGTCGCGCGTCTCCTGATCGCTTTCGGACGTATACGCCTGCGCCTCGCCGAAGATTCGCAGTGCCTGCTCTATGTCGGCGATGCGGCGAGTGGAGAAGTCCTCCAGAGTGAACCGTGAGTCGTCTTCGCCGAGGAATTTCTCGAAGAGATTGACGAATGACGTTTTGCCGCTGTTGTTGCGTCCCACGATGAGAGTGGTCTCGAGATCAATCCGTACATTCGCCTTGTCCAGGGCGCGGAAATTGATCACTTCGGCATGAGTCAGCCGCATTGTACTCCCGACATAGGTCTAAACCTCTGCCCACGGGGCGGCATGTGCCTGTAGCCACCGAGAGCCAACGCATTATCTGACACGGCAGGGACAGGCGCTTCTGTTTGGCCCATAGTGATCAACGATGTGCCGTGACACGTCCGCTCCGGTCAGACCCGATCAATGCCCTGGCGGTGCCCAACTGCTCGGTCGTGGTGCGATCAGCACGTGAGCACAACGGAGGGCGCAAGATCGGGCCTGACCTGTGTGCGCTCTTACCCCCTGCTTGGACAAGGGCAGGCATTATCAAGGCGTCCTCGCCGATGTGCCCATCACAAGCACCGCACCTCCGGCATCTGGAGGTCCGTCACTGCGCGCGCCCGTGTCAGAGAAGTGCATCGGCTGGGACATGCTGCCTGCTTCGGCGTCTTCCCGGCCCGGCGGCGCCGTCTGGCTGGAGCCATCCTCGGCTCCGGAGAATGCGGACACGGTACGGAGGAGTGATGAGGTGTTGGACCTGTCCGCCTGCCATTCAGCCGGGCACTGCCCACGTCACACGTCGGCCGTGGCTTGCCTGCATCGCCACGGGGCGGAGAACCGACACCGTGGCAACGGCCGGGGCCGCCACCCCCCACAGGAGAGGCCCCGGCCGTCGCGCGGCACGGGTCGCGCGGCGGCCCGTACTTCCTACAGCGCCGGGTGTGCGTTTTGCGTCACACCTCACCCCGGAAACGGTTAGTTGCACGTTGTACGGTCATGGACGTAAGACGGTTTCAGGTCGTAACGTGCGGTGGCGCCGGGGGCGCGGCGGGCCCATGTCCCCCCGATCACCTGCGGCGACTGCGGCCTCGAACACCGCGACCATCCATTGAGGAACCACGACGGCGAGAACCCGGTCCGCGCGAGCGGCGCCGGTCCAGGCGCAAGGAAGGGCACCACGGGGTGCTGGGGGACGACGCGGAGCTGACCGCCGCGGTGCTCGCGGCACAGGACGGGGACGAGACCGCGTTCCGGACTGTGTACCGTGCCGTGCACCCGCGACTGCTCGGATACACACGCACGCTGGTCGGGGAGCCGGACGCCGAGGACGTCGCGTCCGAGGCATGGCTCCAGATAGCCCGCGACCTGCCGCGCTTCAGCGGCGACGCCGACCGGTTCCGCGGCTGGGCCGCCCGGATAGCCCGCAACCGCGCCCTCGACCACATCCGCATGCGCGGCCGCCGCCCGGCCATCGGCGGCGACGAAACGGAACTCACCGGCAAAGCCGCCGACAGCGACACGGCGGGCGAGGCGTTCGAGTCCCTGGCCACCGGCCGCACCCTCTCGCTGATCGCCCGCCTCCCCCAGGACCAGGCCGAGGCCGTCGTGTTGCGCGTGGTCGTGGGCCTGGACGCCAAGACCGCCGCCGAGACGCTGGGCAAGCGGCCCGGCGCCGTCCGCACGGCGGCGCACCGGGGCCTGAAACGGCTCGCGGAACTCCTCGGCGACGATCCGGAATCCGTCGACGCGCTCGGCGCGATGCCGCCGCCGAGGCAACCGAGGGGCCGTGCGGTGACGTCCGCCGGTGTGACGCATACGCGCGCCCGGACGCAGAAGGACATGTGATGGCCGACGAGCAGGACAGGTGGCTGGACCCCGAGACGGCGGAGCGACTGCTGCGCGGGGAGTCCCTGGACACCGTCGACGCGACCGCCCGCGACCGGGCGGAACGACTCGCCCGGGCGCTGGACGCCCTGGCCGCCGAGCCGTACGCCGGCACCTCGTCCGCCGCCGAACTCCCCGGCGAGGCCGCCGCCCTGGCCGCCTTCCGCAAGGCGGCGGCGGAGCGCGCCGACGCCCGCGCCGCGGCCGCACCGGCTCCGGCGCACGGGGCCGACGCCGGGCTCGTCCGGATCGGCGCGTGGTCCCGGCCGCGCGGGCGGACCCGTCCGCAGCCCCGGCCCGGCGCGCCCCGCCGCACCCGCCGGTGGCGTCCCGTGCGGCTCGTCCTGTCCGCCGCGCTGGCCGCCGGCGCCGTGGGCGGCGTCGCCGCCGCGGCCACGACGGGCGTGCTGCCGACCCCGTTCGGCGGCGAGGACCCCGCACCCGCGGCCTCCGTCTCCACCGGCCCCACGCCCGGCCGCCCGGTCGCCACCCTCTCCGCGGACAGCACCCCGGACGGCGGCCCGGACGCACCGGCCACCGGCCCGGCCACGGCGGGCTCCTCCGGCGCCGATCACGACGACACGGCCCGCGGCGGCGCCGCGACCCCCGGCCACGACGCCGCCCCCGGCGCGACCGGCGGACCGGGCGACGGGTCCCGCGCGCGCCGCGACCCGCTGGCCCTGGCCTGCCGCGACCTGCGCGACGGCAAGAGCCTGAACACCGCCCGCAAGCGCGCCCTGGACGGGGCGGCCGGCGGATCGTCGCGCGTGTACACGTACTGCGACGGCATCCTCAAGGCGCTCCAGGACCGCGCCTCGGGCCGCGGCGGCGCCCTCGGCCGGGGCACGGACGAGGACGGCGACCGTACCGGACAGGGCGGCGGCGAGGACCGGGGGAGCGGCCGCGGCCGCCACGGCGGCGACGGCCGGGGCGGCGACGACGGGCAGAGCGGCGACGAGGAGGGACACTCCGCCGGCGATCACCGGCAAGACGGCCTGCCCCGCAGGGACGGCGTCACGGCCCCGCCCCTGAGCCGGCTGCTCCCGCAGCGGACCACCGGCGCCCGCTCGCCCGCGCCGCCGTCCGCGGCTCCCTCGAACGGCTCCCGGTGATCACCCCTGCGGCGTGTCAGGCGCACCCCGGCCCACCGCTCTGACCTGCGGTTTCCCGGCCGGTAAAAAATTCTTCGCGCGAGGTGTGACGTTTTCGCGCGGCGCGGCGCAGTAATGAGTGAGCCGACTGGTCATCGGCCCTCGCACAGAGCCGGGGTTCCCCCCGTACCCACGGCTCGTGCACCTGGCGCGGGCGGGACACGTTCCCCCGGTCCCGCCCGCGCCCCGAATCCACCCCCGCGCGAAGCGCCCCCCGACGCCGCGCCGGGCGCGTCGCCCCTCACCGGTGCACGACGACCTTGTCGCCCACCTTCACCTGCGCGAACAGCCGCGCGATCGCCGCCTCGTCCCGGACGTTGACGCAGCCGTGCGAGCCGCCCGCGTAGCCCCGGGCCGCGAAGTCGGAGGAGTAGTGCACGGCCTGCCCGCCGCTGAAGAACATCGCGTACGGCATCGCCGTGTGGTAGATCGTCGACACATGGTGGCGGGACTTCCAGTAGACCTGGAACTCGCCCTCCCGGGTCGGTGTGTACTGCGTGCCGAACCGCACCGCCATCGTGGACAGCGTCCGCCCGTCGATCATCCAGCGCAGCGTCCGGCTGGTCTTGTCGATGCACAGCACCCGGCCGGTCAGACAGCGCGCGTCCGGCGCGCCGGCCGGCTGACCGCCCATCGGATACAGCTCCCAGGTGCCGGGCGCGTGCGTCATGGCCACCAGCCGCCGCCAGGTCACCGTGTCCGTCCGGCCCGTCGCGGGCAGCCCGCGCTTGCTCTGGAAGCCCCGCACCGCCCGCTCGGTCAGCGGGCCGTACGTCCCGGTCGGGGCCTCGGACAGCCAGGCGATCTGCCGCAGCCGGGCCTGGAGTTCGCGGACGGACCGGCCGCTGTCGCCGCGCGACCACAGCACGCGCGCGGGTGGCGCGGCCGGCGCGGTGGTCCGGCCCGCCGCCGTGCCCGCCGCCGTGCCCTTCGCGCTCCCGCCGCCGTCCCCCGTCCCCGGCCGGTCGTCGCCGCCGGGCGCGTTCCGCGTGCCCGCCGGTGAGCGGTGCCGGCCGCCGGAACCGGCGCCCGTACCCGTCCCCGGCCCCGTCGTCCCCGCCCCGGTGTCCCGCACCTCGCAGCCGGCCACCGCCAGCAGCGCCAGCACCGCGGCCGCCGCGGCGCCCGCCCTCCCCACGCCCCCAACGATCCGCATACCGCCCCCGCAGTCTCCCCGGCGTCCGGCGCCCGCGCGCCGCGACCGCCGCCGCTTCGGTCGTCCCCCGGATTCCTCCCCATGCGTGAGCGGCGGTGAACCACGGGGAAAGGGGGGAATCGACAGAGAGACGGGAACCGGCCGGTGGGCGCAAGACCCCTCGACCCCAGGACGCGGAGGCACACCATGGCGCGCGAGTCGGAGTCGGGACTGCCCATCGAGCCGGTCTACGGCCCGGACGCCCTCGCCGACTGGGACCCGGCCGGGAAACTGGGCGAGCCCGGCGCGTACCCGTTCACCCGCGGGGTGTACCCGACGATGTACACCGGCCGCCCCTGGACCATGCGCCAGTACGCCGGCTTCGGCACGGCCGCCGAGTCCAACGCCCGCTACCGGCAGCTCATCGCGCACGGCACCACGGGCCTGTCCGTCGCCTTCGACCTGCCCACCCAGATGGGCCACGACTCCGACGCCCCCCTCGCGCACGGCGAGGTCGGCAAGGTGGGCGTGGCGATCGACTCGATCGACGACATGCGGGTGCTGTTCGACGGCATCCCGCTGGACCGGGTCTCCACGTCCATGACGATCAACGCGCCCGCCGCGCTGCTGCTCCTGCTGTACCAGCTGGTCGCCGAGGAGCAGGGCGTGAGCGCGGACAAGCTCACCGGCACGATCCAGAACGACGTGCTGAAGGAGTACATCGCGCGCGGGACGTACATCTTCCCGCCCAAGCCGTCGCTGCGGCTGACCGCGGACATCTTCAAGTACTGCAAGGCCGAGATCCCGAGGTGGAACACCATCTCGATCTCCGGCTACCACATGGCGGAGGCCGGCGCCTCGCCCGTGCAGGAGATCGCGTTCACGCTCGCCGACGGCGTCGAGTACGTGCGCACGGCGGTCGCGGCCGGCATGGACGTGGACGACTTCGCGCCCCGGCTGTCCTTCTTCTTCGTCGCCCGCACGACGATCCTGGAGGAAGTCGCCAAGTTCCGCGCGGCCCGCCGCATCTGGGCCCGCGTCATGAGGGAGGAGTTCGGCGCGCGGAACCCCAA
The DNA here is from genome assembly GCF_019890635.1 of Streptomyces sennicomposti. Lineage (GTDB taxonomy): Bacteria > Actinomycetota > Actinomycetes > Streptomycetales > Streptomycetaceae > Streptomyces > Streptomyces sennicomposti. Next base: position 32,654 of record NZ_JAIOAB010000038.1, read on the forward strand.
GTCGTGGATGCTGCGCTTCCACACCCAGACGGCGGGCGTGCAGCTGACCGCGCAGCAGCCCGAGGTGAACCTGGTCCGCGTCGCCGTCCAGGCGCTGGCGGCCGTCCTCGGCGGCACTCAGTCGCTGCACACCAACTCCTTCGACGAGGCCATCGCCCTGCCCACCGACAAGAGCGCCCGGCTCGCCCTGCGCACCCAGCAGGTCCTCGCCCACGAGACGGACGTGACCGCCACCGTCGACCCGTTCGCCGGCTCCTACGCCGTCGAGACGCTGACCGACCGGGTCGAGGCCGCCGCGCTGGACCTGATGGGCAGGGTGGAGGACCTCGGGGGCGCGGTGGCCGCGATCGAGCGCGGCTTCCAGAAGGGCGAGATCGAGCGCAGCGCCTACCGCGTCGCCCGGGAGACCGACTCCGGCGAGCGGGTCGTCGTCGGCGTCAACCGCTTCCGGCTGGACGAGGAGGAGCCGTACGAGCCGCTGCGCGTCGATCCGGCGATCGAGGCCCGGCAGGCCGAGCGCCTGGCCGCCCTGCGCGCGGGCCGCGACGGCCGGGCGGTCGAGGCCGCCCTCGCCGCCCTGAAGAAGGCCGCCGGCGGCGAGGACAACGTCCTGTACCCCATGAAGGAAGCCCTGCGCGCCCGCGCCACGGTGGGCGAGGTGTGCGGGGCGCTGCGCGAGGTGTGGGGGAGTCACGTTCCTGCGGATGCCTTCTGAGCTGCGGTGATCCCTCGAATGAGTGATCGGGGGCGGAAACCGCCCGTTGCCGGTTACTCTCGTGGAGAGTGCTTCCGGAAGGAGGGTGCCGTGGCTGTGATGCTGCACGAGTCGTCGCTCGCCGATGCTGCCGACCGGCTCTGGGAGGAGCTGCCCGGTCACCGGGTGGAGATCCTCAACGGGAGCATTGTCGTGACACCGCCGCCGGATGGCTCGCATCAGGAAACGTTGACCTGGCTCATCGAGGAGTTCTCGAGGGCTCAGGCCAGAAAGGCGGGTCTCCTGTTTCTCCAGGGCGTCGGCCTGTGGCTGCCGAGCGGGCCCGAGGACTACGCGGTGCCGGACTTCTCACTCGTCGACGACGACTACAAGGGCGCGCTCGTCGAGAAGAACTGCTACGCGCCCCATGTCTTCCGCCTGGTCCTGGAAGTCACGTCGTCCAACTGGACCAACGACACGGCCACCAAGGTCGACACCTACGCGCGGGCGGGTGTGCCCGTCTACGTGATCGCCGACCGCAAGCACGACGAGGTCCTCCTCTACACCGACCCGGTCGACGGCGCGTATCCCGCCCCCGAGCGCTTCAAGCGCGGCCAGTTCGTGCCCGTCCCGGAGTCCGTCGGCGTCTCCGCGGAACTCTCCGTCGACGCCCTCCTCGACGGCGACGGCTGACCCGCCGCCCCCCGCACCCCGTCTCGCCTCGCGAAACCCCTCCCGCCGTGTCGTACTCGCGTGCGACACTCCCTGCCATGTTCGGCGTCATCGATCTCCCCACCTATCTGGCGGGCCTCGTCCTCATCGTCCTGCTCCCCGGCCCCAACTCGCTCTACGTGCTCTCCGTGGCCGCGCGGCGCGGCGTACGGGCCGGCTACACCGCCGCGGCCGGCGTCTGGTGCGGGGACACCGTGCTGATGACCCTCTCGGCCGCCGGGGTCGCCTCCCTGCTCCAGGCCAACGACGTGCTGTTCGGGATCGTGAAGTACGCCGGCGCCGGCTATCTCACCTGGCTCGCGATCGGGATGCTGCGGGCCGCCTGGTCGATGTGGCGGACGCGGCGCGAGCGGTCCGTGGAGGAGGCCGTCACCGCCCCCGCGGCCACCGACGAGCGGCCCTACCGCCGCGCCTTCGTGGTCAGCCTGTTCAATCCCAAGGCGATCCTGTTCTTCGTCGCCTTCTTCGTGCAGTTCGTGGACCCGGGCTACGCCTACCCGGCCGTGTCCTTCGTCGTCCTCGGCGCCTTCGCACAGGTCGCCAGCTTCCTCTACCTCACCGCCCTGATCTTCGGCGGCACCAAGCTCGCCGCCGCCTTCCGCCGCCGCAAGCGCCTGTCGGCGTGGGCGACCTCGGCGGCGGGCGCGCTGTTCCTCGGGTTCGCGGTCAAGCTGTCGCTGGCGAGCGCGTAGCGCCCAGTGGCGCGGGGCGGCCCGGATCGCCCGCGGGGGCCTTCCCGGACCGGCCCGCGCCGCCCGCGCGCCGGTCCGGGAAGTCTTCCGCCCGCCTGTAGCGGCTCCCGCCGACCCGGGAAGCTCCCGCGCCCCCGCCCGCCGAAGCTCCCGCGTCCGGCGCCCGCGCCGTCAGCGCCCCACCGCCCGCCCCAGGGCGCGGGCGCGCCGCGCCATCCGCCGTACCGTCGCGTTGCGCGGTATGAAGGCCAGCTGCGTCGGGACCCCGCCGGGCAGCGCCAGCGAGGTGAGGCGGCGGCGCTTGAAGTAGCGGCGGGTGTGCCCGTCCAGCTGCGCGGCCAGGTACCGTTCGGCGGCCGGGCGCAGGTCCGGGCGGATCTTCGGCTGCATCGCGAACGACACCGCCTCGACCAGTTCCGTCAGCTCCTCGACGGTCATGCCCCGCCGCTGCCCGGTCACCGCCTCGGCGTCGTCCAGGTCGGGCAGCAGCGCGTCCACGATCGTCACCGGGACGCGGTTGCTGTTCTCGTACGGCGTCAGCCGCTCCAGCAGCGTGCCGGTGCCGGTGCGGGCGACCGGCAGCCCGTAGAGCGCGGCGGCGGTGAACAGCCCGGTGGAGAAGCAGCCGGCGACCAGCGCCGGACGGACGCGCTGGTACAGCACCTCGGCGAGGACCGGGGCGTCCAGCACCGTCAGTTCGGCGCCGAGCCGCTCGGCCTCCCGCTCCAGCGCCCGCGACCAGCGGGCCGGTGCGGACGGGTGCGGTTTGAACACCACCCGGGTGTGGCCGAGTCCGACCACGCCGCGCAGCATCCGCACGTGCAGGTCCTCTTCCTCCTCGGCGGTGAGGATGTCGAGCGCGGCCAGGTACTGCCCGAGCAGCAGCGCCGGCTCCTCCGGCAGGCCGGGCGACTCGGGCGCGGTGTCGCCGAGATCGGCCAGCACCTTCAAGAAGGCGTCGGTGGGCACGAGTTCGGGCTCGACGCCGAACTCGGTGAGCAGCACCGGCCTGAGCCCCGGCACCAGGTCCAGGTGCAGCAGCCGGTCGATCCGGGTGCCGACCAGCGGGTCGATCTTGTTGCGGGTGGGGCCGTAGCTCATCAGGCCGTCGGCGTAGACCGTGACGGGCGCGCCGGTGAAGATCTGGCAGACGGCGAGCGCCGGATTGACCTGGATCGACTCGACGGCCAGCTCGACACGGTCGTCACCGAGACGCCACAGCAGCCGCAGATACCGCTCCCACAGCGGCACGTCGTCCGGGCGGGGCGCCCAGCCGGAGGGGTGGAAGGGCGAGATGGTCTCGTTCCACGACAGCACCTCGTCGAACCGGTCCCGCAGCCGCTCGAAGCCGGGCAGCTCGTCCAGCGGGGCCGTGGTCTCGGGCGTCGCCGCGTTGTTGCAGACGAGCAGGATCCGTCGGTCGGCCGCCGCGAAGCGGTCGGAGTCGAGGGCGGCGGCGAGCGTGGCGGCGCCGTACAGCGTCGACGCCAGGAAGATCTGCGTCCTCACGCGGCGGCCCCCGTCGCGACCGGGCGGCGGCGCAGCCGGCGCAGCCGGCTCGCCCGCTGTACGTCCATGGAGTCCAGCGCCGCGTCCAGGACGTCCTGCGGCATGCGCCGCAGGGCGGTCGCGCTCAGCGACTTCAGTTTCCGTGCCACCGCCGGTTCGAACCTCTCGATGGTGCCCAGATGATGGGAGATGATCGCGCAGTAGGTACGGACCGCCTTGGGCAGCAGCCGGTCCGCGTCCCGGTCCTCGGCGGTCTCCGCGACGACCTGGTCGAAGGCGCGGATGAAGTCCAGCTGGCGCACGTCGCCGATCTGCGTGAGCGAGGAGGCGACCCCGCGCCGGTAGTGCACGCCGAGCAGCCCCACCACGGCGAAGGACTCCGCCCGCCGGTGCAGCCGCCAGATCCACGGCCGGTCCTCGGCCGTGCGCAGGCCGTCCGTGAAGTGCAGCAGGCCCCGGTCGACCAGGCGGCGGTGGTAGATCCCCGCCCAGGCGTAGGGGTAGTCGACGGAGGTGGAGCGGTCGGCGGGCAGGATCGCCGAGCGCGGGTCCAGCACCACCGAGCGCCGGCCGTGCGGCACCCGGTGCACCGTGCGCGCCCGGCCGGTGCACTGGACGTGGTCGGTGCGCACGAAGTCGCAGCCCAGGTCCTCGATCGCCGCGAGGAGGCGCTCGTAGTAGCCCGGTGCGAGCCAGTCGTCGCCGTCCAGGAAGGTCAGGTACTCGCCGCGCGCCCGGTCGATCCCGGTGTTGCGCGCGGTCGCCAGCCCTCCGTTCCGTTCATGGCGGACGTACACCGCGCCCGGCAGTTCGCGTTCCGCGCGCGCGAGAATGTCCGGTGTCTCGTCACGTGAGCAGTCGTCGACGAGGATGAATTCGAAATCGTCGCGCGCGTTCGCCCGCAGGCTGCGCAAAGTGTCGGGCGCGTATTGCTGCACGTTGTAGCACGGCACGATGACGGAGAGTTTGACCACGTGGGCGACGCTATGACCTGGCTCCCGCCTGCGTCTTTACCCGCAGTTGGACCCGGGGTGAACGACGCGTGGCGATGCCGTGAACCGGTCCTCGCGCACCGCCGATCCGGGGCCGATTCGCCGTCCGGCGGTGTGCTGTTAACCGTTTGTTGCCGCCGGGTTGGGCCGGACCTAGAAATGCCTTCCTACGGTCTTCGACGTGCCAGCAAGAACGAAGAAGACCCGGCGGGTCGCCGTTCTCGCGGATTCCGACACCCGGTGGAAATGGGGCGCGCTCACCGCGTCCCGCGTCGTTTCCGCCCCGCCGGAGGGCCCGGCCGACACGGCCGGACCGTCCGCACCGGGTGAACCGGGCCTCCGCCTCGACGGATACCTCCTGCGGGGCCGAGCCACCCCCACCCCCCGCCAGCTGACGGAGGTCGGCGTCCGCGCCGACTCGCTGCGCGAGGTGACCGCCGTCGAGTTCCTGCACGCCATGGCGGCCGACGCCGACGGCGAGGAGCCGTACGACGTCCTCGTGCTCGCCCTGGTGGGCGGCGGTGTGCAGGCGATGCTGCACGGGCTGAAGCGGGTGTGGCGGGAGCGCGCGCGGCGGCCCGTCGTCGTCACCGGCTACGTCGGCGTCGTCTACGAGAAGCTCGCCGACGGTCTGCTGCTGCGCCACGGCGCGGACCTCGTCCTCGCCAACTCCCGCCAGGACGCGGAGCGGTTCCGGGCCGTGTACGAGGGGGTGGGCGCCGACGCCTCGGCGGTCACCGAGGTGGCGCTGCCGTTCCTCGGCGGCACGCCCTACGCCGGGCCGAACGACCCGTACACGGTGGTGTTCGCCGCGCAGCCCTCCGTCCCGGCCGGCCGCGCGGACCGCGCGTACCTGCTGGAGCGGCTGATCCGGCACGCCCGGCTGCACCCCGAGCGCGAGGTGCTGCTGAAGCTGCGCTCCCGGCCCGGCGAGCACACCACCCACATCGAGGAACTGCCCTACCAGAAGCTGGCGCAGAAGACCGACCTGCCGCCCAACCTGCGCCTCGTCTACGGCCACATGGGCACGGTCCTGGACCGCACCGACCTGCTGGTCACGGTCAGCTCCACGGCCGCGCTGGAGGCGCTGCACCGCCGTATCCCCACCGCCGTCCTCACCGACCTCGGGGTGCGCGAGGCGCTCGGCAACCACCACTTCACCGGCTCCGGCTGCCTCGCCTCCTGGGAACAGCTGGACGCCGGACACCGCCCGGTCCCCGACGAGCAGTGGCTGGCCCGGCAGGGCGTGGCCGCGGGCGGCTCCGACGGCGACTCCCCGGGTGAGGGAGAGGCGTACGCCACCGCCTTCGACGCGGCCCGCGAACGCATCGCGAAGCTGCTCGCGGCTCCCGGCGGGCTGGCGCCCCTCGACCCGTACTACACGGCGGCGACCGCGCCCGGCTATCTGCCCGGCATCCTCGCCCGCCACCACCTCGGCCCCGACGGCGCCCCGCTGCCGGGCGCCCCGGCCGCCGGGCGGGAGCCCGGCCCGGTCCGGCAGATCGTGCGCCGGGCCGCCCGCGGCGCCTACCGGCACGGCGTGCAGCGCGTCGCCCCCGTCATCCGGCGCATGGGCGAGCTGTGACCCGCCCCCCGGCCCCGCGGCGCACCGCGCACGGCACCCCGGCCCCACGACAAGGAGCAGCCCGCATGCCCCACCTGGAACCGAACCGCTCGACGGCGGACGAACCGGCAGCGGCCCACGCGAAGCCGGCCGCCCGGGAGCCGGCCGCCCGGGAGCCGGCCGTCCTGGAGACGGGCGTCGCGGCGGCGGGTCACCTGGTCGGGCCGCCTTCCGAGGCGTCGCGACCGGCGGCGGACACCCCGGCGGCAGGCGCTCCGGAGGCCGACGCCCTGGAGGCCGACGCTTCGGAGACGGGCGCCCCGGCTGCGGGCCGCCCGGCCGGGCCGCTCCCCGCCGCGGCGCGGCGGGCGGCGGACACCCCCTCCGCAGGCGCTCCGCAGACAGACGCCCCGGAGGCAGACGCCCCGGAGGCAGGCGCCCCGGTGGGCGGCTGTCCCGCGGCGGCGCTCTCCGCGGGGACGCGGCCGGAGCCCGTCGGACCGGCGGCCGGGCCGGGCGCCTCCGTGCCGCGGGTGCTCGCCGTCATACCCGCGCGCGGCGGCTCCAAGGGCGTGCCCGCCAAGAACCTCGCGCCCGTGGGCGGCGTGCCGCTGGTCGCCCGCGCCGTGCGCGAGTGCCGCGCCGCCCGCCTGGTGACCGACGTGGTCGTCTCCACCGACGACGCCGCCATCGCCGCGGCGGCCCGCGGGGCCGGCGCCGAAGTGGTGTCGCGCCCGGCGGCGATAGCCGGCGACACGGCCACCTCCGAGGCGGCCGTACTGCACGCCCTGGACGCCCACGAGGCGCTGCACGGCGCCCGCGTGGACGTCGTCCTCCTCGTCCAGTGCACCAGCCCGTTCCTCGCCCGCGAGGACGTCGACGGGGTCGCCCGCGCGATCGTCGAGGACGGCGCCGACACCGCCGTCACCGTCGCCCCCTTCCACGGCTTCGTCTGGCGCGACGCCGAGGACGAGGCCGCGGCCGGCGGCGTCCCGGAGGCCGCCGCGGCCGTCGGCGGCGGCTACGGCGTCAACCACGACAAGTCCGTCCGCCCCCGCCGCCAGGACCGCCCCCAGGACCTGCTGGAGACCGGCGCCGCCTACGCGATGACCGCCGAGGGCTTCCGCGCGCACCGCCACCGCTTCTTCGGCCGCACCGAACTCGTGCGCACCGACCCGGCCCGCGTCCTGGAGATCGACGACCCGCACGACCTGGCCCGCGCCCGCGCCCTCGCCCCCCTCCTCAACGCCGGCCGGCGCGGCGCCCTGCCGACGCTCGCAGACGTCGACGCGGTCGTCCTCGACTTCGACGGCACCCAGACCGACGACCGGGTGCTGATCGACTCCGACGGACGCGAGTTCGTCTCCGTCCACCGCGGCGACGGCCTCGGCATCGCCGCCCTGCGCAGAAGCGGCCTGCCGCTGCTGATCCTGTCCACCGAGCAGAACCCGGTCGTCGCCGCCCGCGCCCGCAAGCTGAAGCTGCCCGTGCTGCACGGCATCGACCGCAAGGACCTCGCGCTCAAGCAGTGGTGCGAGGAACAGGGCATCGCGCCCGAGCGCGTGCTCTACGTCGGCAACGACGTCAACGACCTGCCCTGCTTCGCCCTCGTCGGCTGGCCCGTGGCCGTCGCCGGCGCCCACGACGCCGTACGCGGCGCCGCCCGCGCCGTCACTACCGTCCCCGGCGGCGACGGAGCCGTCCGGGAGATCGCCGGCTGGCTCCTCGGCCCCTCGCTGACCCCGGCCGCACCCCCCCCCCCCCCCCACCCCCCCACCAGCAAGTAAGGCCCCCGCCATGAGCACCGCCTCCCGCATCCGCACCCTCGGCGCCCGCGAGGCCGGCCCCGGCCGCCCCGTCTACATCACCGGCGAGATCGGCATCAACCACAACGGCGACGTCGACAACGCCCTCAAGCTGATCGACGTGGCCGCCGCGGCCGGCTGCGACGCCGTGAAGTTCCAGAAGCGCACCCCCGAGATCTGCACCCCGCGCGACCAGTGGGACATCGAGCGCGACACCCCCTGGGGCCGGATGACGTACATCGACTACCGCCACCGCGTGGAGTTCGGCGAGGACGAGTACCGCCGGATCGACGCCCACTGCAAGCAGAAGGGGATCGACTGGTTCGCCTCCCCGTGGGACACCGAGGCCGTCGCCTTCCTGGAGAAGTTCGACGTGCCCGCCCACAAGGTGGCCTCCGCCTCCCTCACCGACGACGACCTGCTGCGCGCGCTGCGCGCCACCGGCCGCACGATCATCCTCTCCACCGGCATGTCCACCCCGCGCCAGATCCGCCACGCCGTCGAGGTCCTGGGCTCGGACAACATCCTGCTCTGCCACGCCACGTCCACCTACCCGGCCAAGGCCGAGGAGCTGAACCTGCGCGTGATCAACACGCTGGAGAAGGAGTACCCGAACGTCCCGATCGGCTACTCCGGCCACGAGACCGGCCTGCAGACCACGCTGGCCGCCGTCGCCCTCGGCGCGGTCTTCGTCGAGCGGCACATCACCCTGGACCGCGCGATGTGGGGCTCCGACCAGGCCGCCTCGGTGGAGCCGCAGGGCCTGGAGCGCCTGGTGCGCGACATCCGCGTGATCGAGGCCTCCCTGGGCGACGGCGTGAAGAAGGTCTACGACTCCGAGCTGGGCCCGATGAAGAAACTGCGCCGGGTGACCGGGGTCGTCGCCGAGGCGGAGATCGCCGCCGCGGCGGGCGAGCCGGTCGCGGTCTGAGCCCGGCCCGGCCGGTACCCCCACCCCCTTACGGCCCCTTACGACGGAACGGTCGTGCGTCGATGAGCTCCCACACCCTCGCCTTCGTCGAGAGCCCCGTCCAGCTCCTCAACGTCCTGGAGTGGGCCCACGCCCAGGGCCTGTCACGTGCCGCCCGCGCGCCACGGGACTCCCGCGGCGCGGGGGACGCCAGGGGCATACGGGCCCTGCGGGACGACGCGTCCGCCCCGGACGGGCCGCAGCCGCGGGACTCCGGCGCGGGGGCGGGGGCGCCGTCGGGCGCCGGGGAAAGGACGGCCGCCGGCGGTGCGGCCGGGGCGGGCCCCGGCGGCGGGGCGGCCGCGGGCGCCCCGGACGACGCGGGCGCCGAAGCTCTCGCCGCGGGCGCGGGCGGTGCCGCGGACGCGGCACCCGCGGCCCTCGGGATCGCTGCGGCCGAGGCGGCCTCCGCGGCCCGCCGTGTCCGGGACGCGGCCCCGGCGCCGGCCGCCGCCGGCCCCGACGCGTCCCGCACCGCCCCGGACGGCGCCGATCCCGTCGGGGCGGCCGTGCCGGTCGGCCGGGCGGGGCGCTTCGGCGGGCTGATCCCGGCGCAGTCGCGACGCCGGGCGGCCGGCCGCGCGGACGCGGACGACAAGGCGGCCCCCGCACCGCGCGTCACCTTCGTCGTGCTCTCCCCGACCGACCCGATGACCCGCGGGCAACTGCGGCGGATGGCCGAGCTGGCCCGGGAGGAGGGCCACGAGGTCCGCTGGGAGGAGGCGCGCGGCGGGGCCACCGCGCCGTTCCGGACCGTCGGCGGGCTGCGCCGCCTGCTGCGCCGGGCCGAGCGGGTGGTGATGGGCGACCCGTTCTCCCGCTACGTGCAGCTCCTGCTGACCATCACCCGCGCCCGCGACCTGGTGGTCGTGGACGACGGCACGGCGACGATGGAGTTCGTCGCCCAGCTCGCCCGCGGCGAGCGCCTGGTGCGCTGGCACCGCAAGGGCGGCCGGCTCAGCCCGCGGGACCTGCTGTTCGCCCCCGTCTCGGCCGCCGCCCGGCGCCGGCTCACCCCGGAGGGGAGCGGGAGCGGCCGGGGCCGCCGGGTGGAGGTCTTCTCCGCCATGCCGATCGACGAGATCCCGGACGGCGTCGTCGTCGGCGACAACGACTTCGCCTGGACCCGCGCCCGCTTCGGCCCGCCCCGCCTCACCTCCGGCGCCGACCTGGTCGGCACCTCCCTGGTCGAGACGGGCGTGGTGGACGGCGACCGCTACCTCGACGCCGTCCGCGCCCTCGCCGAGGCCCACGGCGCGACCCGGTACTTCGCCCACCGCCGCGAGAGCGCGGACAAACTGCACCGGCTGGCCGTGGAGACCGGTCTGGAGGTGGTACGCCCCGACCTTCCGCTGGAGCTGATCGCCCGGCGCGGCCCGATCGGCCGTACGGTCCTCAGCTTTCCCTCCACAGTCGTCCACACGCTGCCCCGCGCCCTGGCCGGCACCCCGGTGCGCGTCGCCGTCTGCGACATCGACCCGACCTGGCTCACCGCCACCGCCTCCCCTCGCGCCCAGGGCTTCCTGTCCGGGGTCACGGGCACGGCCCGGGACGTCCACCGCCTGGCGGTGGTGAGCCCGGCGTGACCCGGTTCGCGGGTGGTCCGGTTGCCGGACATCGCGCGCGTGGCGGTGGCGAAGCGTGGTATGCGTGGAGAAAAGAACAGTGGGGCGGGTGCCAAGGACGAGGCGGGTGCGCCGGTCCCGGGGATCCCGAGATCCGCTCGGCCACGCAAGGCGGACGAGTGTACCCAGCCCCGTAGACCGTCATGCGTCCGCGGCCGGTTTTTCTTCCCCTAACGGGCTGAACTTTTCTTGATCGAGGGTCAGTTGACCGCCCCGGCGTCATACCCTTCAGAGGGTGAAGCAACTGATGTCCCCAGAGTCCGAGGTCGATCTCCCCGCGGAAACCGTCCTTCCCGGCACGCTGCCGGAGGCGCTGTTCGCCGAACTCGTCGCGTTCCGTCGCGACCTGCACATGCATCCGGAACTCGGCAACCAGGAGTTCCGCACCACCGCCGCGATCAAGGCGCGCCTGGAGAAGGCCGGGCTGGCGCCGCGGGTGCTTCCCTCCGGGACGGGACTCGTCTGCGACATCGGTGACATCGACGGGACGGCCGGTCCCGCCGCGGGCGGCGACGGCACGGCCGCACCGGGCGACTCCGCCGCGCCCCCGGTGCCCGGCGAGCCCGGCGTGACCGGCGAGCCTCCCATGCCGCCCGTGACCGGCGTGACCGGCGTGACCGCCGCGTCCGCTGCGGGAGCCGGCGGCACGGCCGTGGACGCCTCCGCCCCGCTCGGCGTCCTCGCCCTGCGCGCCGACATCGACGCGCTGCCCATCCCGGACAGCAAGACCGAGTGCCCGTACCGCTCCACGGTCCCCGACCGGGCGCACGCCTGCGGCCACGACGTGCACACCACCGTCGTGCTCGGCGCCGGCCTCGTCCTGGCCGACCTGCACCGCAGGGGCTTGCTGCCCCGGCCGGTGCGGCTGGTGTTCCAGCCGGCCGAGGAGGTGCTGCCCGGCGGCGCGGCCGAGGCGATCAAGGCGGGCGTGCTGAAGGGCGTGGGCCGCATCCTCGCCGTGCACTGCGACCCGCGGGTGGACGCCGGGATGATCGGGCTGCGGCAGGGCGCGATCACCTCCGCCTGCGACCGGCTGGAGGTCTCGCTGGACGGCCCCGGCGGGCACAGCGCCCGACCGCACCTGACGACCGACCTCGTCACCGCCGCCGCCCGCGTCGTCACCGACGTGCCCGCCCTGGTCGGCCGCCGGATCGACACCCGCGCCGGGCTCGCCGTGACCTGGGGCCGGATCGAGTCCGGGCACGCCCCGAACGTCATCCCGCAGCACGCCGAGCTGGCCGGCACGGTGCGCTGCCTGGACATCAACGCCTGGCGGCACGCGCCGGACATCGTGGTCGCCGCGATCGACGAGGTCGCCAACCTGCACAAGGCCAAGTCGGAGATCAACTACGTGCGCGGGGTGCCGCCGGTCGTCAACGAGCCGGAGGCCACCGAACTGCTGCGCGCCGCCATGACGGTCCGGCGCGGCGCGGACTCCGTGGAGGGCACCGAGCAGAGCCTCGGCGGCGAGGACTTCTCCTGGTACCTCGAACACGTGCCCGGCGCGATGGCCCGCCTCGGCGTGCGCACCCCCGGCGAGCGCACCCTGCGCGACCTCCACCAGGGCGACTTCGACGCGGACGAGTCCGCGATCAGGGTGGGCGTGGAACTCTTCACGGCCGCGGCCCTCCTCCACCCGACCCACTGACGACCGCCCCCGCGGCCCACGAACGCCCCGGCCGCCGGGGGCACACCCTCCGAGCAGGCACCCCTGCGCCCGACCGGCCCGCGAAGCGGCAGACCACCACCCCCGGCCCGCCGCACCGGACGGCCCCCCGCCCCTGCCCCCGAGCCGGCGCGGCCCAGGCGCACCCGCCCGGGCCCAGATCCCGCCCGGTGCCGGACGCAGAGCGCACCCGCCCTGCATCCACAGCGCACCCGCCACGAATCCACAGGGCACCCGCCCTGCATCCACACCGCACCCGCCCCCGAAAGGGTCCGTTTCCGGCCAAGCCGCACCGCCCCCGCAGGCCGGGCGCGAGCGCTTCGCGCGGTGTGCGCAACCCGTGCCCCACAAGCACCGGACCCCGCGTTCAGACGCCGTTTGCCTCGAATCGATAACGGCTTTGGAAGAGGTCTTTTTCTGACATCTACGCGCGTTACGATGCCACGGCCGACGCCGCCAGGGCGCCTCGGTCAGAGCATCGCAACGGTGCTCACATCAAGCGCCGAAACGGCGCTCAGGTCAGGTGAAGGAGCCTTCCCGTGCGCCGGGTTGCCAAGCTTTCCGCTGCGTGTATCGCCTCCGCAGCACTCGCACTGACTGCCACCGCCTGTGGCAGCACCTCCTCCGACAACGACTCCAGCAGCTCGTCGTCCTCCGACGGCGGCAAGGGCGTCAAGATCGGTCTCGCCTACGACGTCGGCGGTCGTGGTGACCGGTCCTTCAACGACTCCGCCGCGCGCGGCGCTGACAAGGCCGAGAAGGAGTTCGGCGGTTCCGTCAAGGAGCTGACCGCGAAGACCTCCGACACCGAGGCCGACCGCGAGCAGCGGCTGTCGGACCTGGCGGACGCGGGCTACAACCCGATCGTCGCCATCGGTTACGCCTACGCCCCCTCGCTGACCAAGGTCGCCGCGAAGTACCCGAAGACCACCTTCGGCATCGTCGACTCGGTCGTGAACGGCAAGAACGTCGACAGCATCACCTTCACCGAGGAGCAGGGCTCCTACCTCGCCGGTGTCGCGGCGGCGCTGAAGACCAAGAAGGACCACGTCGGCTTCATCGGCGGCGTGGACGTCCCGCTGATCAAGAAGTTCGAGGCGGGTTACGTCCAGGGCGTCAAGGACACCAACCCGAAGATCAAGGTCGACACCCAGTACCTGTCCCACGGCTCGGACACCTCCGGCTTCGCCAGCCCCGACAAGGGCAAGGAAGCCGCGCAGGGCATGCTCGACAAGGGCGCCGACGTCATCTACTCGGCGGCCGGCTCCTCCGGCAACGGCGCGATCGAGGCCGTCAGCGGCGTCAAGGGCGCCTGGGCCATCGGCGTGGACTCCGACCAGTACAACGTCCCGGGTCTGGCGAAGTACAAGAACTCGATCCTGACCTCCGTGGTCAAGAACGTCGACGTCGGCGTCTACGACCTCATCAAGTCCGTGCACGACGGCAAGCCGGTGACCGGCAACAGCGTGTACTCGCTGGCCAAGGAGGGCGTCTCGCTGTCCACCAGCGGCGGCTTCCTGACCGACATCCAGTCCAAGCTGGACGCGGCGAAGAAGAAGATCGTCGACGGCTCGATCAAGGTCAAGACCACTCCGTGACCTGACGGTCCCGGACGTCGTCGGACCCAGGCTCGGCGCGGGGGGCGCCGGCTTCGAACGCCCCCCGCGCCGAGCCATAACAATGTGTCAACTCTACGCGTGTAGCATCGAGTTGCCGCGCTAGCGTCGCCGACGCCTGCCCTCCCCACGCAGCCCCTTTCCCCGAGGAGAGTGCGCCATCAACGCGTCCAGCCCTCCCGCTGCCGTCGAACTGCGCGGCATCACCAAGCGTTTCCCCGGCGTCGTCGCCAACCGCGACATCGACATCACCGTCCGCACCGGCACCGTCCACGCGCTGTGCGGCGAGAACGGCGCCGGCAAGTCCACCCTGATGAAGATCCTCTACGGCATGCAGCAGCCGGACGAGGGCACCATCACGGTGGGCGGCGAACAGGTCGTGCTCAACAACCCCGGCGACGCCATCGCCCGCGGCATCGGCATGGTCCACCAGCACTTCATGCTCGCCGACAACCTCACCGTCCTGGAGAACGTCGTCCTCGGCGCGGAGAAGGCGTACGGCATCGGCGGCAAGGCCCGCGCCCGGATCAAGGAGATCTCCGACGCCTACGGCCTGAACGTCCGCCCGGACGTCCTGGTGGAGGAGCTGGGCGTCGCCGACCGCCAGCGCGTGGAGATCCTCAAGGTCCTCTACCGCGGCGCCAAGACGCTCATCCTGGACGAGCCGACTGCCGTCCTCGTGCCGCAGGAGGTCGAGGCCCTCTTCGACAACCTGCGCGAGCTGAAGGCCGAAGGCCTCACCGTCATCTTCATCTCCCACAAGCTGGGCGAGGTCCTCTCCGTCGCCGACGACATCACCGTCATCCGGCGCGGCACCACCGTCGCCACCGTCGAGCCCCGCGGCACCACCCCCCGCCAGCTCGCCGAGCTGATGGTCGGCAGCGAACTGCCCACCCCGGAGACCGAGGAGTCCACCGTCACGGACGTCCCGATGCTCACGGTGGACGGCCTGCGCCTGACCCAGAGCGACCTGGACGGCGTCGAGCGGATCATCCTGGACGACGTCTCCTTCACCATCCGCAAGGGCGAGGTCCTCGGCATCGCCGGCGTGGAGGGCAACGGCCAGTCCGAACTGGTCGAGGCCATCATGGGCATCCGCCGGCCCGAGTCCGGCACCATCACGCTGGACGACGCCGACATCGCCCACGTCTCCACCCGCGACCGCCGCCAGGCCGGCATCGGCTACATCCCCGAGGACCGCCACCGCCACGGCCTCCTCCTGGAGGCGCCGCTGTGGGAGAACCGCATCCTCGGCCACGTCGCCGAGCGGCCCAACTCGCGCGGCCCGCTGCTGGACATCAAGGGAGCCCGCGCCGACACCCAGCGGATCGTCGAGGCGTACGACGTCCGCACCCCGGGCATCGACGTCACCGCGGCCTCGCTGTCCGGCGGCAACCAGCAGAAGCTGATCGTCGGCCGCGAGATGAGCCACCACCCCAAGCTGCTCATCGCCGCCCACCCCACCCGCGGTGTGGACGTCGGCGCGCAGGCCGCGATCTGGGACCACATCCGCGAGGCCCGCCGCGAGGGCCTGGCCGTGCTGCTGATCTCCGCGGACCTGGACGAGCTGATCGGGCTGTCCGACACCCTGCGGGTGATGTACCGCGGGCGTCTGGTCGCCGACGCCGACCCCGCCACGGTCACCCCCGAGGCGCTGGGCTCCGCCATGACGGGCGCCGCGACCGGCCACCTGGAGCAGACAGAGGACGACGAGCGATGAAGAAGCTGACCTCACGCATCGACAAGGAGCGGCTGCTCCTCGGGATCGCGGCGCCGCTGCTGGCGGTCGTGGCCGCGCTCGTCGTCACCACGCTGGTGATCCTCGCGACCGGCAAGAACCCGTTCGACGCCTTCAGCGACATGGTGACCTACGGCTCCGCCAGCGACAGCCAGGTCTACATCCTGAACAAGGCGACGACGTACTACCTCGCCGGCGTCGCCGTCGCCATCGGCTTCCGGATGAACCTGTTCAACATCGGCGTCGACGGCCAGTACCGGCTCGCCGCGTTCGTGGCCGCCGTCCTCGGCGGCGCGCTCACCGCGCCCGGCTGGATCGCCGTCCCGCTGATCATCCTGTGCGCCATGGCGACCGGCGCCCTGTGGGCGGCCGTCGCCGGCGTCCTGAAGGTGACCCGCGGCGTCAGCGAGGTCATCGCGACCATCATGCTGAACTCGATCGCCACCGCGATCATCGCCTACCTGCTCCAGCCCGGGAAGCTCGGCGAACTCCAGCAGGGCGGCACCCTGGTCTCCACCAAGCCGCTGCCCACGTCGTCGTACTTCTTCACCATCGACGCCGGTCCGGCCGGTGAGCTGTGGGGCTTCATCGTGATCGCCGCGATCGTCGGCGTCGCCTACTGGTTCCTGCTCGGCCGCACCCGCTTCGGCTTCGACCTGCGCACCGTGGGCCAGTCCGAGAGCGCGGCCGCCGCCAGCGGTGTGTCGGTGAAGAAGATGATCGCCACCAGCATGGTCATCTCGGGCGCGGTGGCCGGTCTGATCGGCATGCCGACCCTGCTCAACGACAGCCACCAGTTCAGCAACGACTTCCCGGCGGGCATCGGCTTCACCGGCATCGCCATCGCGCTGCTCGGCCGCAACCACCCGATCGGCATCGCGCTCGGCGCCCTGCTGTGGGGCTTCCTGGAGCGCACCACGAACCACCTGGAGTTCCAGGGCTACGACAAGGAGATCCTCGGCGTGATCCAGGGCGTCATCGTCCTGTGCGTCGTGATCGCCTACGAGGTCGTCCGCCGCTACGGCCTCAAGCGCCAGCAGCAGCGGGTCGGCGCCGAACTCGCCGCCCAGGCCCGTGCTCCTCAGACGAAGCAGGAGGTGGCGGGATGACTGCCACGATGACCGACGCGCCGCCGCCCGTGGCCCCCAAGGCCGGCGCCGGAAACCAGCGTTCGGGGCGCTCGTTCGGCCAGATCCTGATGATCGTCGCCGGCGCCCTGCTGCTCGTCGCCGCCGTCCGCGTGATCACCGGCGCCGACCAGCTCGACTCGGCCGGCCAGATCAGCGCCGCGCTCGGCCTCGCCGTCCCGATCGGCCTCGCCGGTCTCGCCGGTCTGTGGTCCGAGCGGTCCGGCGTGGTCAACATCGGCCTCGAGGGCATGATGATCCTCGGCACCTTCGGGGCCGGCTGGATCGGCTGGCAGTCCAGCCCCTGGCTCGGCCTGCTGTGCGGCATCGGCTTCGGCGTCCTCGGCGGCCTCGTGCACGCCGTCGCCACCGTCACCTTCGGCGTCGACCACATCGTCTCCGGCGTCGCCATCAACCTGCTCGCGCTCGGCGCCACCCAGTACCTCGCCAAGCTGTTCTTCGCCGACGGCGACGCGGCCGAGGCGGGCGGCAACCCCAAGCAGTCGCCGCCCGCGGACACCCTGCCGCACGTCACCGTGCCCGGCCTGTCCGACGGTCTCGCGTCGCTGGAGAAGCACCACTGGTTCCTGGTCTCCGACCTCGCCGGCATCCTCGGCGGCCTGGTCACCAACCTGTCCGTGGTGACGATCCTCGCCGTGGTGCTGTTCGTCGGCAGCTGGTGGCTGCTGTGGCGCACCCCGTTCGGACTGCGGCTGCGCTCCTGCGGCGAGAACCCGGTCGCCGCCGAGTCCCTCGGCGTCAACGTCTACACCTACAAGTACGCGGCCGTGGCCGTCTCCGGCGGTCTGGCCGGACTCGGCGGCGCCTTCCTCGCCCTGGTCACCTCGCACACCTACCTGGAGGGCCAGACCGGCGGCCGCGGCTACATCGGCCTCGCGGCGATGATCTTCGGCAACTGGCGTCCGGGCGGCCTGGCGATGGGCGCGGGCCTGTTCGGCTTCTCCGACGCCCTCCAGCTGCGCAACGGCGGCGAGACCGTGCACGCGCTGCTGCTCCTGCTGGTCGTGCTGCTGGCCGCGCTGGCCGGCTGGAAGCTCTACCGCAAGGCGCTGTGGCAGGGTGTGATCAGCGCCGTCATGGCCGCGCTCGTCCTGGTCTGGTACCTGCTCACCGACGAGGTCCCCAGCGACTTCGTGGGCGCCACCCCGTACGTCGTCACCCTGCTGGTGCTGTCGCTGTCCGCGCAGCGGCTGCGGATGCCCAAGGCGGACGGACTGCGCTACCGGAAGGGACAGGGCAAGTGACACAGGAGACGACGGTCGACTGGGCGGCACTGCGCGAGGAGGCGCGCGCGGCGATGTCCCGCGCCTACGCCCCCTACTCGGGCTACCCGGTCGGCGTCGCCGCCCTGGTCGACGACGGCCGCACCGTCACCGGCTGCAACGTCGAGAACGCCTCCTACGGGATCGGCCTGTGCGCCGAGTGCGGTCTCGTCTCCCAGCTGCAGAACAGCGGCGGCGGCCGGCTGACCCACTTCACCTGCGTGGACGGCCGCGGCGAGATCCTGGTGCCGTGCGGGCGCTGCCGCCAACTGCTGTACGAGTTCGGCGGGCCGCGGATGCTGCTGGAGACCCCCGAGGGCATCCTGCCGCTGTCCGCGATGCTGCCGCAGGCCTTCGGCCCGGACCACCTCGCCAAGTGAGACCGTGCGGCCCCTCCGCGCCCGTCCCGGCCGGAGGGGCCGCACTCTTTTCCCCGGCCTCACCCTTTTCTCCCCCCTTCGCACCACCGGAAGGAACCGAACCCCATGGCCATGGACGCCATCTCCGTCATCCGCACCAAGCGGGACCGCGGCGCGCTCAGCGACGAGCAGATCGACTGGGTCATCGACGCGTACACCCGCGGGGAGGTCGCCGACGAGCAGATGTCCGCGCTCGCCATGGCCATCCTGCTCAACGGCATGGACCGCCGGGAGATCGCCCGCTGGACCGCCGCGATGATCGCCTCCGGCGAGCGCATGGACTTCTCCGCGCTGTCCCGCCCCACCGCCGACAAGCACTCCACCGGCGGCGTCGGCGACAAGATCACCCTGCCGCTGGCCCCGCTGGTCGCCGCCTGCGGCGCGGCCGTCCCGCAGCTGTCCGGCCGCGGCCTCGGCCACACCGGCGGCACCCTCGACAAGCTGGAGTCGATCCCCGGCTGGCGCGCGCTGCTGTCCAACGAGGAGATGCTGTCGGTGCTCGACGGCGTCGGCGCGGTCATCTGCGCGGCGGGCGACGGCCTCGCCCCCGCCGACAAGAAGCTCTACGCCCTGCGCGACGTGACCGGCACGGTCGAGGCGATCCCGCTGATCGCCTCCTCCATCATGTCCAAGAAGATCGCGGAGGGCACCGGCTCGCTGGTCCTGGACGTCAAGGTCGGCTCCGGCGCCTTCATGAAGACCATCGAGGACGCCCGTGAGCTGGCCGCCACGATGGTCGGCCTCGGCACCGACCACGGCGTGCGGACGGTCGCCCTGCTGACCGACATGTCCACCCCGCTGGGTCTGACGGCGGGCAACGCGCTGGAGGTCCGCGAGTCCGTGGAGGTCCTGGCCGGCGGCGGCCCGGCCGACGTGGTCGAACTGACCCTGGCCCTGGCCCGGGAGATGCTCGACGCGGCCGGCCTGAAGGACGCCGACCCGGCGAAGGCCCTGGCCGACGGCTCCGCCATGGACGTCTGGCGCCGGATGATCGCGGCCCAGGGCGGCGACCCGGACGCGGCCCTGCCCACCGCGAAGGAACAGCACGTCATCACGGCCCCGTCCTCCGGGGTCCTGACCCGCCTGGACGCCTACGACATCGGCGTCGCCGCCTGGCGGCTCGGCGCGGGCCGGGCCCGCAAGGAGGACCCGGTGCAGGCGGGCGCGGGCGTCGAACTCCACGCCAAGCCCGGCGACACGGTCACGGCGGGCCGGCCCCTGATGACCCTCCACACCGACACCCCGGACCGCTTCGACTACGCCCTGCAGGCCACGGAGGGCTCCTATGACATCGCCCCGGCGGGCACGCCCTTCACGGCGAACCCGGTGGTGCTGGAGCGCATCGCCTGACCAGGTGCTTTCTCCTTTCGAGTGAACGGGACCGGTGGACCGCCACCGGTCCCGTTCGGCATGTTGGATGAGCCCATGGGCGTGTACGACGGTGATCACCTGAGGGCCGACGGCGACTGGGACGAACTCGTGTGGATCTGGACGCGGACGCACGTCCCGGAGGGCTGTCGGGTGGAGATCGTCGACGGACTTGTCACCGTGACGCCTCTGGCCACCGTCTCCCATCACAGGGTCGCGGACCGCGTCCACCGGCGCCTGTGCCGGGGGGCTCCGGAATTTCGGGGCGTCTATCAGCGCATGGCCGTGGCTGTGCCCTCCCGGCTCGGGCTGTACATGCCCGATCTCGTCATAGTGCCGGAAGCTGTGCCATGGAACGAACAGGGCGACTTCATCGAAGCCGCCGCCGCGCACCTCGTCATGGAGATCACCTCGCGGTCCACGGCCCGACAGGACCGGACGGTCAAACCCGCCGCCTACGCCACCGCAGGCATCCCGCTCTACCTCCTGGTCGACCGCTGGGCCCCCGACGGCCCCGCCACAACGCTCTACGGAGAGCCGAAGGGCGACGTCTACCGCCCCTTGGCGACGGCCAAGTTCGGTGAGCCCATCAAGCTCCCCGCCCCCTTCGACCTCGTCATCGACACCAGCGAGTTCCCGGTCGACTGACCGCCCCTCACCCCAGCAGCGCCGCGATCGTCACCAGGACCGGGACCGAGAGCAGGGTGGACAGGAGGATGGACTCGCGGGCCAGGGTCTCGCCCACCTGGTAGCGGCCGGCGTAGGTGAAGAGGTTCTGGGCGGCGGGCAGGGCCGAGGTGACCACCACGTCCAGCAGGGGCGCGCCGTGCAGGCCGAAGACGCCGGCCGCCAGCGCCCACGCGGCCAGCGGCTGGCCCACCGACTTCAGGGCGACCGACAGCAGCACCGGGTGGCGGTCCCGGCCGCGGCCGGGGGCCGCGCTGCCGTGCAGGGCGATGCCGAAGGCCAGCAGGACCGCCGGGACGGACATGCCCGCGATCAGGGTCAGCGGCTCCATGACCGGCCCCGGCACCCTCCAGCCCGCCGCCGAGACCAGCACCCCGCTCAGCGCGCCCACCGCGATCGGATTGCGCAGCGGGGTCAGCACCTGCCGCCACAGCGGGCCGCCCTTCTCGCCCGCGCCCGTCAGGTCCAGCACCGTCAGCGCGACGGGCGTCACCACGATCTGCTGGAACAGCAGCACCGGCGCCACCAGCGAGGCGTCGCCCAGGACGTACGCGGCGATGGGGATGCCGAGGTTGCCCGAGTTGACGTAGCTGGAGCACAGGGCGCCGATGGTGGTCCGGCCCACGCCCCAGTGCCGTACGACGCCCACCGCCACGAAGACGCCCGCGGCGGCCGCCGTGCTCAGCGCCGTCACCAGCAGCCGGCTGGAGAACACCACCGCGAGGTCCGCGCGGGCCAGCGTCGTGAACAGCAGCGCCGGGGTGGCCACATGGAACGCCAGCCTGGTCAGCACCTCCCCGCCCCGCTCGCCGAGCGAGCCGCGCCGCCCGATCGCGTAGCCGACGCCGATCACCACCGCGATGACCGCGAACCCGGTCAGCACCCCCCGCACTCGGCCCCCTCCCGGAGTGGGCGGAGGCCGTCGGGTATCCGGGGCGGTGCTGATCCATGGGCCATGCGGTCACCCTCGGGCCGGCGCGGCCGACGGGTCAACGTGATCTCCGCCCCTCCGCCCCTCCACCCCTCGCCGCCTCCGCTCCCTCCGCCCCTCCGCTCCTCGCCGCCTCCGCCCCTCGCCGCCTCCGCCCCTTCCGCGTCTCCGCCCTGCCGGCCCCGCTCGCCGCGATCCGCGCCGCCGCCCGCCCCTCACCCACCGCCGATGCCCCGCGCCTCAGCCGCCCCCGATGAGTTGTGACCCGGCCCGCGGTCTGTAGACCGTGGACGCCAAGACACCCGCCGTACCCGCAGCCCTGCCCGCACCCCCGCCCGTGCTCGTGCTCGCCGGGCCCGTCACCCGGGAGGAGGTGCGGGGGCTGTGCGGCGATGTGCGGCGGCTGCTGGCCGCGAGCCGGGCCCGGGTCGTGGTGTGCGACGTGGGCGGGCTGGGGCCGCCCGGACTCGGCGCCGTGGAACTGCTGGCCCGGCTGCGGCTCGCCGCCGTGCGCGCCGGGGGAGGGATACGCCTGCGCGATCCCGCCCCCGCGCTACTGGCCCTGCTCGACCTGGTCGGCCTCCCCTTCGAGACGGAGCGGCAGCCCGAACAGCGGGAACCACCGGCTCGTGTCCAGGAAGCAGTGGAACCCGGCGATCCGCCCCTGTGATATCTCCAGCACCTGCACCGCCCACGGAGTGAAGCCGCCCTTGTCCGGGTCCGGCTTGTAGTGGGCGAAGCCGGGCAGCCCGTTGGCCCGCACCGGCAGCAGCCGGGAGTTCGCGCAGGAGGCGCCCAGGGTCGACATGAAGCCGGTGATGTCGGCGGAGCCGGTCAGCCACAGGTCGAACGGCGGCATCGTCATCACCGCGTCCTCGTGCAGCAGCGCGGTCAGCGCCGCCATGTCGTACCCCTCGAAGGCGCGCACATAGCGCTCCAGGAGCC
Source organism: Streptomyces sennicomposti (assembly GCF_019890635.1). GTDB lineage: Bacteria > Actinomycetota > Actinomycetes > Streptomycetales > Streptomycetaceae > Streptomyces > Streptomyces sennicomposti. The sequence continues at coordinate 55,017 of NZ_JAIOAB010000038.1, forward strand.
GCTGCTGCTCCTCGTCCAGCGGGTCGGACACCTCGGCCCGCACGCCCTGGTCCTCGCGCTCGGCGAGGGTGGCCCGCGCCCGCTGGAGGGCGCTGTTGACGGAGGCGACCGTCGTGCCGAGCAGTTCGGCGACCTCGCTCGCCTTCCAGGCCAGCACCTCGCGCAGGATCAGCACCGCCCGCTGCTTGGGCGGCAACTGCTGGAGCGCGGCCATGAAGGCGAGCCGTACCGACTCCTTGGCGACCGCCGCCTGCGCCGGGTCCTCCACCGACGGCAGCACCCGGCCGTCCGGCATCGGCTCCAGCCAGGTGCTGTCCGGGCGGGGCGCCAGCGCGGCCTGCGCCAGCGGCGTCGACTCGGTCAGGTCCATCGGCCGCGCCCGCTTGTTGCCCGCCGACAGCAGGTCCAGGCACACATTGGTCGCGATCCGGTACAGCCAGGACCGCAGACTGGACCGGCCCTCGAACTTGTCGTGGCTGCGCCAGGCCCGCACCAGGGTGTCCTGGACCGCGTCCTCCGCCTCGAAGGACGAGCCGAGCATGCGGTAGCAGTAACCGGTCAGCTCGACCCGGTACTTCTCCAGCTCCGTCCCGAGATCGGTCGCCGTCGCCGTACCGTCGCCCATCGTCGTCCACCCGCCCCCGTAGCCGTTCCCGTCCCGGACGCCTCGTCGCGCCCGGCACTTCGAAAAGCTAGCGCAGGCCACTGACAACGGCCCCCGGAGCGGACGAACCAGCAGGTCAGCGACGGATGCGGGTCACGCGGACACCGGCGTACGGCGTGCCGCCACCCGGGCCGCCCGCGAACCGAGGACGGTGATCGCCACCACGCCCAGCACCGCCAGCAGCCCCACGCCGACCGTCCCCGGCCAGCCCTCGGAGTGGAAGGCGGTCGCCCCGACCGTGCTGCCCGCGCTGGAGCCGATGTAGTACGCCGACTGGTACAGCGCCGAGGCCTGCGCCCGGCCGTGGGTGGCCGTCCGGCTGACCGCCGAGGAGGCCACCGCGTGACCGGCGAAGAAGCCCGCCGTGATCAGCACCAGGCCGAGCAGCACCGGCGCCACCGAGTCCAGCAGCGACAGCAGCAGCCCCGCCGCCGTCGTCGCACCCGCCAGGTACAGGGCGCCCCGGCGGCCCAGCCGGCCCACCAGCCGCCCCGCCGTGGACGCCGACACCGTGCCCACCAGATACACCAGGAAGATCGAGCCGACGATGCCCTGCGGCAGCGAGAAGGGCGCCTCGGTCAGGCGGTAGCCGATCACCGTGTACACGCCGCCGAACACCGTCATGAACAGCGCGCCGATCGCGTACAGCCGCCGCAGCAGCGGGTCCGACAGATGGTCGCGGACCGTGCCCGCCAGCACCCGCGGCCGCAGCGATCCCGGCGTGAAGTGCTCCGGCGCCGGCAGCAGCATCCGGAACGCCACCGCGCACAGCACCGCCACCACGCCGACCACCCCGACGGCGGCCCGCCAGCCCCACTCCTGCGCCACCCAGCCGGTGACGACCCGGCCGCTCATACCGCCCACGCTGTTGCCGGCCACGAACAGACCGATCGCCGTGACCAGGGCCTTGGGCCGGACCTCCTCCGCGAGATACGCCTGCGCCGAGGCCGGCAGCCCCGCCAGCGCGGCGCCCTGCAACGCCCGCAGCACCACCAGCGCGCCCAGCGACGGCGCGAACGGCACCAGCAGCCCGACGACCACCGCGACCGCCAGCGAGGCCGTCATCACCGTACGGCGGCCGAAACGTTCCGACAGGGCGCTCATCGGCAGCACGAACAGCGCCAGCCCCCCGGTCGCCGCCGCCACGGTCCAGCTCGCCTCGCTCGCCGCCACCCCGTACTCGGCGGAGATCAGCGGCAGCAGCGCCTGCGTGGAGTACAGCAGCGCGAAGGTCGCGACCCCGGCGAGGAACAGGGCGAGGCTCATCCGGCGGTAGCCGGGGCCGCCCGGCGTCATCCGGGAGTCGGCGCAGGACCGGGATTCGGCAGGGGTCTGGAGCTCGGCGGGGGGCTGGGACTCGGCAGGGGGCTGAGGCTCGGCGGGGGCGTGCGGTGCGGCGCCCACGACGGTGGACGCCCCGGTATCGGCGGGAGACATGACTCGACCGTAGGGACGACGTCCGTCATCCGTCCAATGCACGAACTCGCCATAATCGTTCCCATGGCGCATCAGCACAGCTCACAGGTTCGTCTGTCACCGTCCGGTGACACAGAAGTCATCCAGAAGAACGGTGAGGAGGTCGCCCTGCTGCTCGCGCCGCGCCTCGCCCACTTCGCCGGCGTCGCCCGCACCGAGCACGTCACCCGGGCCGCGCAGGAGATGCGGGTCCCGCAGTCCACCCTGTCGCGCGCCATGGTCCGGCTCGAACAGGACCTCGGCGTCGACCTCTTCGCCCGCCGCGGCCGCACCGTCGCCCTCACCCCCGCCGGCCGCACCTTCCTCGCCTCCGTCGAACGCGCCCTCGCCGAGATCGAACGCGCCGCCGAGGAGGTGCGCGCGGACGCCGACCCGGCCACCGGCAAGGTCGCCTTCGGCTTCCTGCACACCATGGGCGCCGAGACCGTGCCCGGCCTTATTCACGCCTTCCGCGCCGACCATCCCCGCGTCCGCTTCAGCCTGGTGCAGAACTACGGCGAGGCCATGCTGGAGCGGCTGCGCGCCGGCGAACTGGACCTCTGCCTCACCTCGCCCGTCCCGGACGCCCCCGACCTGGTCGCGCGACGGCTGGACGAGCAGAAGCTGCGCCTGGTCGTCCCCGCCGACCACCGCCTGGCGACCCGCCGCCGCATCCGTCTAGCCGAGGCCGCAGACGAGGCGTTCGTGACCCTGGAGCCCGGCTACGGGCTGCGCCGGATCACCGACGACCTGTGCCGCGCGGCCGGGTTCAAGCCGCGGATCGCCTTCGAGGGCGAGGAGGCCGAGACGCTGCGCGGACTGGTGGCGGCCGGCCTCGGCGTGGCCCTGCTGCCGCCACCGGCCGTGCCCCGCCCGGGCACCGCCGAACTGACGGTCACCGCCCCGCGCGCGGTGCGCGAGATCGGCGTGGCCTGGCTGGAGGGCCACCCGGACACGCCCCCGGTGGCCGCCTTCAAGAAGTTCCTGCTCTCCCGCCGGGGCCGCCTGCTGCCGTGACCGGTCGTGCGGGGTCGGTGGCCACTGCCGTGACCGTCGTGCGGGGCCGGCGGCCGCCACTGCGACCCGCCGTGCCGTGCCGGCCGTGCGGGGTCGGCCGCCGATCTGGCACGACCGACCCACCACCTCCGACCCACCACCTCCGACCCACCACCTCCGACCCACCACGTCCGACCCACCACCTCCGCCCCGGCGCCTCGGCGGCCCAGCCGGCCCGACCGGCCCGCGGCCCGAACGCCCCTACCAGCTCAGCGACTTCCCGAACCCCGCCGCCAGCGGCATCCGCAGCCCCAGCGGCGGCGGCGCGGCCAGCGCGTCCTGCACCGGACGGGACAGCGCCCGCCCGAACAGCGTCCCCATCATGAAGTCGGCGGCGAGCGCGGCGACCTCGTCGCGGTACTGGCGCAGCCCGTGCCCGTCCGCGTGCACCTCGAACCGGCACACCTCCCGGTTGGCCTTCTTCGCCCGCGCCGCGAACCGGAAGGACAGTTCGGGGTCGGTGCGCGCGTCGTTGGTGCCGTGCACGATGAGCACCTGGCGCCCGGCGAGCTGCTTCACCGGTTCGGGGGAGGCGGCGACGTCGTCCTCGGGCAGCCAGGGGGCGATCGCCACCACCGAGTTGACGGCCTCGTGGCCGCCCGCGCGCAGCGCCGCCCGGCCGCCCATGTCCACTCCGGCCAGGCACACCGGGACGTCTCCGTAACGCCGTACGACCTCGTCCACCGCCCAGGCGGCGTCGCGGGCGAGATGCTCCTCGCTGCCGTTCCAGCCGCGGTAGCGGTAGTGCACCACATGGGCGGCCAGGCCCTCCGCGCGGCCGGCCCGCACCAGCCGGCGTCCCAGCGCGCGCACCGAGGCGGTCGCCAGCAGCGGGGACGGTCTTCGGTCGGACACCTCCTGACCGCCCGGGAGCAGCAGCACCGCCCCGCTCACCGCCGTCGGCCCCGGGCCGAGCGTCCTCCCCAGCCGGGCCGTGCGAACCGGCGTCGCTTGCTGTGCCATGACAGAACAGTGTCAGAAGGGCCGGTGTACGCCACCCGTCCGTGCGGTCACCGTTGCGTATCGACAATTCCGCCCGTGCGAAGGCGGGGTGTGAACGGGCGGTGTTCCGCATGGCTGCGGCACGGCGCTTTCTACGCGCGTAGGAGTTAGAGTGCGCCAATGACGAGCCAGACTGCCCCCGCGGGAAACACACCGAGCCGGGACCAGATCCTCCGGGCGCCCAAAGTTCTGCTGCACGATCACCTGGACGGCGGCCTGCGCCCGGCCACCGTCGTCGAACTCGCCCGGGAATGCGGGTACTCCCGACTCCCCGACACCGAACCGGACAAACTCGGCCTGTGGTTCCGCGAGGCCGCCGACTCCGGTTCCCTGGAACGCTATCTGGAGACCTTCTCGCACACCGTCGCCGTGATGCAGAACCGCGACGCCCTCGTCCGGGTCGCCCGCGAGTGCGCCGAGGACCTCGCCGCCGACGGCGTCGTCTACGCCGAGGTCCGCTACGCCCCCGAACAGCACCTGGAGGGCGGGCTGAGTCTGGAGGAGGTCGTGGAGGCCGTCAACGAGGGCTTCCGGGAAGGGGAACGGGCCGCCCTCGCCGACGGCCGGCGCATCCGCATCGGCGCCCTGCTCACCGCGATGCGGCACGCGGCGCGCTCCCTGGAGATCGCCGAACTCGCCGACCGCTACCGGGACTCGGGCGTCGTCGGCTTCGACATCGCGGGCGCCGAGGCCGGTTACCCGCCCACCCGGCATCTGGACGCCTTCGAGTTCCTGAAGCGGGCCAACAACCACTTCACCATCCACGCCGGGGAGGCCTTCGGGCTGCCGTCCATCTGGCAGGCGCTGCAGTGGTGCGGCGCCGACCGGCTCGGGCACGGGGTGCGCATCATCGACGACATCACCGTCCGCGAGGACGGCACGGTCGAACTCGGGCGGCTGGCCTCCTACGTCCGCGACAAGCGCATCCCGCTGGAGCTGTGCCCCAGCTCCAACCTCCAGACCGGCGCGGCGGCCTCGTACGCCGAACACCCGATCGGACTGCTGCGCCGGCTGCATTTCCGGGCCACCGTGAACACGGACAATCGTCTTATGTCCCACACGAGTATGAGCCAGGAATTCGAGCACCTTGTCGAGGCTTTCGGCTACACGCTCGACGACCTGCAATGGTTCACCGTCAACGGAATGAAGTCGGCGTTCATTCCTTTCGATGAACGTCTGGCGATGATCAATGATGTGATCAAGCCCGGATACGCGGCGCTGAAATCCGAATGGCTGTTTAAGCAGACCGCGCCCACCAGCGGTTCCTCGCCATTCGGGGGATGACCGGGAAACGGGGCCGGCCGGCCGCCTTCACCGTCCGTCCGCATTCCGGTGTTTGCGGGCGACGGGCGGCCGTGCTTACGGTCGAGAACCGCTCAGTCCCCCGTCTCAGTCAAGGACGCGTTTTCATGAAGCAGTCTGCTGCCAAGACCCTCGGTGTCGCCGCTCTCGGCGCCGCTTTCGCCGCCGTCGGCGCGGGCGCCGCGAACGCCGCGCCGGCCGTGCCGGACGCCGGTCAGGCGCTGGGCGCCGTCGCCAAGGAGCTGCCGACGGGGAACGTCGCCCAGCTGCCCGGGGCCGGCCGTGCGCTGGACCAGGCCGAGCCCGTGCTCGGCTCGGGTCTCTCCGCCGCCCAGCCGGCCGCCCGCGACCTCCAGCACGGCCCGGTCGAGCCGGTCGCCGGGCTGCTCGGCGGCATGCCGGTGCAGAGCATGCCCACCAACGGCGTGCAGGTGAACGGCTTCCCCCTCGGCTGACCGACGCCGACGCCGGTGCCCACGCCGGCGCCGAGCCGTCACAGGCGCCGATACGCCGCCGGGGCGCGCCCTTCGCTTCAGGGTGCGCCCCGGCGGCGTACGCGCCCGGCGCCTGCCGGACGGCCCTGCGGGCGGCCTCCTACCAGGCCGCGCGGGCGGCCTTGTCCTCCGAGGGCAGCAGGATCCACAGCGCGAGGTAGACCAGGAACTGCGGTCCCGGCAGCAGGCACGAGACCAGGAAGATCACCCGCATCGTCGTCGCGGAGGTGCCGAAGCGCCGGGCCAGCGCGGCGCACACTCCGCCGATGACGCGGCCGTGGGTGGGGCGGGCAAGGGCGTTCATCGTGATGCCTCCGTGGACCGTCGGTGGTGCGGGGCCTTTCCGTCGGCGCCCCGTCTGACATCCACGTTACGGAGACGAAGGGGGCAAAGCGTCACTCCATGGAGCGATCCCGACCCTGGGAATCGTCGGGGTCCGACCCTGAGCCGCGTCCTCCTGGCGCACGGCGGAGCCGTCCAGCCGCTCGGCCCTGCGGCGGAGCCGGGAGCGGAGCGCGGGGACGGCCGCGAGATGGACGAGGGCGACCCCCAGCGTGTTCAGGAGCAGCGTGTCGACGTCCACCACCCGGCCCGGCACCCCGGTCTGCAGCAGGGCGATGCCCAGCGAGACCATGGCCCCCGCGGCGACCGTGCGGACGAGCGAGGCGAAGGTCGAGACGCAGAGCCGGCCGTGCGCCAGCGGCAGCAGCACGCCCAGCGGCGCCAGCAGCCCCAGTCCCTCCCCGAGCCGCCGGACCGCCTCGTGGCCGCCCAGCGCCAGATCGGCGCGGATGGTGGCGAACGGACGCAGATTGGCGGGCATCACCCAGGGGACGTCCAGCGGACGCAGCATCAGCCAGGCGACGAACGCGAGATGGGCGACGAGGAGGACACCTCCTGTCACGCGGACGCGGATCGCGGCGCTGCCGCCGATGGAGCCTTGACGCTGCACGCCACCCAAGACGCACCCATCCGCCCGCCCGGTTCCGCACCCACGCCCCGGACGGTGAGGCGCACGCCACACGGTGCGTCCACGACTCCGGGCGCACACCACACCGCGCGCGGGCGCACCGTGGGCCCGCCACTCCGCGCACGACTCCGCACGCCCACCGAGCCGGACCCACGCCCCACCCGCCGCGGGCCGCCCCGCCGCGCGCGCCTACTCGGCGGTCGCCTCCGTGGACGGCGGCTTCGTGGTGCCGGGGCGTGAGCGCAGGTCGTCCGTGCACTCGTAGCGGCGCGGCGCGGCGGCGTCGGGACCGCCGAGGACCACCGAGCCGTCGCCCTCGGCCGCCGCCGAGTCCGACAGCGTGCACACGATCTGCGCGAGCGCGTACGCGGACAGCGCGGCCGGGGCGGCGCCCAGCCGGAGCGTGTCCTCGGGGTCCTTGGGGTGCGGCCCGGCGACGGTCAGACCGCGCGGGACGTGCGTCGTGTACCCGGCGGCCTGCTCGCTCGCCGAGGGCTGCGCGGCCAGCTGCTCCAGCAGCCCCTGTGCCACGATCACCCGCCGCCGCGCGTCCGCCGTGCCCTCGGGCACCCGCACCACGCGGTCCACGGTCGCCAGCGAGGAGCCGCACAGCAGGAACACCTGTACGGGCACCCCGCGCTCGGCCTGCGTGGCCTGGTCGGGCTGGGTGAGCGAACAGGGCACCCGCGAGGGCGCGCCGCCGAAGTCGGTGGGCACCTCGGTGGGCCGGATCCCGCACCCGGCCAGCAGCAGGGCCAGCGCGGGCAGCGCCAGCAGCGCGCGCCCGCGCACCACCGCGCCCCGCCCGCCGCCGAGCCCGCGCCGACGCCCGCGTACGCGCCCGTACCCGTCTGCGCGCCCGCGCTCGTCCCCTGCCGTCATCGGGCGCCTCCCTTCGACCCCTGGTCCGCGCCGCCGCTCTTCGCCCTGCCGCCGCCGCCCGCGCTGTCGTCGCCGTCGTCCTCGGCGGGCCGCTCGGTGAGCGCCGAGGCGTCCCGGGGCAGCCGCAGGGTGAACACCGCGCCGCCCTCGGGCGAGTTGGCGGCGGTGATGTCGCCGCCGTGGATGTGCGCGTTGTTCAGGGCGATGGACAGGCCCAGACCGCTGCCCTCGGAGCGCGGCCGGGACGCGCTCGCCTTGTAGAACCGGTCGAAGACGTGCGGCAGCACGTCCTCGGGGATGCCGGGACCGTGGTCGCGCACCCGGATGACGATCCACCCCGGCTCCGGCGGCCCGCCGCCCTCGCCGCTGTCGGCGCCGTCACCGCTTCCGGCGCCGTCACCGCCCTCCTCGCGCACCGAGACCCGGACCGGCGAGCCGCCGTGCTTGAGGGCGTTGCCGATGAGGTTGGCGAGGATGACGTCCAGGCGGCGCGGGTCGAGACGGGCGTGGAGGCCGCGCTCGGCGTCCAGCTCCACCGCGTCCAGCCAGGCCCGGGCGTCGATGCAGGCGGTGATCTGGTCGGCGAGGTCCACGTCGTCCAGGACCAGCCGGGCCGTGCCCGCGTCGAAGCGGGTGACCTCCATCAGGTTCTCGACCAGGTCGTTCAGCCGCCGTGTCTCGCTGACCACCAGCCGCACCGCGGGCTCGATCATCGGGTCGAAGCCGCCGCCCTCGAACTCCAGCTCCTCCTCCAGCACCTCCGTCACGGCGGTGATGGCGGTCAGCGGCGTGCGCAGCTCATGGCTCATGTCGGCGACGAACCGCCGGGACGCCTCGTCGCGGGCGGCCATGTCGGCGACACGTTTCTCCAGGGCCTCCGCCGCCTTGTTGAACGTCCGTGACAGATCGGCCAGTTCGTCCGTGCCGGACACCCGCAGCCGGGTGTCGAGCCGGCCCTCGCCGAGTCGGCGCGCGGCGATCCCGAGCCGGTGCACCGGCTTCAGCACCGTGGTGGCCGCGGCCTGCGCCAGCAGCGCCGCGCCGACCAGCGCCAGCGCGGTGGCCACCCCCAGCGACCAGGCCAGCGAGTTGAGGTCCTTGGCCTCCGGCTCCAGCGACTTGAGCATGTAGCCGGTCGGCCCGCCGCCGATGATCCGGGTGCCGGCCACCAGATACGGGGTGCCGTGCTCGGTCACCCGCTGCCAGTACAGGTGGTACGGCGACTTGTTGCCCGAGTCCACGGGCTGCTGCTTGTTCACCGCGGTGCGCAGCGACAGGGGCACGTCCTCCAGCGCGAAACCGCTCAGACCGCCCGACGTGCCGTACACCGCGCGGCCGCTCGCGTCCTCGCCCACCAGCAGCACGCTGAACCGCTGGCTGCTGTTGGCCATCTGCCCGGCCGTGTGCTGCAACTGGTCCTGCGTCGGGTGCACCGGCAGCGTGCCCGCCCGGTTGCGCATCTCCTGCTGGAAGTCCCGCAGCACCGCGTCCTGGGTGCGGGTGAGCACCGCCTCGCGGTTGAGCCAGTACGCGATCCCCGACGCCGACACCGCCGCGGTCAGCGCCACCAGCGCGAAGACGACGACGAGCCGCAGCCGCAGGCTCGTGAACCGCAGTCCGGACAGTGCCTTGCCACGCCCCGCGAGCCAGCCGCGGAGCCCCCCTCGCGTCGTCGTCACTGAGGCGCGTCCAGGCGGTAGCCGACCCCGCGCACCGTACGGATCAGCGTCGGGGACGAGGGAACGTCCTCGACCTTGGCGCGCAGCCGCTGCACACAGGCGTCCACGAGCCGCGAGTCACCGAGGTAGTCGTGCTCCCACACCAGCCGCAGCAACTGCTGCCGCGACAGCGCCTGACCGGGCCGCCGGCTCAGCTCCAGCAGCAGCCGCAGCTCGGTCGGGGTCAGCTGGAGGTCCTCGCCGTTCTTCGTCACCGTCATCGCCGAACGGTCGATGACCAGGCTGCCGAAGGTCGCCGAGTCCGTCGCCTCCCGCTCGCCGCGCCGCAGCACGGCCCGGATCCGGGCGTCCAGCACCCGTCCCTGCACCGGCTTGACGACATAGTCGTCCGCGCCGGACTCCAGCCCCACCACCACATCGATGTCGTCGCTGCGCGCGGTCAGCAGGATGATCGGCAGCTGGTCCGTGCGCCGGATGCGGCGGCACACCTCGAAGCCGTCGATGCCGGGCAGCATCACGTCCAGGACGATGAGGTCCGGCCGCTGCTCGCGCAGCAGCTTCAGACCGTCCTCGCCGCTGGCAGCGGTGGCCACCCGGTGTCCCTGGCGCGTCAGAGAGAGCTCCAGGGCCGTCCGGATGGCGTCGTCGTCCTCGATCAGCAACAGGGAAGGCACGGGGCTCATTCTGGCCCATCCGGGCCCGGGGTTTCGACACCCCGTGGTCACCGCCCCGCCCCGCGCAGCGGCCGGACCCCTGTGACAGGTCTGTGACAGTCGGCGGACACGGCCATGAAGTGGCGGCGGAAGGATTCTCGGCACAGGCAAGGAAGCGAAACGGACACCGGAACTCCACGACGGGGGGCGCGAGATGAACACGCTGCACAGCAACAGCACCAGCGCAGTGGTCACGCGTCTGCACGACGTGACCCGGCATCCGGAGAAGTCCGGCGCCGCACAGAGTGTGCGGGGGTGCGCTCGTGGCGCCGGGCGTCAGCACACCACCTATATGACGGTGGTGGACGCGCGTCCGGCTCAGACGCCGGAAGGCGCGTACGGGGGAAGCGCGTACGGGGAGGCCACGGAGGAGCGCCGCACCCGGTCGGAGGCGGAGTTCACCGCCTACGTCCAGGAGCGCCGCGCCTCCCTGTACGCGACCGCCTACCACCTGACCGGCGACCGCTTCGAGGCCGAGGACCTGCTGCAGAGCGCGCTGTTCTCGACCTACCGGGCGTGGGACCGGATCAGCGACAAGGCGGCCGTCGGCGGATACCTCCGCCGCACCATGACCAACCTGCACATCAGCGCATGGCGGCGCCGCAAGCTCAACGAGTACCCGACCGAGGAACTGCCGGAGACGCCCGGCGACACGGACGCGATGCGCGGCACCGAGCTGCGCGCGGTCCTGTGGCAGGCGCTGGCCCGGCTGCCCGAACTGCAGCGCACCATGCTGGTCCTGCGCTACTACGAGGGCCGCACGGACCCGGAGATCGCCGACATCCTCGGCATCAGCGTCGGCACGGTGAAGTCCAGCATCTGGCGCTCGCTGCGCCGGCTGCGCGAGGACGAGGTCCTCAGCTTCGGCCGTGACCAGGAGGAGTCCTTCGGCGAGCTCGTCGCCTGAGCGAGCCGGAGGTACGGGGGAAACACGGGGGAGGAACGGGGGAGCGGTACCGGGGGAGCCCACGGGGGAGTGGGGGAGCGGTACCGGGGGGCCCACGGGGGAAAGTGGGGGAGCACCAAGGGAGCGGGACCGGACGGCTGGGGGGCCGTACGGTCCCGCTTCGCGTGCGGCCCGGCCGTCGCGCCGGCGGTGCGGCGGCCGACGAGCCGCGGCGCTCACGGCCGGGCGTACGCCGGCTCGGGTCAGGCGGCCGTACGGGTCTGGGGGCGGCGGCCCGCCGCTGCCGCGGCCAGGCGGCCCAGCGCCTCGTCCCGGTCGCAGGCGTGGGCGCCGAGGGCGACCTGGCGGGCGACGATCGACCGCTCGGCGCGCATCAGCCGCCAGCCGCGGCGCAGCAGGAACGGCACCGACTTGCGGCCCTCCTTCAGATCCCTGAGGAACCGCCGGCGGAACGTGGTGACCGGGCCGCGGGTCAGGCACAGCGCGTCGGCCAGCAGCCCCAGTTCGCGGCAGCGGTCCACGATCTCGGCGGCGAAGATCCCCTCCGCGATGAACAGCGGCGTACGGCCGATGTGCAGCGTGTTCTCGCCGACGCGGGCGCTGCGCGAGAGGTCGTAGACGGGAACGCCCGTGCTGCCCGTCGCGCACAGGCTGCTGATCGCCGCCACCGCCACGTCCGCGTCCCAGGACGCCGGGTGGTCCCAGTCGATGTCCGAACTCCCCGCCACCAGGGGCAGCGTGGGGTCGTCGCCCTCCTTGTAGAAGTCGTCGAGGCGCAGCACGGGCAGCCCGGACCGGGCGGCGACCAGGGACTTGCCCGAGCCCGAGGGGCCGCACAGCAGCACGACGCGGGCGGGGGACGGGAGATGAAGGCTCACGGAAGACCAGTTTGACGCATGGTGGCGTCCCTGCCGACCCCGCGGGTCGGCTTTGATGCGTGGGCTGCGTCTCAACTACCCTGTGCGCGGATCACGTTACCCAGCGCAACAGAAGGCGGCATCAGAAATGGCCCGACACGCGTCCACCCCCCAGTCCACCGCACGGCGCGTCCTGATCGCGGTCGCGGCCGCCGGGGCCGCCCTGGGCGCGGGCGCGGCGACGGCCGCCGCCGCCCCGGCCCCGGCCGCCGAGGGCGTGCGCGGGCCGCTCACCCGGGGCGAGATGGATACGCGGGCGGCGGCGGGGGCGGTGACCGGCGCGGTCGGTCATGCCACCGGAGCGGTCACCGGTCTCAAGCCCAACCCGCTGGCCGGCACCGGCGTGGACCCGCTCGACAACGGCGTCGGCACCCAGGTCGCCGACTTCCGGCCGGTCGGCTCCCAGCAGCTCACCGGGCCGGTGGCCGAGGCCCCGTCGGTCGGCGCGGTGCCCGTCGTCGGCCGGGCGGCCGGGGCGCTGCGCTGACGCGCCCGCCGGCGCGCACGACGGCGGAGAGCCGCGTCTCCCCCGGACGGAGGGGAGGCGCGGCTCTCCGGTCTGCGGTGCGGCGTTCCGCTCTGCGGTGCTGTGTTCCGCTCTGTGGTGCGGCTCAGTACGAGGAGCCGGAGGCGCCGAGCGAGCCCGTCGGGTGCCAGACCGTCTTCGTCTCCAGGAACGCCGTCATCCGCTCGGTGCCCGGCGTCGCCGTCCAGTCGTCCACAGGCTGTGGACGCAGCACGCGCTTGAGGTTGTCGGCCGCCGCGATCTCCAGCTCCTTCGCCAGCGCCTCGTCGGCGCCCGCGAGGTCGATCGCGTTGACGTCCTGGTGCGCGGCCAGCGGCGCCGCGATCTCCGCCGTACGCCCGGACAGGACGTTGACCACGCCACCGGGCACGTCCGAGGTGGCCAGCACCTCGCCGAGGGAGAGGGCGGGCAGCGGGGCCTTCTCGGAGGCCACGACGACCGCCGTGTTGCCGGTCGCGATCACCGGGGCGACGACGGAGACCAGGCCGAGGAACGACGACTCCTGCGGGGCCAGCACCGCCACCACACCGGTCGGCTCGGGCGAGGAGAGGTTGAAGAACGGGCCCGCGACCGGGTTGGCGCCGCCGGTCACCTGCGCGATCTTGTCCGTCCAGCCCGCGTACCAGACCCAGCGGTCGATCGTCGCGTCCACCTGCTCGGCGGCCCTGGACTTCGACAGGCCCTCCGCGTCGGCGACCTCGCGGACGAACTGCGCCTTGCGGCCCTCCAGCATCTCCGCGACGCGGTAGAGGATCTGGCCCCGGTTGTACGCCGTCGCGCCGGACCAGCCGCCGAACGCCTTGCGGGCGGCCACGACCGCGTCCCGGGCGTCCTTGCGGGAGGACTGCGGTGCGTTCGCCAGCCAGTTGCCCTTCGAGTCCGTCACCTCGTACACCCGGCCGCTCTCGGAACGCGGGAACTTCCCGCCGACGTACAGCTTGTAGGTCTTGAAGACGGACAGTCGGGGCTCGGTCTTCTCTGACTTCTCAGACATCGAGGTACGCCTCCAGGCCGTGGCGGCCGCCCTCGCGGCCGAAGCCCGACTCCTTGTACCCGCCGAACGGCGAGGTCGGGTCGAACTTGTTGAACGTGTTGGACCAGATCACGCCCGCGCGCAGTTTGCCCGCGACGGCGAGGATCCTCGACCCCTTCTCGGTCCAGATGCCGGCGCTCAGGCCGTACTGGGTGTTGTTGGCCTTGGCGACCGCCTCGTCCGGGGTGCGGAAGGTGAGCACCGACAGCACCGGGCCGAAGATCTCGTCCCGGGCGATGGTGTGCGCCTGGGTGACGTTCGTGAACAGCGTCGGCGCGAACCAGTAGCCCGAGGTGGGCAGTTCGCACGCCGGCGACCAGCGCTCGGCGCCCTCCGCCTCGCCCCGGTCGGCGAGCGCGGTGATCCGGGCCAGCTGCTCGGCGGAGTTGATCGCGCCGATGTCGGTGTTCTTGTCCAGCGGATCGCCCAGACGCAGGGTGCCGAGGCGGCGCTTGAGGGCGTCCAGCAGCTCGTCGTGGACCGACTCCTGGACCAGCAGCCGCGAGCCCGCGCAGCACACCTGGCCCTGGTTGAAGAAGATGCCGGTCACGATGCCCTCGACGGCCTGGTCGATCGGGGCGTCGTCGAAGACGATGTTGGCGCCCTTGCCGCCCAGCTCCAGGGTGAGCTTCTTGCTCGTGCCCGCGACCGTGCGGGCGATCTCCTTGCCGACGGCCGTGGAGCCGGTGAACGCCACCTTGTTCACGTCCGGGTGCGCCACCAGAGCGGCGCCCGCGTCGCCGTAGCCCGGGAGGATGTTGACGACGCCCTTCGGCAGGCCCGCCTGGCGGCAGACGTCCGCGAAGAACAGGGCGGACAGGGGGGTCGTCTCGGCGGGCTTGAGGACGACGGTGTTGCCCGTCGCCAGCGCCGGGGCGATCTTCCACGCCAGCATCAGCAGCGGGAAGTTCCACGGGATGACCTGGCCGGCCACGCCGAGGGGACGCGGGTTCGCGCCGCTGTGCCCGTTCGTCGTCCTCCGGCCGAACCCGGCGTGGTCGAGCTTGTCCGCCCAGCCCGCGTAGTAGAAGAAGTGCGCGGCGACCAGCGGGAGGTCCGCGTCGCGGGTCTCCTTGATCGGCTTGCCGTTGTCCAGCGTCTCCAGCACCGCCAGCTCGCGGCTGCGCTCCTGGATGATCCGCGCGATGCGGAACAGGTACTTGGCGCGCTCCGAGCCGGGCAGCGCCGACCACGTGGCGAACGCCTTGCGGGCCGCGCGCACCGCGCGGTCCACGTCCGCCTCGCCCGCCTGCGCGACCTCGGACAGCACCTCCTCGGTGCTCGGGGAGACGGTCTTGAAGACCTTGCCGTCGGCGGCCTCGGTGAACTCGCCGTCGATGAACAGCCCGTACGAGGGCGCGATGTCGACGACCGCGCGGGACTCGGGGGCGGGTGCGTACTCAAAAGCCATGGGGGATCAGTCCACCGTCACGTAGTCGGGACCGGAGTAGCGGCCGGTGGCCAGCTTCTGCCGCTGCATCAGCAGGTCGTTCAGCAGCGAGGAGGCGCCGAAGCGGAACCAGTGGTTGTCCAGCCAGTCCTCGCCCGCGGTCTCGTTGACCAGCACCAGGAACTTGATCGCGTCCTTGGTGGTGCGGATGCCGCCGGCCGGTTTCACGCCCACCTGGACGCCGGTCTGCGCGCGGAAGTCGCGCACCGCCTCCAGCATCAGCAGGGTGTTGGCGGGGGTCGCGTTGACGGCGACCTTGCCGGTGGAGGTCTTGATGAAGTCCGCCCCGGCGAGCATGCCGAGCCAGGAGGCGCGGCGGATGTTGTCGTACGTCGACAGCTCGCCGGTCTCGAAGATGACCTTCAGGCGGGCGCTCGTGCCGCAGGCCTCCTTCACGGCGACGATCTCGTCGTACACCTTGAGGTACCTGCCGGACAGGAACGCGCCGCGGTCGATGACCATGTCGATCTCGTCCGCGCCGGCGGCGACGGCCTCGCGCACGTCCGCGAGCTTGACGTCGAGGGCCGCGCGGCCCGCCGGGAAGGCGGTCGCCACCGAGGCGACCTTCACGCCGGAGCCGGCGACGGCCTCCTTGGCGACGGCCACCATGTCGGGGTAGACGCAGACGGCGGCCGTGGTGGGCGTGGTGCGGTCCGTGGGGTCCGGGTGCACCGCCTTGGCGCCGAGCGCCCGGACCTTGCCCGGGGTGTCCGCGCCTTCCAGCGTCGTCAGGTCGACCATCGAGATGGCCAGGTCGATGGCGTACGCCTTCGCGGTGGTCTTGATGGAACGGGTGCCGAGGGCGGCGGCGCGCGCCTCCAGGCCGACCGCGTCTACGCCGGGCAGCCCGTGCAGGAAGCGGCGCAGCGAGCTGTCGGACGCCGTGGCGTCGGCCAGGGCCGGTGCGGTGGGGGTGGTGGGCATGGTCACCAGATGAGCATATCTACGCGCGTAGCGGCTGTACAGCCCCTGGGGGTGAGGTGGGGGAGCTTTGGG
>NZ_JAIOAB010000039.1 GCF_019890635.1 Streptomyces sennicomposti
CGATGCGCAGGTCCGCTCTGAGTCCGGCCCGGCCGCCCCGCCCCGACCCGGGGCGGCCATTGTGGTGATTTGTCCGGCGGGTCGGTGTCGCGTTGTGCGGCGGCGGTTACCCACAGTGGTATGACCACCTTCTTCCGCCAGTACTACAACCTGCGCGGCCTGCTGCGCCGTACCGACCCCGGCCTGGACCGGCTGCACCCCCTGCCCGACTACCCGCTGCGGCACAGCGGCGGCCTCACCGACAGCTTCGCCCGCGTCCCGCGCACCCCGCCCCTCAGCGCCCTCGGCTTCGTCGCCCTGAGCCCCACCTTCGGCTGGCGCGACCTCGCCGCGATGGACGCGCGGGCCGCGCTGCCGCTCCTCGACGTCCGCGTCCCCGAGGTCTACGAACGCTTCGACACGGTCAGCGCCAGCCGCTTCCTGGAAGGCGTCCGCTTCCCCGAGGCCGCGCACCACCTGGCGTTCGAGGTGTTCTCCCGCAGCTTCTTCGCCGACCCGCGCGAACTCTCGGCCGCCGAACTCATCCTGATGTTCCACATCTACTTCCTCGGCTCCGCCGAAGGCCTCCTCTTCGACGTGCCCGACGAGCCGTTCCCGCAGGCGCTGTGGGAACCCCTCGGCGACTACCTGCGGCGCCTGGGCGCCGACGTGCGCACCGGCACCCCCGTACGCGCCGTCCACCCCGAGACCGACGACGGCGGCGTGACGGTACGGACCGACACCGCCGCCCACCGCCACGACGCGGCGGTCCTCGCCCTCGACCCCGGGGCGCTGCGCGCACTCGTCGCCGGCTCACCCCGGCTCGGCACGCCCGCCTGGCGCGCCGGCATCGGCGCCCTGCGCACCGCCCCGCCCTTCCTCGTCTCCCGGCTCTGGCTCGACCGGCCGGTCCGCGCCGACCGGCCCGGCTTCCTCGGCACCAGCGGCTACGACGGCCTCGACAACGTCAGCGTCCTCGACCGCTACGAGGGCGAGGCCGCCCGCTGGGCCGCCCGCACCGGCGGCTCGGTGGTGGAACTGCACGCCTACGCCGTCACCGGACCGGCCGACCGGCGGGAGACACAGGACCGCCTCCTCGCCGCCCTGCACCGGGTCTACCCCGAGACCCGGCAGGCGCGGATCGTGGACGCCCGGCACGCCTGGCACGCCGACTGCCCCCTGTTCCCGGTCGGCGGCCACACCCGGCGGCCCACCGTGGCCACCCCGCACCCCCGGGTGACGCTCGCCGGCGACGCGATCCGCTGCGACCTGCCCGTGGCCCTGATGGAACGCGCCGCCACCACCGGCTTCCTGGCGGCCGGTCTGCTCCTGGCCGCCTGGGGCGTCCGCGGCCAGGTGCTGTGGACCGTCCCCCGCACCGGCCGCTCCCCGGTCCTGCGCGCCCTGAGCGCGGCGGCCCGCCGGCCGGCGGCGGGGTCAGTACGATGACGCCGGCTGGAGCACCGCCGGGGCGGCGTCCTGCGGACCGGCGGCGATGACCGCGTCGAGCAGGCCCTGGGAGGACCGCAGATCCTCGATCGCACGGGCGATGCGCTCGCGCTCCCGGCGCAGCGTCGCCACCAGGTCGGGGCAGACGGGCGCGAGGATCGGGCCGTCGTCGCGGACGCAGGGCAGGACCTGCGCGATGGTGGCGGTCGGCAGCCCGGCCGCGAGCAGGATCCGGACACGCCGGACGGTGTCCACGTCCGCCTCGCCGTAGACGCGGTAACCGCTCGGCAGCCGGGTCGGCGACAGCAGGCCCTGCTCCTCGTAGTAGCGCAGCAGCCGCTCGCTGACCCCGGTCCGGCGGACCATCTCCCCGATGCGCATGTGGTCTGCACCTCACCCCGTTGACTCTCACACCGGTGTCAGACTTTAGCGTTCCGGACATGGTCACCGGCAGCCGCCCCGATCATCTGGCGCGGCGTCAACTAGTCAGCGTCGCTGGTCCGGTGGCCCCGTGCCCCGCATCGTGAGCCCCGCAGCAAGCGGCGGCGAACCCGAAGGAGACCCGAACCATGTCCCCTGCCCTGCCCGGCTCCAGCCTCGGCCGCATCGTCCGCGGCACCGGCCCCGGCCTGCTGCTCGCCCACGGCGCCGGCGGCGGCATCGACGCCAACTACGGCCCCGTCCTGGACGCCCTGGCCGCGCACCGCACCGTCGTCGGGCCCGACTACCCGGGCACCGGCCGCACCCCGCGCGCCGACGCCCCGCTCACCCTGGACGGCCTGGCCGACGAACTGGTCGCCACCGCCGTGGAGGAGGGCGTCGAGACCTTCGCCGTCGCCGGGTACTCGCTGGGCGCCGCCGTCGCCGTCCGCGCCGCCACCCGGCACCCCGGGCGCGTCACCGCCCTCGTCCTCACCGCGGGCTTCGCCCATCCCAGCCCGCGGTTCCTGCTGGCCGCCCGGATGTGGCGCGACCTGCTCGACGCGGACGACCCGGAGGCCCTGGCCGGCTTCCTCGCCCTGGTCGCCTTCAGCGCCCCCGCCCTGGACGCGCTCGGCCAGGACGCCCTCGACGCCGCCCTCGAAACCAGTGCGGCCACCGTTCCGCCGGGCACGCCCGACCACGTCGACCTGCTCCTCGGCGGCATCGACGTACGGGACGACCTCGCCGCGATCACGGTGCCGACCCTCGTCGTCTCCACCACGCTCGACCAGCTCGTCACCCCGTACCACCACCGGCAGCTCAGCGACGGCATACCCGGGGCGGAGCGCGCCGAGATCGCCTCCGGGCATCTGCCGTTCGTGGAACGGCCCGAGGAGTGGGGCGCCCTCATCAGCGACTTCCTGCGGGACAACGACGCCTGAGGGCGACTCCCGGCCGGGAGGCGACGCCGTACGGCTGCCGCCCGAGTGGCGACGACCGCAGACGACTCCGCCCCGCCGGGAAGCCTCTCACCCCGGCAAACGCCCCGACGCCCGCAGCTGCCAGCGCCGTTCCGCGTAGGCCAGGTCGTCGCGCCACAGCCGGGCCGCCGTGCGGCGGACCAGAGGGCGCAGGGCGGGGGCCGCGGCGCGGGCCAGGGCGAAGCCGGGGCGGTCCGAGGCGGCGACCACCGCCTCGATCACGGCGGTCCGGGGCCGCTCGTCCGCCCCGCCGGTCAGCGGCGTGGCGTGGGTCTCCACCACGGACCCGGCCCCCTCGCCGTCGGCGATCCGCATGACGACCGTGCGCGGACCGGGCGCCGTGAACTCCGCCCGGACGGGCACCACGCACCGCCTGGTCACCCGGAAGGAGACGTCCACGACGAAGGCGTCGTCGCCCTCGCCCCGGGGCGCCCGGACCACCGTCAGATCCACGAACGAGTACGGGTGGAACCACGCCCCGTGCCACGGGTCGAGCCGGTTGGCGACCACGTCCTGCGGCTCGCACCGCCCCTCCGCCGTGCACACCGCGTCCAGCGCGCCGCCGGCCGCCGGCCGCCGCGGCACCACGGGCCGCCGGGTCGGCTCCTCGCCGCCGACCGCGTCCAGCCGCACCCACACCAGCACCCCGTCGTCGTACGCCGGATACGGCTCCCACCCGGCGAACGGCCCGCCGTCCAGGGCGAGTCCGTGCCAGTGGCACACCAGCGTGCCGCACACCACCCGGCCCTCCCGCAGCGGCGCCCCGAGGTGCGGGCAGATGCCCGGGCCCGCGTGCAGCTCCCCGGCCGCCGACCGCCACAGCACCACCTCGACGCCGCCGACCGTCCTGCCGAACGGCGGCCCACCGGGCCGTACTTCACGGGAGGCGGCGACGACGAACCAGTTGCCGGACGGACGGGCCGACGCCCGTTTCAGCGCGTCGGCGATCAGCGCCGGGCGGGCCGCCCGCCAAGTCGACGGCTGTGCGGCCCAGTTCGGCCGGCCCGGCCGCCGACGCAGCGGTGGCCGCCAACCAGAGGGCCCAGGACGGCCGTTCACTGTGCGGCCTCCTCGCACTCCGGCGCCACGGCGTCCGGCGCCGTCCGCGCACCGCGGGCGCGCCACCGCGCCCCGGCGATCTGGACGAGTCCGGCCGCGGCCACCACCGCACGGCGGGTGGCGGAGACCGCCGCGCGCCGGTGCAGCACCGTGTACTGCTGTTCGGCGATGGCGTCGAGGATGCCGCCGTAGAGCGTGAACGCCGCGCGGATGCAGGGCCGTACCCGGGGGTCGAGCATCGCGATGCCGGGCTCCGCCTCCCGGTACACCTCCCGCGTCAGCGCCTCCGCGGCGATCAGCGCCGCCTGGATGCGCGCGTCCCCCAGTCCGGTACGGCGGCTCCACTCCAGCAGCGGCCGGTCCACGCCGTGCGCGGCGAGCAGGTCGGCGGGCAGGTAGACGCGGCCCCGGTCCAGGTCCTCGCCCACGTCCCGCAGGAAGTTGGTCAGCTGGAAGGCCACGCCGAGCGCGGCGGCGTGCGGCGCGGCCTCGGCGCGGGGCACGACCGTGCCGAGCACCGGCAGCATCTGCAGCCCGATCACCGCCGCCGAGCCGTGCATGTACGCCCGCAGGTCGGCGTAGGTGGCATAGTCCGTGACGTCGAGGTCGGCGCGCATGGAGGCCAGGAAGTCGGCGAACAGGGTGTGGTCGATGCCGTAGCGCCCGGCGGTGTCGGCGACCGCGCGGACCACGGGCTCGCAGCCGCCGCCGGTGCGCAGCGCGTGCGCGAGGTCGCTCTCCAGCGAGCGCAGCAGCCGGTCGCGTTCGGCGGGCGTACGGCCGCGCCGGAGGTCGTCCACGATGTCGTCGGCCCAGCGGGCGAAGCCGTACAGCGCGTGCACGGCCGACCGGCGCTCGACCGGCAGCAGCCGGGTGGCCAGGAAGTAGGTGCGGCCGTGGCGGGCGTTGAGCAGGCGGCAGCGGGCGTAGGCGGCGCGGAGCGCGGGATCGGTGATCCCGGCCGCGTCCAGTTCACGCCGGGTCATGGGCGGCCTGCGCAGTTGGTCTCACGCCGGGTCATGGGCGGCCTCCGGGGTCGGTGCGGACGTGGCCCGCGCGGGACGCGGCGCGGGACGGCGGGGGACGGCGGGGGACGCGCCGGGGGAGGACCCCGCCGGTGATGCGGGCGGCGGCGAGCTTGCCGCTGAGGAGCACCGTCGGCACGCCGACCCCCGGGGTGGTGCCGCAGCCGGCCAGGACGGCGTTCTCCAGCCCGCGCACCAGGTTGCGCGGCCGGAACGGGCCGGTCTGGGCGAAGGTGTGCGCGACCGAGAAGGGGGTGCCGGCCGCATGTCCCCGCGCCGTCCAGTCCAGCGGCGTCACCAGCAGCTCCTCGCGCACGCTCGCCGCGAATCCGGTCAGGCCCCGGCGCTCCAGCTCGGCGACCAGGCTGTCGCGGTAGCGCGGGCCGAGATCCCGCCAGTCGGCGGCGCCGGGGCCGATGTCGGTGTTCGGGCAGGGCGCGAGGACGTAGTGCAGGTGGCCGCCCGGGGGCGCGAGCGCCGGATCGTGCGCCGTCGGGCGGGTGATCAGCAGCGACGGGTCGCTCATCAGCCGTCCCGTGCGGGTGAGTTCGTCGAAGGTGCGCTCCCAGGCCGCGCCGAAGGACAGGGTGTGATGGGCCAGGCCCGGCCAGGTGCGGTCGCAGCCCGCGTGCAGGACCACGGCGGACGGCGCGTGCCGCAGCCGTACCGGGCGGCGCGGTGCGCGGCCCAGCAGCCGGTGCGCGGCGGCCAGTTCGCAGCTCAGCACCACCGCGTCGCAGGCGATCCGCTCGCCCGACGCCAGCCGCACCGCCCGCACCCGCCCGGCCGCGCACTCCAGGCCGCTCACCTCGGCCGACCAGCGCAGCTCCGCGCCCGCGCCGGCCGCGGCGGCCGCCATCCCGCGGGGCAGCGCGTGCATGCCGCCCTCGGGGAACCAGACCCCGGCCACGGTGTCCATGTAGGCGATCACCGCGTACGCCGCGAGCGCCCGGGCGGGGGCGACTCCGGCGTACAGGGACTGGAAGGTGAAGACCCGGCGCAGCCGGGCATCGCGCAGGAAGCGGCCGACGCGCCGGTCCAGCCGGCCGAAGCCGCCCAGCGCCGCCAGGCGCGCCAGGTCCGGGGTGAGAAGCTGCAGGGGCGAGTCGAAGTTGGCGTCGATGAACCGCCCCATCTGCGCCCGGTACAGCCGGGTCAGCCAGTCGCGCAGGGCGCGGTAGCCGGCCGCCTCGGCGGGTCCGGCGAAGCGCCGCACCTCCGCCTCCATCGCCTCGGCGTCGGTGTGCACGTCGAGCGCGGAGCCGTCGGCGAAGGCGGCCCGGTAGGCCGGGTGCAGAGGGGTGAGGCGGACATGGCGGTCGAGGCGGTCGCCGACGGCGGCGAAGGCCTCGTCGGCCAGGTGCGGCATGGTCAGCACGGTCGGTCCGGTGTCCAGCTCATACCCGCCGAGCCGCACCCGCCCGGCCCGGCCGCCCGGACCGGCGTCGCGCTCGACGACGGTCACCCGCCGGCCCGCGCCGAGCAGGTGCAGGGCGCAGGAGAGACCGGACAGACCGGCGCCCACGACGACGACGTGCCCGGTCGCCCCGGGCACCGTCCTCACCCGGACCCCCGGGCACGGCCGGTCGGTGCGGCCACCGGGGGCCGCGGTCGCAGCACGGACAACGCTCACCCGCTCTCGCTCCCCGCACACCGGGGCGTGAGCCGCGCGGTCGCCGCGCGGCTGCGCTGATCCCTGCCCCGCGACGCCCTGCGGGGGCGCTCCCCGGCGGCCCCGTCACTCCACCGGCCCATCGCCCGGTCGGCCGACCGGCCCCACGCCGCCTCGGCCGCTGCCCCCCGCGCGCCCGCGCCGCCCTCAGTCGCGTCCCCGGGCGTGCCTGAAGCGCGCCAGGCCCTCCCCGAGGTCCACCAGCGGCTGCGGATAGCCGAGGGCGGCGCGCTCCTCCTCCGGCAGGCGCCACGGCTCGTGCACGAACCGGGCGGCCACCTCGCGCAGTTCGGGCACCCAGCGGCGTACGTACGTGCCGTCCGGGTCGTAGCGCTTGCCCTGGACGACCGGGTTGAGGACGCGGTGGGGGCGGGTGTCGGTGCCGGTGCCGGCGGCCCACTGCCAGTTGAGCTGGTTGTTGACGACGTCCCCGTCCACCAGCAGGTCCAGGAAGTACCGTGCGCCGATCCGCCAGTCCACGTACAGCGTCTTGGTGAGGAAGCTCGCCGCCAGCAGCCGGGCCCGGTTGTGCATCCAGCCCTCGTGGCGCAGCTGGCGCATCGCCGCGTCGACGAGCGGGTAGCCCGTACGGCCCTCCCGCCAGGCCGCGATGTCCTCGGCCGCCTCGTCCGGGCCGCGCCAATGGTCCTCGCGGGTGCGGTAGTCCCGTACGGACGCGTCCGGGCGGGCCGCCAGCACCTGGTGGTGGAAGTCGCGCCAGCACAACTGCCGTACGAACGCCTCCGCCCCCTCACCGCCCCGCTCCCGCGCCCGCCGGACCAGCTCGACGGGCGAGAGCGCCCCGAAGTGCAGATAGGGCGAGAGCCGGGAGGTGCCGTCGCCGCCGAGGTCGTCGTGCCGTTCCCCGTACGCGGCCACGCCCGCTCGCAGCCACCGGGACAGGCGCTCGCGCCCGGCCGTCTCGCCGCCCGCGGGCAGCGCGGGGGAGAGGCCGGACAGGTCGTCACGGGACGGCACCGGCTCGCCGCGCACCCCCTCCGGCACCCGTACGCTCCTAGGCGCCGGGCACGCCTCCCGCAGCCGCTCGCCGGACCAGCGGCGGAAGTACGGGGTGAAGACCGCGTAGTGGTCGGAGCCGGACGGCGCCAGGGCGCCCGGGGCGACGGCGGTGATCACGGCGTCGTGCACCCGCAGCTCGACGCCCCGCCCCGCCAGGTGGTCGCGCAGCCGCCGTTCCCGCCGCTGGGCGTAGCCGGTGACGCCCGCGGCCAGATGCACCCGCGTCGCTCCGCACTCCTCGGCCACCGCCGCCACCTCGCGGACGACCGGACCGCCGCGCACCACCAGCCGGCCGCCGCGCCGGCGCAGCGCCGCGTCCAGGTCGGCCAGGCAGTCGGCGAGGAAGGCGGCGCGGTTGGGCACGTCGAATCCGGCCGCGTGGACGCCGGGGTCGCGGACGAACAGCGGGACGACCTCGTCGGCCGCCGCGAGGGCCGCGCGCAGCGGCGGATGGTCGTGCAGCCGCAGATCCGAGGTGAACAGGACGACGGCGACGGTCATGAGGTCACTTTCCGGGGGCGGGGCGGGACGGTGCGGCGGGAACGGGCGTGCCGTCACTTCCGGTGGGCGGACATGCCCTTGGCCGCCGCCTGGGTGATGTTGCGGGCCATACCGCCGAAGACGACGGCGTGGAAGGGCGCGACCGACCACCAGTAGGCGTGCCCCAGCAGGCCGCGCGGGTGGAACAGGGCGCGCTGCCGGTAGCGGGTGCGGCCCCGCTCGTCCGTCTCGGCGAACATCTCCAGCCAGGCGAGCCCGGGCAGCCGCATCTCCGCGCGCAGCCGCAGCAGATGCCCCGGCTCGATCTCCTCCACCCGCCAGAAGTCCAGCGAGTCGCCGACCCGCAGCCGCTCCGCGTCGCGCCGGCCGCGCCGCAGACCGACCCCGCCGACGAACCGGTCCAGCCAGCCCCGCACCGCCCAGGCCAGCGGGAAGGAGTACCAGCCGTGGTCGCCGCCGATGCCCTCGATCACCTTCCACAGCGACTCCCGGGAGGCGTCGACCGGGGCCTCCCGCACGTCCTCGTAGAGGCTGCCGCCGGCCCAGTCGGGGTCGGTGGGCAGCGGATCGCTGGGGGCGCCGGGCACGGCGGCGGACGACCAGCGGGTCGCGACCTGCGCCTCGCGCACCTTGCGCAGCGCCAGGGCCAGCGCGTCGTCGAACGGCAGCGGCCGGCCCGGCGGATCGGGGACGTAGCGGGCGATGTCGTGCTCGCGGCAGACCACCTCGTGGCGCAGCGACTCGGTCAGCGGCCGGGCGATGGCGGCGGGCACCGGGGTGACGAGGCCGACCCAGTGGCTGGACAGCCCGGGGGTGAGGACCGGCACCGGCACGATGAGGCGGCGCGGCAGACCGGCGACGGCGGCGTAGCGGGCCATCATCTCGCGGTAGGTCAGCACGTCCGGGCCGCCGATGTCGAAGGTCCGGTTCACGTCCTCGGGCATGGCGGCGGAGCCGACGAGGTAGCGCAGCACGTCGCGGATGCCGATGGGCTGGATGCGCGTGTGCACCCAACTCGGGGTGACCATGACCGGCAGCCGCTCGGTGAGGTAGCGCAGCATCTCGAACGAGGCCGAGCCCGAGCCGATGACGACCGCCGCGCGCAGCACGGTGGCGGGCACGGGCGCGTTCAGGAAGATCCGCCCGACCTCGGCGCGGGAGCGCAGATGCGGGGACAACTCCCGCTCGGGCACTCCGTGCGGGGTGAGTCCGCCGAGGTACACGATCCGCCGCACCCCGGCGGCGTGCGCCCGCTCGGCGAAGACGCGGGCCGCGCGGCGGTCGGTGTCCTCGAAGGACGAGCCGGTCCCGAGCGCGTGCACCAGGTAGTACGCCACGTCGATTCCGCGCATGGCCCCGGCCACGGAGTCCGCGTCGGTGACGTCGGCGGCGACGGTCTCCACGTCGTGCGCCCACGGCTGGTCGCGCAGTTTGCCGGGCGAGCGTGCCAGGCACCGCACCCGGTGGCCGGCCGCCAGCAGCTCGGGCACCAGGCGGCCCCCGACGTACCCGGACGCCCCGGTGACCAGGCAGTGCAGGGACCCCGTGTCCGGCCGCCCTTCGGCACCCGCCTGTCCGGCTGTGTCCGGCTGTCCGTGCGTGTCCGCCCGTCCGGCTGTGTCCGGCTGTCCGTGCCTGTCCGCCTGTCCGGCTGTGTCCGGCTGTCCGTGCCTGTCCGCCTCTCCGGCCGGGTCCGCCTGTCCGGCCGTGTCCGGCTGTCCGTGCGTGTCCACGAGCGAGTCTCCAACCGGTCGGTCCGATGCCGTGCGCCGCGCCGCCGCCCGCCGTGGTCGCACACCCGGCGCGGACTGTCCACGTACCCGCTCAACGGCCCGGCGGCCCGGCGGACGCGCGACGTCACCCGAACGGGCTCCCGCCGCCGGCGCGCTCGCCCGGGCGCGGGCCGGCCCGCGCAGCCGACCCGAAAGCCGCCGGTCACCGCCCTCGCCGGGCCCCGCCTCAGACTGTTCCGTCCGCACCGCTCCCGAGCGCGCCGAGGATCTGCTCGGCCGCCAGCGTCGGCGTCAACTCGCCCTCCCTGACCCGCTGTTCGAGGACCGGCGCGAGCGCCCGCACCGCCGGGTCGGCGTACAGCCGGCCCAGGATCTCGTCGCGGACCATGTCCCACGTCCAGTCCACCTGCTGGTCACGGCGCTTGGCGGCCAGCCGCCCGGTGGAGTCCAGCAGGGTGCGGTGCTGCTCCAGCCGCTCCCACACGGTGTCCAGACCCGCCGACTCCCGCGCGCTGCAACTGAGCACGGGCGGCGTCCAGAAGGCGTCCTTGCCGTGCATCAGGCGCAGCGCGCCCGCCAGTTCACGCGCCGCGGCGCGGGCGTCCCGCTCGTGCGGGCCGTCCGCCTTGTTCACCGCGATCACGTCGGCCAGCTCCAGCACACCCTTCTTGATGCCCTGCAGCTGGTCGCCGGTACGGGCCAGGGTGAGCAGCAGGAAGGAGTCGACCATGTTCGCGACCGCGGTCTCCGACTGGCCGACGCCGACCGTCTCCACCAGGATCACGTCGTAGCCGGCCGCCTCCATCACGACGATCGACTCACGCGTCGCCTTGGCCACCCCGCCGAGCGTGCCCGCGGTGGGCGAGGGGCGCACGAACGCCGCCGGGTCCACCGCGAGACGCTCCATCCGGGTCTTGTCGCCCAGGATCGACCCGCCGGTCCGGCTGGAGGACGGGTCCACGGCGAGCACCGCCACCCGGTGCCCCAGCGAGGTCAGCATCGTGCCGAACGCGTCGATGAACGTCGACTTGCCGACCCCCGGCACCCCGCTGACCCCGATCCGCCGCGCCCGCCCGCCGTGCGGCAGCAGCGCGGTCAGCAACTCCTGCGCCAGCGCCCGGTGCTGGGGGCGGGTGGACTCGACGAGCGTGATGGCGCGCGCGATGACGGCACGCTTCCCGTCGAGGACACCCTTCACATACGCGTCGAGATCGACCGCCCCCGCCCTCAAAGGTCGTGCCCCAGCTCGTCCGCCAGCCGGCGCACCAGGTCGTACGCCGCGTCCGGGATGACCGTGCCGGGCGGGAAGACCGCCGCCGCGCCCATCCGCAGCAGCTCCGGCACGTCCTGCGGCGGGATCACCCCGCCGACCACGATCATGATGTCCTCCCGGCCCTCCTCGGCCAGCGCCTCGCGCAGCGCCGGCACCAGGGTGAGATGACCGGCGGCCAGCGAGGAGACGCCCACGATGTGCACGTCCGCCTCGACGGCCTGGCGGGCCACCTCCGCCGGGGTCTGGAACAGCGGGCCGACGTCCACGTCGAAGCCCAGGTCGGCGAAGGCGGTGGCGATCACCTTCTGGCCGCGGTCATGGCCGTCCTGGCCCATCTTGGCGACCAGGATGCGCGGGCGGCGCCCCTCGGCCTCCTCGAAGGCGGACACCAGCGTGCGGGTGCGGTCCACGGACGGGGACTGGCCGGTCTCGTTGCGGTACACCCCGGAGATCGTACGGATCTGGCCGGCGTGCCGCCCGTACACCTTCTCCAGGGCGTCCGAGATCTCGCCCACGGTCGCCTTCGCGCGGGCCGCGTCCACCGCCAGCTCCAGCAGGTTGCCCTCGCCGGCGGCGGCCCGGGTCAGCGCGTCCAGCGCGCCCTGGCAGGCGACCTCGTCGCGCTCCGCGCGCAGCCGCCGCAGCTTCTCGATCTGCTGGGCGCGCACCGAGGAGTTGTCGACCTTGAGGACCTCGATCTGCTCGTCGCTGTCCACGCGGTACTTGTTGACGCCGATCACCGGCTGGCGGCCGGAGTCGATCCGGGCCTGGGTACGGGCCGCCGCCTCCTCCACGCGCAGCTTGGGGATGCCCGCGTCGATGGCCTGCGCCATGCCGCCGGCGGCCTCCACCTCCTGGATGTGCTGCCAGGCCCGCCGGGCCAGGTCGTACGTCAGCTTCTCCACGTACGCGCTGCCGCCCCACGGGTCGATGACCCGGGTCGTGCCCGACTCCTGCTGGAGCAGCAGCTGGGTGTTGCGGGCGATGCGCGCGGAGAAGTCGGTGGGCAGCGCCAGCGCCTCGTCCAGGGCGTTGGTGTGCAGCGACTGGGTGTGCCCCTGGGTCGCCGCCATCGCCTCCACACAGGTGCGCGTCACGTTGTTGAACACGTCCTGCGCGGTCAGCGACCAGCCGGAGGTCTGCGAATGCGTGCGCAGGGACAGCGACTTGGCGTTCTTCGGTTCGAACTGCTTGACCAGCTTCGCCCACAGCAGGCGCGCCGCCCGCAACTTGGCGACCTCCATGAAGAAGTTCATGCCGATCGCCCAGAAGAACGACAGCCGGGGCGCGAACGCGTCCACGTCCAGCCCCGCCTCCCGGCCCGCCCGGATGTACTCCACGCCGTCCGCGAGCGTGTACGCCAGCTCCAGATCGGCCGTCGCCCCCGCCTCCTGGATGTGGTACCCGGAGATGGAGATGGAGTTGTAGCGCGGCATCCGCTGCGAGGTGAAGGCGAAGATGTCGGAGATGATCCGCATCGACGGCTTCGGCGGATAGATGTAGGTGTTGCGGACCATGAACTCCTTCAGAATGTCGTTCTGAATGGTCCCGGCCAGCTTCTCGGGCGGTACGCCCTGCTCCTCCGCCGCCACGATGTACAGCGCCAGCACCGGCAGCACGGCGCCGTTCATCGTCATCGACACCGTCATCCGTTCCAGCGGAATCCCGTCGAACAGCTGCCGCATGTCGTAGATCGAGTCGATCGCCACGCCCGCCATGCCGACGTCACCGGTCACCCGCGGGTGGTCGCTGTCGTAGCCGCGGTGGGTGGGCAGGTCGAAGGCGACCGAGAGGCCCTTCTGCCCGGCCGCGAGGTTGCGCCGGTAGAAGGCGTTGGACTCCTCGGCCGTGGAAAAGCCCGCGTACTGGCGGATCGTCCAGGGCTGGTTGACGTACATCGTCGGGTACGGGCCGCGCAGATACGGCGCCATGCCCGGCCGGGTGTCCAGGAAGTCCAGGCCCTCCAGGTCCCGCCCGGTGTACAGCGGCTTGACCGGGATGCCCTCCGGGGTCTCCCAGTCCGCGCCGTCGCCGGCCGCCGCCCGCACGGCCGTACGCCACTGCTCGGCGTCGCCGTCGACGGCCGGGCTGCCCAGCTCGATCCCGGTGAAGTCGGGGATTCCCATCAGGACGCCTCCATGCGGTCGAGGGTGGCGGAGAGCACGGCCACGGCGTCGCAGCCCGCGTAGACGTAGGAGTCGACACCGGTGTACTGCCCGGGCCGGCCGGCGAGGAACACATGCGAGGCGCCGGCCGCCCGCAGCTCGGCGGCCACGGTCTCCGCCTGCTCCTCGTACAGCGCGTCACTGGAGCACAGGCACACCTCACTCGCCCCGCTGTCCTCGAACGACCCCTCGGTCACCGGCTCGACGCCGCCCGCCTGGAAGAGGTTCGCGGCGAACGTCAGGCGCGCCGTGTGCGCGGCGGCCGGGCCGATCGGGACCAGGAAGATTCGCGGCCGGGCGCCCGTCGCGGCCAGCCGGGCGTCCGAACGGGCGCGCAGCGCCTCGTACGCCTCGTCGCGCCGCACCCGCGGCAGACCGCCGGACCGCGCCTCGGGCGCGCTGACGCGCACCACGGGCTTCTCCGCCAGATGCGGGAACTCGCTGACGCCGGTGATGGGTTCGCGCCGCTTCGCCAGCCGCTCCGAACGCACCCGCCACGTCTCGGCCAGCTCCCGCTCCAGGTCGCCCGAGCGCAGTGCGGCCGCCTGGCCGCCGGCCCGCTCGATCCAGCGGAAGAACTCCCAGCCCGCGCGGGCCAGTTCGTCGGTCAGCCGCTCCACGTACCAGGAACCGCCCGCCGGGTCGATGACCCGCGCCAGATGCGACTCCTCGACGAGGATGGTGGAGGTGTTGCGGGCGATCCGGCGCGCGAACGCGTCCGGCAGCCCGAGCGCGTGGTCGAACGGCAGCACGGTCACGGAGTCCGCGCCGCCCGCCCCGGCGGCCAGCGTCGCCACGGTGGTGCGCAGCATGTTCACCCACGGGTCGCGGCGCGTCATCATCACCGGCGAGGTCACCACGTGCTGGACCTGCGCTCCCGCGCGGGGCGCGCCGCACACCTCGGCGACCTTCGCCCACAGCCGGCGCGCGGCCCGCAGCTTGGCGATCGTCAGGAACTGGTCCGCGGTCGCCGCGTACCGGAACTCCAGCTGCGCGCAGGCCTGTTCGACGCTCAGTCCGGCCTCCGTCAGCTCGCGCAGATACGCGACCGCGGTGGCCAGCGAGGCGCCCAGCTCCTGCGCGGCCGAACCGCCGGCCTCGTGGTACGGCAGCGCGTCCACGGTCAGCGCCCGCAGCCCGGGGTACGTCCCGGCGCACAGCCGGGCCAGCTCGGCGGCCGGAGCGAGGTCGCCCGGCCGCCCGGTGCGGGCCTCGTGGCCGAGCGGGTCCGCGCCGAGGTTGCCGCGCGCCGCCTCGGCGGCGACGCCCCGCTCCTCGTACAGCCGCAGCAGCTCCCGCGCGGCCGGCTCGGTGTCCGCGCCCGCGTCGAGCACGACGGGCGCCAGGTCGAGGTAGACGCCGTCGAGGACCGTGCCGAGGTCCGGCACCGGGATGCCGCCCTCCCCGGCGACCAGCCAGAGGGAGGTGACGCCGTTCTCCAGGTCCGCGAGCACGGTGTCGCGGTCGGCCACCGTGTGCCGTTGCCGGATGTCCCAGCCGCCCACGGTATTGCCCTCGGCCCGGCCGCCCCGGACGAAGGGCGCGAAGCCGGGCAGGCCCGGTTCGGGCGCGGTGTCGCGCGCGGTGTACAGGGGACGGGTGCGCAGCCCGTCCTCCAGTTGGGTGGACAGGGCTTCCTCGGCCGCGTCGCCCTCGACGTCCTTGCCCGCTTTGCGCAGGACACCCGCCACGAGGCGCTGCCACTGCTCATGGGTCACGTCAGGGAACTCGGCGGCCAGTTCAAGCCCGTCGTCAGGCAGGACCGTCATGCTCGGATGCTAGGCCACGCGGCTAAATCCGCAGCAGAGGGCGCGGCTGTGACCTTGCCCTCGCGGTCACTGTGACCTCCGCCTCGTCGCCCCGCGCCCGCGCCCCCGACGGGCCTCTGCCGAGGGCCGTCCGCCGCCGGATGAGATCATCGCGGGCGTGCGGGGCGACCGGCCGGGACGGCCCGGCCGGGCAGCGGGCGCGGGGATGCGACGGAGGCTGAAGAGATGACCACGCGGACGGACGACGTCGACCACGAACTGGTGCGGGCGGCGGCGGAGGTGGCCCGCACCCGCTGCCGGGGCGACAACCACACCATGGCGGCCGCGGCCCGCGCCCGCGACGGCCGCATCGTCACGGCGGTCAACGCCTACCACTTCACCGGCGGCCCCTGCGCCGAGCTGGTCCTGATCGGCGCGGCGGCCGCGCAGGGCGTCTACGAGCTGGAGACGGTCGTCGCCGTCGGCGACCGCGACCGGGGCGTCGTACCGCCCTGCGGCCGGTGCCGACAGGCCCTGCTCGACTACTACCCCGACCTGCGGATCATCGTCGGCGGGGGTGAGGGCGAGGGCGAGGGCCAGGGCCAGGGTTTGCGGGCCGTGCCCGTCGCCGAGCTGCTGCCCTCGACGTACGTCTGGGCCGACCACCAGCTCGACGCCGAGTAGCCGGGCGGGCCGAGCAGCGGAACGGACCGGGTGAACGGGCGGACCGAGTGGCCGGGCGGGCCGAGTGGTTCCGGCGGGGGCCTTCCCGTGCCAAGATGCCTACTCGCCAGTAAGTTACTGGCGGGAAGTCGTCCTGTCCGTCCGCGTGGGAAGGAGCCACCGTGACCCGCGTCCTCACCGTGGCCCGCAGTGTCTTCGTCGAGGTCTCGCCCGAAGCGGCCTACGAGGCGGTGAGCCGCCCCGGCGACATGGGCCGCTGGAGCCCGGAGAACCTCGGCACGGCCGAGGGCGCGCCGCCCGGCCCGGCCGCCCTGGGCGACTCCTTCGTCGGCCGCAACAAGCGCGGGGCGTTCCGGTGGTCCACGCGGTGCACGGTGACCGCGGCCGAACCGGGCCGCCGGTTCGCCTTCCGCGTCCACGCGATCGGGCTGAAGCGCCCCCGCCTGCGCGGCCCGATCGCCACCTGGGAGTACACCTTCGCACCCGAGGGCGCCGGAACCCGGGTGACGGAGACCTGGACCGACGACCGGCGGGCCTGGCCCGACGCCGTGGCGGGCGTCTTCGACCGGATCGTCACCTCGGGCAAGACCTTCGCCGAGTTCCAGAACCGCAACATCGACATCACCCTGCGGAACCTGAAGCGGGAACTGGAGAAGAGCCGAGCCTGACCGCGGGCCATGCGGCAGGGGCCGACCGTGCGGCGGTGGCTGGGCCGTGCGGCGGTGGCCGGGCCGGGCGGGCGGCGGGCCTCGGTCCGACAGCGCGCCGAACATGCCCGGCTCGTACGCGCCGCCCGGCATGCGCGTGATCACGCTGAACCGGTTGGCCGCGTTGATCATCGCGATCACGGCGACCAGGGTGCCGTACGCACGGGCCGTCCGTACGGCGGTGAGTCCGGCGCACGGCGATGAATCCGCCGTGCGGCCATGAATTCGCCGTGCGGCGATGAGTTTTGCGGCCCCCTGCGGTCGTATCGTCGTCGACGACATGGGAGGCACAGTGGCCCAGCTACTGAGAGTGCAGAACTTCAGCGTGTCCAGCGACGGCGTCGCCGCCGGCGAGGACCAGACCTTCGAGCGTCCGTTCGGCCATGTGGAGCCCGAGCGGCTGTTCGCGTGGGCCGGCGCCACGGCGAGCTGGCCCAACCGCACCGACCCCGGCGGCAGTCGGGGCCTGGACGACTACTTCACCCGGGACTTCTCGCACAACATCGGCGCCGAGATCATGGGCCGCAACAAGTTCGGCCCCCAGCGCGGCCCGTGGCAGAACCACGAGTGGCGCGGCTGGTGGGGTGAGGAACCGCCGTTCCACACCCCGGTGTTCGTCATGACCCACCACGAGCGCCCGTCCTTCACGCTCTCCGACACCACGTTCCACTTCGTCTCCGGCGACCCGGCCACCGTCCTCGACCGGGCGCGCGAGGCGGCGCGGGGCAAGGACGTACGGCTCGGCGGCGGGGTGAGCACCATCCGGCAGTTCCTCGACGCGGACCTGGTGGACACCCTGCACGTGGCGGTCGCGCCGGTGAAGCTCGGCAGCGGACTGCGGCTGTGGGAGTCCCCGGAGGACCTGCTCGACCGCTTCCACCTGGACGTCGTCCCCAGCCCGAGCGGAGTGACGCACCACGTGTTCTGGCGGAAGTGAGCCGGTCCACACCGGACGCCGCCCCGCCGCGCAAGGACTCCGCCCCGTCCCGGAACGGCGCCGCCCTTCAGCCGGGCGGCGCCGTCCACCGGTCGTCCCGCCGTGGGGTCAGCCCGTCACGGCCGGCTTGAGCACCTCCGCGCAGCACTGGCGGAACGTCGTCCCCGTGGCCGACTCGGGAGTGCGCGCGGCGGCATCGTCCAAGCCCCCGTGCCGGGGCACCCGCGCAACGCCGCCGGACCCCGCCCACCGCTGGTTCCGCGACCACCTGGCGGCCTCGGCACGGGCCCTGTCGGGTACGGGAGCGGCGGCGACTCCTGCCGGGGTGGTAGAACCGTGACCCTGCCCCCTCGACCAGCGGCCTCTCACCAGCACCCCCGGCCGGCGCCCCGACCGGAGACCCCGGCCCGCGGCCGACGGGCGCCCACTCCCGACCCGCACCCCAGCGAGACGCACCGACCTCATGACCTCCCGCATCCTCGTCACCGGCGGAGCCGGCTTCATCGGTTCCGCGTACGTCCGCGCCCTGCTCGGCCCCTCGGGCCCGCCCGGCGTCACGGTCACCGTGCTGGACAAGCTCACCTACGCCGGCAGCCTCGCCCGCCTCGAACCGGTGCGCACCCACCCCCGTTACGCCTTCGTGCACGGCGACGTGTGCGACGCGCCGACCGTGCGGCGCCTGGCGGCCGGGCACGACGAGATCGTGCACTTCGCGGCCGAGTCGCATGTGGACCGCTCCATCGAGGACGGCTCGGGATTCACCCTCACCAACGTCGTCGGCACCCAGGTGCTGCTGGACGCGGCGCTGCGGCACGGGGTGCGCACCTTCGTGCAGATCTCCACCGACGAGGTGTACGGCTCGCTCCCCGAGGGCGCCGCGCGCGAGGAGGACCCGCTGCGCCCCAGCTCGCCGTACGCCGCCTCGAAGGCCGCCGCCGACCTGATCGCGCTCGCCCACCACCGCACCCACGGCCTGGACGTCCGGGTGACCCGCTGCACCAACAACTTCGGCCCGTACCAGCACCCGGAGAAGGTGATCCCGCGGTTCGTGGCCACCCTGCTGACCGGCGGCAACCTGCCGATGTACGGCGACGGCCGGCAGGTACGGGACTGGCTGCACGTGGACGACCACGTCCGCGCGGTGGAACTGGTGCGTACGGCGGGCCGGCCCGGCGAGGTCTACAACATCGGCGGCGGCACCGCCCTCACCAACCTGGAACTGGCCGGGCGCCTGCTGGACTGGTGCGGCGCGGGCCCCGACCGCATCGAGCACGTCGCCGACCGCAAGGGCCACGACCGCCGCTACGCGGTCGACGACGGCAAGATCACCACCGAACTGGGCTACCGCCCGCGCACCGCCTTCGCCCCGGCCCTGACCGCCACGGCGGACTGGTACCGCGCCCACCGTGACTGGTGGGAACCGCTGTTCACCGCCCGGTGAGCGCCGGGGCGTTCGCGTGAGCGCCGGGGCGTTCGCGCCTCAGCTGTCGTGCAGCGCCGTCCTGAGGGCGTCGACGGCGAGTTTGCGGGCGACGTTGGCGGCGCGGGTGTCGCGCAGGCTGTCCAGGAGGAGGAAGTCGTGGACCATGCCGGCCACCCGTACCGTCGTGACGTCCACACCCGCCTCGCGCAGCTTGGCCGCGTACTGCTCGCCCTCGTCGCGCAGCACGTCGGCCTCGTCCGTGATGACCAGAGTGGTGGGCAGTCCGCGCAGCTGGTCCAGGGAGGCCTGGAGCGGGGAGGCGTAGACCTCGGTGCGCTGCTCCGGCTCCGCGTACTGGTCCCAGAACCACTTCATGCCGTCGCGGGTGAGGTAGTAGCCCTCGGCGAACTGGAGGTAGGAGGGGGTGTCGAAGTCGGCGTTGGCCACCGGGTAGAGCAGGACCTGCGCCTTGAGGTCGAGGCCGCCGCGCTCCTTGTTCATCAGCGCGAACACCGCCGACATGCAGCCGCCGACGGACTCGCCGGTCACCGCGATCCGCGAGGTGTCCAGACCGTGCTCCGCGCCGTGCTCGGCGACCCACTGGCCGACGGCGTAGTTCTGCTCCACCTGGGTGGGGTACTTCGCCTCCGGCGCCCGGTCGTAGACGGGGAAGACGCCCGCTGCCCCGGCGCCCACGACAAGTTCGCGGAAGAGGCGGTCGTGGGTCTTGTCGTCGCCGAAGACCCAGCCGGCGCCGTGGATGTAGAACACCACGGGCAGCGGGCCCTCGGCGCCCTTGGGGCGGATGATGCGGGTGCGCACCGTGCCCCACTCGCCGGCGTCCACGTCGACCCACTCCTCGTCGACGTCCGGGCGCGGCACGCTCGCGTCGCTCTGCAGGCCGAGCAGGATGTCGCGGCCCTGCTCCGGGGGGACCTCGTAGATCCGGGGATGCGGGTCGGTCGCCTCGGCCAGCTCCTTCGCGGCCGGTTCGAGGTACGGGGTGAGCGGCGGCGGAAGCTCGGTCATGTTCGCTCCAGGTCGCGAGCACCGAAGTGCCCTGCCGTGCGGCCGTACGGGCCGCTGCCGGTGATGGTCTGCGTGGCCCCCCGGGCGAGAACCGCCCGGTTCCCATCGTTCGGTGTCCACCCCCGGACCGCAACCTGCCGCCGTTCCGCCCGCACTCCGCCCCTGTCCGGGCCGCAACCTGCCGCCGTCCCGACCCCGATCCGCCCCTGTCTCGGCCGCTACCTGCCGCCGTCCCGCCCCCGATCCACCCCTGTCCGGGCCGCAACCCGCCGCCGTCCCGACCCCGATCCGCCGTAGCCCGGCCCGCGATCCGCCGATCCGCCGTCGTCCTCCCGATTCCGGTAACAGCTGTTACCATCGGCGTATGGCCAAGACACAGCTGGGTGCGCGCGTCGACGACGAGATCGCGGAACTGGCCCGGGCGCGGGCCAAGGACCGCGGCCTGAGCCTCGGCGACTACATCGCCTCCCTGGTGCGCGACGACGCCGACGGGATGCGGCAGCGCGGCCTGGACGCCGCACAGCGCTTCCTCGCCGAGCACCAGGACCTCTTCGACGAGGCCGAGGACGCCGACCGCCGCTCGCCGGGAGCGCACGCCGCCTGATGGACCTGCACATCGACGTCCCCTGGATCCTCCAGGTCGCCGAACTCGCCGGCGCCGGCGACCCCGCCCCCGACGACTACGGGGTGCCCGTCGCCGCCGTCGCCTGCCACCGGGCCGAACTGCTCGAACAGCCCGTCTACGACGGCCCGTTCGCCCGCGCCGCCGCCTTGGTGCACATCCTCGGCCGCTGCCGCTGGCTGGAGCGTTCCAACATGGCCGTCGCCGCGGCCACCGGCGTGATGTACCTGGAGGCCTCCGGCGTCCCGGTCAAACCCACCCGCGAGGACGCCGTCGCCCTGCGCGACCTGCTGCGCGACCCCGCCTGCACCGCCGCCCGGATCGCGGCCCTCCTGCGCACCTGGCCGCACGCCGCCTGAGGCCCGTCGCCGTCGCCTCA
Source organism: Streptomyces sennicomposti (assembly GCF_019890635.1). Classification (GTDB taxonomy): domain Bacteria; phylum Actinomycetota; class Actinomycetes; order Streptomycetales; family Streptomycetaceae; genus Streptomyces; species Streptomyces sennicomposti. The sequence goes on from NZ_JAIOAB010000039.1 coordinate 20,809, forward strand.
TGTCCGTCGCCTGCGACCTGTCACCTGATGCCTGAGGTCCGTTGCCTGAGGTCCGTTGCCTGACGCCTGAGGCCTGACGCCGGGGCGGGAGTCGCGGCGGAAAGCGACCAGATAGTAGCCATGGCTACTGTAGCCATGTACGGTATTTCTTATGAACAAGGGTTCACCGGGCCCCACGCCCGGCTTCCTGGTGTGGCGGCTCGCCAACAAGTGGCGGGTCGCGGTCGACCGCGCGGTCGCCCCGCTCGGCCTCACCCACGCGCAGTACTCGCTGGTCGCGTCGCTGTACGGCATGCAGCGCGCCGGCGAGCGGCCCAGCCAGCGCCGGCTCGCCGACCACACCGGCCTGGAGGCCCTGTACGTCTCCAAGCTGGCGCGCGCCCTGGAGTCGGCCGGACTGGTCGAACGCGCCCGCGACCCCCGCGACCCGCGCGCCGTGCAGCTCGCCCTCACCGAACGGGGCCGGACCGTCACCCGGCAGGCCATCGAGGTGGTCCAGGGGCTGCTGGAGCAGTTGCTGGAACCGCTCGGCGGCCTCGACGCCCCGCGGACGCGCGCGTTCACCGACGAACTGACGACCCTGCTCGACGCACCTCTGGCTCCACCCGTACCGCACGACGAGAGCACGAAGGGGACGACACCGCCATGACCACCACACGACCCACCGGCACCGCACCGGAAGCCGCCGCCTCCCGCGCCGTCGCCGCACCTCCCGCCGACGCCCGCGCCCTGGGGCTCGCCCACTACGCCGCCCGCGGCGTCCTGGAGCACTTCCTGGCCCGGCACGGCCTCACCTTCCCGCAGCAGATCGCCCTGCGCACCGCCGTCACCGCTGAGACCCCGCGGACGCGGGACGCGCTCGTGACCGAGGTGCGGGGCGTCCTCAAGGCCGACCCGGCCGCCCTCCAAGCCACCCTGGACGAGCTGGTGGCCGGCGGCCTGCTCGCCGTGGCCGGCGCACACCTGCGGCCCACCGAAGCGGGGCGCGCGGCGCTCGCCGCCGTCGCCGCGGAGACCGCCCCCGTCAGCGCGCGCATCTGGGGCGGGATACCCGCCGAGGACCTGGCCGCCGCCGGCCGCGTCCTCGCCCTGGTCACCGAACGCGCCGACGCGGAACTGGCGCGGCTGACCGCCGGGGCGCCCGCCTGACCGTACCGCCGGGCGGGCCGGTCCGGCCGCCCGGTGTGCGTGGTGGGGCGCGGGACGAAGGACGGAGGGCGCAACGGCGGCCGAGAGCGGGGGAGTTGGCACCGGTTGCGCCGGTGATCTTCCGCTGCGTAGGGTCCCGTGGATGAGCGGACAGACGCAGCCGACGTTCGTGCTGGTGCACGGAGCGTTCTCGAACTCCTTCGCCTTCGCACCGCTGCAGGCCGAACTCGGCCTCCTCGGGCGCCGATCCGTCGCCGTGGACCTGCCCGGCCACGGCTTCCGGGCGACCTTCCCGCGCGCCTACCAGGCCCCGCAGGACCCCGAAGGCCTCGCCGCGGCGCCGGGCTCCATCGAAGGCGTGACCCTGGCCGACAACGTCACGCACCTGATCGGCGTCCTGGAGCGGGCCAGGCGGAACGGGCCGGTGATCCTCGTCTCGCACAGCCGCGGCGGCGTCACGGCCACGGCCGCGGCCAACGCGCGGCCCGACCTGATCGACCGCCTCGTCTACGTCTCGGCCTGGTGCCCGGTCGAGCTGGACACCGCCGCCTACTACGCCGAGCCGGAGATGGCCACGGTCGACGCCGGCTCACTGGCCCTGGCGCTGGCCGGGAACCCGGCCGAACTCGGCCTGCTGCGGGTCAACTTCCGCACCGCCGACCCGGCCGCGCTCGCCGCGTTCAAGGCGGCGTTCCTCGCCGACGGCACCGACGACGAGTTCCTGGCCTTCCTCAACACCTTCCAGCCCGACGAGAATCTCGACGCGGGCACCTCCGACGACCGTGCGCAGGCGGACACCTGGGGCCGCATCCCGAGGAGCTACGTACGCCTGGCCGACGACGCCAGCCTCCCACTGGCCCTGCAGGACCGGCTGATCCGCGAGGGCGACGCGCTGACGCCGGACAACCCCTACGACGTCCACACCCTCCGGAGCAGCCATCTGAAATGGCTGGTCGACCCGGCCCCGGCGGCCCGCGTCCTGTCGGCCGTCGCGGACCTGACGGTCACGCCCGCCTGACGGCCGAGCCCGTCCGACGGCACCCCGCCCCGCGCACCTGACCCCTCATGTCTCCCCGACGGCGGGCCGCCGCCCCGGGACCTGGGGCGGCGGCCCGCCGTCACCGCCGCGAGCCGCCGGCGTCCTGGAGGTGCTGCGGGGAGTGGTTGCCGCCGCGGGCGCGCAGCGGCACCTCCGTCTCGGTGAGCACACGGTGGACGAAGCCGTACGACCGTCCGTGCTCCTCCGCGATGGCCCGTATGGACATGCCCTGTTCGTACTGCTTCCTCATCTCCCGCGCCAGTTCCGCACGGGCCGTACCGGTGATCTGCTTGCCCTTCTCCACGACTCGGTCCTTTCGGTGATCGTCGTCCGGGTGTGCCCGTCGTCTACCCCGAACGGAGCACCCGTCACCGCCCCGGACGCCTTCGGCGCGGCACGGGGTCAGGACCCTCGGCCCCCGTCCGGGCCCGTTCGGCCCTCCTCGGCGCGGGAGCGGCCGTAGCACCGTGGGAGCACCAGGACCGGCATCCGTCGCCCGGCGCTTCCGCCGCGGGGCTCCCCGGGCGGGACACCGCCATCTGGGTGACGATGAAGATGTCCTGAACCTGCTGTGTCGCGCCATGAAAGAGGTGGACGGACATGACACTCCCCTCCGACTCCCCGGACCACAGCCCCCCGCACGAGACCCCGCACCGGAGTTCCACCCAGGCACCGCCCCAGGGCGCCGACCCCGCCGGGGAGACCCTGGGGTCGCTGGCGAACCTCGGCTGGCAGGCACTGTTCACCATCGGCCTCGCGTCGATCGCCCTGGGCGTGATCGTCCTGATCTGGCCGGGCGAGACGCTGCGCGTCGTCGGTGTGCTCTTCGGTGTCTTCCTGCTGGTCACCGGCGTCTTCCAGCTGGCCTCCGCGTTCGGCGCGCATGTGCCCGGACACCTGAGGGCACTGCACTTCATCACGGGCGCGCTCTGCGTCCTGCTCGGACTCATCTGCTTCCGCGACACACTCGAGTCGATTCTGCTGCTCGCCCTGTGGCTCGGCTTCGGCTGGCTGCTGCGCGGCATCATGATGACGGCCGCCGCGGGTTCGTCGCCCGGCATGCCGGCGCGTGGCTGGCAGCTGTTCCTGGGCATCCTGACGCTGCTGGCCGGCATCGTGCTGATCGTCTCGCCGTTCGGCTCGATCGCCGCGCTTACGCTGGTCACCGGCATCATGGCCATCGTCCTCGGGGTGACCGAGGTGGTGCACGCCATCCAGCTGCGGATCGCGGCCGGCCGGCTCACCCGGGGCAGCGCCGGCAAGCAGCGGCGGGCCCTGTTCCACGCACACCCCCACCCGCAGCACTGACCCCCGCGCCCGGTGCCCCGCGCCACGCCCCCGGACCGGAGCGGGGCGGCGGGGACACCGGGTGCCTCTCGCTGCCCGAGGCCATGAGGACGACGCCATGCAGGGTTCCCAGTACACCGTGAGCGACGTGATGACCGGCACCGTCGTCGCCCTGGCCGGCGGCGCGGAGTTCAAGGAGATCGTGCGCACCATGCGGCAGTGGGGCGTCAGCGCGATGCCCGTGCTGGACGAACAGGGCCGGGTGATCGGCGTCGTCTCCGAGGCCGATCTGCTGCACAAGGAGGAGTTCCGCGACACCGACGCGCGGCCGTCCGGGCCGGGCCGCTCCGCCGGTGCGGTCAAGGCGCGGGCGGCGACCGCCCGGGAACTGGCGACCGTGCCCGCGGTCACCGTGCCCGCCGACGCCACCTTGGCCCGGGCCGCCCGGCTCATGGCCCGGCACGGGGTGAAACGGCTGCCGGTGGTGGACCAGGAGGGGAGGCTCAAGGGCATCGTGAGCCGCTCCGACCTGCTGAAAGTGTTCCTCCGCCCGGACGAGGACATCGCCGAGGAGGTCCGGCGGCAGATCGTCGCGGGCCGGTTCCCGGTGCCGTTCGACGCGGTGGACGTGGAGGTGCGCGAAGGGGTGGTCACTCTCACCGGCCATGTCGCCGACACCTCGCTGGTGCCGCTCGCCGTCCGGCTGGTCTCCTCGGTGGAGGGCGTCGTGGACGTACGCTCGGCGATCGGCGGCCCGCGCCGCCGCCCCGTCCTCGAACCGGACCTCACCGACGCCGGCCGCCCGGCGAAGCCGACGGGGGCGAACCCCGCGCCTTGAGCGGGGCTGCCGTGATCTGCTCGGCGGGGCCGCCTCCCGCTCGGATACGTCGAGGGCCGCTTCCCCCTCCGACACGGCGGGGGCCGCTTCCCCCCTCCGATACGTATCGGAGGGGGGAAGCGGCCCCCGTTCGTTCGCCGAAACCGACCGCTCCCGGTCAGCCCCTCACCGCGAGGCCAGGCGCCCTCGGGCCCCGCTCAGCGAGGCTCGGCCGGACGGGACCGGGACCCGAGCCGCGGCTCGCCTCACCGCTGTTCCGCCGGCGCCGGATCGCGCTGCTCCGTACCGCCCGGCCCCCGTACCGGCGTCGCCGCCCCGCCCACCAGGTCGCACTCGACGTCCACGACGCCCTCCACGGCGCGGACCAGACGGGCGGCCACGGGCACCAGGGAGGTGTCCCGGATGCGCCCGGTGAGGGTGACCGTCCCGTCGGAGACCTCCACGCGGACCGGCTCGGCCGGCGCCGGGAAGAGGCGCGAGACGATCTCCCGCCGCACCTCGTCGGCGATCTCGTCGTCCGGACGCAGGAACACCTTCAGCAGATCGCCCCGGCTCACCACGCCTTCGAGCAGCCCCTCGGCGTTGACCACGGGCAGCCGCTTGACCCTGCGCTGCGCCATGATGCGGGCCGCCTCGGCGAGCGTGGCGTCCGGGTGGACGGTGACGGCCGGGCTGCTCATCAGCTCCCCGGCGGTCAGCGCGCCCGCCTTGGCCAGGTCGGACAGCCGGCGCAGCTGGGTGAACCGGTCCGGGTCGCTGTCGCGGAACTCCTCCTTCGGCAGCAGATCGGCCTCCGAGACGACCCCGATCACCCGGCCCTCGCCCTCCAGGACGGGCAGCGCGCTGACCTTCCACTGCCCCATGAGCCCGACGATGTCCTTGAACGGGGCGTCCCGCCCCACGGCCACGACGGTGTGCGTCATGACGTCGCTGACGGTGCTGAGGGTGGAGGTCATGGCGATGGTTCCTTCCGGTGCGCGCGGTGGTCCGACGGTCCTCCGCCGTACTTCCAGCCTGAGCTTGTCCGGCCGCGCCGACAGGGGGCCGAACGTCCTGAGGACGGGCGGCCGAACGTCCTGAGGACGGGCCGAACCGCCCTCGCGCCCCGCCCCGCCCGGTGCGACGGTGGCAGGAGAACGACCTGCCGCACGGCGCGGCAGCCGGGTGAAAGGCGGTGGTCGCAATGGAGTCGCCCCTCATCGTGGGTGTGGACGGATCGGGCCCGAGTCTGACGGCGGTCGACTGGGCGGTGGACGAGGCCGCCCTGCACCGGCTGCCGCTGCGGCTGGTGTACGCCTCCCTGTGGGAGCGCTACGAGGGCGTGGTGCCCACCGGCGGCACGGACCGGCCCTCGGAGCAGGTGATGGCCGAGCACGTCGTCGCCTCCGCGCAGGAGCGGGCCCGGCTGCGCGACGCGGAGGTGAAGGTGTCCACGGACGTGCTCCCCGAGGACGCGGTCTCCGCCCTGGTGGACGCGGGCGACACCGCCTCCGGGCTGGTCATCGGCTCGCGCGGGCGCGGCGGGCTGAAGGGGCTGCTGCTCGGGTCGGTCGGCCTGGGGGTGGCGTCCCGGGCCCGCTGCCCGGTGGTCGTGGTCCGCGGCGACAGCGCGGGCGTGACCGGCACGCACGAGCGGATCCTGCTCGGCGCGGGCGGCCCGGAGAGCGCCGGGGCGGCGGTGCGGTTCGCGTTCCGCGAGGCGGCGGCGCGCGGCTGCGTCCTCGATGTCGTACGGGCCTGGCGCACCCCGCTGCTGGAGGCGAGCCGTGCGGTGGCGCCGCCCGACAACTCGCCCCTCGGGCACGAGGAGCGGGCCGCCGCCCTGCTGGAGGAACTGCTGAGCGAGGCGGCGGCCGAGCACCCGGAGGTCCGGGTGCGGCGGGCGACCGTCGAGGGTCCGGCGCACCGGGTGCTCGTGGACCGCTCGGCCGCCGCCGATCTGGTGATCGTCGGAGCGCGCCGCAGCACGGGGCAGCTCGGTCTCCAACTGGGGCGCACCGCACACACGTTGCTGCATCACGCCCAGTGCCCCGTGGCGGTCGTGCCGCAGCGGGCGTGAGGCCGGGGCCGCCGGGCGCCATGGGGGACCGCCCGGACGGACCTCGCCGCGCCGCCGCTCAGGCCCGCCAGTAGCCCAGCGCGTGCAACCGCTCCTTGGGCACGCCGAGTTGCTTGCGCACGAAGGCGGCGAGCTTGCGGGTGGTCGCCGTGTCGCAGGCGATCCACACATAGGCGGCGGGGTCCAGATGGGCCGGCAGGGCGGCGCGCACGGTCTCGACCAGCCTGGCGCCGCCGTCCTGCCGGGGGACCCGCACGACCCGGCGGCCGGCGGCCTCCTCGTGCGGGATGCCGTCGGCGTCCGCGGGGTGGGAGGTCTCGAACCATATGGTGGCCGGGACCGAAGGCGCCGACGCCAGCAGGGAGTTGATGGCCGGTCGCGAGGCGGGGTCGCCGACCACGAGGAGCTGCGAGGGCGGCGGGTCCGGCAGCGCGAACTCCGAGCCCTGCACGGTGGCGTCGATGGTGTCGCCGGGGCGCGCGGTGCGGGCCCAGTCGCCGGCGCACCCCGCGTGCAGGACGAACTCCATGTCGAAGGCGCCGGCGGCGGGGTCCGGGTCCACCAGGGTGTAGGCCCGCTGGTGCGGGCGTCCGCCGTTGTCGAACCAGAGCCGCACCCACATCGTCGGGTGGGTCCCGGTGGCCCGCAGCATGCCGCCGTCGCTGAAGGACAGCCGGTGCAGACGTTCGGAGATCCGCTCGTTGGACCGCACGGTGAACGTGAAGTCCTGACCGCGCATGAGCTTGAGGGCGACGCCCTGCCAGCCGTGTCCCATGTTCCGCCCCTGAAGGTGCTCTGGAGGTGCTCTGGAGGTGCTCTGATCCGGTGGGGGATGCGGCGTCAGCGCCGCGCGGAGGGGTGCGGGTGGTGTGCGCACCCGGAGGCGGTGAGCAGCAGCCGGACCCGCTCGCCGGCCTCGGCCGCGTCACGGGCCACGACCGGGAACAACAGCCGTACGTCGCAGTGGCCTTCGCGGTACTCGCAGCGCAGCGCGATGCCGTAGCGGTCCACCGCGAGCGGCATCACGCGCACCACGCCCCGCGGCAGCCGCGAGCCGGCGAGGGCGGCCAGCGCCGCCACCATGTCCTCGTGGGCGTCGGCCAGGTGCGTCAGCAGCGCGGCCTCCTCGACGGCGAGCGGGTCGGGCCGGGCGCGGGTGAGGTCCGCGACGTCGACGTCGTGGCATCCGGTGACGGTCCGGAGGGTCACCTGTTCCGCGTCGAAGCGGAGGCCGTCGCCGTGCTCCGGGCGGCCGGTGACGAGCCGGCCGGAGACGGTCACCTGGGCGCGTACGCGGTCGCGGAGGGCCGTGGGCGCGATGTCGGTGAACTCCATCCGGGCGGGGAGGCCGCCGTCCGGCGCGGCGGCGACCTGCGCGGCCAGCGGGCAGCCGGGCTGCGACTGAAGGGTGACCCGGCCCTCGGCGTCCACCGAGTGCATCCCGATCAGGTCGTAGTCCTGACCGTCGGTGCTGAGCGACAGGGAGACCGCCCGGGCCAGCACCGAGCGGACGTACTCCGCCGCGGTCTGCTCGGACGGAGCGGTGTCGATGGCGGCAGCCAAGGCAACTCCTCGCGGAAGAGGTTCGAGTTAGGTAAGGCTAACCTAATCATCGACTTCCTGTCCCGGCAACCACCGGAGCCGTCGCCGTGTGCCGGCGTTCCATCAGGCCGAGAGCCACCCCGGCGACGATGACCAGACCGCCGCAGAGCTGCGGGAGCCGGACCGTCTCGCCGTTGACCACCACGGCGCCGAGCACGCCGAACACCGGCACCAGATTGAGGATGTTGACCGCGACGCTCGACGTCATCCGGCGCAGGCCGTAGTTGTAGAGGAGGAAGCCGCCGACGGAGCACGCCACGGCCAGATAGGCGAGCAGCGCCGAGGCCGTGGCGCCGGGCAGCCGCCAGTCGCCGGCCTCCAGGAGCGAGGCGAGCAGGAAACCGGCCGCGCCGGCCACCGTCTGGTGGTAGGTCAGGCGCACGGCGTCCTGCCCACGCCCCGCGTGCTTGCCGAGGATGTTGTACCCGGCCCACACCAGCCCGCCGAGCAGCAGCAGGACATCGCCGGACCAGCGTGCGCCGCCGCCCACTTCGGCGCCGTTGCGCACCACCAGCGCGGCGCCCCCGGTGGCGAGCAGCACGCCGCAGACCCGCAGCGGCGGCATCCTGGTCCGCAGGACCGCCAGCTCAAGGAGCATGGTCATCAGCGGATAGGACGCCACGATCAGGGAGGCGTCGGAGGCGGTCGACAGTTCGACGCCGATGTTCTCCAGCACGAAGTAGGCCGTGATGCCGAGCAGACCGCTGAGACGGATCAGCCGCAGGCTGCGGGCGTCCGGCCGGGGAACGGCGGCGTAACCGCACCATCGCCCCGAGCAGCACGGCGGCGACCGTGAAGCGGACGGCCCCGATGGTCAGCGGGCCGACGTCGGCGAGCACCTCCTTGGTCACCGCGTACGAACTGCTCCAGAACAGCGCCGCCGCCACGACCGAACAGACCGCCAGGACCCTGGTCCTCTGCTCGTCCACTCCGATGCCCCTTCCCGTGCGTGCCTCGACCCCGTCCGACTCGCCGGGTGAGGCGGCGAATTTTCGACGGAGTCCGTGCGGGAAAGCTAGCAATGAGAAGTGTGGTATGGCACTCTGGCCGAATTACATTCGGCTGGTGGGGAGTGTCGGCGGGGCATGGACGAACTAGATTCGGCGTTGGTGCGGCTTCTGCAGCAGGACGGTCGGCGCACCAACCGGGACCTGGCGCAGGAGCTGGGCATCGCCCCCTCCACCTGTCTGGAGCGGGTCCGCTCCCTGCGCGAGCGCGGTGTGCTGGTCGGCTTCCAGGCCGAGGTGGACCTGCCCTCGATCGGCCGGGGGCTGCAGGCGATCATCGCCGTGCGGGTACGGCCGCCGACGCGTGCGGTCATCGAGCAGTTCCAGGCCTTCGTGGCGCGGATGCCCGAGGTGATCGAGGTCTTCGTCCTCACCGGCACCGACGACTTCCTGCTCCACGTGGCGGTCCGGGACACCGAGCAACTGCACTCGGTGGTCCTGGACAAGCTCACCGAGCGCCGGGAACTCGCGGACGTGCGCACGTCGGTGGTCTACGGGCACCTGCGCAAGCACGTCATCGAGCCGATGTGAGGAGGGGGCGGGAGGACCCGTGGGGGAGGAGCCCCGGGGACACGCCCCCTGGGGACACGCCCCCGGGAACACGCCCCGGGGCCGAGGCGGCGGCCGTCAGGAGGCCTTGACCGTGATGTCCCCGCTGGACGTGCTCAGGTCCAGCGTGTGCCGGGCCTTGGGGTCGGTGGGCACCGAGACGTGCGGGCTGCCGTTGTCGGTGTGGGTGGACACCCGGTACGGGCCGCCCGGCGCCGTGACGGTGACCTCGGCGTTGGTGGTCCGCACCCACACGTCCTGGGCCACCGCCGTGCCGATGGAGACCGGCCCGTTGGAGCTCTTGGCCCTGACTCCGGCGCCCTTCAGCCCCTTCGCCTCTATCCGGCCGTTCGAGGTGCGCAGATCGACCGGTCCGCTCGCGCCGTCCACGTGCACATCGCCGTTGCTGGTCGACACCTTCACCGTGCCCACGGCGGACAGGTCCAGCTCGCCGTTCGACGTGGAACCGGTCACCGGCAGCCCCGCCGGCACGTCGACCGTGTACTGCGCCGAGCAGTGGCGGCCGCAGCCGGCCAGGACGAGGACGCCGTCGTCGACGCGGTAGGACAGTGCCGTCGGCTTGTCGCCGCGGTAGCTCACCTTGCGGTGCACCGACACCTTCGTGCCGCCCCCGCCGTGTATCTCGACGCCGCCGTTCTCGTTGTCGATCCGGATCGACGTGACCTTCTCGGGGACGGCGTGGTCGTCCTCGAAGGTCTTGTCGCTGAGCGCACCGCATGCGCCGAGCGCCCCGGCCGCGGCCACGGTCAGGGTCGCGGCCGCGAGAAGGCGGAGCCGATGGTGCATGAGAAATCCCCCCGTTGTGCACAAGTCGCCGATCCTGCCGGCGGTTCGGTCGCTGCCCGGCGGACCCCTGGCCGGGTCCGCCGTCGCCACGACGCTACCGGCGCCGCGACCCGCCCCACCATGGGGGTAACCCCCGACATCACCCTGATGTTCACTGCCGGACGGCCCCCGGCGACGGTCACGCCGCCGTACCCATGCCACCCGTCAGCACGCCGTCACCCGTCACTGAGCTGTCACCCGTCACCGCGCTGTCACCCGTCACTGAGCCGTCACCCGGCACCGCGCCGTCCCCCGTCACCCCACCGTCAACCGTCACCGTCCTGTCACCCGTCACCGCGCGCACATCGCGCCGACCGTGTCGGCGAACGCCCGGGCCAGCGGCGTCAGATCGGCCCAGCGGCGCACGGCCCAGCCCACCGGCAGCTCCGGCAGACCGGCGATGGGCAGAAAGCGCAGCGGCCCGGCGCCGGCCGAGGCCCCGCGGCCGGGCAGCGCGGGAACGACCGCGTGCCCGAGGCCGAGTTCCGCCAGCAGGATGGCGGTGTCCCAGTCGGCGACACTGGTGTCGCACCGCACCTGGACGCCCAGCGTCGCGAAGGCCGTGTCCAGATGGGCCCGGGACGAGGAGTTCCCCGGGAGCCCGATGTGCCGGATGCCCGCCAGATCGGCCGCCTCGATGTGGGAACGCGCCGCGAGCGGGTCGTCGGACCGGACCGCCAGCACCCACGGCAGCTCCACGACCGGACGCTGCTCGATGCCCCCGACCGGACCGCCCAGCGTGATCCAGGCCAGATCGACCGCGCCGGAGGCGAGCGCGTCGAAGCAGTCGCGGCTGGAGGTCTCCGTGCGGAACTCCAGGCTCACCCGGGGAAACCGCTCGCGGAACGCGACCACGGCCTCGGCCATGAAGTGCCGCACCGTGGTGGCGCCCGTCGTCACCCGCACCGCACCCGCCTCGCCGCGGACCAGCTCGTCCAGGTGGCGCAGCGCCGCGTCCAGACCGGCGATGCCGTCCGCCGCCGCGGTCCGCAGGATCCGCCCCGCCGCGGTGGGCGCCACCCCGCGCGGATGGCGCTCCAGGAGCCGTACACCCGTCTCCCGCTCCAGCCGCTTCACATGCTGGCTCACCGCCGACTGCGTACAGCACAGCTCCCGGGCGACGGCGCTCAGGCTGCCGGCCCGGCACACCGCGACGAAGGCGCGCAGATCATCAAGTGTCATGGCACCCAAGCTAGTTCTTGGGGACGTCTCATCAAACCCTAGGATTGACTTGGGCTTCGGGGCCTTGGACGATCATCCCGGGGCGGCAACCTCCTCCCGCGCTCCAGCCCTCCGGTCCGGACCGGAGCGGGCCGGCGGGACAGGTGCCGACCCCGCCCCCAGCCGAGAGGAAGCACACGTGCCCACGACACCACCCCTCAACGACAGTCACGACAGCGGCCGTCGGACCGTCGCGGTCCTCGGCCCGGGCGGAGTCGGCGGCCTGCTGGCCGGGCTCCTCTCCCGGGCCGGACACCGGGTCGTCTGCGTCGCCGGGGAGCACACCGTAAAGGCGCTGCGCAAGGACGGGATCCGGGTGCGCAGCGGGCAGTTCGGCGACTTCACCGCACCCGTCGAGGCCGACACCGCACTGCGCGAACCGGTCGACCTGCTCCTGGTCACCGTCAAACACACGGCACTGGACGCCGCGTCGGAACGCGTCCCGGCCGACCTGCTCGGCGACGCCCTGATCCTCCCCCTGCTCAACGGCGTCGAGCACCTGCCGGCCCTGCGCGCACGGTACGGCGCGGCCACCGTCGCGGCGGGCGTGATCCGGGTCGAGTCCACCCGCACCGCCCCCGGAGTCATCGAGCACGGCAGCCCGTTCACGGAGATCGACCTCGCCGGAGAACACGAACGCCTCGCCCCGCTCGCCGAGTTGCTCAATGACGCCGGGGTGCGCACCCGGCTGTCCGACGACGAGACGGCCGTCCTCTGGGCCAAGCTCGCCTTCCTCGCCCCCTTCGCCCTGCTCACCACCCGCTACGGGCTCACCATCGGCGCGGTGCGCACCGGGCGGCGCGACGAACTGACCGCACTGGCCGAGGAGACCGCCGCGGTGAGCCGGGCCTGCGGCGCGCCCGTCGATCCCGCCAGGTCGCTGGCGCTGTACGACGCGTTCCCGGCCGGCGCCAAGTCCTCGATGCAGCGTGACGCGGAGGCGGGCCGCCCGCTGGAACTCGACGCCATCGGCGGGGCCGTCGTACGGGCGGCCGAACGGCACGGGGTGCCGGCGCCGGTCACGAGCCGACTGGTGGCCGAACTGGCGGCCGAGCACCCCGCGGGCGACGACTGACGCGGACCGGCGACCGTCACCCGCACCGTCAGCAGCCGGTCCCCGTAGCCCTCGGTCACGCCAGAGGCCTCCAGCACCAGCGAGCCGAGCCGGGGACCGGACGGGATCTGTATCTCCTCGAAGTCCGCCTGCCGTATCCGGGCGGCCTGCGCCTCGTGGGGACGTGCATCCGCGATGCCTCCGCGCCCGGCCGCCGATGGTACGTGGTGTGGGCGGCCGCCCGGCCGGTCAGGCGCGGCCGATGTCCCTCGGGAGTTCGAGGGCGAGCACCCGGTCGGCGTACACGAACGTCTCGAACCGCGTGCCGTCCGGGACGTCCGGCTCGTCCTCCAGCCGCCGCAGCGCGTTCAGCACGGCGGGCGTGTCCAGGTCGTCGTCGTAGGCGGCACCCAGACGCCGTACGGTGTCCGCGTGCAGCGGGCGCGAGGGCGCGTCCGCCCAGGCCGCGACCCGCGCCCGCCACCGGGCCAGCGTCGCCCGCGCGTCGTCCAGGGTCCGCCCGGTGAGGTCGGCGGGACGCGCGTACGGCCGGGCGAGCAGGGCCAGCCGCAGTGCCAGGGGATCGGCCCCGCCGCCGGTCAGCGCGTCCAGGCCGCCGGGCGCCTCCGTCGCCCCCACCCCGACCGGCAGCCCGTGCTCCGCCGCCGGGGGTTCGGCCGCCGGGGCGAGGACATGGACGTCCACGGGGCCGCCGAACGGCGCGATCAAGGCGGCGTCCGGGGTGCGGACCGCGGGCGGATGGATGCCGAGCAGCCCAGCGGCGCCGGAGAGCGCCCGCGCCCGCTCCTCGGGCAGCGGACGTTCGACGTAGCCGGTGACCACCTGGAGGTCCTCCAGCTCGGCGATGCGGAACAGCACGTCCGCGACGAGCATCGCCCGCAGCTCGCCCAGCAGGTCGCGCCGTCCGGCCGGTGCGGGGTGGACGCAGACGCGCAGCAGTCCGCCGGGACTCCGCGGGACCTGAGTGAGCCGCCCGGACCGGGTGTCGGTGAGCCGCACGCCGTCCTCCTCGCCCGGTACGGCGCGCGTACCGTCCGGCTTGCCCGGTCGCACTCCTGAGGCCCAGGTCAGAGGGGGTGTCCACTCCGCCGTTCGGCGGCAGGGTCGCATCGGGGTCGAATGGGGCAGGTGAACCGTCCCCCGGTCGGCGGCTTGCCCTCGCGCCACGACGGTTCGCCTCGTCGCGCCGCTGAGCCGTGCGCCCGGGGTGCGGTCAGGGTCTAGTCTCACACGGACGCCATGCGACCGCCTGGTCGACGTCCTCGGCCCGCTGCCGGGTTCGACGAGTGCAGCGCCCGACGGAGCCGAAGTGTTCGAGGGCGCGGTGAAGACGATGGCTGCCCGTCGCCCCGCTTCCGTCGGCCGGCCGGCGCCGGCCGTTCCGGATCGACCACAGGGCGGAGGCCGGGACACCCGACAAGGCGGCGCGCCCCGCGGTGCTCGTCGGAGGGTTCCGGGCACCGGCGGTGCGCGGCCTCGCGGTACGACGGACGCGCGCCCGCACATCCACTCGTCGGATGGGTATCCAGCCGCGTGCGCCGTGAACACCTCTCGCGCGCCGCCGTGTCGGGACCCGCGCCGAGATCGTTGTCCCTCACATGGAACGCATGGAACGTACGGGACCCAAGGAACGCGTGGCCCGCCCGGCACGGACGGAGTCCGCCGCACCCCCCGCCCCGGAGGAGATCGCCCGGGAGTGGCGCGAGCGCGCCGGGCGCGACGGACTGGCCCGGGTGATGCGCGCCCAGCAGCCGCCGGAGATCGCGGAGGCCGTCACCGCCGAGACCCGGCAGACCCTCACCCGCCTGCTGAAGCGGGCCGGCCACGAACTGCCCCACGGCCTCGGCTCGGTGGTCGAGGTCGGCTGCGGCATCGGCCGGCTCACCCCGACCCTCGCGGCGGCGGCCGGGCGCGTCGCGGCGCTCGACATGACACCGGGCATGCTGGAGACGGCCCGCACGGCCTGCGCCGCACTCGACAACGTCAGCTTCCACCAACTGCGCGCCCAGGATCTGCGACCGGAGGACTTCGACCGGCTGGTGGGCGGTCCCGCCGATGTGACGGTGTTCGTCTGGGTGCTCATGCATCTCCTGGACGACGCCGAACTAGCTGCCCTCTTTCGCACGTTGGCGGTCAGCACCCGTCGACTGCTGCTCGTCGAGTACGAAGAGGCGGCGATCCCGGTCGGCCGGTTCTCACGGCTGCGGCCCCTCGCCCACTTCCTCGACCTGCTGCCCGACGCCCGCGTCATCGAGCGCCGCGACCTCTACTACGGCGGCGACCGCTCCTTCGCCGCGCTCATCGACACCGGCCTCATCGACACCGGCCTCACCGGCGACGCGGACTGACGGGGCCCGCACGGGTCACCGCGGCGTCCCGGCCTCGAAGCGGATCTCCGTCTCCGGAGTCAGGGACAGTTCGGGGCCGGTCACCGGGCGCGGGGTGCGGATGAGGATGTTGTAGTGGTTGGGGAAGTGGCAGCCGTCGAAGCCGAGGACGGTGCCGATCGGCCGGCCCGCGGCGAGGACCGTGTCGCCCCGGTCGAGGACGCCGGCGCAGGCGAGTTCCACGAAGCCGAGGAAACCCACCCGGTCCACCCGCGCCCCGGCCGCCGTGTCGGTGTGGTCGGTGGTCACCAGTTCATGGACCTCGCCGCGCCGCACACAACGGCTCGCGTACGGCTCCAGCACCATGCCGCGCCGGTCGAGGCGATGGGTCAGGATCTTCACCAACTGTCCGTGGACGACACGCTTGGCGCCGTCCTCCGCGGGATTCACGCGGGGGACTCCTCTCGGTCGGTGCGGTCGGTGCGGTCGGTGCGGTCGGTGCGGTCGCCGGGGGTGGCGGGGGTGGCGGGGGTGGCGGGGGTGGCGGTGTCGGATCGGCTGGTTCGGCCGAGGTGGGCCGTTCGGTCCACGCGGTCGCTGTCGCGGTCGCCGTCGCCGTCGCCGTCCGCTCGCGCGTAGCAGGCGGCGACCAGTTCGGCGACGGCCAGTCCGTCCGGCGCGGGGTGCGGGAGGCCGCCGTCGCGCGCCGCCGACACGAAGTCGCCCAGCACACCGACGTACTCGTGCCACAGCGAGCCCTTGAACTCCGGATGCCCGGCGAGCATGTCGGCGTCGTCCGACCGCCCGTCGGCCAGCCGTACGTGGACCGTCTTGCACTCGCCCGTATGGGACCAGTCCAGCTCCACCCGGGCGAGTGCGCCGGTCGAAGCCTCCAGACCGATCAGCGCGGAGCGGTCGACGCCGCGCGCGTCCCGGCGCAGTTCCGCGGCGGTGACGCGCAGCTCGTCCCCGAGGAACAGCCGTACCAGATCGAGGGCGTTGGGCCCGTTGTCGGCGAGGCAGCCGCCGCCGCACCGGGCGGGGTCCAGGTACCAGCGGTCGCGTCCGGCGTGCTCCTCGATCGTCTCCTTGTACCGCACGGTCAGCGAGGCGACCGGCACGTCCTTCGGCAGCCGGTGCAGCAGGGCGCGGACCGGGTCGTTGTAGCGCCGGTGGAAGGAGGTGAACAGCGGCAGGCCGCGCTCACGGGCGTACCGCGTCAGCCGCCGGGCGTCCTCCGGGCGGGTGGCCAGGGGTTTCTCCACGCACACCGCCCGGCCCGCCGCCAGGGCGTCGTGGCAGATCCGGAAGTGCGCGTCGTTGGGCACGTTGACGATCACGGCGTCCACGTCGGCGTCGCGCAGCAGTCGGCGGTGGTCGTCGTAGCGCCCGATGTGCGCGGGCAGTCGGCCGAACGTCGTGGGATCGTGGTCGCAGACGGCGACGAGCGAGGCGTCCGGCGAGCGGTCGAGGGCGGCCAGATAGAACCGGGAGATCACGCCGAGGCCGATGATCCCGACGCGCAGGGGCGCAGGCGCGGAGGTCATGAGGGGCCCCCTTCCGGCCGGACGGCGGGGAAGGCGACCTTCGACTCGCTTGCCAGATCGAGCAGTTCACGATGGAGGGCGGCGCTCAGCGGAACGCCGTGCGCGATCCGCTCCCGGGTGCGCCGGTGCTCCCACCAGCCGGGGTAGGCGACCGGTTCGTCCGCCCGCAGCGGCGGGCAGTCGAGCAGGGCGCCGAACAGGCCGGTGGCCGCGCCGAGGAAGTCGGCCTCGGGACGCAGACGGCCGGGGGCGATCGCCAGCAGCAGATGGCCGACGTCGTCGTCGGGCCGCGGCGAGGTGTCTCCGCTCGGGCCGAGACCGGCGCCCGGCAGCAGCGCGGACAACACCTCCACGAGCAGGCCCAGCCCGAACCCCTTGTAGGCCCCCGTCTCCGGATCGCCGCCCAGCCAGCGCAGCCGCGCCTCGCCGCGGTCGTACGCGCCCGGGTCGGTGACCGGGCTCCCGTCGGCGTCCTCCAGCCAGCCCTCCGGCACGTGTTCACCGGCGCGGGCGGCGGCCCGGACCCGGCCGGTGGGTACGACCGTGGTGCTCATGTCCAGGGAGAACGGCGGGTGTTCACCGGCCGGCGCCGCGAGCGCGAGCGGGTTGGTGCCGAGCATGGGGGCGGCCGCGCCAGGGGGCGGGACGAGCTTCTGCCGTCCGCAGTTGGCGGTGGCCAGCCCGATCATGCCGTGCTCGACCGCGCGCAGCGCGTGGTATCCGGCGCAGCCGAAGTGGGTGCCGCCGCGCACCGACACCAGACCGATGCCGTAGGTGCGCGCCCGCTCGACCGCCAGGTCCATCGCCTCGGTCGCCGACCACAGCCCCAGCGCGCGCCGGGCGTCGACGAGCACGGCCGGGCCGCTGTCGGTCACCTGCCCGGGCTCGGCGGCCGGATCGCAGCGCCCGCCGTCCAGCAGGGGCAGATAGAGGCGGACGAGGTTGGTGACGCCGTGCGTGGTGAAGCCGGTCAGGTCGCCGTGGCACAGGGCGCGGGCGGCCTCCCCGGCCCGCCCCTCCGGCAGGCCACGGCCCCGGAAGACCTCGGTGACGAAGTCCAGCAGACCCGCGTACGGGACCCGGATGCCGCCCTCGCGGCGCGCGGGCGCCGGTGCTTGCCGTGCGGCCGGTGGACGTTCCTGCGCTTGCCGTGCGGCCGGTGGGTGAGGGGCGGGCGCGGGTGCGAGGGTGGGGGTGCCGGGGTGGGGCTTCGTCACGGAGTGGTGCCTTTCGTGGCGTGGTGGACGGGAGCGGTGGTCTCGGGGGTCGTGAGGGTGCGGCGGGCGAACGCGACCAGGATCCGGGCCAGTTCGTCCGCGTACCGGTCCAGTGCGGCCAAGTCCGCGTACTCGCCGTCGGCGTGGGCGCGGTTGGCGTCCAGACCGCCGGGCCCGAACACGGCCGTGAAGGCGTCGGGTACGTCGCTCATCCAGAGGGCGTCGCAGGTGAAGGCGGGTTCGTCGGCGGGCCAGGGGGCGATCCCGCAGTCCCGCTCCAACAGCTCCTCGGCCCAAGTAGCGTTTCCTACAGGGCCGTTCAGCGCGGGCAGTCCGCGTTTGAGCCAGTGCACGGAGGTGATGGCGTCCGCGTCGTGCGCGGTCCTGGCCAGCGTCGGGTGCCCTCGCGCGCCGTCGCGGAAGGCGGCCAGCCCGTCCCGCACCGTCTCGTGCAGCGCCGCCTCGGCGGCACGTCCGCACTCCCGGTCGCCGTAGGCGATGTTGAGGAGCAGCCGCCCGCTGCCGTAGACCTTGTTGTGCCGGTCGCCGGTGTGCAGTCCGGCCACGCAGACCCGCGCCCCCGGGGCCCGGCCGGGCAGGGTCGTCGCCAGGTGGTGGCCGAGGAAGCCCAGCAGCACGGTGGCGTTGTGGCCGGCCTCCGGGCGGTCGTCGACCGCGTCGTCGCCCCGCACCCGTACGCACGCGGTCATCGCGGCCGTCGCACGCGGCAGGTACCGGTGCCCGGTGGGCTCGCAGAAGAGGTTGAGCCGCCCGGTCAGACCCGCCTCCACCAGCGGCCGGGTGCCGAACGTGCCCAGGGCGCCGCCCTCTTCGCCCGCCACCGCCTGGACGAGGACGCCGATGCGGGTGCCCAGCGCCGGTTCCGCGGCGCGGGCCGCCCGGATACCGGCCAGCAGGGCGACCGCCGGACCCTTGGCGTCGATGGCGCCCCGGCCGCTGAACCGGATGCCGTCGAAGGAGGGCGGCCACCAGCCGGCCACCGTGTCCAGATGGACGTTGAACATGACGGTGGCGTGGCGGGGCACGTCCGCCGGTCCGAGACGCAGGACGAGGCTCGGCTGACAGGCCAGGAAGGCGGGGTCCACGGCGGCCTCCCGGACGGGCGCGGGCACGTCGTCCCGGCGCAGGGCGTCATCCGGCGGTGCGCCGTGCAGGACCACTGACATGCCCAACTGCCGTGCCGCGGCGGTGTACTCGCGGCCCGCCTCCCACAGGTGTACGCCGTCGGTGTCACCGCCGGTCTCCAGCGGCCCGGCGGTGCGGGCGTCGAGGAGCCGCAGCAGCAGCGCGTGGTCGGCGGCCGTGAGCCGAGCGCCGGACGGCTCGGTGGCGGACGGCCTGGTGGCGGACGGCCGAGGGTCGGACGGCCGAACGCCGGGCGGTCCGGCGTCGTACGGTGGGGCGTCGGACGGCCGGGCACCGGGCAGGCGGGTGCCGGACGGCCGAGGGCCGGGCAGGCGGGTGCCGGACCGTGGGGCGCCGGGCCCCTGGGCCCCCTCAGTCACGTCCGCCCCCGTGCGGCGCGGCGGTGAGGGACGGCAGGACCTCTTCGGCGACCAGACGCTCCAGCGCGCGTCCGTAGGCGACGAACGCCGCCGTGCCGCTGTCCTGCCGGGTGTCTGCGCCCTCGTGCGGGCGCAGATGGGTGTGCGGCTCGATCGACCAGGCGCCGGTGAAACCGTGCCGCAGCAGCGTCGTCAGGCACTCGCGCACCCGGGAGCGGCCCTGTCCGGGGAGGGTGTAGGCGGCGCGGCCGGTGGGCGTGGGCACGGCGTCCTTGATGTGCACATGGGCCACGTGGCCGACGACCTGCTCCAGGAGGGTCGCCGCGTCGTAGCCGTAGTGGACGCCGTTGCCGATGTCGAACAGGAGCCGCAGCGCCGGGCTGGCGACGTGGTCGAGCAGGTCGAGCATCCGCTCGGCGCTCGTACCGGCCCAGCCGGCGCAGTTCTCGTGCAGCAGGACCAGACCGGCGTCCTCGGCCTCCCGGGCCAGCGCGGTCATCCGCCGCCGTACCCGGCGGGCCCAATCCGTCTCGTCCAACCCGTCGTTGGGGTACGACATCACCCGCACGTGACGGGTGCCGAGGACGGCGCAGCGCCGGGCCAGGACCCGCAGCTCGGCCAAGTCGTCCTCGAACGGGCCGGTGATCGGGCGGCTCCAGTCGGCGATGCGCGAGTCGACGCAGACGACCTGGACGCCTGCGGCGGCGAGCCGGTCGGCGACCGCGCCGAACGCGCGCTCGTCCAGGTCGGCGAGAGCGCGGCCCTCGACGCCGCGCAACTCGATCGCGTTCCAGCCGAGTTCGTCCAGCGCGGCGAGCTGGTCGGCGAGGCCGGGCGCCGCCTCGTCACCGATACCGGCGTACCGGATGCCGGTCGGCGGCGCGGTGGGCGGTGTGGGGGCGAGGGGCGTCGCGGTGGAAGGCGCGCCGAGGGGCGGCGGACCGGCCGGCGGTGGGCCGGTGGGTGACGTGGTCGCCGGGTGGGTGTCAGCCGGCATGGCGGGCGGCCTCCTGAGGGCGGGGGACGGGACACGTGTCGTGGGGGAGGGGGTGTGGTGCGGCCTCGGTGGCGGTGAGGCGGCGGGCGTCGTCGAGGAGTTCCACGGCACGCGCGTGCAGGCGCAGTCCGTCGGCGGCCCCGGCCGTAGCGCCCGGGCCGTCGCCTTCGGCGAAACCGCGGTAGGCGTGGACCAGGCACCGGCTCAGCGCGTCGTCGTGGAGCAACTCCCGCTCCCCGCGCCCGTCCCGCCACACGTCGAGCTGGGCGACGTCGTCGTCCTGCGCGACGGGATAGTGGCCGACGAAACGCGCGCCGGTCGTGGTCTCCACGGTGATCCGGCGTCGGCGCACCGGCGAGGTGAGATCGCAGCGGACACGGCTGCGCACCCCGCTGCGATGGCGCAGCGTGAGCCGGGCGCCGCCCATCCGCGGGACGACCCGCTCGCCCCACCGCAGATCCGTGCAGGACGCCCCGCGCACCTCGGCGTCCCCCAGCAGCCGCAGCAGGACGCCGAGCGCGTGCGGGATCTCCACCTCCAGGGCGCTGGTGTGGCTGCCGTTGGTCAGCGACCGGCGGAACCGCGCCTTGTCCTGCACGACGGTGACCGAACGGACCTCGCCGAGGCCGCCGTCGAGCAGGGCGGCGAGCCGGTCGGTGAGCGCGCTGTGCAGCCACGGGGAGACGACGTGGACGCGCAGGTCCCGCCGTCGTACGACGTCCAGGACCCGGCCGAGCGCCGTACGGTCGGCGGCGAGGGGCTTCTCCACGACGAACCGCCGGTAACCGAGGTGTGCCGCCTCCTCCAGCAGCGCGGCCCGCACGGCCGGCGGAGTGCACACGTGCACGACGGTGGCGGCGGGGTCGAGCCGGCGGCTCGCGTCGTCCAGCGAGCCGACGACCTCGAGCCCGTCCGCCCGCGCCACCGGTCCGAGCCCCGGATCGACACCCAGCACCGGACGGTCCGCGAACAGGTCCGCGTACGCGGTGCGCGCCCGGCGCAGCACCGGCAGATGGAGCCCCGCACCGGCCCGGCCGAGCCCGATGAGCAAGGTACCGAGCGGCATACGGACATCCCCCCTCTCGTCCTTCTCGTCGGCCGCGGAGCCGACGGAAACGTCCCGGACCCTCTCCAGGGGCCTATTCAGAGCCGTATGCGCACCCGTATTCGGGATCTCATTCGGCGTCTGAACGCTACCCGTTTCCCGGGCATTTCCATGCCCGGGAAAAATATCGATTGCAGCTGGCATCCATCGATCGCCGATGGCACCGGACGATCACGATAGAGACGAGATGACCTTTCTCGATACGCTTTTCATCATTTCGGGTGACGTGCCTTCCGACCTGGTGCTCTGTCGTGGTCAGCCGCCTAAAGTTGCCGCGGCAACCGGGGGTTCGTATGGATGTGAGGGAAGGGAAGCGGTGGAAACTGTCGCCGTCATCGGGCTGGGGTACACGGGACTTCCACTGGCGCGTGAGGCATGCGCGTCGGGAATGCGTGTCATCGGCCTGGACGAGAATTCCGCCGTGATCGCGGCCCTGGAATCCGGCCGTTCCCATATCTCCGACGTGACGGACGCCGACCTGGCCCGCATGCGGTCGCGCGGATTCCGCGCCACCGCGGACCCGGGCCTCCTGGCCGAGGCCGCGGTCACGGTCGTGTGCGTGCCGACGCCCCTGGACGAGGCCGGGCAGCCGGACCTCACCCAGGTGCGCACGGCGGCCCGCACCGTGGGCGCCCACCTCAAACCGGGCACCCTCGTCGTGCTGGAGTCCACCTCCTATCCCGGCACGACGGACGGCGTCGTACGCCCCCTCCTGGAGGAGGCGTCCGGTCTCACCGCCGGGCGGGACTTCGCGCTGGCCTTCTCGCCCGAGCGCATCGACCCGGGCAACGAGCACTTCGGCATCCGCAACACCCCGCGGGTGGTGGGCGGGTGCACACCCGGCTGCACGGCCGCCGCGGCCGGCTTCTTCCGGCGGCTGTGCGACCGGGTCGTGGAAGCCGGGTCGGCGCGCGAGGCGGAACTGGCGAAACTGCTGGAGAACGTCTACCGCAGCGTCAACATCGCCCTCGTCAACGAACTCGCCGTCACCGCGAGCGCCCTCGGCGTCGACGTGTGGGACGCCCTCGACTGCGCCGGCAGCAAACCCTTCGGCTACCAGCGCTTCCACCCCGGCCCGGGCGTCGGCGGCCACTGCATCCCCGTCGACCCCGCCTACCTCACCCACTGGGCCCGCACCGCCGGCCGCCCGCTGCGCCTGGTCGAACTGGCCCAGCAGATCAACGCCGGGATGCCCGCACACGTCGTACGCCGCGCCACCGGCCTGCTGCGCGGCGCGGGCAAGGACATCGCCGGGGCCCGGCTGCTGCTGGTGGGGGTGACGTACAAGCGCGACAGCCGCGATCTGCGCTCCACCCCGGCCGCACCGCTCACCCGGCTGCTGCGCGAGGCCGGTGCGCACGTCGGCTACCACGACCCGTACGCCGACGCCTGGACGGTCGACGGCGTCCCGGTGCCCCGCGCCGCGCGGTTGCGGGAGGCGGCGGCCGAGGCCGACCTGACCGTCCTGCTCCAGGACCACAGCGTCCTGCCCGTCGAAGACCTGCCGCACTGGGCCCCGTTGCTGCTCGACACCCGTGGCCGGCTGCGCCACACCACCGCCCACGTGCTGTGACCGCACACGCGGCCGGGACCGGCGCCCCGCCCCTCCCGGCCACCGCCGGACAACCCCAACCAGGCCCCGCCGCGGCCGGGCAACCCCGACCATGCTCCGCCACGACCGGGCAACCTCACGCCCGCCCCGTCGCGGCCGGGCCATGTCATCCCCCTCCCGCCGCGGCCGACCAGCCTTCACCCCCGTCCCGCCGCCGCGAAGGCGCACACCGTGTCGGCGATGTGCTCGACCTGCGCGTCCGTGAGGTGCGGATTGATCGGGATCGCCAGCTGGCGCCGGCTCGCCGCCAGCGCGTGGGGCCACTGCCGGCCGGGCGACGCGAAGCGGGCGAAGGCCGGCTGGTGGGGGAGCGGCGCGGGATAGTAGACGTGGCTGCTCACCCCGTGCGCCGCCAAGTGCTCCTTGAGCGCGTCGCGCTCGTCGGCGAGCAGCGAATAGACGTAGTAGCAGCGGCCGTTGCGGCCCGGCGGGGGCGGCACGACGCCCCGCTCACCGAGCGGCGTGAACCGCTCGGTGTAGTAGTCGGCGATACGCGCCCGGCGCTCCAGCCGGGCGGGGAAGCCCGGCAGCCGGTGCAGCTGGAAAGCCGCCTGCACCTCGTCGAACCGGCTGTTGCAGCCGACGCGTTGGTGGACGAACCGCTGCCCGTCCTGCCCGTGGTTGCGCAACGCCCGTACGACACGCGCCAGTTCGGCGTCCTCGGTGACCACCGCGCCGCCCTCACCGGCGGTGCCGAAGGTCTTCACCTGGACGAAGGAGAAGAGCCCCGCCTCGCCCCAGGTCCCGGCCGGCCGCCCGTCCAGCACCCCGCCCTGCGCGACGGCGGAGTCCTCCACCAGCCGTACGCCGTGCCGCCGAGTGATCTCCCGCATCCGCGGCATGTCGGCCATCACCGAGAACATGTGCGCGGGCAGCAGCGCCTTCGTCCGCGCGGTGATCGCGGCCTCCACCTCCGCCGGATCGACCACCATCGTCACCGGGTCGATGTCCGCGAAGACGGGAGTGGCCCCCAGGTTGGCCACGGTGTTGCCGAGCGGGGCGCAGCCGTAGGCGGGGACGACCACCTCGTCGCCGGGGCCGACCCCCATGGCGGTGAGGATCAGGGTGAGGGCGGAGGTGCCGCTGGAGCAGGCGACCACCTCGGCCCCGCCCAGCGTCTCGCCCAGCGCCCGCTCGAAGGCGGCGGTGCGCTCGCCCAGGATGAACTTCTGCTCCCCGGCCGTGCCGGTCCGCCGCACCAGGTCCAGCAGGACCTCGCGGTCCTCCTCGAACAGATCGGGGGCGAAGAACGGAATGGTCCCCGGCCCGGTCATGCGGCCCTCCCGGTGTAGAAGCGGCGGATCAGATCACAGACCGTGTCGATGTCGGCCGTCGTCAGGTCCGGGTGGAACGGCAGCGCGACCGTACGCTCGCAGGCGGCCTCCGCGTTCGGGAACTCGCCCCGCTTGTGGCCGAGTTCGCTGAAGCACGGCTGGAGGTGCAGCGGCACCGGGTAGTACGTCTCGGTCCCCACGCCATGGGCGGCGAGATGGTCCACCAGCGCGTCCCGCCGCTCGGCCTCGATCAGATAGACGTAGAACACCGCGTCCGTGGCCACGTCACGCGGCACCAGGGTCGGCAGCCGCAGCAGGCCCGGGATGTCGCGGAGCCGTTCGGTGTAGGCGGCGGCGAGTTCGGCCCGGCGGCGCACCGCGTGTGCGAGCCGCGGCAGCTTGGCCAGCAGGACGGCGGCCTGGAGGTCGTCCATCTTGCTGTTGACGCCGTTGAGTTCGGTGGCGTTGGAGATGCCGGGGAAGTGCGCCAGGGTGCGTCCGGTGCGGCCGTGGTGGCGCAGTGCCGCAGCCGTCTCGGCGATGCGCGCGTCGTCGGTGAGGATCGCGCCGGCGTCGCCGATCGCGCCGAGCGTCTTGGTGGGGAAGAACGACAGGACGCCGCCCGCGCCCAGCAGGCCCGCGTGGACGCCGTCCCAGCGCATGCCGATCGCCTCGGCGCTGTCCTCGACCAGCGTCAGCCCGTGCCGGCGTGCCACCTGGGCCAGCGCGCCCATGTCCGCCATCTGGCAGAACAGATGCACGGGCATCAGCATCGCGGTGCGCTCGGTGACGGCGTCCGCCGCCGAGCGGGGATCGAGCGCGTACGTCACCGGGTCGATGTCGGCGAAGGCGGGGCGGCCGCCGGCCAGCACGACGGACGAGGCGGTGGCGATGAAGCTGAACGCAGGCACCACCACTTCCTGTCCCGGCTGAAGGCCGCAGGCGCGCAGCAGCAGGACGAGGGCGTCGGTGCCGCTGTTCACGGCGACGCAGTGCCGGGCG
Organism: Streptomyces sennicomposti; assembly: GCF_019890635.1. Taxonomy (GTDB): domain Bacteria; phylum Actinomycetota; class Actinomycetes; order Streptomycetales; family Streptomycetaceae; genus Streptomyces; species Streptomyces sennicomposti. Next base: position 46,088 of record NZ_JAIOAB010000039.1, read on the forward strand.
CCGGTCCACTCGGCCAACGCCGTCTCCAGCCGGCCGACCTGGCGCCCGTGCGAGTACTTGCCGTCGTCGATCACCTCGCTCACGCGGGCGCGGATGTCGGGCCAGGCCTCCTCGAAGGAGACGGCCTGGGTGAAGAAGGGCACCGGACGGCCCGGCGGGGCAGCGGCGGGGTCGGTAGCGGGGTCGGCGGCGGAGTCGGTGGTCGTGTGGCTTACGGATTCTCGGGGCGGCATGGGTCCTCGGGGCGGGCGGACAGGGGCGTACGGCGGGCGCCGTGGGAGTCGAACGGGGCCGCGGGCAGCGGACGGCCCCCTCCCGGCGGTACGGAGAGCGAGGAATCGCCGGGAGAGGGACCGGTCCTAGACGGCACCCGTCACAGCAGAGCGACGTCCAGCTCGCCCGCGTGGTACCGGTGCACGGACTCCACCAGCTCGTCCACGCTCAGCCGGCCGTCGTCGTTGGCGTCGATGGCGCGGAACGCCTCGTCGGCGGTGGACTCCTCGGCGCCGATGGCCTTGATCCAGGCGCGGAACTCCTTCGGGTCGACGTGTCCGTCGCCGTCCGTGTCGGCCAGGCCGAGGATGGCGGTGACGGTGGGCCGGAGGACCTCGTCGAAGCCCTCCTTGCCGCGGTCCAGGATGTGCTCGGAGACCAGGGCGTGGAACTGCGCCCGGTCGAGGGAGCCGTTCGGGCCGAGCTGCGCGTGCTCCGCCAGGTAGCTCCACATCCCGAGGTAGGCCTCCAGGAGTGCCTGGCCCTTGGGCGAGGCGGGCGTCTCCTGGAACGACTTGAGGATGCGGTGCGCCTCGGCCTCCCAGTCGCCGCGGTCGATCCGGCCGTCGCCGTTGCTGTCCCACAGCTCGAAGCGCCGGTCGAGCCGCTGTGCCTGGACGCTGGTGGTCATCTGGGTTCCTCTTTCCCTTGGGGTTTCTGTCGGGGTGTTACTTCGGGTGGTGGTATGCGGGTCGGTTGGATCGGTGGTGTGTGCGGCGGTGCGGGTGGTCCCGGGTGCGGCGGCTCCCGCGGCCCCGGATGTGCCGGTTCGCGCCGTCCCGGGCGGGCCGGTGCGCGCGGCCCCGTCCCGCCCCGCCGCCCCGGCCGTCGCCGCCAGCGCGGTGACCGCCAGGACGACGGGCAGCACCAGCGAGAGCAGTTGCGCGACCGCCTCAACTCCGTCCGCGCGGCCCAAGTGCCTCAGGTGGAAGGCGAGATGGGGCACGGAGAAGACGAGCAGCGCGGTGGCGGCGGCCCGCACCGGACCCGGTCGCGCACTCCAGGCGGCCCAGCCGATCACCGCGGCCATCGCGAGCACGGCGGCGCCGAAATCGCGCACCAGGTGCTCGTTGTAGGGCGGGAACAGGGCCACCCAGGAGTGGCCGGGAAGCGGGAAGGCGTCGTAGAAGCCGCGCGGCCGGCCGAGCGCCCAGGCGCCGGGCAGTCCTTCGCCGAGCGCCAGGGCGGCCAGCGCGCCGCGTGCCCACAGCAGGCGGGCGCCGGTCAGCCGCCCCGCCGGGACCGGACAGGTGTGCCCCATCCGGTCACCGGGCCCGCTCAGACACCGAGGAGGGGGGCGTCCGTCTCGCCGGCGTGGTAGCGGCCGACCGCCGCCACCAGCTCGTCGACGGTCAGCCGGCCGTCCCCGTCGGCGTCGATCGCCGAGAAGGCCGCCTCGGCGTCGATGTCGCCGCTGATGGCCTTCAGCCAGGTGCGGAACTCGGCCGGGTTCACCTGCCCGTCGCCGTCGGTGTCGCACAGGTCGACCATGGCGCGGATGCTGGGGCGCAGCACCCGGCCGAAGCCGGCCGGACCGTGCTGGAGCATCTCCTGGTGGGCGACGGCGACGAACTCATCCTTCGTCATGGCCGATCCGGGGGCGTGACCGCCGCGTTCGGTGAGGTAGTCGAACATCTGCGGGTAGGCGGTCAGCAACGCCTGCGCCCGGGGCGAGTTCTCGGGCTCCTCGAAGGCCCGCACGATGCGCCGGGCCTCCTGTTCCAGGTCCGAGCGGTCGATGCGGCCGTCGCGGTCGGCGTCGTACAGATCGAAGCGTTGGTGGAGGCGTTCCTGCTGGATGCCGGTCGGAGGCATGTGACTCCTTTTCGCTTGCGCGGCGGGCGGGAAATCGAAGGCGGCTGAAAAGCGCGGCCGGAAATCGTCCCCGCCGCCTTTCGGATCGTACGGACGCAGAATTACCCAGGCGTGCCCGCGCCGAACTCCGGCGGCGACAGATAGCCCGTACGAGTGAGTGTGCGGGGTTCCCGCTTGTTCGGGTGTGCGAGAGGTGAACGGCCGACCGGCGGGCATCGCTCCTCTTCAACCCCCTTGACTTGTAGGAACGTTCAACTACCTCGGTGGTCCGATGCGCAGCCCGGATACACCCGGCGTCACCCGTTGGGGCGAACCCCGCCGGGCATCGGTGTCGGACGGTCCCGCCCCGGTCCTACAGTCCTTCTCGGCATTCCGGCCGGAATTCGGTGAGCGCCGCATTTACGCGCTCACGCACACCCGGAGTGAATTCCCTGACCTGTGCTTCGCGCAGCGGTGATTCCCGGGCCAATGATTTCCGACGGTTTTCCGTGCACAGCAGCCCCCTGCAGAGGAAAGGAGCGGAGCCGATGACCAGCAGCGCCGAGGCCCACACCTTCGCGGCCGGCGACATACCGGCGGAGAGCAAGCTCAGGAGCTACGCCCGGCTGGGCAAACTCGACGTCTACGACTACTACCCGGCCATCGCCGTGGCCCTGTCGGCGGTGCTGCCGGCGGACCGCGGGGCGGCCACGGCGGTCCTCGTCCCGTCGGCGCTGTTCCTGCTCGGCTCCGTCTTCGTGATCATGTCGATGGTCGCCCTGGACGACGTGACCGGCTACCGCGACGGCAGCGACATCACCAACTACGGCCCCGACGACCCGCTGCGCAACAAACGCCGCAAGCCCCTGGTCGCCGGAACGCTCACGGTGCCCGAGGCGCTGCGCTTCGCCTGGGTCACCGCGGCCGTCGGCGCCGTGCTGTGGGCCGCCGCGATCCAGACCGCCCCGCACCGCCCCACCTGGACCGTCGTCCTGATCGCCGCCCTGTTCGTGGTGTCGCTCCAGTACTCCTACGGCCTGAAGATCAGCTACCACGGCTTCCAGGAAGCGTTCATCTGCGGCCTCGGCGTGGCCATGGTCATGGGCGCCTACGGTCTCGCGGCCGGCCGCTTCTCCGCCTTCCTGCTCGTCCAGGGTGTGCTGTTCGGTCTCGGACCGCTCATGTTCGGGGTCTACTCCAACACCAACGACGTCGCCGGGGACCGCTCCGTCGGCCGCCCGACCGTGGCCGCCCTCACCTCCCAGCGCGGCAACGCCGTCTTCGTCGGGGCGCTCTCCGCCGCCGAGTTCCTGCTCGGCGCGGCGGCCTCCGCCACCGGCATCGCCCCCTGGTGGTTCGTGGCGCTGATGCTGCCCGTGACCGCCCTGCGCACCCGCCAGTACCTGATCGGCTTCCGCACCGGCGACATCATGCGGGCGCGCCGCATCGGCTTCACGGCGCACCGGGTCGGCTTCGTCCTGCTGATCGCCGCCAACCTGATCGACGCCGCGGGAGCCGCCCGATGAGCCCCGACCTGGACGTCGCCGTGATCGGCGCGGGCGTGGCCGGCCTGACCACCGCGCACGAACTGACCCGCGCCGGCCTCCAGGTGCGCGTCTTCGAGGAACAGGCCCACGTCGGCGGCCGGATGCACACCGTACGGCACGACGGATACCTGATCGACGAGGGCGCCGAGCAGATCCCCGAACGCGGCTACCGCGCCACCTGGGAGCTGCTGGCCCGGCTGGGTGTGACCGCCCGCGAGGTACCGCGCATCGGCAAGGCCGTCGGCGTATGGCGCGACGGCCGCGCCCACCCCGGCGTCGCCGACCCGGCCGCCCTCCTGATCGGCGCCGGACTCACCCCCCGCGCCCGCCTCGACCTCGCCCGCTTCCTGGCCTGGACCGCCGTGCACCGCCGCCGGTTCGACACCGACCGCCCCGAACGCACCCCCGCGGGCGCCCACACCGTCGCGGACTTCGCCCGCCGCTACCACCCCGACCTCCACGACTATCTGCTCCAGCCCGTCGCCGGCTGCTTCTTCGGCTGGGACACCGCCCGCTCCGCCGCCGCCCCGCTGATCGGCCTCATGCAGGCCGTCGGACCGGTCACCGGCTGGCGCACCTACCACGACGGCATGGACCTGCTCGCCCGCCGCCTCGCCGACGGCCTCGACATCGCCACCGGCAGCCCCGTGCACGAGGTCGCCGCCGACGGTGACACCGTCCGGCTGCACGGCTCCGCGGGCACCGTCACCGCACGCGCCGCCGTCCTGTGCGTCCCCGCACCCGTGGCGGCCAAGCTGCGCCCCGAAGCACCCGAGGACGAACGGGACTTCCTCACCGCGTGCACCTTCACCCCCACCCTCAAGGTCAGCTGCCTGCTGGACCGGCCCCTCGCACCGCCCTCCCGCCGGCCCCTGTACGCCCTGCTCACACCCGACGCCGAGGACGACGTGCTCTCCGGCATCATCGTCGACCACGCCAAACACCCCGGCCGCGCACCCGCCGGAAAGGGCCTGCTGACCCTCATGGCCGACCCGCGGCGCATCCCCGAACTCCGCGGCGCCACCCGGCAGGAGACCGCCGACCGGCTCGTCCGGGCCGCCACCCGCTACATCCCCGGCCTGGACACCGCCCCGCGCCGCCACTTCACCCACACCTTCGCCCACGGCCTGCCCGAGGCCACCCCCGAGGCACTGCGCCACCGCCCGGCCTTCATGGCCCGGCCGCTGCGCCCTGTGGAGTACGCGGGCGACTGGGTGATGCTGCGCCCCGCCGGCGAGGGCGCCGTCCGCTCCGGGGCGCTCGCCGCCTCCCGCGTCCTGGCCCGGCTGCGCCCCGTACCCACCGCCCGCACCCCCCGCCCGACCACCGTGACCCCGAGGAGCGAGGCCCGTGAAACCGCATGACATGGGCGTCCTGTTCGACGAGTGCGCCGCACACGCCACCGGCACGGCCGTCCACCTCGACCGCCCCTTCGACATCGCCCCGCAGGCCGGCACCGACTGGACCGTCCCCCAACTCGCCCTCCTCGTACGGGAGACGGCCGGGCAGCTCGCCGCGGCCGGCGTCCGGCGCGGCGACCGGGTCGCCATCGTCAAGGACAACCACTGGGACTACGACCTGCTCGCCTGCGCCGCCGTACGCCTCGGCGCCGTACCCGCGCAACTGTCCGCCGGACTGTCCGGCGACGCCCTCGCCACCCTGCTCACCCGCCTCTCCCCGGCCCTCCTCGTCACCTCCGCACACATCCTCGAACGCGCCCGCGGCGAAGGCCCCGACCCGGCCGCGCTCGCCACCGCCACCCTCGTCCTGGACGACGACGTGCCCGGCACCCTCGGCCCCGACGACGTACGCGGGCACACCCCGCCCGCCCCGATCCGCCGCGCAGACGACGAACCCCTGGTCATCAACCACACCTCCGGCACCACCGGCGTGCCCAAACTCGTCACCCACTCCACCCGCACCATCATCCGCAAACTGGCCCGCTTCGAGTGCGTGCGCTACCCGAGGATCGGCGTCCGCCGCGACGACACCCTCCTCAACGCCAGCTCCTTCGCCCACGGCCGGACCTTCTGCTGGACCGCGAGCACCCTGTGCCTGGCCCCCGCACACCTCGTCGTCGTCACCACCCAGGACCCCGACCTCGCCGACCCCGTGCTGCGCGCCCACCCGCCCACCGTCGTCGAGGCGCTCCCCGCCTCCTACGTCCGCTTCCGGCCGCTGACCGAACGGCTCGACAACCCCTTTCGCGACGTACGCCTCTTCGTCAGCACCTACGACGCCATGCACCCGCCCACCATCCGCGCCTACCTCGCGGCCAGCCGGCGCCGCAGCCCGCTGTGGATGCAGGGCTGGGGGCAGACCGAGACCGGCCCGCTGACCTTCCGCTTCCACCGTCGGGGCCCCGGCGGCACCCTGCCCGGCCCCGGCACCCGCAACCTCGGCCGCCCCATCCCGGTCAAGACCCGGCTGCGGGTGGTCGACCCCGACACCTTCCGGCCGCTGCCCCGAGGCCGGGCCGGACTCGTACTGGCCCGCACCCACGCCCGCGCCCTGGAGTACGTCGGCGAGGAGGATCGCTGGTCCGCCAAGCAGCACGGCGGCTGGTGGAACACCGGCGACATCGGCGTGCGCAACCGCGACGGAAGCGTCGAACTGCTCGACCGCGAGGTCGACCACAGCCCGCGACTGAGCTGCCTGCACGCCGAGGACCTGCTCGAACAGCGGCTGCCGCAGGCGCTCGAATGCATCGTCCTCACCGGCGCCGGCGGCGCCCCGCTGCCCGTCGTGGTCACCGCCGACGGCCGCCTCGACCTCGCCGACTGGCGCGCGGCGGTACGCGGCCTGCCGCCGCTGGCCGACCCCGTCGCCCTGCGCTGGGAACAGGTGCCGCGCACCGGCACGGGCAAGGTGCGCCGCACCCCCCTGCTGCGACAGCTCACCGGCACGGCCGGCACCAGCGGCACCGGACGCTGGACCTGACGAACCCGGTCAAGAGAGACACCCGGCCGAGGAAGACACGACGGCCGAGAGACAGAGCGGCCGAGAGACACAACGGCCGAGACAGACAGAGCGGCCGAGACAGACAGAGCGGCCGAGACGGACAGAGAGAGACACCGCATGCCCTCACGCCTGGCCGAGGACCCCGGCTACGTCTTCGACAACGACAGCGTGCACAGCCGCGAACAGCACCGCTGCCTCGCCGACGCCTACGACGCCGCGACCTTCGCCCGGCTCGCCGAGACCGGCGTCACCAACGGCTGGCGGTGCCTGGAGATCGGCTCCGGCGGCGGCAGCGTCGCCCGCTGGCTCGCCGACCGCGTCGCACCGGACGGCGAGGTGATCGCCACCGACCTCAAACCCCACCACATCCAGCCCCGCCCCGGCCTCACCGCCGTCCGGCACGACGCCGTCACCGACCCGCTCCCCGAGGCCGCCTTCGACCTCGTCGTCGCCCGCCTCGTCCTCCAGCACATCCCCGAACGCCTCGCCGTCCTGGACAAGTTGGTACGGTCCCTCGCACCCGGCGGCTGGCTCCAGATCGAGGAGTTCGACACCTCCTACGAACCACCGCTGCTCGCCCCGGACGAGGAGTCCGCGCGGCTGTACGAGACGTTCCTCGCCACCAAGCGCGCCGTCATGCGGGCCGGCGGCGGCGACCCCGAATGGGGACGGCGCGCCCCGGCCGCCCTGCGCGCCGCCGGGCTGGTCGACGTGGACGTACAGCCCCGGATCGAGCTGCGCACCGCCGACTCGCCGGGCCTGCGGCTCCAGCTCCACCACACCCACCACCTGCGGGACAAGCTGCTGGCCGCGGGCATGACCGAGGCCCAACTGGCCCGCGTCCGCGAGGTGATGCGCGATCCGTCCTTCCGCGCCGCCTCCAGCGTCATGTACTCGGTGCGGGGACGGCGACCGCCGGTGGACGGGGCGACCGCCGCCCGGCGCGCCTCCCGGGACGGCGACCGATGACGCTCGCCGCACCGCCCGCCGCGCTCACCGGACCCCCGGTGGCCACCCGGGTCGCCGCACACCTGCTGCACCTGCTGGGCGACCCCGACACGCACACCGTCGCCTGCAGGGTCGACTGGACGGGCCCGCCGGACCTCGCACCGGCCCTCGCAGCCCCCTCGGCATCAGCCCACGCCGCGGCGGACCTCGCACCGCCCCTCGCACTCACCGAGGAGCGGGCCGTGCAGGCCGCCTGCGGCATCATGCACGTCCACGGACTGGCCGCAGGCCGCCCGGCCCCCCTCGCCGTCGACTTCGCCACCACCGTCGCCGGAGTCCTCGCCGCGCAGGGGGTCAGCGCCGCCCTGATCGCCCGGGTCCGGGGCGGCCGGCCCGACGGGGTGCGCACCTCCGTGACCCAGGCCGCGCTGCTCGCCCTCACCCAGTATCTGGCGGCGGCGAGCGCGGCGGCGGAGGAACCGGTGGCCGCGAGCGACGCCTCGGCCGCCGTCGAAGCTCCTCGCGGCGGGGCCGGGTTCGTCTCGGCCGACGGCGTACGCGTCGAACTCGAAGCGCTGGACGCCGAGTCGTGGATCGGCTTCTGGCGGGAACTCGGCGCACCCGCCGACGCCGTACGGCATGGCTGGCGGCCGTTCCAGGCCCGGTTCGGCACCGCCGTCTGCCCGCTCCCGGCCGCGCTGGCCGACACGGTACGCACCGTCCCCCTCGCCCGGCTGCGCGCGGCGGCGGACCGGTCCGGGGCGAGCCTGCTGCCCGTACGGGAGGACCCGCTGCCGCCGGGAGCGCCACCGCCGTGGACGCTCACCCCCCTCCCGGGCCCCGCCACACCCACACCCGCGCGTCCCGGCGCGGACGTCCCCGGCACACACCTGCCCCTCGCCGGACTGCGGGTCGTGGAGTCCACCCGGCGCGTCCAGGGCCCGCTCGCGGGACATGTGCTGCGTCTGCTCGGCGCCGAGGTGGTGCGCGTCGAGCCGCCCGGCGGCGATCCGATGCGCGGCATCCCGCCCTTGGCGCAGGGGTGTTCGGCGAGGTTCGGCGCGCTCAACGCGGGCAAGGACGTGGTGGAGATCGACATCACCACGCCGTCGGGCCGGCGGGCCGTGTGCGAACTGGTCCGCGACGCCGACGTGTTCCTGCACAACTGGGCGCCCGGCAAGGCGGCCCGGCTTGGGCTGGACGCCGACGAACTGGGCCGGGTGCGGCCGGGGTTGGTGTACGCGTGGGCGTCCGGCTGGGGCGACGCGCTCGGTCCGCGGCCGCCGGTGGGCACCGACTACCTCGTCCAGGCGCACAGCGGCCTGGCCGCCGCCGTCCGCCCCGAGGACGAGCCGCCCGCCCCCTCCCTGATGACCCTCACCGACGTCCTCGGCGGCCTGGTCAGCGCACAGGCCGTGCTCGCCGCGCTGCTGGCCCGGCTGCGCACCGGACACGGCCGGCGCGCCGACTCCTCGCTGCTCTCCGCCGCCGCCGTCGTGCCCCGGGAGCCGCGGCGCGCCCGGTGGGGCGTCCTCGACCGGCCGCTGGACACCCTCGACGGCCATCTGTGGCTGGACCGCGAGGGCCGTGCGCGTCCGGAGCGGATCGCCCGCGCCCTCGGCGTGCACCGCACGGCGGACCCGGCCGCGCTCGCCGCCTCGGCCCGCCGACGGCCCACCGCCGAGATGCTGCCCCTGCTGGCGGCGCCGGGAACGCGGGCGACACCGGTGTGCACCGACCTCGCCGGCCTCGCCCGCGACCCGCGCTTCGCCCCCGTACTCGCCCGAGCACCCTGGGAGTTCGTGTGACCCGTGTGTGGACCTCGGCCGCCGGAGTGGAGATCCGGGACCTGGTGCCCGCCGCACTGCGCCGCGCCTGGGTGGCGCGCGGCCACTGCCCCGACCGCGACCTGTACACCCTCTTCGCCGGCCACGTGGAGGCCCATCCCACCCGGACCGCCGTCGTGGACCCGGCGGGCGCCGTGACCTATGCCCAACTGGACGCCGAGGTACGGCACATCGCCGCCCGGCTGGCCGAAAGCGGCCTCGGCGCACGGGACATCATCGCCGTACGCGTGCCCAACGGGCGGCGGGCGGTGGCGGCGGAGCTGGCCGTCGCCGCACTGGGCGCCGTCGCGCTGCCGTATCCGCCCGGGCACGGCAGCCGGGGTCCCGCGAGCCTGCTCGGCCGCTCCCGGGCCCGCGCGGTCATCGTGGAGAACGCCTCCGACGCGGTCCCGGAGGCCTGCCTGCCCCACCTGGAGGCCGTGTTCTCCTGGGCCGAGCCGACGCACCCGAAGGGACGCTCCCTCGCCGTCCCCGCGCGCACCCCCTTCCGGCCGTCCCCGGTGGACCCGGAGGCGCCCGCGCGCATCCTCGTCTCCTCCGGCTCGGAGGCGGAGCCCAAGATGGTCGCCTACTCCCACAACGCGATCGCCGGCGGACGCGCCACCTACGTACGCGCCCTGGCCTGCGGCGACCCGGGACCGATGCGCAACCTCGTCCTCGTCCCGCTCGCCTCCTCCTTCGGTTCGCTGGGCGCCCCGGTCACGGTGGCCGCCCTCGGCGGCACCCTGCTCGTCCAGGACAGCTACGATCCGCGCCAGGCGCTGCGCACCCTCACCGAACACCGGCCCACCCATGTCTTCGCCGTGCCCACGATGCTGCGGCGACTGGCCGAACTGCCCCCACCGCCCGGCGAGGACCTGAGCGGGCTGCGGGCGCTGGTCTCCAGCGGGGCGGCGCTGCCGGACGCCACCGCCGCTGCCTGCCGACGCCGCTTCGGCCGCCCGGTCATCACCGTCTACGGCTCCTCCGACGGCGTCAACTGCCACACCGCCGCCACCGGACTCTCCCCCGGGACGGGCACCGGCCTGCCCGACCCCGCCGTCACGGACATCCGGATCAGCGGCCCGACCGGCGAGATCCAGGCACGCGGCCCGATGACACCGCTGTGCTACGTGGCGGCGCCCGACCTCGACCGGCGCTACCGCACCCCGGACGGCTGGGTGCGCACCGGCGACCGGGGCCGTCTGGACGCGCGGGGGCGGCTCCATGTGCTGGGACGGCTCCGGCAGATCGTCGTGCGCGGCGGCTACACCATCAGCCCGGCGGAGGTGGAGCAGGCGCTCGGCACCCACCCGGCGATCGCCGAGGCCGCCTGCGTGGGCGTGCCGGACGACGAACTCGGCGAGCGCCTGTGCGCGTGCGTGCGCGAGGCGCCGGGCGCGCCGCCGCTCACCCTGGCGGACCTCACCGGCTTCCTGGCGGACCGGTGCGGCCTTGAGCGGCGCAAGCTGCCCGAACTCCTGCTGCGGGTACCCGAGATGCCGCTGGGCCCCACCGGCAAGGTCAGCCGCCCCGCCCTCACCCGCCTGGCGACGGCGGCGGCCGTGCGCTGACCGCTGGGCGGGCAGGCCACCGGACGTCAGGCGGCAGGCGTTGCGCCAGACGTCAGGCGGCGGGCGATCACCGAGGGCCGGTCGTCGGCGGATGCCCGTCGGCCGGGGCGGGGGTGACCGGGGCGGACGGGACCGGGGCGGACGGGTCGGCCGGGACCGGGGCCGACGGGCCGGCCGCCGGGCGGTGCCCGGCCACGGGCGGCGCCGGAGCCGGGGCCGCCGGACGCGGTCCGCCGCGTCGGCCGGTGTGCGCGATCACGCTGGTGAGGATGCCCGCGAGCAGCCCCCAGAAGGCCGAGCCGATGCCGAGGAGCGTGACGCCGGAGGCGGTGGCGAGGAACGTCACGACCGCCGCCTCCCGCGAGGCCTTGTCGGACAGGGCCGTGGCCAGGGAGTTCTCGATCGTGGCCAGCAGGCCGACGCCCGCCAGGGAGAGCACGAGGGCCTGCGGCATCGCGGTGAGCAGCGAGGCGACCGTCGCGCCGAACACACCCACGCACAGGTAGAAGACGCCCGCCCACACGGCGGCCACGTAGCGCCTGTCCCGGTCCGGATGCGCCTCCTCGCCGGTGCAGATCGCCGCCGTGATGGCGGCCAGGTTCAGCCCGAACGCGCCGAACGGGGCGAGGACGGCGTTGACGGCACCGGTCCACGTCATCAGCGGCGAAACGGGCACGTCGTAGCCGGAGTTGCGCAGCACCGCCGCCCCGGGCAGGTTCTGCGAGGCCATCGTGACCACGAACAGCGGCACTCCCACGCTGACGAGGGTGCGCCAGTCGAAGTCCGGTGCGGTGAACACCGGTCGGGCGAGCGAGATCCGCAGTTCGGCCAGGCGCCAGCCGCCGGCGAGCGCCGAGGCGAGGACACCGCCGGCGAGGGCGACCAGCACGGCGTAGCGCGGGAGGAACCGGCGGGCCAGGAGGTAGAGCGCGAACACCGGGAACGCGATGGCGAAGTCGCCGTGCATCGTGCCGAACAGCCCCGTGCCGAACCGCAGCAGCACCCCGGCGAGCAGGGCCGCGGCGAGGGGCACCGGGATGCGGTCCATGGCGCGGGCGAACCACCCGGTCACACCCGTGACGAGGATGAGCAGCGCCGAGAAGACGAACGCGCCGACGGCCCGCCCCATCGGCACGCCCACGAGGGTGGTCGCGAGCAGGGCCGCGCCGGGTGTCGACCAGGCGGTGACGACGGGGGTGCGGTACCGCAGGGAGAGCCCGACGCAGGTGACGGCGAGCCCGACGCCGAGCGCGAGCATCCAGGAGCCGATCTCGGTGGGGCCCGCGCCCGCGGCCTTCGCCGCGGTGAACACGAGCGCGGCCGAACTGGTGACGCCCACGGTGACGGCGATCAGACCGGCGGCCACCGCCGACGGCGGGGCCGCCGCGCGTATGCGGTCGGTGAAGGAGGACATAGGGGCGACTTCCGGGACGAGGCGGCGCGGCGGGGGCGGGTGCGGTGTCTGCGGTGGGCGATGGGCCGGACCGTCGCCCCCGGGCGTTCCATAAACAGAACGTTCCGTTTATGGAACACTAGAGATTCGGACGGGTCCCGTCAACCACGGCGGACGGGGACCCTGGACCACGGCGACGAGAGCGGGAGCGCGATCCGGCGATGGGGCTGAACGACGAAGTGGGGCGCAGGCTGCGCGAGCTGCGCACGGCCCGGGGCCTGTCCCTCTCCGAGCTGGCACGGCGCTCCGGCGTCGGCAAGGGCACCCTCTCGGAGCTGGAGAGCGGCACGCGCAACCCCACGCTCGACACCCTCTACGCCCTGACCACGGCCCTCAACCGGCCGCTCAGCGCGGTCCTCGCCGACGACGCGCCGCCGCACGGCGAGCACCACGAGGGCGCCGTGTCCGGCAGCGCGGTCACCGCGGTCCTCGTCGAGCGGCACGAGGACGCCGACGCGGTCACCGACGTCTTCCGCGTCACCATCGCCGCCGGCGCCACCCAGGAGTCGGCCGCCCATGTCGCGGGCACCACGGAGAGCCTGATGATCCTCAGCGGCACGGCCGTCGTGGGCGCCCTGGACGCGCCGAGCACCGTCGGCCCGGGCGAATCGGCCCGCTGGCCGGCCGACACCGCACACCTCTACAGCGCCCCGCACGGCGAGGCCCACGGCATCCTCTTCGTCCGCTACCCGGCCACCGCCCTGTGACCGGGCCCCGTTCGCTAGCGCGCCGCGCCCCTCAATGGCTCGGCGTCAGCAGCAACTTGCCCGAGGTGCGCCGTGACTCGATGTCCCGGTGGGCCTGTTCGGCCGCCGCGAGCGGGTAGCGCCCGGTGATGTCGACCCGCAGACCGCCCTCGCGGATCTTGGCGAACAGGTCGCGGGTGTGGGCCAGCAGCAGTTCCCGGGTGGGGATGTGGTCGGCGAACACCGCGTAGGTGATCTTCACGCTCTTGGGCAGGTCGGTCATCCGCACGGTGGGGACGTCGCCGATCAGCGGCCCGTAGTAGACCAGTGTCCCGGACCGCCGCAGCGCCTCGATCGACGGGTGGAACGTGCCGGCCCCGCCGCCGTCGAACACCGCGTGCACTCCCTGACTCTCGGTCAGTTCCCTGACCCGGTCCACGAAGCCGCCGCCGGAGGAGACCAGCACCTCGTCCGCGCCGGCCGCCTTCGCCACCGGAACCTTCTCCTCGCGCGACACCAGACCGATCACCCGTACGCCCCGCAGCTTGAGCAGTTGGACGACCATCCGGCCCACACCGCCGGCGGCGGAGTGCACGAGCGCGGTCTCGCCCTCGGCCAGCGGCGCCGACTCGGTGACGAAGTGGTGGGCGGTGAGGCCCTGCATCATCGTCGCGGCGGCGACATCGCTCGGGATGTCGTCCGGCACCGGGACGACCTGGTCGGCGGGGACGACGATCTTCTCGGCGTAGCTGCCGTAGACGTACACCCACGCCACCCGGTCGCCCACCGCGAAGCCGCTGACGCCCGAACCGAGCGCGGCGACCCGCCCGGCGCCCTCGACCCCCGGGACGAACGGGACGCCCCTCGGCAGCCCGTATCCGACCCGGGAGCCGGTGTCCATGAAGTTGACGCCGGAGAAGTCGATCTCGACCAGCAGTTCACCCGGGCCCGGCTCGGGGTCGGGCCACTCCCGCAGCCGCAGGACCTCCGGACCGCCCAGTTCCTCCACCACCACAGCACGCATGGGACACACACCTCTTCTGGTCGTCTTCCGGCCGCTCGCCGTCGGCCCGGCCGCCCGAGACGGCGCCGGGGACCGGCCGCGTTGTGACCGCGAGCGTAGGAAGCCGTTTTTGGACCGGCAAGTCCAGACACGGGCGGGACCCCCGCCGCCGTCGTCACCGGCGCCGCCGGCCTCGGCCTCGTCGACGGGCTGGCCGCTCCGAGCGACCCGCTGCGTCCGCCCGACGGGGCGCCGCTGACCGCGCACGGGATCGCCGAGGAACCCGTCAGCGTCCTGCTGCCCGCGGCACACCCCCTCGCCGGCCGTAACCGGGCTGCGCCCGGGCGACCTCGCGGACGCCCGCCGACTGGACGCCCCCGACGCGGCCCTGCCGCTCGCTCACCTGCGTACGGCGGCCGGCGGCGGTGCCTTCCGCTCCGCCCTGCGCTACGACGGCACCGACCTGCGCACCCTCACCGCCCTCGCCGCGGCCGGGCACGGCCTCACCCTGCTGCCCCGCTCGACGGCCACCGGCGTCCCCGGCGCCGTCGCCGTCCCGCTGACCGCCCCGCGGGTCGTGCACCGCACGGAACTCCTGGACGGCGGCGCGCCCCGGGGAGCGGCGGCGGAGACGGCGCGGAGACTGGCGGGGGTGTGAGGCCTGCTCCGCCCCTCGGCGGATTCCCTCGACAACGCCTCCACGACACGGACCGGGCCGGAGCCTGCATCGGCTCCGGCCCGGTCCGGGAACACGCGCGGGAGGCGACTCCCGGCGACCCACGCTCAGCGGTCAACGCCGGCCGGTGTCCTTCACCGACTCCTTGGCCTCGCGGGCCTGGCCCGCGGCCTCCGCCGCGTGGCCCTTGGCGACCAACTTCTGGTTGCCGACGGCGCGTCCCGCCGCCTGGGCGACCTTGCCGACTGCCTTCTCGGCCTTGGCCCGAGCCTTCTCGCTGGCGGCCATGCTGCTCACCCTCTCGGTCGTACGTCGTCCAGTGCCGAATGTGCGCCTGACCCGTCACGCCGCCGGTAAACCCGGCGTACTCGCCCGTCGGCCGACCGGCAGCCGACGGGCGGAACGGCTCGACGTCCGGCCGTCGGGCCGGTGGAACCCGCCGACGCGTCCGGCCGGTTCAGGGTTTGCGGGCGATGCCCGCGTACAACGCGGCCTCGGCGTCGGTGACGTTGAGGTGCGGCTCGTCCGGGTCGGGGCGCCAGCGCAGCACCGGGGTGAGACCGGGTTCGAGCAGGTCCCAGCCGGCGAAGAAGGCGGAGATCTCCTCCAGGGTGCGCGCCTGGCCGGGCGTACCGGCCGCCTCGTACACGGAGGTGAGGCGGGCGATGGCCGCCGGGTCGAAGTCCGGGGTGACATGACTGATCGTCAGCGTGCTGCCCGAGGGCAGGGCGTCCTTCAGGCGTTCCACGATGCCGTGGGCGTCGTGCCGGTCGGTGATGAAGTGCAGCAGCGCGTTGAGGCTGAGGGCGATGGGCGCGTCGAAGTCGAACGCCGAGGTGAGCACGGGATGCTTCAACAGCGCGTCGGGGTCGGTGACATCGGCCTGCATGTAGGCGGTGCTGCCCTCCGGGTGACTGCGCAGCAGCGCGCGCGCGTGGGCCAGGACGATCGGGTCGTTGTCGGTGTAGATGATCCGGGCCCGGGGGTTGACCGCCTGGGCGACCTCGTGCAGGTTGGGCGAGGTCGGGATGCCCGTGCCGATGTCCAGGAACTGCTCGATGCCCAATCGGGCGAGATACCGGGTGGACCGGTGCATGAAGGCGCGGTTGCTGCGCGCGGCGATCAGGATGGTGGGGAAGGCGGCCATGGCCCGGCCGGCCGCTTCCCGGTCGGCGGGGAAGTTGGTGATCCCGCCGAGGAAGTAGTCGTACATGCGCGCCGAGTGCGCCCGGTCGAGTTCCAGATCCACCACGCTGGCGTGATCGCCGTGATCGCCGTGGCCGCCGTCGCCCTCGTGCGCCCGCGTGCCGCCGTTGCCGTCCATCGTCGCTGCCCCCGTTTCCCGCCGCTGTGATCCGACACGGGTGTGCGCCAGGCGGCGCCACCCCGCACCACCCGAGCTTCCCCCGTCCGCACCGCCGGGACAACCGTGCAGCTCAAGCCAACCTGCGTACCCCGCAAACGCGGGCGAAAAGGATACGGCGACCGCGCCCGGCCCCTACTCGTGAGTAGTCACAATATTGCGCTGCGTGTAAAAAATTCCGGAATCCCTTGCACGGGACGGCCGTTCGACCGGTTGGCTTGCGAGTGGGAAACGTTTGCTCCCCACACCGACCCCGCCCCACCGTGGAGCGGTGCGGTGCACAGCACGAAGGACCACAGTGAAGCTCGATCTGGAACCCCTGGCGGTCCGGGAGACCGCCGCCCGGATCTCCGCCCCCGACCCGGCCCACGCCGGCCGGCGCCCCCTCGCCGCCGCCTTACGCGGCGCGGTACGCCACCCGCGGCACTCGTGCGCACGCCCGCACGAACAGCCGCACGAGCAGGACCCGTACGACCACCCGTACGACCACCCGTACGAGGACCTGTACGCGCGCCCGTACGCGCGCCCCCGCGGCGAGAGCGAGGTGTGATGAGCCCTTCCCTCGGCGGCTCGCAGGGCTCCCACGGCTCGCCCGGCCCGGCCGGCCCCCACACCCAGCGGACGCCCGTACGGCCCGAGCGACTCGCCCTCACCTTCGACGCCTTCCACGCCTACCATCGCAAACTCTGGATGCGCTTCGCCCACACCCAGGTCGGCAGCCGGGCCGCGGCCGAGGCCGTCGTGGACGCCGCGTGCGCCCGGCTGCGGGCGAACTGGTCGCACGCCCTGCTCCAGGACTCCGTGCCGCGCTACGCCTGGCTGATCCTCAAGGAGGAGGTCCACCGCTGGCTCGCCGAACGCGGCCTGCCGCCGCAGGTGGGCGACGCGGCCTTCCAGACCGCCCTGCAGAAGCTCCTGTTGCATGAAATGCGTGACGAACTTCGCGTCATATCCCAGGAGATCGGCCTCTACGCCGCCATCTCCACGCTGCCCGAACGCCGTTACGACGTGATAGTCCTGCGTTACCTGCTCGGCATGCCGGCCGACGAGGTCGCCGAATACCTCGGGATCGACACCGCCACGGTCCGCTCCCACATCCGCCATGCCCGCCGATCCCTCGCCAAGGAACTCCACATTCCCTACCAGGAGACGGACAACTAGCAGTGGCCCGCACCGACCATGAGCCAGCCGGCATCGACGCCGCCCTGCACGCGGCCCAGGCCCTCACCGACGCCTACGACGACTACGACACCGACGCGGCCCTACGGCGTGTCACCGCCCTGGCCGACACCCTTCCGCCGCTCACCGAGATCCCGCCGCCCGCCGACACCTCCCCGTCCCGAGCCGACACCCCCCCGCCCCGAGCCGACACCGCCCCGCACCTCACCGGCGCCGTCCCGGAGCAGGCGTCCGCCGCTCCCGACCACGCCCGCGCCACCCCGGACCGGACCGCCCCGCACCCCCGCCCGCCCGTGCGCTACCGCAGCGTGCACGAGCAGGCCGCGCACGACCTCGACCTGGCCGTCACCCTCGTCGTGGACGCCCCGCAGGCGCATCTGAGTCTCGCCCGGCTGGTCGACCACGACCACATCGAACCCGAGGGCGCCCTGGTCTTCGCGGCCCTCCTCCATCTGGCGGGCTACCGCGACCAGGCGCAGTTCTGGTTCGAGTTCGCCGCCGGAGCCGGCAACCGCACCGCCGCGTTCTGCCTCTACCTCCTCCATCTGCAACGCGCCGAGCACCGCACCGCCGCGTACTGGCGCGCCCACGCGCGCGCCTCCGCCCCGCCGCCGCAGCGGCCCGCGGCCCCCCACCGGCCGCAGCGCTTCCTGCTGCCCGAAGGGGTGCGCCGCGATCTGATCCGCCGCTGCTGGCGGGGCCGGCGGCCCACCCTGCCGCCCCGGCTGGAGGCCGTCATCCACAGCCTTCCCGTCGACACGCCCGACGAGGACTTCGGCGAGATCCCCCGCCCCGACCGCACCCTCACCCAGCTCCCCGCTCAGGAACCCGCCACCGGCTGAAACCGGCGGAGGACCGGAACCGGGCGGAACGCCGTCCCGACGGCAAGCCCCGAAGAGGACTGGCGGCCCCGAAGAGGGCGGAAAGCCCCGAAGAGGACGGGAGGCTCCGAAGAGAAGGGGAGGCTCCGAAGAGGACGGGCAGAGCCGAGGAGGACAGGCGGGACCCGAGGAAGACCGGAGGCCCGGAGGCCCCGAAAAAAGAATCCGAGAAAATCTCCCCGAGGATGTCGAGAACCCGTGACCGGCTCCGTCCCCGTGGTGAAGCGCGACGACAGCGCGGCCACACGACCACGACGCGACCACAATGGATCGCATCCGCACCGAGGAGAAGCACCATGGCCAAGTACCTCCTGCTGAAGCACTACCGCGGCGCCCCGCCCTGCGCCAACGACGTGCCCATGGACCAGTGGGCGCCGGAAGAGGTCTCGGCGCATGTGAAGTACATGCAGGACTTCGCGGCCCGGCTCCAGGAGACCGGCGAGTTCGTGGACGCGCAGGCGCTCGCCCCCGAGGGCACCTTCGTCCGCTACGCCGGGGAGGGGCGCCCGCCGGTCACCGACGGCCCGTTCGCCGAGACCAAGGACCTCATCGCCGGCTGGATGGTGATCGACGTCGACACCTACGAGCGCGCCCTGGAGCTGGCCGGAGAGCTGTCGGCCGCCCCCGGCGCGGGCGGCGAGCCGCTGCACGAGTGGCTGGAGCTGCGGCCCTTCCTGACCGAACCCCCCACCGTCACGGAGTGACCTCGCCGATGGACGAGGCACTGCTGCGCCGCCTCACGCCCGGTGTCCTCGCCGCCCTCGTCCGCCGCGGAGCCGACTTCGCGGCGGCCGAGGACGCGGTGCAGGACGCCCTGCTGGAAGCCCTCCGCGTCTGGCCGGCCGATCCGCCGCGGGACGCGAAGGGGTGGCTGATCGCCGTCGCCTGGCGCCGGTTCCTCGACGCGGTCCGGGCGGACGCCGCCCGCCGCCGGCGCGAGGACGTCCTCGAGGAGGAACCGGCCCCCGGACCGGCGCCCGCGGCCGACGACACCCTCCAGCTGTACTTCCTGTGCGCCCACCCCGCGCTCAGCCCGTCGTCCGCCGTCGCGCTCACCCTGCGCGCCGTCGGCGGCCTCACCACCCGCCAGATCGCCCAGGCCTACCTGGTGCCCGAGGCGACCATGGCGCAGCGGATCAGCCGCGCCAAACGCACCGTCTCCCGGGTGCGGCTGGACCGGCCGGGCGACGTGGCCACCGTGCTGCGCGTCCTCTACCTCGTCTTCAACGAGGGCTACCACGGCGACGTCGACCTGGCCGCCGAGGCCATCCGGCTCACCCGGCAGCTCGCCGCCGCCGTGGACCACCCCGAGGTCGCGGGACTGCTCGCCCTCATGCTGCTGCACCACGCCCGGCGCGCCGCCCGTACCGCGTCCGACGGCAGCCTGGTGCCGCTCGCCGAGCAGGACCGCGGCCGGTGGGACACCGCGCTGATCGCCGAGGGCGTGGCGATCCTCCAGGCGGCCCTGGCCCGCGACCGGCTCGGCGAGTTCCAGGCCCAGGCCGCCGTCGCGGCGTTGCACGCCGACGCGCCCACCGCCGGGGAGACCGACTGGGTGCAGATCGTGGAGTGGTACGACGAGCTGACGCGGCTCACCGACAACCCCGTGGTCCGGCTCAACCGCGCGGTCGCCGTCGGCCTGGCCGACGGACCGCGCGCCGGCCTCGCGGCACTCGCCGAACTGGACCCCGCCCTGCCCCGCCACACCGCGGTCGCGGCCTACCTCCACGAGCGCGACGGCGACCTGGCGACCGCGGGCCGGCTGTACGCCGAGGCGGCCCACAAGGCGCCCAACCTCGCCGAACGCGACCACCTGACCCGCCAGGCCGCCCGCCTCAACAGAACCCGGCGCCGCCCCTGACCGGCCGCGCCCACCCCGCCGAGACCCGTGTCGGCCGCACCCGCGCTGCCCACGTCCGCGCCCGGCCGCACCCGCCCCGCCGCCCGAGCCCGTGCCCGGCCGCACCCCGCCGTCAGCGGAGGCTCCCCTGCGCCGGACCGCGCCCGCCCCGCCGCCCACGGAAGGTCCCTGCGCCGGACCGCGCCCGCCCCGCCGCCCACGGAAGGCCCCTGTGCCGGACCGCGCCCGCCCTCAGCCGGCGGTCGCCCAGGCGTCGCGGGCCCAGTCGGCGAACCGGGTCCAGTGGATCTGCGGGTGCGCGGCGTGCAGGGCGGGGATGTCGACGTGGTAGCCGGGGCCGTTGAGGAACGCCCACATCGCGTGCATGTCCGGGCTGCCGATCGCCGCCAGCGGCACCTGCTCATGGCGGACCTCTCGCCCCAGCACCGCGCCGAGCGCCGCCGCCATCTGAGCGGGGGTGGGCGCGTCGCCGGCCAGTTCGATGCGCTGCCCGGCGTAGGAGCCGGGATCGAGCAGCACCTCGGCCGCGAACGCGCCCAGGTCGGGCCGGGCCAGCTGCTGCAACGGCCGGTCGGGCGGCAGCGGCAGATCGAGGACGCCGTCGCGGACGCGCTCCGCGCCGCCGAGCGCGTTGTCGAAGAAGTACGTCGGCCCCAGGATCGTGTACGGCACGTCGCCGCCGGTCAGCTCCGCCTCGATGCGCGCCTTGCTCTCGAAGTGCGGCACCCCGCTGTCCTGGTCGGCCCCGGCCACGGAACTGAACACCAGGTGCCGCACGCGCCGCTCGGCCGCCGCGGACAGGATCGCCCGCCCCTGCTCCACCTCGGCCTCCACACCGGCCTCGAACGGGGTGGTGAACGCGAAGACGCCCGCCGTCCCGGCCATCGCCGCGGCCAGTGAGTCCGCGTCGCTCAGCGAGCCCGCCACCACCTCGACGCCCCGGCCGGCCAGCTCCCGCGCGGCGCCCCGGCCGGGGTCCCGTACCAGCGCCCGGACCCGGGCACCGCGGTCCAGCAGCGCGTCCGTCACCGCACGGCCCTGCCCGCCGGTCGCGGCAAGCACCAGGATCGGCCCATCGGCCATCGCAGAACTCCTTCTCCAGCAGGCGGGCGCCGCACCGGCACGGACGGCGACCGGACTGTTCCGGCGCGGCCCCGTGGGGCGCGGCACCGTACGTCCGGCGAGACGATCCAAGGAGCCGGGGGACCGCTTGTCCAGCACCACCGTCCAACGCCCACCCGCGTGTCCGGCGGCAGGCCCTCACCGGGATCGCACCGCCGCGCCCCACCGGCACCGCGACCTCGTCGGCGCCGCGCCCCACCCGCACCACCGCATCCCGACCCGTCCGCACCACCGCTCCGGCAGCGGGGTCCGCCCAGAGACGGCAGCGGGTCCGCCCAGGGACGAACGGGCAGTTCACACCCCGCGACGGAGGCAGTTCACACCCCGCGACAGTGCGGGAAGAGCGCTCTGTACGGTGTTTCCGGCGGCCCGTTAAGGTGCGGGCATGAGCAATCAGGCCCCGACCCTGGAGGATGTGGCCCGCGAGGCGGGTGTGTCCCGGGCGACCGTCTCCCGGGTGGTCAACGGCGTCCGCAACGTGGACCCGGCGATCCAGGAACTGGTGCACCGCGCGATCGAGCGGACCGGCTACGCCCCCAACCGCGCCGCCCGGTCCCTGGTCACCCGGCGCGCCGAGACCATCGCGCTGGTCGTCTCCGGGGCGGGCGACGCACCGGAGGAAACCCAAGGGGCCTTCGCCGCACGGGCGTTCGCGGACCCTTTCTTCGGCCGGGTGGTCTCCGGAGTCGTCGGCTTCCTGAGCCCGCGCTCCATGCACCCGGTGCTGATGTTCGCCGAGTCGCCCGAGGACCGGCGCGAGGTGCTCACGTATCTGCGGCAGGGCCGCGCCGACGGCGCGCTCGTCGTCTCCACCCACGCCGACGACCCGCTGCCCGCGCTGCTGGCCGACGCGAAGCTGCCCGCCGTGCTGTTCGCCCGCCCGGCCCGCCCGGTCCCGCTGAGCTACGTGGACCTGGACCACCGCGACGGCGGCCGGCTCGCGGCGGAACACCTGCTGGCGCGCGGCTGCCGCCGCCCGGCCACCGTGGCCGGGCCGCTCGCCGTCGCCGCGAGCCAGGAGCGGCTGGCGGGCTTCCGCGACACGCTGGCCCGGCACGGGCATCCGCATGTGCCGGTCGCCGAGGGCGGTTTCACCCTCGACAGCGGGGTCGCGGCGATGGAGCGGCTGCTCGCCGAACACCCGGACGTGGACGGCGTGTTCGCCGCCAACGACCTCATGGCGCAGGGCATCTGCCAACTGCTCCAGGAGCGGGGCAGGCGGGTGCCCGACGAGGTCGCGGTGATCGGGTTCGACGACTCCGCGATCGCCCTGACCTGCCGTCCCCCGCTCACCACGGTCCGTCAGCCGGTCGAGCGGATGGCGGCGGAGATGGCCCGCCTCCTGGACCAGCACATCCGCGGCGAGCGCACCGAACCGGCCTCCATCGTCTTCGATCCCGAACTCGTCGTGCGCGAGACCGCCTGACGGCACGGCACAGGACGGCACGGCACAGTGCGGTCGGCAGGCCGCCGACTCCGTGCCGCCCACCTCCTGAACGAGCCGTCCCCTCCGCATCAGCCGTCCCTTCGGCCCGGACCGCCGAGACACAACCGTTGCCAAACGGCGCCCCCGTGCTCCCACCGCAGGTCACGGCCCGTACGGCCGCTCTCCCGAGCCGTCCGGCCGCCCCTTCGGCCGGTGCGCCGGGCAAGCCGGACGGACCACACCTCTTGACGCCGTTCTTCTCATGGGGCTTAACTCACATCCTAAATTAAGCCCTGGGGACTTCAGGAGGCGAACGCCGTGTCGGCGTCCGCAGGCAGCTCCACGGCTTTCGACCCCCGGAAAGGGACACCAGGAGTCATGCGCAGCATCCGAGCCGCGGCCGTAGGCGCCGTCACCCTGTCTCTCGCCCTGGCGGCCACGGCCTGCGGAGGCGGTTCGTCCACCGGCGGCGGGTCCAACGACTCGCCCAAGACGCTCACTTACTGGGCCTCCAACCAGGGCGCCAGCATCGAGGTCGACAAGAAGGTCCTCCAGCCCGAACTCGACAAGTTCGAGAAGCAGACGGGCATCAAGGTCAAGCTGGAGGTCGTGCCCTGGGCCGACCTGCTGAACCGGATCCTCACCGCGACCACCTCGGGCCAAGGTCCCGACATCCTCAACATCGGCAACACCTGGAGCGCCTCCCTCCAGGCCACCGGCGCACTGGTCCCGTGGGACGCGAAGAACTTCGAGAAGATCGGCGGCAAGGACCGCTTCGTGGACTCCGCCCTCGGCTCCACCGGCGTCCAGGGCCAGGACCCGGCGGCCGTGCCGCTGTACTCGATGTCCTACGCGCTCTACTACAACAAGAAGATCTTCGCCGACGCCGGCATCTCCAAGCCCCCGGCCACGTGGGACGAGCTGGTCGCCGACGGCAAGAAGATCCAGGCCACGGGCAAGCAGGTCATCGGCACCGAGGGCTCGAACCTCTCCGAGAACATCCACCAGGTGTTCGTCCTCGCCAAGCAGCACGGCGCCGACTTCTTCACCGCCGACGGCAAGCCCGACTTCACCAACGACAACGCCGTCGCGGCGGTCAAGCAGTACGTCGACCTGATGGCCAAGGACAAGGTCATCCCGGTCAGCAACGCCGAGTACTCCCAGAACCAGTCCCTGAGCGACTTCGCCAAGGGCAAGACGGCGATGGTGCTGT
>NZ_JAIOAB010000004.1 GCF_019890635.1 Streptomyces sennicomposti
GGCGTCCTCGGCGATCTGCAGCGCCTGCTCGACGGCGTACTCGTCGAGCTCGGAGAGCAGACCGTCCACGTCGTCCCGGTCGACGGTCAGGTCATCGGCGAAGTGCCGGTCGCCAGTGGCGTCGGGCACGTACTTCACAGTGACAACGATCCTCAAGCTCACGCCGGCTCTCCTACTGCATCGTCATTTCCAGGGCTGCCTTCTTGCAGGCAGCATAGGCGCCTGAAGCGGCCGATCCCGGTCGGGGCGACCCCGCGCTCCGAGCGGAATATTACTCGTCAGTACACCCAGTTCATGCCCGCTAAGCAAGCGCTTTGAACTGTGACCTTCGCAACGCAGCGTAACCGGAACTCGACGCCCGCGCAGGTCCGGGGCGCCCCGGACCGGAAGAAGGGTCAGTCGCGCAGACCGCTGAAGCGGCCCTGGTGGTACAGCAGGGGCCGGCCGGTGCCGGTGGGGTCGCCGAGGAGCACCTCGGCGAGGACGATGCGGTGGTCGCCGGCCGGGACCCGGGCGGCCACCCGGCACACCAGCCAGGCCAGCACGCCGTCGAGGACGGGGACGTTCTCGGGGCCGTCGCGCCAGGAGGTGGGCGCGCCGAAGCGGTCGGCGCCGCTGCGGGCGAAGGTGGCGGCCAGGTCCTCCTGGTGCTCGCCGAGTATGTGGACGCCGATGTGCTCCGTGCCGGATATCGCCGGCCAGCTGGAGGCGCCGGTGCCGATGCCGAAGGAGATCATCGGGGGCTCGGCGGAGACGGAGGTGAGCGAGGTCGCGGTGAAGCCGACCGGCCCCGCCTCCCCGCGCGCGGTGATCACGGCCACGCCGGCCGCGTGCCGCCGGAAGACGGAGCGCAGCAGGTCGGGCGAGGCGAGCTGGAGGGCGCCGGGAGCGCCGAGACCGGGGGTGACCGTCATGGAGTTGTCCTTCGGGTGGTGGGGCGAGCGGGGTCCGTGGCTGCTCAACAGCCCGGACAGCGCGCGCTCGCGGTACGGGCGAGGTCGACGTGCACCCGTCCGAAGAGAAGGAGTTCCCGGTCCATGCAGTCAGGCTGACGATGGATGGCAGGCGCAGTCAAGTGGCATCGGACACATGGGACGTGCCTCACGGTGGCGGACACGGCGTCAGACCGCCTCCCCCAGCGCCGCGATGACGTCCGCCTTGCGCGGCAGGCCGGCGGCGCGCCGCACGACGCGGCCGGCCGCGTCGAGGACCAGCACGGTGGGCGTCTTGAGGATGCCGAGTTCGCGCACGAGGTCCAGGCGGTCCTCGGCGTCGATCTCGACGTGGGCGACGCCGGGCACCATGCCGGCCACTTCGCCCAGGACCCTGCGGGTGGCCCGGCAGGGGGCGCAGAAGGCGGAGGAGAACTGCACCAGCGTGGCCCGCTCGCCCAGTTCCCCGCCCCACCGGGCCGCGTCCAGCCGCCCGTCGTCCTCGTCCGCGCGCACCGCACTCTCCTTCGTCCCTCTCGTCCCGCCCATGGCGGCTTCCTTCTCGTCCCGGCCGTGGCGGCCGTCCCGCCCGCGGCCGTCGTGGTTCCGTCGTGGCGGGCCTTCGTGCCTCCCGTGGGCGTCCGGCCGCCGGTACGTGTGCCCGCCGCCCACGAACTCTCCTCAGTCTTCAGCGTCCCGGCGGCCGCGGTTGATTCCCGTCCGCCGCGGCAGGGTGCGCGCCGTCGTTGGTCCGACGTGACGAGGATCTCGCCGTGTACGGGCACGCGGACTGGCTACCCGGCCGTTCTTCGGGCACGATCTGCGACATGCCGTAAACCTACGGCAACGTAACTTTGCAGGGAGCCCGCCTTCCCTGGCAGACAGAAGGGTCCACCCCGCCCATGGCCGAGCTTGTCTACCGTCCCGTCATCGGTTTCGCCCGCACGATGTTCAAGGTGTGGGACCTCAAGATCGATTGCCGCGGTTCGGAGAACATTCCGCGCTCGGGCGGTGCCGTGCTGGTGAGCAATCACATCAGCTATCTGGACTTCATCTTCAACGGCCTGGCGGCCCTGCCCCAGAAGCGCCTGGTGCGCTTCATGGCGAAGGAGTCGGTCTTCCGGCACCGG
This sequence comes from Streptomyces sennicomposti, assembly GCF_019890635.1. GTDB lineage: Bacteria > Actinomycetota > Actinomycetes > Streptomycetales > Streptomycetaceae > Streptomyces > Streptomyces sennicomposti. Next base: position 2,063 of record NZ_JAIOAB010000004.1, read on the forward strand.
ATCTCCGGCCCGCTGATGCGCGGCATGAAGCACATCCCGGTGGACCGCGCGCGGGGCGAGGCGGCCTACGAGCACGCGCTGGACTCGCTGCGCTCGGGCGAGGTGATCGGGGTCTTCCCCGAGGCGACCATCTCCCAGTCGTTCACGCTGAAGAGCTTCAAGTCGGGCGCCGCCCGGCTGGCCCAGGAGGCGGGCGTCCCGCTGGTCCCGATGGCGGTGTGGGGCACGCAGCGGCTGTGGACCAAGGGCCAGCCGCGCAACTTCCGGCGCAGCCACACGCCCATCACCATCCGCGTGGGCGAGGCCATCGAGGCCCCCCGCGACCAGTACGCCGGCGCCATCACCCGCCGCCTGCGCGAGCGCGTCCAGGAGCTGCTGGAGGCCGCGCAGCGCGCCTATCCGGTGCGGCCCCGGGGCGCGGAGGACACCTGGTGGATGCCCGCCCACCTCGGCGGCACGGCCCCGACCCCGGAACAGCTCCGCCTGGCCGAGGCGCACTGACCGCGCCCGGCGGCGCGGAAGAGGACGGAGTGGCGGTCCCGTAGGCGGTGCCCGCCCCGACGTGGACCGGCGGAACCGGAGCCGGCGGGCGGGGGCGTCCGCCCCACCGCCGAAGCGGCCGGGCGGACCCGGCGATGACGGCCCCGCCCTCCGTCGACGCCTCCGAGCGAGGCGAGTACGCGACACCGCGCCGACGCCTCCGAGCGAGGCGAGTGCGCGGCGCCGCGCCGACGCCTCCGAGCGAGGCGAGTGCGCGGCGCCGCGCCGGACACGCGCCGGTGGGTCCGACCATGGCGGCGGAACCCGCCCGCCCGCGCCGGCCGGGACCGACCGGCGCGTGTCCGGCGGGCTGGTCGGTCCCGGTCGGCGCGTGTCCGGCGGGCTGGTCGGTCCCGGTCGGCGCGTGTCCGGCGGGCCGGCCGCCTCAGGCCGTCGCGGAGTGCGGCGCGTGTACGGTGATCCGTGCTCCGGGGCTGAACTTCTCCAGGAGTTCGGCCAGTTCGGCGGCGGCCGCCTCGGCCTCGGCGACCGGCATCGGAGCCAGGCTCTCCAGCAGGAAGAGACCGGAGACGGTCCCCTCGGTCAGCCGGGTGCGCGGTCCCTGGCGCCAGTTCCAGCGGCGGCAGGTGACGCCGGCCTCGTCGCACCACACCACTTCGCCCGCGTCGGGGTGCTCGACGGTCTCCTCGCCCCCGGCCACGGTCACGAAGTCCTCGTCCCCGGTGGCCCGCACCAGGCGCATCCCGCCCTGGATCAGGTCCAGGTCCTCGCCGCCGACCGGGATCAGATGGGCGACGCTGATGGCGTTGTAGACGTCGACCAGGACGTTGACGCGGGGCAGCCCGGCGCCCGAGAGCGCCCGCTTCGCCAGCGCCTCGGCCGAGTTGCGGGTGCGCGACGGCTTGGAGCCGAACGCCGTGTAGACCTCGCGCCAGGCGGCCATGTGCGGGTCCTCGTGCGGGGCGCGGCCGTCCAGCCGGGCGGCCAGCCGACGGGCCGCGTCGTCCAGCAGCGCCGAACTGGCCTCCGTGGTGGGGCCGTTGGTCAGCTCGTACGCCTCCACCACCACATGGGTGAAGCCGGGCGCGAGCGCGCGCACCTCGTCGGACACGGTGAGCGTGAGTGTCATGTTCTGTCGCCTCGGGATCAGAGTGCGGTGGGCAGCGCCTTCCACAGCCACGGCCGGTCGGGGGCGGCCCTGAGGGCGCTCAGCACGACCGGATGCGGTTCAGCGTACAGTACCGGGTAGTCCATTTCATTTGCCTGTGGATCGACCGGGCAGGCCAGGCGCTCGCCGGCGAGGGAGAACTGCGCGTCGATGCCAGGCTTGTTGCCGCGCGGGTCCTGCCGGTGCCAGGCGCCGTTGAACCGCACCGCGACCAGTCCGTGCACCACATGCCCGCCGATCTCCTCGTCGTGCGTGAGGCGCTGGTAGCACAGGGCCGTCGGGATGTCCTCGGCCCGCAGCAGCGCGGCCAGGGCGTGCGCCTTGGCGTGGCAGATGCCGGTGCGCAGCCGCAGCACGTCGGAGGCCCGCCAGGTGACGCGCAGATCGCCCGCGTCCTGCGAGTGCGGGATCGTGTCGCGCACGAACTCGTACGCGGCCCGCGCATAGGCATACGAGTCGGCGACCCCTTCGGCGAGGCGGGCGGCCGTCTCGCGGACCACCGGGTGGTCATGGTCGATCGCCTCGTCAGCGGCCAGATAGGCGGACAGGTCAGGGGTGTGCTGGATCAGCTCCATGTCCGCAGAGCATAGGAATGCGATCACCCGATAGTCAATGACTTTCCGGGTGATCGCATAACTATGCAGATGGTCCCACCGGCTCGATCTCGTCCCACCGGCTCGGTCCCCTCGGGCCGACGGCTCCGGTGAGCGCGCCTCAGCGCGCCATCTCCTCCTTCAGCGCCGCCACGAAGGCGTCCACGTCGTCCTCCGTGGTGTCGAAGGAGCACATCCAGCGCACGACGCCCTCGGACTCGTCCCAGAAGTAGAACCGGAACCGCTTCTGCAGCCGCTCGCCCACGTCGTGCGGCAGCTTGGCGAAGACGCCGTTGGCCTGCACCGGGTAGAGGATCTCCACCCCGTGCACGGCCCGCACGCCCTCCGCGAGCCGCTGCGCCATCTCGTTGGCGTGCCGGGCGTTGCGCAGCCACAGGTCCTTGGCGAGCAGGGCCTCCAGCTGGACCGACACGAAGCGCATCTTGGAGGCGAGCTGCATGCTCATCTTGCGGATGTGCTTCATCCTGCGGACGGCGTCGTGATCGAGGACGACGACCGCCTCGCCGAACATCGCGCCGTTCTTCGTCCCGCCGAGCGAGAGGATGTCCACGCCGACGGCGTTGGTGAACGTGCGCATCGGCACGTCCAGCGAGGCCGCCGCGTTGGCTATGCGGGAGCCGTCCAGGTGCACCCGCATGCCGTGCGCGTGGGCGTGCTCGCAGATCGCGCGGATCTCCCCGGGCGTGTAGAGCGTGCCCAGCTCCGTGCTCTGGGTGATCGACACCACCTGCGGCATGGCCCGGTGCTCGTCCTCCCAGCCGTACGCCTGCCGGTCGATCAGCTCGGGGGTGAGCTTGCCGTCCGGGGTGGGCACGGTGAGCAGCTTGAGGCCGCCCATGCGCTCGGGGGCGCCGCCCTCGTCCACGTTGATGTGCGCGCTCTCGGCGCAGATCACCGCGCCCCAGCGGTCGGTGACGGCCTGGAGCGCGACGACGTTGGCGCCGGTGCCGTTGAAGACGGGGAACGCCTCGGCGCCGGCCCCGAAGTGACTGCGCACGATCCGCTGGAGGTTCTCGGTGTAGTCGTCCTCGCCGTACGCGACCTGGTGCCCGCCGTTGGCCAGGGCCAGGGCGGCGAGCACCTCCGGGTGGACTCCGGCGTAGTTGTCGCTGGCGAAACCGCGGACCTCCGGGTCGTGGTGGCGACGCGCGTCGGTCTTGGCGGGGTTCACGGCTGCTCGGTCAGCCACAGACGTTTTCCGTTCACTTCCGCGGCGGGCTTGTCCCAGACGTCGACGATGGCCTCGGCGAGGTCCTTGACGTCCGTGAAGCCCGCGAACTTCGCGTTGGGGCGCTCGGCGCGCATCGCGTCGTGCACCAACGCCTTCACCACCAGGATCGCAGCCGCCGAGGTCGGCCCGTCGGCGCCCTCGGCCTTCCCGGCCTTGCGGAAGTAGTCGGCCATGGCGAGCGTCCACGCCTCGGCGGCGGCCTTGGCCGCGGAGTAGGCGGCGTTGCCCGCGGTGGGCTTGGACGCGCCGGCGGCGCTGATCAGCAGGTACCGGCCGCGTTCGCTGCGCTGCAGGGCCTCGTGGAAGGCCAGCGAGGTGTGCTGCACGGTGCGCACCAGCAGCAGTTCCAGGAAGTCCCAGTCGTCCAGGCTGGTCTTGGTGAAGGTCTCGCTGCCGCGCCAGCCGCCGACGAGGTGGACCAGGCCGTCGACGCGGCCGAAGTCCTTCTCGATGTGGGCGGCCCACTCGCGGGTGGACTTCAGGTCCAGCAGGTCGACCGTGTCACCGGTCACGGTGGCGCCGCCGGAGGCGTAGCGGGCGGCGTCCACGGCCTCGGACAGCCGCTCGGGATCGTTGTCCGCGCCGACGACGGTCGCGCCCGCCTCGGCGAGCCGGAGCAGCGCCGCCCGGCCGGCGGGTCCGCCCGCGCCGGCCACCGCGATCACCGCACCGCTGAGAGCCCCGTTCCCCATGTTCTTCGCCTCCGTAGCAGCAGTGTTCTGGACGTGATCGCTCACGCGGCGACCCGCTCGGCGCTGTCGGCCGTGATGCCCTTGGTGGAGGCGATCACGTTCTTCAGCTTCTTGGACAGTGCCTCGTAGAACATGCTGAGCGGAAACTCGTCAGGAAGCACGTCATCGACGAGCTTGCGCGGCGGCAGGCTCAGGTCCAGGGCGTCGGGGCCCTTGGCCCACTTGGAGCCGGGGTGCGGGGCGAGGTAGGCGGCGACCAGCTCGTAGCCGGCGAACCAGTGCACCAGCTTGGGGCGGTCGATGCCGTCGCGGTAGAGCTTCTCTATCTCGGCGCACAGCTGGTTGGTGACCTGCGGGGCGCGCTCCCAGTCGATGGAGAGCCGGTTGTCGGTCCAGCGCACCACGTCGTGCTTGTGCAGGTAGGCGAAGAGGAGCTGGCCGCCGAGGCCGTCGTAGTTGCGCACCCGCTCGCCGGTGACCGGGAAGCGGAACATGCGGTCGAACAGCACCGCGTACTGCACGTCGCGGGCCTGCGGGACGCCGTCCGCCTGGAGCTTGACGGCCTCCTTGAAGGCGGTCAGGTCGCAGCGCAGCTCCTCCAGGCCGTACATCCAGAACGGCTGGCGCTGCTTGATCATGAACGGGTCGAACGGCAGGTCGCCGTGGCTGTGGGTGCGGTCGTGGACCATGTCCCACAGCACGAAGGCCTCCTCGCAGCGCTTCTGGTCGTGGACCATGGCGGCGATGTCCTCGGGCAGCTCCAGGCCGAGGAGGTCGACGGCGGCGGCGGTGACCCGGCGGAAGCGGGCGGCCTCCCGGTCGCAGAAGATGCCGCCCCAGGAGAAGCGCTCCGGGGCCTCGCGCACGGCGATCGTCTCGGGGAAGAGGACGGCGGAGTTGGTGTCGTAGCCGGCCGTGAAGTCCTCGAAGGTGATGCCGCAGAACAGCGGGTTGTCGTAGCGGGTGCGCTCCAGCTCGGCCAGCCAGTCGGGCCAGACCATGCGCAGCACGACCGCCTCCAGGTTGCGGTCCGGGTTGCCGTTCTGCGTGTACATCGGGAAGACGACCAGGTGCTGGAGGCCGTCCACGCGGTGGGCCGCGGGCTGGAAGGCGAGCAGCGAGTCCAGGAAGTCGGGCACCTGGAAGCCGCCGTCGGCCCAGCGGCCGAGGTCCGCCACGAGCGCCCGGTGGTAGGGGGCGTCGTGCGGCAGCAGCGGCGACAGCCGCTCCACGGCGTCGATCACGCGGCGTACGGCATGCTCGGCGTCGGCCGGGGAAGGCGCTCCCTCGGCCTGGAAGTCGATGGAACCGTCGTTGGACTGCCACGGCCGGATCTGCTCCACGGCATCCTTGAGCACGGGCCACGCCGGGTGCTCAACCACCCTGGTCGCCGAAGGAACCTCCCCCTCGGCACCCACCTGCACAAGAATTTCCGTCATGACCCATCCTCCACGGGAGAAGCTCGCGTAAGGAGACCGTATACATACAGCGTTTCTCCCATCAAGGGCACCCTCAGGAAATTATTCTGCGCACCCGCACCTCCACCGGTCATTTTCCTGCCGGACACCCATATGGCGGCCACTCGTACTAGGCCGTTCGAGTGAGGGCATCCGCCGTTCCAGGCAGGCGATTTCCGGCCCGCCACGGTCGCCGGACGGGACTCCGGGGCCGGTTCGTCAGCGTCCGCGCGACGCGCCCACGCCCGGGTGATCGTCCGCACGGGCCCCGCCCCGGCGGCGCCCGGCCGTCACCCCAGTGCGCCGTGTACGCGGGGGTCCGACGCGGGCGCGGGCCGTTAGGCTGCGGGCCTGCCGCGTGGACGACGAGGTCCCCGTATGGTCCGCGTGCGTGCCGAGCCGCCGTCGACGGAAGCGAGTTGAACCTTGAACTTCCTTACCATCGGTCACCGCGGAGTCATGGGTGTCGAGCCCGAGAACACCCTCCGTTCCTTCGTGGCCGCCCAGCAGGCCGGCCTCGACGTCATCGAACTCGATCTGCACCTCAGCAAGGACGGCGCCCTCGTCGTCATGCACGACGCGGAGGTGGACCGCACGACCGACGGCAGCGGCGCCATCGCCGACAAGACCCTCGCCGAACTGCGGGCGCTGGACGCCGGGCACGGCGAGCGGGTCCCGGTCTTCGAGGAGGTCCTCGACGCCGTCCGCACCCCGCTGCAGGCCGAGATCAAGGACGTGGCCGCGGCGCAGGCGCTGGCCGAGGTCATGCACCGGCGCGATCTGCTGTCCCGGGTGGAGGTGCTGTCCTTCCACGACGAGGCGCTCACCGAGATCGCCCGCCTGGTGCCCGGCGTCCGCACGGCGCTGGTGGCCGACCGCTACGGCCCCGAGGTCGTCGAGCGCGCCACCGCCGCCGGGGCCGCGACCCTCGTCCTCGACATCCGCCGGCTCACCCTGGAGACCGTCGAGCACGCCCGCGCGGCGGACCTCAGGATCATCGGCTGGGTGGTGAACACCCTGGACCACCTGCGGCTGGTGCGCGCCCTGGAGCTGGACGGGGCCACCACCGACTACCCGGAGATCAAGCGCACCGGCCGCTTCACCGCGTGAGTGAGCGCCGCCCGGGACCCGCGGTCCGGCCTCAGGGCCGGGCCAGCTCCTTGACCAGCAGCTCGAACCGCAGGTCGTCGCGGAGCGGCAGGCCGAACCGCTCGTCGCCGTACGGGAACGGGCTCATCCGGCCCGTACGGCGGTAGCCGCGCCGCTCGTACCAGGCGATCAGCTCCTCGCGCACGGAGATCACGGTCATGTGCATCTCCGTCACGCCCCAGATCTCCCGGACCCGGCGCTCCGCCTCCGCGATGATCACCTTGCCGAGGCCCGCGCCCTGGAGGGCCGGGGCGACCGCGAACATGCCGAAGTACGCGTACGCGCCCCGGTGCTCCAGCTGGCAGCAGGCCACCACGCGGCCGTCCCGCTCGACCGCCAGCAGCCTGCTGTCGGGCGACTGGATCACCGCGCGCACGCCCTCCGGGTCCGTCCGCTGTCCGCCGAGGATGTCCGCCTCGGTCGTCCACCCGGCCCGGCTGGCGTCGCCGCGGTAGGCCGACTCGATCAGCGCGACCAGCGTGTCCACATCGGCCTCGGTGGCGTCGCGGAAGGTCAGGGGGGCGGCGGCGGTCTCCATGAGGGTGGTGCCTTTCGTACTCGTGCGCGACAGGGCGGTGCAGAACGCCATCCTGCCACTGGCTGGCTAGGCTCCGGCTTCATGGTGCATGTACTCAGCAGCCGGACCCTGCTCCAGCCCACCGACCCCGAGCGCTCCCGCCGCTTCTACGGCGAGCAGCTGGGCCTGCCCGTCTACCGCGAGTTCGGCACGGGGCCGGAGCGCGGCACCGTCTACTTCCTCGGCGGCGGCTTCCTGGAGCTGTCGGGCCGCTCCGACGCCCCGCGCTCCCCCGCCGTGCGGCTGTGGCTCCAGGTGCCGGACGTGGCGGCGGCCCACGCGGAGCTGCGGGAGGCGGACGTGGAGATCGTGCGCCCGCCGGTGCGCGAGCCGTGGGGGCTGATCGAGATGTGGATCGCGGACCCCGACGGCACGCCCGTCGTCCTCGTCGAGGTGCCCGCCGACCACCCGCTGCGCTACCGGCCGGGGATCTGACCTCCGGGGCCCGCCCGGGCGTACGGCTCCGGCTGGCCACCGTCGGTGACCGGGGATAGCGTGCTGGAGGTGGGGGCGAGCCTTCTTCCCGGAGGAGTGCCATGGAGTTCGACAAGCCGGTGACCGGCGGCCCCTGCTGGGCGGAGCTGGGCACCAGCGATCTGGCGGCGGCCAAGCGGTTCTACGGCGAGGTCTTCGGCTGGCGGTGCGACGCCCCCGACTCCCGCCCCGAGCTGCGCGGATACACCGTCGCCCGGCTGGGCGGCGCCGCGGTCGCCGGGCTCGGCCCCCTCTACCGGCCCACGCAGCCGATCGCCTGGAACGTCTCGTTCGCCGTGGCCGACGCCGACGCGGCCACGCACAAGGTGGTGGAGGCCGGCGGGACGGTGATCCGCGGCCCGATGGACATCTTCGACGAGGGCCGCCGCACGGTGGCGCTGGACCCGTCCGGCGCGGCCTTCCAGCTGTGGCAGGCGCGCGACTTCCCCGGCGCCGGCGTCTTCAACCGGCCCGGCGCGCTCGGCTGGGTGGAACTCGCCACCCGGGACGTCAAGCGGGCCAGGGACTTCTACACGAGCGTCTTCGGCTGGAGCGTGAACGCCTCCGAGTGGTACACGCAGTGGGGCATGCACGGCATGGACTTCGGCGGGGTGACCGCGCTGCACGAGCGCTTCCCGGCCGATGTGCCGCCGCACTGGCTGCCCTACTTCGCGGTCGAGGACGTGGACGGCACTACGGAGGTCGCGCTGCGGGCGGGCGGCAAGGCCCTCCAGGAGCCCACCTCCGTCCCGGACGGACCCCGGATCGCGGTGCTCCGCGACCCGCAGGGCGCGGCCTTCGGCGTCTACCCGGCCGGGGACGAGGACATGGGGCCGGCCGGTGTACGGGAACAGGACGCCGGGCGGGAGGAGAGCGGGCCGGGGGCGGGCTGAGGGCCGGGGGCAGCGGCCTGCGGGTCGGCGGTGGGGCGGGGGCCTGCGGCTCAGCGGTGAGCTGAGGCTCGGTGGCGGGGCTCGGGCCGAAGGCGGGGGGCTCGGGTCGGAGTCGGGGCTCGGGTCGGGGGTGCGGCTCGCGTCGGGTCGGAGGTGGGGCTCGGGTCGGGGTGGCGGGCGGCCTTGCGACCGCCGGCCCTGAAGCGCGCCCCGGACCGGCCGCGTCCCTGGCCGCCCCTCAGATCCGCAGCGCCCCCGGGCGGCCCTCCAGCCTGCTCAGCAGCTCGCACAGCAGTACGGCCAGGTCGCCGCGTCCGGCGCCGTCGAGACCGGCGAGGACGGTCCGCTCGTAGGCGAGCTGTTCCGGCAGGATGCCGTCGACCAGCTCGCGCCCGGCGTCGGTGAGGCGGACGTGGGCGACCCTGCGGTCCCGGGTGTCGCCGCGCCGCTCGACCAGGCCGCGCTCGGTCAGCTGCTTGAGGCGCTTGGTGACGGCGGCGCCCGAGGAGAACGTCTCGCGGGCCAGTTCGCCGGGGGTGAGTTCGTGCCCGGTGCGCCGCAGCGCGCCGAGCAGGTCGAACTCGGCCCGGCTGAGCCCGGCCCGGCGCAGCGGCGCGTCCTCGGCCTGCTGGAGGAGGGCGGCGCAGCGGTTGATCCGGCCGATGATCTCCATCGGCGCGGTGTCCAGGTCGGGGTGGACGGCCCGCCACTGGCGCACGACCGCTGCGACGGTGTCGTCCTGGACGGACGCGCCCCGGGCGGCGTCCTGGGAGGGGCCCCGGGCGGCGGCCTCGTCCCGGACGGGGGGGTCCTCGGGCGTCGCCGCGGTGTCGTCGTGGGCGGCGCCGGGTGCCGGCCGTCCGTGGTTCGCCGTCATGGCCGTGGGTCCTCCGTGGTGCCGTCCGTGCTGGTCGCCGGGGTGTGCAGGCCCAGGCGACGTATCGTCGCGGCGAGCGTACGGTGTGCGGCCTGCTCGGTGCGCACGACCCGCTCCTGGGGCAGGGCGCGCTGCCACCACTCGCCGGACGCGGCGTCGGCGGTGGCGCGCAGTTCGACCAGCGCGGCGGCCAGGGCGCGGCGGGCGGTCTCCAGCGCGGCGGGCTCGGGCCGTTCCTCGGCGAGCAGGCGCGCGGCCCGCTCGCGGGCCCGCTCCACGGCGCTCAGGGCGTCCTCGATGCGGTCGCCGGCCCGGCGGTTGGTGACGGCGACGGCGGCCGCGAAGCCGACCAGCGCGCCGACGACGGTGTCCACCGCGCGCTCGGTGATCAGCTCGCCCGTGGCCTGCTGCCGGGCGAACTCGGTGATCAGCAGGGCCATCGGGGTCACGCAGATGGTGCCGAGCCAGTAGTTGCGGCCGATCAGCGCCTCGGCGCCGAAGTTCAGGGCCAGGCAGCACAGCACGAGGGCCACGCCGCTGGTGTGCGCGAGCGGGGCGATGACCGCGAAGACGAGGACGCCGACGAGGTTGCCGACGACCCGCTGGACGCTGCGGTTCCAGGTGAGGGCGAGGTTGGCCTGGTAGAGGGCGGCGGCGGTGACCAGGGCCCAGTAGGGGCGGCCGATGCCGAGCGCGAGGGAGGCGTATCCGGCGAGCGCGCAGCCGAGGGCGGTGCGCAGCGCGATCGGGGCGAGCGGGCCGAGACGGCTCCACCAGGGGCGGTGCGGGGCGGCGCTCTCGGCGGCCACGCCGAGCAGTTCGTCGGTGGCCGCCGCCGTCTCGTCCACGGCCGGGACCGGTCCGCGGCCGCACAGAAGGCGGGCCCAGGTGCGCAGCCGGTCCGGGTCGGTGTCGGCCGGGGCGGCGAGGGCGACCTCGGCGCGGACGACGAGGCGTTCCAGGGCGCGCCGGGTCTCGGTGCGGGCGCCGCAGGCCAGCAGTGTCTGCCAGGCGGCCTGGACGGCGGCGGCCGCGGCGGCGCGGGTCCGGGCGTGGCCCTCGCCGTCGCCGCCGGTGGCGGCGTACGCGGCGGCGGCGTTCAGCGCCTGCGCGGTGGCGCGGCGCTCCGGGCCGTGCGGGCGCAGCAGGCCCGGGGCCATGCCGACCAGCCAGGCCCAGATCCCCGCCCCGGCGGCCAGCGCCAGGTGCCCGGGGACCTGGCCGAGGGTCTGCGGCACGAACAGGGAGGCGGAGCTGATGAAGGTGAGGACGACGTTGCCGGGCGGGCCGAGCCGGGTCGCGTCGCACAGCGCCTTCTGCGCGGCGGCCATGAGCGCGCCCACGGTGACCAGGACGGCCGCGTCGGTGGTCAGGGAGGCGGCGACCAGGGAGAGCCCGAGTCCGCCGAGCATGCCGGCCACGACCCAGGCGAGGACCCGGGCCCGGGCGGCATAGGGGCGGTTGTGGGCGTAGAGGGCGCACAGCGACCCGGCCATCGTGTACATGGCCAGGTCGAGCCGGCCGAGGGCGAGCAGCGTGAGGTTGGGCGGGGCGACCGAGACGACGACGCTCAGCGCGGGCTTGAACCAGATGTCCGAGGGACGGCCGAGCCGGAGCACTCCGGTGAGCGGGAGGCGCGGGGCGGACCGGCCGGTCGGGGTGGGGGCGGGGGTGCGGTGGGGACTGGGGGGCGCACTGCTCATACCCACAAGCTTAACAGGTGTTTTACCGGTAAATTATGTCGCTCGGCCACGCTTCGGCGTCGCACGCTCCCCCGCATGCTCCCCGCGTACACCCTTGCGCTTGTGTGCGCGCCGCGTGACCCGGGCATCGCTTGACCGACCGGCGGGCCGCGAGCGGCGGTCCGGCGACCGTCGAGCGGGGAGGTGGGGGGTGCACGGACCGGCTTCGCCCGGCTGGCTGCTGGTCGCGCTGTGCGCGGCGAGCGGCGCCTACTGCCTGCTGCGGATGCGCAGCGGCGTCGAGGAGCAGCGCAGGGCCGCGGGCAGCGAGGCGCTGATGGGGTTCGCGATGGCCGCCATGGCCGTGCCCGCGGCGGTCTTCACGCCGCCGGCCTGGGCCTGGGCCTGTTACGCGGCGGTCTTCGGCGTGGCCGCGCTGCACTCGCTGCGGTGGGCGCGGACCAGTGCCCACCATCTGCACCATTCGGTGGGCTCCGCGGCCATGGTCTACATGTCGGTGGTGATGACGCTCTCCCCCGGCTCCCCCGGGGGGCACCACCACGCGCACGGCGGCTCGGGGACACCGCTGCTCACCGGCGCGCTGCTGCTGTACTTCGCCGGGTACGTCCTGCTGACCGGCGCCCGGCTGGTACCGGCGGTGGCCGCGCCCGCGGGCGGGGGCGGTGCGGTGACCGCGCCCGGTGGTGGGGGCGGCGGCACGGGGTGGGGCGACCGCCCGGAACTGGCGCGCGCGTGCCGGCTCTCGATGGGGATGGCGATGGTCGCGATGCTGCTGACGTTGTGAGCGGGCGAGGGAGCCGGAGGGCGTGGGCGGACGGTCGGCCGGGCAGCGTGAGCAGGCGAGGGCCCCGCGCGGACGGGGCCGGTGTCGGGCGGGGCCGGTGTCGGGCGGGGACGCCCCGGTGGCGGCGGGGGCGCCCTGCCGGGCGGTGCGGCGGGGCCGACGCGCCGTGGTCTGCGTCACTTTGCCGGGCAGCGCGGTATCCGAGCGGCCGGGCGCTCATAAGGTGCTCGCATGATGGTCCCCGCGGTCCTGTTGCTGTTCGGCGCGCTGACCGCCGTGGCCGCTCCGCGGCTGCTGGCCCGGACCGACTGGCCGGACCGCGAGCCGGTCGTCGCGCTGTGGGCCTGGCAGTGCGTGGTGGCCTCCGTCCTGCTGTGCTGCGCGCTGTCGATGACGCTCAGCGCCGCTGCCGCCTGGCAGGCGGTGCGCGGCCATCTGTTCGCCTCGGCGCCGCGCGCGGTGGTCGAGGCGTACGCGCTCGGCACGGCCGGGGCATGGGCGCCGACCACGGCGGTGGCCCTGGCCTGCGGCGGGGTGTGGAGCGCGGCGATGCTGCTGCGCGAGATCGTCCGGGCCCGGCGGCGGCGCGGCGGCCGGCGCGCCGAACTCCTCGTCCGTGCGCCGCTGTTGCCCGGAGAGGAGCCCGGCGCCGACCGGCTCGTCGTACTGGAGAGCGACCGGCCGGACGCGTGGTGGCTGCCCGGCGCGTCGCCCCGGCTGGTCGTGACGACGGCCGCGCTGCGCCGGCTGAAGGGACGGCAGCTGGACGCCGTCCTCGCCCACGAGCAGGGGCACGCACGGGCCCGGCACGACTGGCTGCTGCACTGCTCGGCCGCGCTGGCCGACGGTTTCCCGCAGGTGCCGGTCTTCGCCGCGTTCCGCGACGAGATGCACCGCCTGGTCGAACTCGCCGCCGACGACGCCGCCTCGCGCCGCTTCGGCCGGCTGACGACCGCGCTCGCCCTGGTCGAACTCAACGAGGACCGGGGCGTGTTCGGCCCCTGCCCGAGCCCGCAGGCCGATGTGCCGCGACGGGTGCACCGGCTGCTGGCGCCCCGCGGCCGGCTCACCGCCGCCCACCGGCTGCGCCTGACGGCGGTGGCGTCGCTCGTGCCGGTGGTGCCGGTCCTGGTCACGCTCATTCCGGGACTGCGCGCGCTGGGCTGAGGAGACTGGAGAAGTCCGCGCTGAGGGGACTGGAGAAGTCCCCGAAAGCGTCGGCTCTCGACGGCCGGGCATCAGCCCTCGGACCCCGCGCCGGCCCCCGCGGGACGCTCAGGAGCCCGAGGACGCCATGCGGGAAGAGCGAGCCCGTCTCGGACGATCCCCCGCGTCGCCCGAGACGGGCGGCATGCCGACCAGGCCCGTACAGGGGCCGGTCCGCCTGCGTTGAGTATAGTTGGCTGGCAGCCAGTCAACGCAGGAGTTACAGCATGTCCCCGCGCAGCGCCTCGGTCAATGAAGAGTTGCGGCGGCGTTCCCGGGAGCGGCTTCTGCAGTCGGCGGTCGAGCTGGTGGCCGAACACGGGTACGACGCGACGACGCTCGGCGCCATCGCCGACCGGGCGGGCTCGGCGCGCGGTCTGGTGTCGTACTACTTCCCCGGCAAGCGCCAGCTGGTGCAGTCCGCCGTGCACCGGCTGATGCACCGCACGCTGGAGGAGGCCCTGGAGCGCGAGCCGCGCACCGAGGACGGCCGGGAGCGGCTGGCGCGCGCCATCGACGCGATCCTGGGCCTGGCCGTGGACCGGCCGGTGCTGATGCGGCAGCACATGGCGGGCATCCTCCAGGCCGAGGGCTTCGTGCAGTGCCCTGAACAGCAGCGGCTGTCGTACCTGCTGCGGGACACGGTGGCCCGGCGCGGCTCGGCGGACGTCGACGCGGACTACCCGATGCTGCGGGCGCTGCTGATGGGCGCGGTGTACGCCGCGCTGGTGCCCGGCGCGCCCATGCCGGTGCCGGTGCTGCGGGCCGAGCTGTTCAAGCGCTACGGCCTGGACTGGGACATGGGCATGCCGCCGGGCGCGGAGGCCCCCGGCGGTTCCCGCGGCGCCGACGTGTCCCGCTTCTTCGCGACCGACCGGCCGGAGTAGCCGGCCGACCACCGGTCCGGGCAGCCCTCGCGGGCCGGGAGGCGGCGCTCCGGGCAGCCCCTCGCGGGCCGGGAGACGGTGGTTCGGGGGCGGGTGGGTGACATGCCGTCGGGGGCGGTGTCGTGGCGCTTACCCGCCGGCATCCCCGGTGCCATGCTGGGAGACGTCAGCGCTCTCCTGCGACCGCCGGGGTAAGGAGTTCCGCCGTGCTGCGTGTCGCCGTCGTCGGCTCGGGGCCGAGCGGGTGCTACACCGCTCAGGGCCTCGTCCAGCAGGACTCCTCGGTACGCGTCGACGTCCTGGACCGGCTGCCGTGCCCGTACGGGCTCGTCCGCTACGGCGTGGCGCCGGACCACGAGAAGATCAAGTCGCTCCAGGGCAGTCTGCGCGCGGTGCTGGAGCACGAGCGGGTCAGATTCCTCGGCGGGGTGCGGATCGGCGGTCCCGACGGGCTGCCCGTCGGCAGGCTGCGGCAGCTGTACCACGCGGTGGTGTACTGCGTGGGCGCCTCCACCGACCGCCGGCTCGGCATCCCGGGCGAACAACTGCCGGGGAGCTGGTCGGCGACGGAGTTCGTGTCCTGGTACAGCGCCCACCCGGACGCCGTGGACGGCGGTTTCGTACGGGACGCCCGCAGCGCCGTGGTCGTCGGCGTGGGCAACGTGGCCGTGGACGTCACCCGCATGCTGGCCCGGGGCGCGGCCGAGCTGAACCCCACCGACATGCCCGAGGCCGCGCTCGCCGCGCTCGCCGCGAGCCGGGTGAGCGACATCCACATGGTGGGCCGGCGCGGCCCCTCGCAGGCCCGGTTCACCACCAAGGAGCTGCGGGAGCTGGCGAACCTGCCGGACACCGACGTGGTCGTCGACCCGGCGGAACTTTCGCTGGACCCCGCGTGCGCGGACCCCTCGGCGCTGCCGGCCGCCCAGCGCCGCAATGTGGAGGTGCTGCGCGAGTGGGCGCGCACGCCGCTGCGCGGCGGCTCCCGCCGCATCCACCTGCGGTTCTTCCTGCGCCCGGTCGAACTGCTCGCCGCCGAAGGCCGGGTTGCGGCGGTGCGCCTCGAACGGACGGCGCCGGACGGCCGGGGCGGGATGACGGGCACGGGGCGGTACGAGGAGCTGGCGGCGCAGCTGGTGCTGCGTTCGGTCGGCTATCGCGGGGTGCCGCTGGACGGGCTGCCGTTCGACCCCGCCACGGGCACCGTGCCGCACCGGGCGGGCCGGGTGCTGCGCGAGGGCGTCGTCGCGCCCGGCGAGTACGTGGCCGGGTGGATCAAGCGGGGCCCCACGGGGGTCATCGGCACCAACCGGCCGTGCGCGAAGGAGACGGTGGCCTCGCTGCTCGCGGACGCGCCGGACCTGGTCCGCGCGCCGGTGCCCGAGGACGCCGTGGCGGCGCTGCGCGCGGAGGGTGTGGAGCCGGTCGGATGGGCGGGCTGGCAGGCCATCGAACAGGCCGAGGCGCGGCTCGGCGCCTCGCTCGGCCGGGGCGTCGTCAAGCTGCCCGACTGGGAGTCGCTCCGGGCGGCGGCCCGCACGGCGGCGCGGTAGCGGACGCGCGGGGCGACTCGGACTCCGCGCGCGGGACCGGGCTCGGGGTCCGCGGCTCTGGTCGCCTCTCGGGGCGCGCGGCGACTCCCGACACACGGTGCTCTCCTCCGGCCGAGCGATGCCCGGGCCGCCCCGCCGACCGGGCAGCCCTTCGCGCGGGAAGTCCCTCGGGCCAGAGGCTCCCGGACCGAGCAACCCTCGGCGCCGCGCGCCCCGCCGCCCGAGTGGGTCCCGGGTCGCGCGCCCCGCCGACCGGCGACCCTTCGCATGCGCGCCCCTCGGACCGGACTTCTCGGGCCGGGCCGCTCCCGGGCTGCGGGAGCCTCGAACCGAGGTCTCTCGGGGTGAATCCCTTGGGTCTGGGCCCCGGTCCCGGTCCCGCAGGGACGGCCGACGCGTCTCAGGCCCCCGCGAGGCGCTCCTCCTGGCGGGCGGCGGCCTCGAGGAGGCTGTCGAGCAGGCCCGGGAACAGGGCGTCGAGGTCGTCGCGGCGCAGGCCGTTCATCTTCGCGGTGCCCCGGTAGACCTGCCGGATCACCCCGGCCTCGCGCAGCACCCGGAAGTGGTGCGTGGTGGTCGACTTGCTGACGGGCACGTCGAAGTCCGAGCAGGCCAGTTCGTCGCTGCCGACGGCCAGCTCCCGCACGATTCCCAGGCGCAGCGGGTCGGACAGCGCGTGCAGCACGCCCTCCAGACGGATCTCCTCCGGCGCGGGGTGCGCGAGGGCACGGCTGCCGGCGGCGGGGACGGAGACAGGGGCGGTCACGGCGGCTCCACTTCGTACGAGGCACCTCATTCTACGAGGAACATCGTAGTTTGACAGCCGCCGTACTACGAGAGCTATCGTACAAGCCGACCACTGCTCCCGTGACGAATGGAGTCCGCCGTGAGTGCGCTCTTCGAGCCCTGGACACTGCGCGAAGTGACGATCCCCAACCGGGTCTGGATGCCCCCGATGTGCCAGTACTCGGCCGAGCCCGAGGGCCCGCTGACCGGCGTCCCGCACGACTGGCACTTCGCCCACTACGCGGCGCGGGCGACCGGCGGCACGGGGCTGATCATCCTGGAGGCGACCGCCGTGTCTCCGCAGGGCCGGATCTCCCCCTACGACCTCGGCATCTGGAACGACGCCCAGGTCGAGGCGTTCCGCCGGATCACCCGCTTCCTCAAGGGCCAGGGCACGGTGCCCGCGATCCAGCTGGGGCACGGCGGCCGCAAGGCGTCGACGGACCGGCCCTGGCGGGGCGGCGCGCCGGTCGGACCGGACGAGCACGGCTGGCAGGCGGTGGCCCCGAGCGCGGTGCCCTTCGACGAGCGGCACCCGGTCCCGGACGAGCTGACCGCCGACCAGATCCAGGAGATCGTGCGGCAGTTCGCGGACGCGGCGCGCCGCGCCCTGACCGCCGGCTTCGAGATCGTCGAGATACACGGCGCCCACGGCTACCTGATCAACGAGTTCCTCTCGCCGTACTCCAACCACCGCACGGACGCCTACGGCGGCTCGTACGAGAACCGGGTGCGGTTCGCGCTGGAGGTCGTCGACGCGGTGCGGGCGGTGTGGCCCGAGGACAAGCCGCTCTTCTTCCGGATCTCCGCCACCGACTGGCTGGACGAGGGCGGCTGGACGGCCGACGACACGGTGCGCTTGGCGGCCGAGCTGCACGCGCACGGCGTCGATCTGCTCGACGTCTCCACCGGCGGCAACGCGCCCGGCGCGAGCATCCCGACGGGCCCCGGCTACCAGGTGCCGTTCGCCGCGCGGGTGAAGGCCGAGACCCCGATGCCGGTGGCCGCCGTCGGCCTGATCACCGAGCCGGAGCAGGCCGAGAAGATCCTCGTCAACGGCGAGGCCGACGCCGTCCTGCTCGGCCGCGAGCTGCTGCGCGACCCGTCCTGGGCCCGGCACGCGGCCCGCGAGCTGGGCGGCTCGGTGCACGTGCCGGACCAGTACCACCGGTCCGTCTGACCGACGGGGCACGAGCCCCCGGTCAGGTCCCGGCGGGGACGGCGGCCTCCTCGTCCCGCCCCTTCGGCAGCAGCCGTACGACCGTCTCCTCCAGGCGGGGCAGCGCGCGCTGGCCCGCCAGGGCGAGGGCGATCGCCGCGACGACGCCGGCCCAGGCGACCGGCCCGAGCGGTGTGCAGCCGAAGACGCGGCTGACGCCCGGGGTCTGGACCATGGCGACCAGGGCGACGGCCGAGCCGAGGGAGGTCACCTGGACCAGCCTGCTGTCCCGGCGGTCGAGGAGGGTCTGCGCGAGCTGGGTGCCGACCACCCCGCACAGCGCCATGGTGCCCGAGCGGCGCGCGGTGCCCGGGGTGAAGCGGCCGATCAGCCAGGCGGTGACCGCGCCCAGACAGGTGGTCAGGGCCCGGTGGCGGATCTGCCGGATCAGCGGCTCTCCCAGCACTCCGCCGGCGGCGTCCTCGGGCGAGCCGGCGCGCGCTTGCTCGACGTCCTCCTTCGGCGTGACCGCCACCGCCATGGCCGGGAACAGGTCGGTGAAGAGGTTCACCATCAGCATCTGCCGGGTGGACAGCGGCGCCCGGCCCGCCAGCAGGGTGCCGAGGATGCCGAAGCCGACCTCGCCCGCGTTGCCGCCGATCAGGATGGCGATGGCGTCGGCGACGCTGTGCCACAGGGCGCGGCCCTCGCCGATCGCGTCGATCAGGACGGTGAGGTCGTCGTCGGTGAGGACGATGTCGGCGGCGTTGCGCGCGGCGGCCGAGCCGCGGGCGTTGATGCCGACGCCGATGTCGGCGGCCCGGATCGCGGCCGCGTCGTTGGCGCCGTCGCCGACCATGCCGACCACCCGGCCGGCGTCCCGCAGCGCCTCGACGACCTGGAGTTTCTGCTCGGGCGCCACCCGGGCCACCACGCCCGCGTCGCGCAGCATCCGGGCCCGGGCGGAGCGGTCGGCGGCGGCGAGCTCGTCGCCGGTGACCACGGTGGTGTCCTCGGGCCAGCCGAGTTCGGTGGCGATGGCGCGCGCGGTCTGCGGATGGTCGCCGGTGAGCATGACCGGCCGTACGCCCTCCTCGTACAGGCCGTGCACGAGGGTGGTGGAGGTCTCGCGGGGCACGTCCGACAGGGCGAGCAGGCCGGTGAACTCCAGGTTCCGCAGGGCCTGTTCGAGCGCGTCCGTCTCCTTCTCGTCCTCGGCGAGCCGCCGCTGCGCGACGGCCAGGACGCGCAGTCCGCTCCCGGCGAGGGAGTGCGAGGTGTCGGCGGCGTGCGAGGGGAGGGCGGGGCAGGCGGGCAGGACGGTCTCCGGGGCGCCCTTGACCACGAGCAGGCGCTGCCCGTCGGTGGTCCGGCCGACGGCCGCCGCGTAACCGCGGGCCGCCTCGAAGCCGAGCCCTTCGAGCTGCGTCCAGTCCGGGTCGGGCCGGGCCGCGTCGAGGACCGCCTCGTCGGTGGCGTGCACCGGCCGGTCGGAGCCGCCGTTCAGACGCGGGCAGGCCCGCGCCGCGGCGCGCAGGGTGTCCGCGGCCGCCTCGTCGCCCACCGCGTGGACGGTTCCGCCGCCGTCGGAGATCCGTACCAGGCGCAGCCGGTTCTCGGTGAGGGTGCCGGTCTTGTCGAAGCAGAGGGTGTCCATACGGCCCAGCGCCTCCAGGGTGCGCGGCGTGCGCACGAGGACGCCGCCCCGGCTGAGCCGGCGGGCCGCGGCCAACTGCGCCACGGTCGCCACCAGCGGCAGTCCCTCGGGCACGGCGGCCACCGCGACGGCCACGCCGCCGCTGACCGCCTCCCGGATGGGGGTGCCGCGCAGCAGGGCGAGACCGGTCACCGCCGCGCCGCCCGCGAGGGTCAACGGCAGTGCCTTGCGGGTGAGTTCCTGCAGCCGGGCCTGGACTCCGGCGGCCGGGGGCGTGCGGGCGGCCAGGTGCACGGCGCGGGCGGCCTCGGTCAGCTCGCCGGTCTCCACGACGACGGCCCTCGCCTGCCCGGCCACCACGGTGGTGCCCTCGAAGACCATGCAGAGCCGGTCGGCGACGGCGGCGTGCGGGGTCGGGTCGGTCTGCTTCTGCACCCGCAGGGACTCCCCGGTCAGCGCGGACTCGTCGACCTCCAGGCCCTCCTGCCACAGCAGCCGGGCGTCGGCGGGCACCACGTCGTCGCCCTTGAGCTCGATCACGTCGCCGGGGCTGAGCTTTCCCGCGTCGACGGTGCGGGTGCCCCCGGCGGGCGCCTGACCGGCCTCGGGCGCCAGACGTGCCTTCTGCTTCTGCTCGGCCAGCAGCCCGGACAGCGCCCGTTCGGCGCGCAGCCGCTGGACGCCGCCGACCAGGGCGTTCAGATCGAGCGCGCCGACGACGAGCAGGGCGTCCACGACGGAGCCGAGCAGCGCGGACGCCGCCGAGCCGACCGCCAGGACGGGGGTGAGGGGGTCCTGGAGTTCGCCGCGCACGGCCCGCCCGAGGTCGTACGTCCAGCGGGCCGGGGCGAGCACGGGGTGCCGAAAGGCGCTGCCGACGGTCCTGCGGGCGCGGGTGGTCGCCTGCTCCAGCGGTGTCGGTTCGTCGGCCGGCTCGTGCTCCAGCCGCTCCCGGGCCTCGTCCGACTCCAGCTCGTGCCACGGCACGCGCGGGTGCGGGCGGGGGGCGCGGGCGGCGGCCACGCCGAGGGCGGCGCGCGCCCCCGAGAGCAGGGCGGTGGCGGCCGCGGCGTCGACCGGCGCGTGCCGCAGGCCGGGCAGTACGGACCGGCGGCCGCGGCCGCCCTTGGACTCGCCGACGGCGACCATGAGCCCGGACAGCGCGGCGCCGGACCGGGCCAGGGTCTGCGAGCGGCGGCCCACCCTGCGGGCGGCGGGGACCGCGGTGAGCACCCGCCACACGTCGGGCAGGCCGTGCAGGGCCAGGATGTCGGCGCCCCACACGACGGCGCCGTCGCGGTCGGTGAGGGCCACGGCGATGTCGCTGCCGCGCAGCCCGGCCAGGACGTCGTGGTCGTCGGCCGACCGCGCCCGGGCGACGGTGACGACCACGCCCTCGTCCTCGTCGCGGCGCAGCCCGTACACCACGTCGTCGAGGGGCCGCCGGGCGTCCACCACCTCGTCGGCGAGGCCGGTGACGTCCTCCAGGGCCGGGTCGCCCACGACGACGACCCTGAGGCCGGCGCGGCGGGCGGCGTCCAGGACGGGTTCGGCCCAGGGGTCGGCCGTGCCGTCCTCGGCGCGCAGCGCGCTCGGGTGCAGGACGACGGTGCCGGCCATCTCCAGCTGGCGCAGCCGCTCCGGGTCGCGCACCAGCACGCCGGTGCGGGCCAGCGCGGCGCTGAGCACGGCGTGGAAGACGGCGGGACCGTAGCGGGCGGCCTTGGGCGAGCCGGCGAGCACCGCCTCGGCCGCCTCGGAGCCGTCGTGCTTGACCAGCAAGGTGGCCGCCGCGCCGATCAGACTGCCGGCGGAGGCGTGGTTGGCGTACTCCTGGGCGGGGGAGACGCGCAGCGGCGGGCGCGGGCAGTCGTCGGTGCCGACGCTGATCCGCCCGGGCGAGCACAGCTGGTCGTGCACCGAGTCGAAGGCGGCCGAGCGGGCCACGGTCTCGGCGAGCTGGCAGCCGCGCAGGGCGCCGTCGAGCACGAGCGAGGTGGGGGTCTGCCCGGCGCCGTGCACGGCCGCGTTGACGCACGCCAGCAGCAGGTCCATCCGGTCGGCGCCGAGCCGGGCGCGCAGCCGGGCGCGGAAGCGCGGGTTCTCCCTGAGCAGGGTCACCACCGCGGTCACCAGGCGCGGCGACGGCGGCAGCCGCAGCCAGTACGCGGTCAGGCCCACGGCGATCCCGAGAACGTCCGCGCCGAGCGTGGCCGCGGCGGCCCGCACCCCGGCGGGGTCGGCGGGATGCGTCATCTCCTCCGGGTCGCCGCCCGCCAGGGCCAGCCCGCTGCGGGCGGCGAGGTCGCAGGCGTGCTCCAGGACCCGGTCGGAGAACTCGTCCTCGGTGACGCTGACGACCAGACGGCCGAGCCCCTGGTCCCAGTAGGCGAAGAGGACGTCGGGTCGCTCGGCGAGCTTGGCGGCCACCCGGCGCGCCAGGTGCGCGGTGCCGCCGGCGCGCCGTACCGCGCCCGGCTCGGCGGCGCGCAGCGCGAGGTGGGCGCGCGTCCCGGAGCGCCAGTTGCCGCCGGCGCCGGGGAGCGCGTTGCGGGCGACCCGCGCGACGCGCACTGCGGCGTCAGCGCCGCGTACGCCGGCGCGCGCCGTTGTGGCCGCCGCCCCGGCGGCCACCCCGACCGCCGGGGCGGCGGCCCGGGCGAGCACCCGGGGCGCCGCGGGCAGCAGCCTGACGGCCGCCGAGGGCACGGTCAGCAGACCCAGTGCCATGGCGCGCCCTCAGAGGGTGGTGCGGCCGGGCCGCGCCGTCGGGCCGAGGGGGCCGGTGGCCGCGGGACCGGTGGCCGGCTTCTCCGCGGGCGCCTTACCGGTGGGTGCCTTGCCCGTCGGTGTCCGGCCCGGCGCCGTCGGCGTCCTGCTCGTCGCCGTCCGGCCGGACGCGGGCGCGCCCCGGTCGCGGTCGCCGGCCTTTGGCCCGGGGTCGTCGGCCGGCACCGGGCCGGGCGCCGGCGGCGGCGTTCCGGCGGGTCCGGTACGGCTTCCGCCGCGGCCCGCCGGTCGGGAGGTGAGCGCCGCGGTGGCGATGTCCTCCGCCGGTTCACCGCTCGCGGGGGCGCGCCTGGCCCGCCGGGGGGCGGCGCCCGGGCTCGCGGACGTGCGGGCAGTCCCGGCGGTGCCGGGAGTCTCGGCGGCCGGGGCCGCGGCTGCGGACGCGGGGTCCGTGGCGCCGGATGCGGTGTCCGTGGTGCCGGGTGCTGTGTCCGTGGTGCCGGATGCGGTGGCCGTGGTGCCGGGGCCCGTGTCTCCTGCCGCGCCGGTCTCCCCCGAGCCGTTCTCCGCTCCCCCGGCCGTCAGGCGTCCGGGCTCGCGGGGCTCCTCGGGGCGGTCCGGCCGGGGCTGGGTGAGCCAGGCGACGGCCGCTCCGGTGAGCGCGACGGGCCACTCCACGATCCCGGCGACGCCGAGGACCCCGGCGCCCGTGTAGACCGCGATCCGCCGCCCCCTCGGCGACACGGCCTCGACCTTGTTCAGCGTGCCCTGCGCGGCCCTGCCCACCGTCCCGGCGCCGGGTACCCTCCGCAGCACCGAGGCCGCGCCGTGCAGGGGCGCCGCAAGGACCGACGACGACTTCTGCTCAGCCATGACTCTCCTCGCCTGGGTGAGATCCCTTCCGTGCCCCCCGGGTGCCCGCGACCGCGCTGGTCATCCCGCCCATCCTCAGGGAACGCCAGGGTCCGCGCCCGCGCCACCGGCCGCACCGCCCGCTCGCCCGGACGGCTCTCGCCGCCCCGGTGCGGCACGGCTCTCCCGGCCGGCCGGGGCACGGCCCTCTCGCCCTGTCGCGGCACGGCTCTCCCGCCCTGTCGCGCGCGACTCCGGCCCCGTCGCGGCACGGCTCGCGCCGGGCCGGCGGCACTCGGCTTAAGGCCGTCCCTCGCCGCACCGGACGTTCCGCCCGGGGCGTTGCCCGGAAAGCGCTGCACGACCTCGGCCGCACGTCCGTATCACAGGCGGCGCGCACCGGCCGACGGCCTGCCTGCGCTCGGCCTTTCGGCAGGCATCACCTACACGTGGTCCCGCCCCGGTGCGGGCGGCCACCCGCCGCGACCGCCCTCACCGCGCCCTGTCCGCTCACCGCCCCGCGTGGCCGAGCATCTCCTCGGTCAGTTCGCGCTGGTAGTCGGTGTAGGCGGCGCGCAGTTCGGGGCCGGGCCAGTGGCCGGGCAGCAGCGGGGCGGGCAGGACGGGGTCGGCCAGCAGGTGCCGTACCACCGCGGCGAGGGCGGTGAAGCGGTCGGCGGGCCGGCCGGCGCGCGCCACATGGGCGAGCAGGGCCCGGGCCGTCGCCGCCCACGCCTCCAGCGGCCACAGGCGCGCGGCGAGGTCCTCGTCCGGCTCGTCGGGCCGGGCGGTGAAGCGTCGCACCACGTCGTCCAGGTCGCCGGGCCAGGGGCGGCGCAGGTTGGCGGGGCGCAGCCAGACGCCCTCGCGGAGTTCGGCCAGGCGCAGGGCGGTGAGCCGGGTGCGCAGGGCGGCGCGTTCGGCGGGCTCGCGGCCGGTCGCCGTGACCACCGCCATCTCCCACGCGCCGGTCCAGTCGCGGGTCTGCGGGTGCACGGCCGCGTCCTGGCGGCGCTGGCGCTCCAGCAGGCGGTCGCTGAGGCGGTAGACGCCGTCCGCGCGCCGCAGATCGCCGGCGGCCACCATGCGGCTGAGCGCCGCCCGCAGGGTGGAGCCGCCGATCCCGAGGGGCTCGACGGCCCGCAGCAGGCCCCGTACCGGCAGTTCGGGCGGGTGCGTGCCCAGCAGCAGGCTGAGGACGACGGACCGCGCGGACAGCGGACGCAGGTCCACCGCTGCGGGCTCCTCGGAGGCGTTCATGGTCACGTACTGTACGGACCCCCCTTGTTGCACTATTGCTACGGTCGCAGACGAAGTGCAACACTGCCCGTATGGCTTCGACACTCGCGCACGAGCAGCAGGACCGGCGGACCGAGCGGCCCGCGCCGACGGGGCAGGACCAGCGGCAGGCCTCGGAGCAGTGGCCGCAGCCGCCCGGGCCGTACGCCACGCACGACGTCACCAATCAGCCCCCGCCGCTGAGCCCCTACGACGCCTCCGAGGACGCCGCCCTGCTGGAGGGGCTGCGCCGGGAGGGCGCCGGATGGGCCGAGCGGGACGTACGGCGGCTCGGCGCGCTGGCCGGGAGCGCCGAGGCGCAGGAGTGGGCCGAGCAGGCCAACCGGCACGAGCCGGAGCTGCGCACCCACGACCGGTACGGCAACCGGATCGACGAGGTGGACTTCCACCCGAGCTGGCACCACCTGATGCGGACCGCGGTCGCCGAGGGCCTGGCCGGCGCGCCGTGGGCGGACGGCCGGCCCGGCGCGCACGTGGCCCGTACGGCGGGCGGGCTGGTGTGGGGGCACACGGACGCCGGGCACGGCTGCCCGACGTCGATGACGTACGCCGCCGTGCCCGCGCTGCGCGCCCAGCCGGACCTGGCCGCCGTCTACGAGCCGCTGCTGACCAGCAGGGTGTACGAGCCCGGGCTGCGGGCGCCGGCGGAGAAGCCGGGCCTGCTGGCGGGCATGGGCATGACCGAGAAGCAGGGCGGCTCGGACGTGCGGACCAACACGACGGCGGCCACGCCGACCGCCGAGCCCGGTGTGTACACGCTGCGCGGCCACAAGTGGTTCACCTCGGCGCCCATGTGCGACGTCTTCCTGGTGCTGGCGCAGGCGCCGGGCGGGCTGTCCTGCTTCCTGGTGCCGCGCGTCCTGCCCGACGGCAGCCGCAACGCCTTCCGCATCCAGCGGCTCAAGGACAAGCTGGGCAACCGGTCCAACGCCTCCTGCGAGCCGGAGTTCGACGGGACGGTCGCCTGGCTGGTCGGGCCGGAGGGGCGGGGCGTCAAGACGATCATCGAGATGGTCAACTGCACCCGGCTGGACTGCGTGATGATGTCGGCGGCGCTGATGCGCAAGACGCTCGTCGAGGCGGGCCACCACACGCTGCACCGCCGGGCCTTCGGCGCCCGCCTGGCCGACCAGCCGCTCATGCGCAACGTACTGGCCGATCTGGCGCTGGAGTCGGAGGCGGCCACGACGCTCACCCTGCGGCTGGCCGGCTCGGCGGACCGGGCGGTGCGCGGGGAGGACCCCGGCGAGGCGGCGTTCCGGCGGATCGCCACCGCCGTCGGCAAGTACTGGGTCACCAAGCGCGGGCCGGCCTTCACCGCGGAGGCCCTGGAGTGCCTCGGCGGCAACGGCTACGTCGAGGAGTCCGGCATGCCCCGCCACTACCGCGAGGCGCCCCTGCTGTCGATCTGGGAGGGATCGGGCAACGTCAACGCCCTGGACGTGCTGCGGGCGCTCGGCCGCGAACCCGGCGCCGCGGAGGCGCTGTTCGCCGAACTCTCCCTGGCGCGGGGCGCGAACGCCCGGCTGGACGCGGCCGTCACCGGCCTGAAGAACGGTCTCGGTGAGGCGTCCCCGTTCGGCGCGCGCCGGCTGGTGGAGCGGATGGCGCTGGCCCTCCAGGCGTCGCTGCTGGTCAGGCACGCCCCGGCCGCCGTCGCCGACGCCTTCTGCGCGACCCGGCTGGGCGGCGAGGGCGGCCACGCCTTCGGCACCCTGCCGGACTCGGCGGACGTGGACACGATCCTGGGGCGGGCGCTGCCCGGGACGGTGTGAGCCGTAGCCGAGGCGGGGGTGGCATGAGCGGTAGCCGAGGCAGGGGTGGCATGAGCGGTAGCCGAGGCGGGGGTGGCATGGCATGAGCGGCAGCTGAGGCGGGGGCGGCGCGCTCAGGGAGTCCTGCGGCCCCACAGCGGGTCGAAGCGCGCCCACTCCACGTCCCACTGCTTCAGCCGCCGGCGTTCCAGGCGGTCCCGCAGGAGGCGGCCGCAGGCGAAGGGCACGGCGGCGGCGCTCAGCCCGACCAGGCCGCCGATCGCCAGGGACCGGGTGCGGGCCTGGTTCACCGTGGGCGGCTGGGTCACCAGCCTGCCCGCGGGGTCGGTCCAGACGGTGACGGCCGCGCCGACGGCGCTGTCGGAGGCCACCCGGGTCCTGCCGGTGCGGGCCGTCCCGTCGGGCGCGCTCCAGCGCACCTCGCCCCACACCGAGGCGGGACCGCGGCCGCGCCCCTGTCCGGCGCCGGCGTCACCGCTGTCGTCGTCCCGGGCGCCGTCGCCGTCCCCGGTGGTGGCGTCGTCACCGGTGGTGGCGGAGGCCGGGCCGGGCGCCTTCTGCGTCACCAGGGCCACGGTGGGCCGCCACTCCTCACGCTCCCGGTCCAGCCCGTGCCGCACGCTCCGCACGCCGGACCAGCCGGCGAGGACGCCGACGGTGACGGTGAGGAGCCAGACGCCGAGCAGGACCCAGGCGTCCACGGCGTCGGCACGGCGCTTGAGCGGATTGCGGCGCCACCGCCACAGCCACCCCCCGGGACCACGGAAGCCCATCGAAGGCGTCCTCCTCACATGTGCGCGGACAGGCCGGACCGCCCTTTCATACGGAAGACGGCCCGCCGATGCTCACGCCGGGTTCCCCCGCCCGCCGGTCCCAAGGGGGCGAGACTCCCGTACGACCGGTCGAGCGGTCCCGCGCGCGACCGTCCGGCGTGCCGACCATGCCGTCCGACCTGCGACGACGCCGTCGCGCGGGGCACTGTCAGTGGTCGGGTGCAGACTGGCGGGTGTCCGGGACGAAGGCGTTCCGGACGAGCGTCGTGGAGGTGATCGGCATGACCGAGGTACTGCTCGCCGTGGGCACCCGCAAGGGATTGTTCCTCGCACGGCGGCGCGCCGGCGACTGGGAGTTCGACGACCGTCCCCACTTCAACGCCCAGGCCGTGTACTCGGTCGCGATCGACACCCGCGGCCCCGTCCCCCGGCTGCTGGCCGGCGGCGACAGCGCGCACTGGGGCCCGTCGGTGTTCCACTCCGACGACCTGGGGCGCACCTGGACCGAACCGGCCCGCCCGGCGGTGAAGTTCCCCAAGGACACCGGCGCCTCGCTGGAGCGGGTGTGGCAGCTGCATCCGGCGGCGGCGGAACCGGAGGTGGTGTACGCGGGCACGGAGCCGGCCGCGCTGTACCGCTCCGAGGACCGCGGCGAGAGCTTCAAGCTGGTGCGCCCGCTGTGGGAGCACCCCACGCGGTCGAGATGGGTGCCGGGCGGCGGCGGTGAGGGCCTGCACACCGTGGTGACGGACCGGCGCGATCCGAACGCCGTGACGGTCGCCGTGTCGACCGCCGGGGTGTTCCGCACCACGGACGGCGGGGCGAGCTGGTCCCCGGCGAACCATGGCGTCTCGGCCGTGTTCCTGCCCGACCCGAACCCGGAGTTCGGCCAGTGCGTCCACAAGGTCGCCCAGGACTCGGCCGACCTCGACCGGCTGTACCTGCAGAACCACTGGGGCGTGTACCGCAGCGACGACGGCGGCGCCCACTGGACGGACATCGGCGAGGGGCTGCCCTCGACGTTCGGTTTCGCCGCGGCCGCCCATCCGCACCGCGGCGAGACGGCGTACGTCTTCCCGATCAACGCCGACGCCGACCGGGTCCCGGCCGGTCACCGCTGCCGGGTGTTCCGCACCCAGGACGCGGGCCGCAGCTGGGAGCCGCTGTCGGCGGGCCTGCCGCAGGAGGACCACTACGGCACGGTGCTGCGCGACGCGCTGTGCACCGACGACGCCGACCCGGCGGGCGTCTACTTCGGCAACCGCAACGGCGAGGTGTACGCCTCGGCGGACGACGGCGACAGCTGGCGGCAGCTGGCCGCGCATCTGCCGGACGTGCTGTGCGTGCGCGCGGCGGTGATCGGATGACCGCCTCGGGCGTCCTCGGTCCGCATCCGGCGGCGGACGCACCGCTTCGGTCGTCTTCGGCCGGTGTCCGGCAACCGCTTGATCATCGCCCGGTGCCCGGCAGTAGGGTGACGCCCGTGGCACCACGACCCTTGCATGAAATCGTCGAAGCCGGCTGGGCCGAGGCCCTGGAACCCGTCGCCGGACGGATCGCCCAGATGGGCGACTTCCTGCGCGCGGAGATCGCCGCGGGACGCACCTACCTCCCGGCCGGGGCGAACGTCCTGCGCGCCTTCCAGCAGCCGTTCGACGACGTACGCGTCCTGATCGTCGGCCAGGACCCTTATCCCACGCCGGGCCATGCGGTGGGCCTGTCGTTCTCGGTGGCGCCCGAGGTGCGTCCGCTGCCCGGCAGTCTCATCAACATCTACCGCGAGCTGACCAGCGACCTGGGGCTGCCCCAGCCGTCCTCCGGCGACCTGACGCCGTGGACGCGGCAGGGCGTGCTGCTGCTCAACAGGGCGCTCACCACGGCCCCGCGCAAGCCGGGCGCCCATCGCGGCAAGGGCTGGGAAGAGGTCACCGAGCAGGCGATCCGGGCGCTGGCCGCGCGCGGCAAGCCCCTGGTGTCAATCCTGTGGGGCCGGGACGCCCGCAACCTCCGCCCGCTGCTGGGCGATCTGCCCTCGGTGGAGTCGGCCCATCCCTCCCCCATGTCCGCCGACCGCGGCTTCTTCGGCTCCCGTCCGTTCAGCCGCGCCAACGACCTGCTGATCGGGCAGGGCGGACAGCCCGTGGACTGGCGCCTGCCGTGACGGGCCGGGCGGCGGCCGGTGCGGCGGGGTTCCTCGCCGTCGACTCCGGCGGCTCCGGGATCCGGGCCGTCGTCGGGGTGCCCGGCCGAGGACCGCTCGCCGAGCGCCGGTCCGCCGAACCGGTGCGCACCGGGGACCGGGGCATCGACCCCGGGCACCTGATGGCGCAACTGGCGCCCATGGCCCGGGCGTTGACCGCCGAGGCCGGGGTGGGGCGGCTGACGACCGCAGTCGTGGGGGCCGCCGGATTCGCCACCCTGGGCGACGCCCTGCGCGCCGAGCTGCCCGGCGCGCTGGCGCGGGAACTGGGCGTGCGCCAGGTCGCGTTGGCCGCCGACGCGGTCACCGCCTATGCCGGTGCGCTCGGTTCGCGTCCCGGCGCCGTGATCGCCGCCGGGACGGGGCTGATCGCGCTCGGCACCGATCTGACCGGCTGGCGGCGCGCGGACGGCTGGGGGCATCTGCTGGGCGACTGCGGCGGCGGAGCGTGGATCGGCCGGGCCGGACTGGAGGCCGCGCTGCGCGCCCACGACGGACGCGACGGCGGTTCGACGGCGCTGCTGACCCGCGCCGAGGAGACGTTCGGACCGATGCCCGAACTGCCCGGCAGGCTCTACCCGCGCCCCGACCGCGCCGCCGCCCTCGCCTCCTTCGCCCCCCAGGTGGCCGCCTGTGCTGCCGGCGACCCGGTGGCGGCCGGTGTGCTGCGCGCCGCCGCCCGGCACATGGCCGAGTCGGCCGCCGCCGTGTGCCCGCCGGGAGGCGAGCCGCTCGTCGCCCTCACCGGGGGCCTGTTCCACATGGGCGACCCGCTGCTCGTACCGCTGGAGCGGGAGCTGGCCCTGCGGCTGCCGCACGCCCGGCGCGTCGCCGCCGAGGGCGATCCGCTGCACGGCTCCGCGCGCATCGCGACCGAACTGGCCGAGGGCCGGCTCGCCCTGCCGGGTGACGAGAAGATGCTGTACGTCCCACCGGCACAAAGGGACTGATCCCCCGACCGATCGCCCACATCCCGACGTGTCGAGCACGCGTCGGACAAGTACGCCGATGTCCTGGACGAGTTGTCGGTTCCGAGTCTTTTGCGCACATCGCACAGGCTTGATCAGTACGTAACTCATCAGACAAAACCGGACGGAAACCGCTCACCTGCACCCTCCCCGAACAGGGGCACCGCGAAAGCCAGTAACATGCGGCGCCATGAGCTCCCCCACTGGGCCCGCGTCCGGCCTGCCAGTACGAATGCCGCGCCCCCGCCAGCCCGGACGGCACCGCCGACCCGAACCGCTGGCGGCTCCCGAGGGCGCGCCCGCGCTCGTCCTCGCGGTGCCGGGCACGCCCGGCGCCGCCACGCGCGGCCTCGCCGAGGAGGTCGTGAGCATCGCCCGTTCCGAGCTGCCCGGCCTCGACGCCCTGATCGGGTACGTGGACGGCGACGACTCGGAGTTCCCGACCCTGCAGTCCGTGCTCTCGCGCGCGGCCGACGAGCGCACCGCCCGCTACGAGCAGGCCCTCGCGGCCGGCGTCGAGGCCAAGGAGCCCGACGGCCCGGTGGCGGTCGTCGTGCCGCTGCTCGCCGGCCCGGACAGCGCGCTGCTGCGCCAGGTCCGCCAGGCCGTCATGGACAGCCGGGTCGCGGCCGAGCTGACCGACGTCCTCGGCCCGCACCCGCTGCTCGCCGAGGCGCTGCACGTCAGGCTGTCGGAGGCGGGTCTGGCCCGCGCCGACCGCGCCCGGCTGTTCACCGTGGCGACCGCGGCGGACGGCATCATCCTCGCCTCGGTCGGCGGCGACGAGGCCGTGCAGGCCGCCGGGATCACCGGCATGCTGCTGGCCGCGCGCCTCGCCGTCCCGGTGATGGCCGCCGCCCTGGACCAGGAGGGCTCGATCTCGGCCGTCGCCGAGCAGCTGCGCTCCTCCGGCTCCCAGCAGCTGGCCCTGGCGCCGTACCTGATCGGCCCGGAGATCGACGCCGAGCTGGTCCAGGCCGCCGCGAAGGAGGCGGACTGCTCCGCCGCCGAGGCGCTCGGCGCCTACCCGGCGATCGGCAAGCTCGCCCTGGCCAAGTACACGACGGCCCTGGGCATCGCGCCGCAGCCGTCGCAGGGCACGCCGGTCCACTGACCTCGGCGCAGCCGCGCACCCCGCACGAACGTACGACCGCACGCACGCGGTGAAGGGCCCGCTCCGCACAGCCGGGGCGGGCCCTTCGCCGTGCCACGGGCCGTGCCCCGCTGTGGGCCGGGGCCGCTGTGGGGGGCGCTGTGGGCCGGGGCGCTGTGGGCCGGGGACCGTCCGAGCGTGGTTCAGCCGAAGACCACGCAGGAGGCCGCCGGCACCCGCACCGCGCCGGCCCGCTCCGGCGCTCCCGTAGCCGGGTCCACGGCGAACCAGGTCACGTCCCCGGAGCGCTCGTTGGCGACGTACAGGAAGCCGTCGTGCCAGGTGAGCGCCCGGGGCCAGTGGCCGCCGCACGGCACCGTCCCGGCCCGCACCAGCCGTTCGCCGTCCGCCTCGACGGCGAAGACGGACAGCACGTCCTCGCCGCGCGTGGCGGTCCACAGGAAGCGGCCGTCCGGCGCGACCGCGATGCCCGAGGGGTAGGCGTCGCCGGCCGGGGTGTCCGGCAGGACCGGCGTCTCGGCCAGCGGCTTGAGCGCGCCGGCGGCGGCGTCCCAGCGGCAGACCGTGACGGTGGGCGTGAGTTCGTTGACGACGTAGGCGTGCCGGCCGTGCGGGTGAAAAGCCAGGTGGCGGGGGCCGGAGCCGGGGCGCAGCGCGATCTCCCGGCGCAGCTCGGGCCTGCCGTCCGTCAGCATGCACACCCGGACCGAGTCCGTGCCGAGGTCGACGCTGACGGCCCAGCGGCCGCTGGGGTCGGGCTGCACCTGGTGGGCGTGCGGGCCGCGCTGGCGGCGCTCGTTCGGGCCGGAGCCGCTGTGCCGGAGCTGTCCCGAGGGCGCGTTGCCGAGGCGTCCGTCGGCGCGGACGGGGACGGCGGTGACGCTGCCGGAGCCGTAGTCGGCGGTGAGGACGTGGCCGTCGAACAGGCTCAGGTAGGTGGGTCCGCTGCCGTCGAGCCGCACGGGCGGGCCGGCGAGTTCGAGCGCCTCGCCCTTCACCCGGTAGGCGGCCACCGCGCCCTCGGCGGTCTCGCTGACCGTGTAGAGCGTGTTCCCGTCGGGCGACAGGGCCAGGTAGGAGGGGTCGGCGACGCTGTCCGCGCTGGTCAGCGGGGTCAGTGCCCCGCCGTGCTCGGCCACGGCCGCGGTGACGACGCCGGGGCCGCCCGCCGCCGTGAACGATCCGATGAACGCCCGCCGTGCCCGCCTGCCGCCGTCTGACACCGCTGTCCCCTCTCGGTCGACCCGTTGCGGTGACCGTAGCAGTCGATCATGCGCGGTCTAGACCAAGGCGCGGACGTGTTCCGGTCCTCCGTGCGGGACTCCGGCCGGTACGGGAGCGTCCGGGCTCGGTCGCCCGGGCGCCCCCGCGCGGCTCAGGCGCCGACCAGAGGGGAGCCCGAGGACGCGCGCAGGGGCGCGGACAGCTCGGTGAGGGCGCGTTCCAGGCCGTGCAGATGGGCGAGCGCGCCGGCGTCCGCGGCCGGGCGTGCGGTGCCGTCGGCGACGGGTTCGACGCCGCCGGTGAGCGCTTCGATCGCCGCCTCCACGCGCCAGCAGGCGGCGGCGAGCCGGGCGTCGTGGGAGGCCTCCGGGTCTGCGGCCACGGCGACCAGGCCGCGGATCTCGCGGGCGCAGTCGTCGAGCAGCCGCAGCACCTGCCGGGCGCGCTGCTTGCGGCCGAGCATCGGGTTCAGCGGGTGGACGAGCGGCGCGACGGAGAGCCGTACCCGGCCGAGCAGTTGTTCCAGCTCGGCCACCCGGGGCGCGGGGTCGGCGTCCGCCGTGCCCGCGAGCCGGGCGGCGGCCTCTGCGGTGCAGGCGTGGACGCAGCGCAGGGCGCGCTGGATCCAGGCGTCGGTGACGGCGTGGGTGCTGACCGGCAGCACGAACAGCACGGCCAGCCAGGCGCCGAGCGCGCCGACGGCGGTCTCGCCCAGACGCAGGGCGAGCAGCCCCGGGGTCAGCACGCCGAGCAGGCCGTAGAGCGAGGTGGCGAGCACCGTCACCCAGAGCATCATCCAGGTGTACGACACGGCGGCCGTGTAGAAGATGCCGAAGACGCTCACGGCGACGAGCAGTGCGGTGGGCAGCCCGGCCCCGTGCAGCGGGGCGACGACGAGGACGCCGAGGCCGAGGCCGAGCACCGTGCCGAGGACCCGGCGGAAGCCGCGGACCAGGGTCTCGCCGCGCGAGGCGGTGTTCACGAAGACCCACCAGGTGGCGCCGACGGCCCAGTACCAGCGCTGTCCGGACATCAGTTCGCCCACGACGAGCGCGAAGCCGGCGCCGGCGACCGCCTGCACCGCCTGCCGGGTGGTCACCCGGGCCAGCCCGGTGCCGCCCGGCGGCGCGGGCGCCGTGGCCGGGGGCAGCCGGCGTTCGTAGCACCACAGCCCGAAGCGGACCGCCGCCGCGCTGAGCACCGACAGGACGACGGCGACCGACAGCTCGGGCAACTGGCCCGGCGTGGCGTGCAGGAACTGGGCCACGAAGAAGGTCATGAACGCGAACACGCCGAGGCTGTGGCCGCGCGGCCCCCAGCGGCGCGCGTACACGCCGGCCCCGACCACGGCGAGGAAGGCCAGGTCGCGGACGAGGGGCTGGGCGTGCAGCGCGGACGCGGCGGCGAGGACCGGGATGCCGACGACCGGCAGCAGCGCGGTGGTGACGGCCTGGCCGCGGACCGTGGGGTCGGCGACGGTGAACAGGGCCAGCAGCGCGGCGAGCCCGCCGGTGACGGCGCCGGTGAGCGAGTGTCCGGCCGCGGCGCAGACGAGGACCGCCAGGCCGATGCCGAGGACGGCCCGGGCGGCGAAGCGCAGCCGCGCCCGCCCCGGGTCCGGAGCCGCGAACACCCTCTTCAGCACTGCTGACCGCCCCCTTGGAGTACGTGGGGTGCCGCGGGACGCATCGCGTGCGCGGCACCCGGGCACCGACATGAAAAAGGCGCCGCGGGGATCCGCAGCGCCATCGACGTGTCCATCACAGCATCACGACGGCCTCTGGCTCAAGTGACCCGCCCTCCACTGGGCCATTGGCTCAGCAGCGCGGGCCGAGTCCGCGCTGATCACGGGCCAATGGACGACACCTCACTGGTCCAGGCTGTCCGCCCGACGCTGAGCCATTGGTACAGTCGACGTCGATCAACGCACGTATCTGGAGGCCGGCGCCGTCATGGCCGTGGACGAACTCGACACCCGCATCCTGCGGCTGCTCCTGGAACAGCCCCGCACCAGCGTGCGCGAGTACGCCCGCATCCTCGGCGTCGCGCGCGGCACCCTCCAGGCCCGGCTGGACCGGCTCGAACGGGACGGTGTGATCACCGGCACCGCGCCCGCCCTCTCCCCCGCCGCGCTCGGGCATCCGGTGCTCGCGTTCGTGCACATCGAGGTGACCCAGGGCCATCTGGACGATGTCGGGGACGCGCTGGCCGGGGTGCCGGAGATCGTCGAGGCGTTCTCCATCACCGGCGGCGGCGATCTGCTGACCCGGGTGGTGGCGCGGGACAACGCCCATCTGGAGGACGTGATCCAGAAGCTGATCAGTCTGCCGGGCGTGGTCCGCACCCGCACCGAGGTGGCCCTGCGCGAACGCGTCCCGCACCGGATGCTGCCGCTGGTGGAGTCGATCGGGCGTACGGCGCGCAGGTGAGGCGCGGGGGGAGGGCCCGCGCGTGAGCCGGCCGGACGGTCCGTGAGTGGGCTCGACCGTGCACGGTCCGCTCGACCGTGCACGGTCCGGGAGTGAGCTGGGGCGTACGACCCGTGAGTGAGCCGGTGCGTACGACCCGTGAGTGGGCTGGGGCGCGCGACCGACCCGTAAGGGGCTCGTGAGCGTGGTCCGAGGGCGGGGTGCCGGTTTCGCGGAGGTGGGCCGCGAGGGCGGCCCGGCGGTCAGGGGGCCGGTTCGCCGAGTGCGGCGGTGATCTCCGCGAGCCAGCGGTCGACCGGTCCGAGGGCGACCAGGCCGCTGCCCGCGCCCGCCAGTTCCCCGGCGGCGGGCCGCAGCCGGGCACGGGTCCGTTCCAGCGCGGCCCGGTCGCCGAGTTCCAGGGCGACGGCCGCCTCCAGGCAGCACAGGGCCTCGTAGAGCAGGTCGGGGGGCGGTTCGGGCAGGGCCTCCAGCGCGGCCCGGGCCTCGGCGCGGCGCCCCTCGTCGAGCAGGGCGAAGGGCCGGGCCCAGGGCCGGTACGGTCCCCAGTCCGCGTCGAGGTCCACGGCAGCAGCCGCCTCCAGAGCCGCTCCGGGCCGGTCCGCCAGGCGCAGGCAGAGCAGGGCCAGCGGGAGCAGTCCGGCCGCCAGGCCCGGCATCCCCGCGCCGTCCAGGAGCCCGGCGGCCGACCGTACGGCCCGCTCGTCACCGGCCTCCATGGCGCGGTACCAGCCGGTGAACACCGCCACCAGCGGACGTTCGTGCCGCTCGCCGAGGCGGTCGGCGGCGGTCGCGTGCGCCCGGGCGCCGGCACGGTCGCCGAGCGCGGCGCGGGCCTGCATCCGCACGAGATGCCCCAGCACTTCGTAGTTCGTCAGCCCGTGCCGCGCCGACAGGGCCACCAGTTCCCCGCCGATCGCGTCCCGCCGGGCGGCCAGGCCGGCCCGCGCGCAGGACTGCATGAAACGGCCGTTGAGGGCGAAGGCGAGCAGCGCGGGATCGTCCAGCCGCCGGGCGAGCGCCTCCGCCTCGGCCGCGGCCCGCGGTCCACGGGCCGACCGGGTGCCGCGCGACTCCAGGGCGACGGTGGCGAGCAGCCGGCACCGGTCGGCGTCGTGGGCGGGGCCGGGCGGCAGGGCGGCGAGGGTGCGTTCGGCGGCGGCGACGATCCGCCGGGCGGCCGGCGGGTCGTCGCTGCGGGTCCAGATCGCGGGGATGTCGTAGGCGCCGATGATCCGGGCGGTCAGAACGGCGTCGCCCTGCTCCTCGGCGGCGGCGACCACCGCCGTCCGCTGCTCGCGCGCCGCCGCCAGACCGCCGCCGCCGGCGAGGGCGAGGCCGCGCAGCAGTCCGACCGTCGACTCCAGCCGTGCCCGGGACCCGGCGGCGACGGTGCGGTCGTACGCCTGAGCGGCGCGGTTCCACAGGTTCTCGGCGGCGGCCGTCTCCCCGGGCGCCTCCCCGGGCGTGTCGAGGTCGGGGCTCTGGGCGAGCACGTCCGCCTCCAGGCGGCGCAGCGCGGGACCCGGATCGACGCCGAGCTGTTCGGCGAGGGTGGTGCGGGCGCGGCGCAGGACGGCGAGGGCGTCGCCCTGACGGCCCGTGCGGTACAGCGCGAGCGCCAGCAGCCGCCAGGCCTCCTCACGCCACGGATGGCCGGTGACATGGGCCTCCAGATCGGGCACGGCCTCCGCCGCCCGGCCGAGCGCCAGCCGGGCGCCGGCCCGCCGCTCCTCGGCGCTCAGGCGCAGCTCGGCGAGGCGGGCGCGCTCGGAACGGGACCAGTCCTCGTCGGCGAACTCGGCGTAGGCGGGGCCCCGCCACCAGGTCAGGGCCTGTTCGAGCCGGTGGAGGGCCTGCTCGGGCGGCAGTTGGGCGGTGTCGGCCACGGCCGTCTCGAACCGCCAGGCGTCGACCGTGTCCGGCGCGGTCCGCAGCGCGTATCCGGGGCCGTCGGTGACCAGCAGGCGGGCGGGGGCGCGGGGCGGGCGGGCGGGTTCGAGGGCGCGGCGCAGGGCGGCGACGAAGGTCTGCAGGGCGCCGACGGCACCGGCCGGAGGCTCCACCCACAGGTCCGCGACCAAGCGGGCGACGGGGACCACGCGACGGCGGGCGACGATCAGCCGCGCCAGCACGGCGCGGTGACGCGGCCCCTTCAGGTCCAGCGGACCGCTCAGTTCCGGTGGGCCGCCGTCGCGCTCGGCCACCACCGGCCCGAGCACACCGAACCGGACCTGGTCCGCCATCGTCCGCTTTTCCTCTCGTGTGCCGGGCCGCCACCCCACACCGATCATCCGTTGGCCCTCTGTACCGATGTTCCCCCGTGACCGATGTCCCCCGTGCTGATTGTCCGCTGATCGGGAGGCGGCAGGCTCGGTGGGGCCGGTCGATCCGACCGGCGCTCCCTTACCACCAGCCCCTTCCTGAGGAGAGGCATCGCCGATGACACCCGCCATCCCCGGTTTCGGCCTGCGCCGCGTACCCGTCGCCGACGGAGTCGAGCTGACCACGGCCGTAGGCGGCTCGGGCACTCCCGTCGTCCTGCTGCACGGCTTCCCGCAGACCCATCTGATGTGGCGGCACGTGGCCGCCGACCTCGCCGCCGACCACACCGTGATCTGCCCCGACCTGCGCGGATACGGCGCCAGCGACAAACCCGCCGACACCGACGGGACGCTGTACGCCAAGCGCACCATGGCCGCGGACGTGGTGGCGCTGGCCAGCGCTCTCGGCCACGAGCGTTTCGCCCTCGCCGGGCACGACCGCGGCGCCCTGGTGGCCTTCCGCGCGGGTCTCGACCATCCGGACCGCGTCACGCACCTGGCCCTGCTGGACATCCTGCCCACCCTCGACATGTGGGACGTGCTGCACGGGACGTCGGCCGCCGTTGCGTTCCATCTGTACCTGATGGCCCAGCCGCCGGGCCTGCCCGAGCGGATGATCGCGGCCGCGGCGGACGACTTCTTCGGATACTTCCTGGACGCCTGGACCCGGTCCCCCGAAGCGCTGCCCGCCGACGTACGGGCCGCCTACCTCGCGGCCTGCCGCGCCGCCGTGCCCTCGATCGTGGCGGACTACCGGGCCTCGGCCGGCATCGACACGGCCCACGACCGCGCCGACCGGGACGCCGGGAACCGGCTGACCATGCCCGTCGCCGTGCTCCAGCAGGACTGGGGCGCCGCTCTCGGCTACGACGCCGCCGCGCTGTGGCGGGCATGGGCGCCGGACCTGCGGCACACCACGGTCACCTGCGGACACTTCATGGCCGAGGAGGCTCCGGGAGAGGTGGTGAAGGCGCTGCGGGACCTGCTGGCCCGATGACCCGCCGGGGCGCGGTGCGGCCCGGGCCCGTGTCCCTCGGAGACCCCTCGGGGGCCCTCGGCCTCCCCGCGCGCACGCCTCAGCGGGCACGCCTCAGCGGGCACGCCTCAGCGGGCACGCCTCAGGACCGACGGCGTGAGCCTCCTTGGCGGCCGCCACCCTTGGCTCCCTTCGCGCCCCCCTTGGCGCTCTTGGTTCCCTTCGGGTTCCTGGCGCCGCTCTTCTGGCCGGTCGCCGTCCTGCCGCCGCGGGTGGTCGCGGGTTTGCGGCGGGCGTTCTTCTCCTGACCCTGGCCGTCCTTGGAACGTTCCCCGTCCTGGGGACGGGTGCGTCCCCGTGTGCTGTTGACGGTGCGGCCGCGGACGATGCCGATGAGGTCCTCGACCAGGTCCGTCGTCGCCTCCTCCGGCCACGTCAGCGCGACGCCCGACTGGGGGGCGTCGGCGACCGGCCGGTAGGTGAGGTCTCGGCGGTGGTAGAGGCGGGCCAGGGACTGCGGCACGACGAGCACGCCCACTCCGGCCGCCACCAGTTCCACGGCGTCCTCGGTGGTGGCCGGGCGCTCGAAGGCGGGCTCCCCGGGCGGCTGCTCCCAGCCGAGCACGTCGTCCAGGGGGTGGAAGACGACCTCCTCGGCGAGATCGGCGACCGTCACCTCCTCCGCGGCCGTCAGCAGATGGTCCTTGGGGACCACGACGACCGTCGTCTCGGTGTAGAGCGGGATCGCGCTGAAGAACGCGCGGTCCACCGGCAGCCGCAGGATGCCCGCGTCCGCCGCGCCGTCGCGCAGGGTCGCGGGCGCGTCGGCGGCCGGTACCTGCACGAGGGTGAGGGGGACGTCGGGCAGGCGCTCGTTCCAGATCCGCACCCACTTGGCGGGCGTCACCCCGGGGACGTACGCGAGCCGGAACGTGGGGGATGTCTCCGAGCCTGTCACCCCGCCAGGTTACCCGCCGTGGTCAAAGCTCTCTCCGGCGGTCGATAGTCTGGACACCATGAAGTCGCACCAGACCGCCCAGACCATGAAGGCCGCCACCGCGGCGAAGAAGCTGGGTGTGTACCTCCCCGCCACGCCCGCGGAGTTCCAGCAGGGCGCCGTCTCGCGCGCCGAGCTGAACCAGCTGCAGGCCGACCCGCCCGAGTGGCTGCGGGAACTGCGACGCAACGGCCCCCACCCGCGCCCCGTCGTCGCGGCCAAGCTCGGGGTCTCCATCGCCGGTCTCGCGCGCGGCGGGATCACCGAGGCCCTCACCACGGACCAGATCGAGGCGCTGAAGCAGGAACAGCCCGAGTGGCTGGAGAAGGAGCGGGCCACCCAGGCCGAGGTCCGCAAGGAAGCCGCCCGGCTGAAGGCCCGCGACGCCGAACGCGCCGAGCAGGACGAGGAGCCCCGCTCCTGACCAGCCCTGTTCGTGACGAGCCCCGTCCCTGACCAGCGCCGTCCCTGACGGTCCTGTTCCTGACGTCCTGTTCCTGACGAGTCCTGTTCCTGACCAGC
Organism: Streptomyces sennicomposti; assembly: GCF_019890635.1. Lineage (GTDB taxonomy): Bacteria > Actinomycetota > Actinomycetes > Streptomycetales > Streptomycetaceae > Streptomyces > Streptomyces sennicomposti. The sequence goes on from NZ_JAIOAB010000004.1 coordinate 41,614, forward strand.
GCGGTTCCTGACGAGGCCCGTTCCCGACGAAGGGGCCGGGCCGGCTCCTGGCACCTGCTGTTCCGCTCGGCCGGCATCCGTACGGTCTCAGGCCGCCCGGGTGCCGGTCCGGTGCCTCACCTCCCGGTGTATCGGCGTGCCGGACCCGGTCAGCGGAACGCCTGTCCCGCCGTGCCGGGCCGCGACGATCTCCGCCGCGATCGACAGCGCGGTCTCCTCCGGCGTGCGGGCGCCGAGGTCGAGGCCGATCGGTGACCGCAGCCGGGCCAGCTCCCGTTCGCCCAGTCCGGCCTCGCGCAGCCGCCGCTCGCGGTCGGCGTGGGTGCGGCGCGAACCCATCGCCCCGACGAACGCGACCGGCATCCGCAGCGCGGCCTCCAGCAGCGGTATGTCGAACTTGGCGTCGTGGGTGAGGACACACAGCGCCGTACGCGTGTCGGTCGCGGTGCGCCGCAGATAGCGGTGCGGCCAGTCGACCACGATCTCGTCGGCGTCCGGGAAGCGGGCCCGGGTGGCGAAGACCGGGCGGGCGTCGCACACGGTCACGTGGTACCCGAGGAACTTGCCCGCCCGCACCAGCGCCGCGGCGAAGTCGACCGCTCCGAAGACGATCATGCGGGGTGGCGGCATGTTCGACTCGACCAGCAACGTCAGTCCGCCCGGGCAGTGCACCCCGTCCTCCGACAACTCCACCGTGCCGGTACGCCCGGCCTCCAGAAGCGCCCGCGCCTCGGCCGCCGCCGCACGGTCCAGGCCTGGGTCTCCGGTCAGGCCCCCATCACGTGATCCCTCGTAGGTCCCGTCCGGCCGGACCAGCAGGGCGGCGCCGACCAGGCCGGCCGGGCCGCGGACGACCCGGGCGAGAGCGGCCGGCTCGCCCCGGACGGCCGCCGACAGCGCCGCCCGGACCACCGGCCGCGCGGGGGACGCCGCGTGGACCGGGGTGACCAGGACGTCGATGGTGCCGCCGCAGGTCAGGCCGACGGCGAAGGCGTCCTCGTCGCTGTAGCCGAACCGTTCGAGGACGGTCTCGCCGTCCTGGAGAGCCCGCAGGCACAGTTCGTAGACCGCTCCCTCCACGCAGCCGCCGGAGACCGAACCGATCGCCGTGCCCGCGCTGTCCACGGCGAGGGCGGCGCCGGGGTCGCGCGGCGCGCTGCCGCCGACGGTCACGACGGTGGCGACGGCGAAGTCCCGGCCCTCCGCCGTCCAGCGGTGCAGTTCAGCGGCGATGTCAAGCATCCGGCGCTCCCGTCACCGCCTGGAGGACGCGGTCGGGGCGGATGGGCAGGTCGCGGTGGCGGACGCCGGTGGCGTGCCAGACCGCGTTGGCGACCGCCGCCGCGGCGCCGACGATGCCGACCTCTCCGATGCCCTTGAGCCCGACCGGGTCGTCCGGATCGGGGTCCGCCACCCAATCGGCCTCGATGTCCGCCACGTCGGCGTTGGTCGCGACGTGGTAGCCCGCCAGGTCGGCGCCGTAGAGGCCGCCGGTGGCGGGGTCGCGGACCGCTTCCTCGTGCAGGGCCATGGAGATGCCCCAGATCATGCCGCCGAGGAGCTGGCTGCGGGCCGTGAGCGGGTTGACGATCCGGCCGGCGGCGAAGATGCCCAGCATCCGGCGCACCCGTACCTCTCCGGTGGTGACGTCCACCGCGACCTCGGCGAACTGCGCCGCGAAGGAATGCCGCTCCTTCTGTGTGAGGGCCTGGAGCGCCTCGGTGGTGTCGGACCGTACGGTGATGCCCTCGGGCGGGATGTCCGCGCCGAGCGCCAGCCGCTCCCTCAGTTCGCTGGCCGCCGCCGTGACCGCCCAGCCCCAGGAGCGGGTGCCCATGGAGCCGCCGGCGATCCACGCGGGTCCGAAGTCGCTGTCGCCGATCCGCACCTGGACCCGGTCGGGGGTGACGTCCAGGGCGTCGGCGGCGAGCAGGGTGAGCGCGGTGCGGGCGCCGGTCCCGATGTCGGCGGCGGCGATCCGCACGGTGAACGTGCCGTCCGCCTCGGCCGTGGCGACCGCCGTGGACGGTGCGGCTCCGGCGGAGAAGGAGCCGGCGGCCGTGCCGGTGCCGATCAGCCAGCGCCCTTCGCGGCGCACTCTGGGGCGCGGGTCCCGGTCCGCCCAGCCGAACCGGCGGGCGCCCTCCTCGAAGCAGGCGCGAAGGTTGCGGCTGCTGAAGGGCAGGCCGGAGACGGGGCCGCGCTCCGGTTCGTTGCGCAGGCGCAGTTCGATGGGGTCCAGACCGCACTTCTCGGCGAGTTCGTCGAACGCCGACTCCAGGGCGAAGGAGCCCGGGGCCTCGCCGGGGGCGCGCATGAACGTCGGGGTCGGCACGTCCAGCCGTACCACGCGGTTGGCGGTGTGGTGGGCCTCGGCGCCGTACATCACCCGGGCCGGGCCCGCCGCGGGTTCGACGAAGTCGAACACGGTGGAGGTGGCGTTGACGGCGCTGTGCTCCAGGGCGCGCAGTCGTCCGTCGGCGCTCGCGCCGAGCCGGACCCGCTGGATGGTGGGGCTGCGGTAGCCGGTGAGCGAGAACATCTGGCGGCGGGTCAGGACGACGCGGACCGGGCGGCCCACGGCGGTCGCGGCCATCACCGCGGCGACCTGGTGCGCGCGCACTCCCTTGCTGCCGAAGCCGCCGCCGACGTGTTCCGAGCGCACCCGCACGGCGTCCGGGGCGAGGGAGAACAGCTTCGCCAGCTCGTTGCCCACCCAGGTGGCGCCCTGGTTGGAGTCGATGACTTCGAGTCGGCCGTCGTCCCACAGGGCGGTCGCCGCGTGCGGCTCCATCATGCTGTGGTGTTCTTCGGGGGTGGTGTACTCGGCGTCCAGGACGATGTCGGAGGCGGCGAGTTCGGCTTCCAGGTCGCCCTTCTCCGTCACCGCCGGCATGAACCCGTCCACCGGGCGGACGTCCGGGCGGGTGGCGGAGAACGCCACGTCGTGCGGCTCCCGTTCGTAGTGGACGGCCAGCGCCTCGGCGGCCTCCCTCGCCTGTTCGGGGGTCTCGGCGACGATCAGCGCCACGGGCCAGCCGAGGTGGGGCACCCGGACGTGCTGGAAGACGGTCCAGGTGGGGTCCGGCGGGGTGCCCAGCGTGCCGATGTAGTCGGTGTTCAGGCGCGGTGCGTTGCCGTGGTGCAGGACGGTGATCACGCCGGGCATCCGCAGGACGGACTCGACGTCGAGGGAGAGGATGCGGCCACGGGCGACGGTGGACACGGCGAGCCAGCCGTGGGCGAGGTCGGCGAAGGGGATCTCGCCCGCGTACCGGGCCGTTCCGGTGACCTTCTCGTAGCCCTCGATCCGGGTGTGGGCCGTCCCCGTCGAGCGCTTCGGGGTGGTGGGCGTCCCGGTCGTCGTGGTGGTCATCGGGCGGCCTCCTCGGCGAGTTCGGTCAGGACGGCCACGATGAGATTGCGCATCAGGGTCACCTTGTATCCGTTGTGGGGCAGCGGCCGGGCGGCGGCGAGTTCGGCGTCCGCGGCGGCGGCGAAGGTCGCGCCGTCGGCCGGTGCTCCGGCCAGCACCCGTTCGGCCGCGCGGGCCCGCCACGGCCGGGAGGCGACCGCTCCCAGGGCCAGGCGCGCCTCGCGCACGACGCCGTCCTGTACGTCGAGCGCGGCGGCGACGGAGCCGATCGCGAACGCGTAGGAGGCGCGCTCGCGCACCTTGCGGTAGCGGGAGCGGGCGGCGACGGGAGCGGGCGGCAGGGTGACGCCGGTGATCAGGGCGCCCGCCGGCAGGGCCGTCTCGAGGTGCGGGGTGTCGCCGACCGGCAGGTAGAAGTCGGCGAGGGGCAGTTCGCCGGGGCCGCCGGGGGTCTCGTAGGCGACGGCGGCGTCGAAGGCGGTCAGTGCGACGCCCATGTCGGAGGGGTGGACGGCCACGCAGTGCTCGGAGGCGCCGAGGACGGCGTGGTTGTGGTGCTCGCCCTGGATCGCGGGGCAGCCGCTGCCGGGGAGGCGTTTGTTGCACGGCTGGGTGACGTCGGTGAAGTAGTCGCAGCGGGTGCGCTGGAGCAGATTGCCGCCGACGGTGGCCATGTTGCGCAGCTGGCCGGAGGCCCCGGCCAGCACCGCCTGTGTCAGCGCCGGATAGCGTCGGCGCACTTCGGGGTGGACGGCGAGGTCGCTGTTGGTGACGGTCGCTCCGATGCGCAGGCCGCCGTCCGCGGTGGGCTCGATCCCGTCGAGCGGGAGTTCCCGCACGTCGACGAGGCGGGCGGGCCGTTCGACGCCGGTCTTCATCAGATCGACGAGGTTGGTTCCGCCGCCGAGGAAGCGGGCGTCCGGGTCGGCGCCGAGCAGGGCGAGGGCGCCCGCGACGTCGTACGCCCTCTGATAGCCGAACTCCCTCATGCCGCGGCCTCCCGGTCTGCTGTGGTCGTCTTCTCACCGGCCGGCGCGGTGCGCGCCCCGGCCGCCCGGGCGACTGCCTGGGTGATCGCGACGTAGGCGCCGCAGCGGCACAGGTTGCCGCTCATCCGCTCCCGGATCTCGTCGGGGGTCAGGGGCGGCGGGCCCGCTTCGGGACGTACGTCGTCGGTGGCGGCGCTCGGCCAGCCGGCCGCGTGCTCCTCGATCACGGCGATGGCGGAACAGATCTGTCCCGGGGTGCAGTAGCCGCACTGGTAGCCGTCGAGGTCGAGGAAGGCCTGCTGCACCGGATGCAGTCGCTCGCCCTCGGCGACGCCCTCGATGGTGGTGATCTCACGGCCCTCCGCCGCCACCGCGAACTGCAGGCAGGCCACGGTACGGCGGCCGTCGACCAGCACGGTGCAGGCGCCGCACTGCCCCTGGTCGCAGCCCTTCTTGGTGCCGGTGAGATCCAGTCGCTCCCGCAGAGCGTCCAGCAGGGTGGTGCGGTGATCGACGGACAGCGCGTGCTTCTCGCCGTTGACGTTCAAAGTGATGCCGCTGTGCGTGGGCGACGGAACCGGGTCCATGATCAGCTTCTTTCGCGTATCCGGAAGTGCGCCGGAGGGAGACCGCCGGCGGACGGACGATTCGGAAGACAAGCGGAGTAGGTGAGTCGAAGAACCGAGGAAGAAGAACCGAGGAATTGGGGTCAAAGAGCCTGGCGACTGATGGGGCACCGCAGATGGCGCGAAAGCGCTGCCCGCCACTATGGTGGTGCGAAACGGACAACTGTCCGCTATTTGAAAACTAGCGGACAGTTGTCCGCTTAGCAAGACCGGGTGAGCCATCGCCACCCGCAAGGAGGACGAGTGCGGCAGGAGAAGAACGCACCCAAGCGCTCGGACGCGCAGCGCAACCGCGAGAGCATCCTGGAGGCGGCGGTGGCGGAACTGACCCGCTGCGCGGACGCCCCGCTCAGCCTCATCGCCAAGAGGGCCGGGGTGGGACAGGGCACCTTTTACCGTAACTTCCCCAGCCGCGAGGCACTCGTCCTGGAGATCTACCGCCACGAGGTCCAGCAGGTCGCCGACAGCGCGGTCCAGTTGCTGGCGAGCCTGGAGCCCGACCGGGCACTGCGGGAGTGGATGGACCGGCTGGCCCGGTTCGCCATGACCAAGGCGGGCCTGGCGGACGCGATCCGCCAGGCCACCAGCGCCCCCGGCGGCCCGGCGAAACCGGGGAACAGACCCGTGACCGAGGCGGCCGAACTCCTGCTCCGGGCGGGCGAGGCGGCCGGCACCGTACGGCCGGGCGTGACCGGGGACGACTTCCTCCTCGCCATCGCCGGCATCTGGCAACTGGACCCGCACGGCGACTGGCAGCCGCGCGCCGCACGCCTGCTGGACCTCGTCATGGACGGTCTGCGCGCCGGAGCCCCCGCGGCCCGCACGGCCCGGTCGAACTGAGAGCCCGCCGCCCGGCCCGACCGGCCCGCACCGACTGAGCATCGACGGCCCGACCGGCAGGCCTGGCGGGACCGGCAGGACGGACGGGACCGCCAGGACGGATGGGACCGGCCGAGGGCCTGCGGCCGGTCCCGTCCCCGACCGACCGACCGACTAGGGTTCAGCCGAACACGCAAATGATCGAACACGCAGACGATGCAGATGTGTTGAGGGGGCGGACATGACCGAGGCGTTGGTGCTGGGCGGGGGCGGTGTCGGGGGCATCGCCTGGATCACCGGGCTGCTGGCGGGGCTCGCCGACAAGGGGCAGGACGTGACGGGCGCCGACCTGATCGTCGGCACCTCCGCGGGGTCGGCCGTCGCGGCCCAGCTGGGCAGCGGACTGTCGCTCGAGGAGCTGTACGCCCGGCAGGCCGAGCCCTCGTCGCAGACCGCCGAGATCATGGCGGAGCTGGACCTGGAGGCCTTCGCGGCGCAGCTCGGCGCCGCGCTGGCGAGCGGTGACGGACCGCAGCTGCGGCGGGCCGTCGGGGAACTGGCGCTGCGCGCCGAGACCGTGCCGGAGGCGGAGCGGCGGGCGGTGATCGAGTCGCGGCTGCCGCGGGACGCATGGCCGACGCGCCGGCTGCGGATCGTGGCGGTGGACGCCGGGAGCGGCGAGGCCCGGGTGTTCGACGACACCTCGGGCGTGAGTCTGGTCGACGCGGTCGCCGCGAGCTGCGCGGTCCCGGGCGTCTGGCCGCCCGTGACCATCGGGGGCCGCCGGTACGTCGACGGCGGCGTCCGGTCCATGGCCAACGCCGACTTCGCCGCCGGCGCCTCGCGCGTCCTGGTGATCGTGCCGATGGGCACGGTGGAACCGTTCCCGAGCGAGACGCCGCTGGAGCGGACCCTCGCGGACCTGCGCGCCCAGGGCGCCGAGGTCGCGGTGATCGAACCGGACGAGGCGTCGAAGGCCGCGATCGGCACGAACCCGCTGGACCCGGCCACGCGCACACCGGCCGCCGAGGCGGGGCGTGCGCAGGGGCGCGCGCTGACGATCGAGTGGGCGCGCGGCTGACAGCGTGCGCCGGGCGGCCGGCGTGCGCCTCCGCGGGGGCGCCGCCGGCCGCTTAACGGACCGGCCGGCGTGGCCGGACTCGGGCCGAACGGGTGAACGGGCCCCGCGTGCTTCAGCGCGTCCCTGCCCGACCGGTGCGGCGGGCGGACCGGCAGCGCCGTACGGCCCGAGTTTCCGCACGCGCCCGGCGGTCCGGGCGATCCGGCTGCCGTCCGGACGGGTACCCGGCGAGCGGCGGAGTGCTTCCGCAGGGAGCATGGAGCCGAGCGACCCGGGAGTGATGCCCATGTTGTCCGATACGGTGTCGATGCCCGCCGACCGTGTGACGCTCGAGGGCGACCTCTCCGTTCCGGAGTCCGCCGAGGCGGTGGTGCTGATCCCGCACGACGTCGACACGTCCCGCCGGGACCCGCACAGCCAGGCGATCGCCACCCGCCTGCGCGCGGCCGGATGGGGGACCCTGCTGGTGGATCTCCTCAGCGAGCGGGAGGACCGCGGGGGCACGGAGCGCGGGGAACAGGTCTTCGACGCGGGGCTGCTGGCCCGCCGCCTGGTGGCCGCCGTCGACTGGGTCGGGGCGCAGCCCGACACCCGGACGCTGTCGATCGTCCTGTTCGGGTGCGGGACCCAGGCGGCCAGTGTGCTCGAAGCCGCCGCGGAGCTGCCGGACCGGGTGCTGACGGTGGTGCTGTGGGGCGGACTGCCCGATCCGACGGCCGACACGGTCCGGCGCCTGCGGGTGCCGGTGCTGTTCGTCGCGGGCGGCCGGGAACCGGGCGTGCTGCGGCTGACCGAGAAGGCGGCCCGGCGGCTGCACGCTCCGCACGAGGTGCGCGTGGTGCCCGAGGCCACGCATCTCTTCCAGGGCACGGACGTGCTCGACCAGGTCACCGCCATCGCCGATGAGTGGTGCGCCGAGCGTCTGCGGGCCGCGCGGACGGCCGCCCGGCCGGGGCGGTGACTCCCTTCGGCGCCCACGATCCAGCGTCTACGGTCTTGGAGGAACGATGACTGACGAGCACCGTGGCCCGGTCCTCGTGGCGATCGACGACACGGCGCACTCCTGGCTCGCCGTGGAGTGGGCGGCCGCGGAAGCGGCGCTGCACGGACTGACGTTGCGGCTCGTCCACTCGGTGGGCCCCGGCCCCGAGATCGGGTACGACGAGACCGGCGCCGGCCTCACCGAGCAGGTGTTCGAGGCGGTCACCGGCATGCTGGAGGATGCCAGGAGCCGGATCGCCGCCGCCCATCCCCACCTGCCGGTCGACACCGTCCTCGTCCACGGCCGTCCGGCGGAGGCCGTCCTGGACGCGGCAGCGGGCGCGGACGCCGAGGTCGTCGTCCTCGGCACCCGTGGCCGCGGCGGCTTCGCCGGACTGCTGCTGGGCTCGGTGAGCATGAAGGTGGCCGCGCACGCGGACCGGCCCGTCGTCGTCGCCCGGGGCCAGGTGGAACGGGCCGTGGGCGACGACATCGCGGTCGGCGTCCGCGACGAGCGCGACGAGGCGGCCGTACGGTTCGCCCTCGCCGAGGGGGGCGTGCGCCGGGCCACGGTGCGCCTGGTGCACGCCTGGTCGCCGCTGCGCGAGGCCGGGCTCATGGTGCCGCAGGTGGGTCATGTGGACGAGGAGCAGCGCAGCCATGCCGAGCTGCTGAACCGGGTCGCCCGTGCCGCCGCCGAGGGCTTCCCCGAGGTGCGGGTGGTCACCGAGCTGGCCGTGGCGTCGTCGCCGGCCTCCGCGCTGGTGGACGCCTCCAAGGAGGCCGGCCTCGTGGTGCTGCCGCGCCATCCGGCCGAGGGCGGCCTCGGTCTGCCCCTGGGCACGGTGACGCACGCCGTGCTGCACCACGCGAACTGCCCGGTCGCCATCGTGCCGGTGCGGTAGGGCGTTCGCAGGCCGGGCCGGTCGCTCGTGGGCGACCGGCCCGGCCTGCGAACGGATCCGTCAACCGCAGTCGAGCAGACCCGCGGCGCGCTTGGCGTCGAGTATCCGGCGCACGCTGTTGTCGACCTTGGCCCGGAACGAGGCGTCCTGGCCCATCTTGGCCTGGAGGGCGCGGGTCATCGCCGGTACGGTGCTCGGCTGCACCGTGAGGATCATGTCCCCGCCCGCCGCGACGAAGTTCACGGCCCGCTGGGCGGGTGTGAAGGACCGCACGGCGACCGCGTTGCCGAGGTCGTCCGAGATGACCACGCCCTTGAAGCCGAGCTGCCCGCGCAGCAGGTGGTCGACGACCGTCGGCGAGAAGGCCGCCAGATGCTTGGGGTCGATCTTGGTGTAGGTGGCCGACGAGATCATCACGAAGGGCGCCCCGGCCTTCACCCCGGCCCGGAAGGGCGCGAGATCGGGGCTGTCGGCGGTCGTCACCGAGTCCACGACCCCGGCGGTGGTGTCGGTGTTTCCGATCACGTGCCCCAGCCCGGGGAAGTGCTTGAACGTGGTCAGCACGCCGGTCTGCGCGAAGCCGGCGGCGAAGGCGCCGGTGTGGGAGGTCACGGTGGCCGGGGTGTGGCCGTACTCCCGCTGGAAGGAGCCGATGGGGATGTTGCGGGCGCCCAGGGAGGCGGGGACCACGTCGGCGACCGGAGCGAGATTGAGATTCACCCCGGCGGACTTGAGCTCCTTGGCCCATCCGGCGGCCCGGGCGCGCAGGGTCGCGGTCGACCAGCTGCCCTGGGTCAGTCCGCTCGGCATGGCCGAGAAGCCGGGGCCGTTGAGCACCTGCACCCGGCCGCCCTCCTGGTCGGTGGAGACGAGGAGGCCGACCTGACGTCCGTTCACCCGGTCCGCCTGGCCCCGGAAGCCGTCGACGGCCTTCCTGGTCGCCGCCGTGCCCGCGGTGCTGCGGCCGGTCAGCATGACGGACCCGACGTGGTTGTCGCGCAGAACGCGCAGCTGGGCCTGGTCGGGGTGGGCCGCGGAGACGCCGCCCATGACCAGCTGGCCGGCCCGCTGGGCGGTGGTCATACCGGACAGGTAGCGGTCGGTGCAGGTGGCGGTGGGCTTCGACGCGGCGGCGGTCGTGGTGGCCGGTGCGGCGTCGGCGCTCGTACGGCCCGGCGGCGCGCTGGTGGCGCCCGGTTCCTGTACGCCATGGCTGGCAGCGGCGGATCGGGATGATGCGGCAGTCGCCCCGGGGCTGTCGGATGCGCCGCAGCCGGTGACGGCGAGCGCCAGAGTGATCAGTGAGACTCCGGTGCGCGCGGCGGTGCGACGGCGGTTCTTGGGCTGCTGCCGGACGCGTATCGTCATGCTTCTTCTCCCGGCGTGGACGAGTCGAGCCGCTTCTGGCCGCGTGCTGCGAAGCCGCTTCCGTCACAGCCGGCCCGGCTTGGTACGTCCATCACACCGTACGTTGTCGGGCATTTGTTCGCCTCTCGGCTCCCGTCCGTCGGTCAGGCCAGGAAGCTCAGCCGCACCTTCCGGTCGGGGTTGTCTTTGTTGGTGTCGACCAGGCACACCGACTGCCAGGTGCCCAGTTCCAGACGGCCGCCGAGGACCGGGAGCGTGGCGTGCGGCGGGACGATGGCGGGCAGGACGTGGTCGCGGCCGTGGCCGGGGCTGGCGTGGCGGTGCTGCCAGCGGTCGTCCGCGGGCAGCAGGGTGTGCAGGGCGGCGAGGAGGTCGTCGTCGCTGCCGGAACCCGTCTCGATGATCGCGATCCCGGCGGTCGCGTGCGGCACGAACACGTTCAGCAGGCCGTCCCTGCCGTCGGCGGCCTCCCGCAGGAAGGCCTCGCAGTCGCGGGTCAGGTCGACGACCGTCTCCCGCGATCCGGACGCGATGTTCAGCACTCGGGTGGTGAAGGCGTGTGACATGCCCCCATCCTCACCGATCGGCGGGGAAGATCCACGCCCGCGGCGCGGTTGACAGCCGCGTGGACGCTATGAGCGAGGTCGGTGTGGGCGTGGGCGGCGGGCGCGAGGTCGATGCGCCTGTGGACGGCGGGCGCGAGGTCGGCGTGGTCGTCGTGGGGGCCGGGCAGGCCGGGCTGTCGAGCGCCTACCACCTGCGGCGCGCCGGTCTCCGGCCGGACCGCGACTTCGTCGTGCTCGACCACTCCCCCGGTGCGGGCGGCGCCTGGCAGTTCCGGTGGCCGTCGCTGACGTACGGCAAGGTGCACGGGATGCACTCGCTGCCGGGGATGGAACTGACGGACGCCGATCCCGCGCGGCCGTCGGCGGACGTGATCGCCGGGTACTTCGCCGAGTACGAACGCGCCTTCGATCTGCGGGTGCGGCGGCCGGTGGACGTGCGTGCCGTACGGGACGGGGCCGGCGGGCGGCTGCTCGTGGAGACCTCGGCCGGCGTGTGGTCGGCGCGGGCGCTGATCAACGCGACCGGCACCTGGGACCGGCCGTTCTGGCCACGCGTTCCCGGGCAGGAGACCTTCCGCGGGCGGCAACTGCACACGGCGCAGTACGCGGGGCCCGAGGAGTTCGCCGGGCAGCGGGTGGTCGTGGTCGGCGCAGGCGCGTCCGGCACCCAGCACCTGCTGGAACTCGCGCCGTACGCGGCGGCCACCACCTGGGTGACCAGGCGCCCGCCGGTCTTCCGCGAGGGACCGTTCGACGAGGAGGCGGGCCGGGCCGCGGTCGCCCTCGTGGACGAGCGGGTGCGCGGGGGGCTGCCGCCGAGGAGTGTCGTGTCGGTCACCGGGCTGCCGCTGAACGACGCGATCCGGCGCGGCGTGGCGGACGGCGTCCTGGACCGGCAGCCGATGCTCGACCGGATCACTCCGGACGGCGTGGCGTGGCGGGACGGACGGCGGGTCGCCGCCGACGTGATCCTCTGGGCGACCGGGTTCCGGGCCGCGCTCGGCCATCTGGCGCCGCTGGGCCTGCGCGAGCCGGGCGGCGGCATCCGCGTCGACGGCACGCGCGTGCTGGCCGACCCCCGGGTCCACCTCGTGGGCTACGGCCCGTCGGCGAGCACGATCGGCGCGAACCGGGCCGGCCGCGCGGCCGTCCGCGACGTCCGCCGGCTGCTGGCCGAGGACCCGGCCGGCGCGGCGGCGGCCTGAGCGCACCGGACCGGGGCGCGGGGCGGAACGCACGACCCGGGCCGCCGGTGTCCGGTCGCGGCCGGGCCGCCGGTGTCCGGTGGCGGCCCGAGGCCACCAGGCCGAGGTGCGGAGGCCGGCGCACGGCTGAGGCGTCGGCATCCGGTGGCGGGCGGCCCTGGCCGCTCGGGGCCGTCGGCGTTCACCCGAGACGGCCGGTGGGCCGTCGCGAGGACTGGGGACTGCGGTGCGTCACTTCGACGGCTCGGGGCTGGGGGTCCGCTGTGCGGCCCGGCTCCGCTGTGCGGCCAGGCTCTGCTGCAGGGCGTTGAACTCGGCGACGTTGCGCTCGTGCTCGGCGTAGTCGGCGGTGAAGCGCGTGTCGCCGGGCTTGACGGTGACGAAGTACAGCCAGTCGCCCGGGGCCGGGTTGAGCGCGGCGTGCATCGCGTCCTCGCCAGGGTTGTCGATGGGGGTCGGCGGCAGGCCCATCCGCTGGTAGGAGTTGTACGGACTGTCCAGCCGGGTGTCGGCCGCGGTCGTGCGGACGGTGGTGCGGCCCAGGGCGTAGTGCAGGGTGGAGTCCATCTGCAGCGGCATCCCGCGCTCCAGCCGGTTGAACACCACGCGCGCCACCTTCGCCATGTCCGCCTTCGTCGCGGACTCGGCCTGGACGATGCTCGCGACGGTGACCGCCTGATAGAGGTTCATGTAGTCGCGTTGCGCGCCCGCCGCGACCGGCGCCGCGGAGAACTTCTTGTTGGCGGTGTCCACCATGGCGGCCAACAGCGACTGCGGGGTCGCCTTGTCGTCGAGGGGATATGTCGCCGGGTAGAGGTAGCCCTCCGGGTTGCCCTCGGCGGTGTCGGGCAGCTTGAGGCCGGCCTTGGCCGCCGCCTGCTTGGTGCTGCCCGCGGGCAGGGCGAGGGCCTTGTCCACGGCGGCGTAGACCTGTCCGGCCCGCCAGCCCTCGGGGATGACGAGGGTGCGCGGGCGCGCGGGTTTGTCGCTGTCGAGGGTCAGCAGCGGCACCGCCACGGCGGTGCCGGCCAGGACGGCCCCGGACACGACGAGGGCCAGCCGGCCCCGGCGCGTCAGCTTGATGGTGTTCCGTGACGGAATGTTCGTCTGCATGCGGGCACGGTAACTCCCATACGCTCATAAACCTGGCATATCGTCAGCTTGTCGGTTCCAGTTGGGCGTCCCGGCGGACCAGTGCCGCATAGCGCCCGTCGAGTTCCAGCAGTTCCTCGTGGGTGCCGCGTTCGGCCACCCGTCCGGAGTCCAGGACGACGATCTGGTCGGCGCCGCGGACGGTGGAGAGCCGGTGGGCGATGGTGAGGGTGGTCCGGTCGGCCGACAACGCGTCGATGGCCTCCTGCACGGCCGCCTCCGTACGGGTGTCCAGGGCGCTGGTCGCCTCGTCGAGGAGGAGCACCGGCGGGTCACGCAGAATGGTCCGGGCGATTGCCAGGCGCTGCTTCTCACCACCGGAGAACCGGTGTCCGCGCTCGCCGACGACGGTGTCGTAGCCGTCGGGCAGCGCCGCGATGTGGTCGTGTATCTGGGCCGCCCGGGCGGCCGCCACCAGTTCCTCGTCGGTGGCGTCGGGCTTGGCGAAGCGCAGGTTCTCGGCGACCGAGGCGTGGAAGAGGTACGTCTCCTGGGAGACCACGCCGACCGCGCGGGCGAGGGTGTCGAAGTCCAGGTCGCGCACGTCGACCCCGTCGAGGGTGACCCGGCCGCCGGTCACGTCGTAGAGCCGGGGCACCAGGCAGCCGAGCGTGGACTTGCCGGCGCCGGTGGGGCCGACGACCGCGAGGCTGCTGCCGGCCGGGACGGTGATGTCGATGCCGTCCAGGATGGGGGCGCCCTTGCCGTCGTAGCGGAAGCTGACGTCCTCGAAGCGGATCTCGCCCTTGATCCTCTCCAGCCGGACGGGCTGTTCGCGCTCGGTGATGTCGATCGGCAGGTCGAGGTACTCGAAGATGCGCTGGAACAGGGCGAGCGAGGTCTGGATCTGCACCCCGGTCGACAGCAGGCTCACCGCGGGCCGGAACAGGCCCTGCTGGAGCGAGACGAAGGCGACGATCGTGCCGATGGAGACCTCCGGGCCGCCGAACTGGAGGGCGATTCCCGCGGTCCAGTAGATGACGGCGGGCATGGCGGCCATCACGATGGTGATCACGGCCATGCGCCAGCGCCCGGCCATGTTCGACCGCACCTCGAGGTCGACCAGGCCTTCGGACTCGGCGGCGAAGGACGCGGTCAGCGAGTCGGACCGGCCCATCGTGCGGCCGAGGAGAATGCCGCTGACGGAGAGCGACTCGGTGACGGTCGCCGCCATGGCGGCCATCTGCTTCTGCCGCTGGGTGGTGATCTTCTTGCGCTCGTTGCCGACGCGGCGGCTGATCCACACGAACACCGGGAGCAGGAGCAGCGAGACGACGGTCAGGCGCCAGTCGAGGGCGACCATCGCGACGATCGTGGCGACCACGCTGGTCAGGTTGGAGACCAGCGAGGTGGCGGTGGAGGTGACGGTGGCCTGCATGCCGCCGATGTCGTTGGCGATGCGCGACTGCACCTCGCCGGTGCGGGTGCGGGTGAAGAAGGCGAGCGACATGCGCTGCAGCCGGCCGTAGACGGCGGTGCGCAGGTCGTGCATGACGCGCTGGCCGACGGTCGTGGAGATCAGCGTCTGCAGGACGCCGAAGACGCTGGACAGGACGGCGCTGAGGATCATGCCCGCGGCGAGCAGGCTGAGCAGGCCGGTGCGGCCCTGCGGGATCGCGACGTCGAGCGTCTCCCTGAGCAGGAAGGGCGTGGCGACGGAGACCAGCGAGGAGGCTCCGACGAGCAGGCCGACGACGGCGAGGCGGCTGCGGTAGGGGCGGAACAGCCTCAGGATGCGCCGGACCTGCCGCGGCTGCTCCTTCGCGTCGGCGGGCGGGGTCCAGGAAGGTTGACGGTCGGGGTGCATGGGCTCCTACGAGGGGTGCGGGCGCCGTCCGGACAGCGCGGACGACGATGATTCACGGACTCTAGCTCATTGTTACCTATGCTCACAATGAACATGGTCCTGATATTGTTCCCGCATGAGCGACCCCGACGCCGACGGCCTCCTCGCCGAGCAGCTGCTCCGGCTCACCCGCCGGCTGCACCGCATCCAGAAGCGCCATCTGGAGGAGCACGCCCTGGGCATCACGCCGGCGCAGTCCCGGCTGCTGCGCACGCTGGCGCACTTCGGCGAGCCGCCGCGCATGGCGGATCTCGCCGAGGCCCTGGAGGTCGTGCCCCGCGCGGTCACGACACTGGTGGACGCCCTGGAGGCGGGCGGCAAGGTGCGCCGGGTCCCCGACCCGGCCAGCCGGCGGGTGATCCGCGTCGAACTCACCGACGACGGCCGCGGCGCACTGCGCCGGCTGCGCGGCGCCCGCCGGGCCGCCGCGGAGGAGATCCTGGCGCCTCTGACGGCCGAGCAGCGCGAGGCGCTCGGCGGACTCCTGGACACACTGGTGGGTACGGAGCCCGCACGGGAGCGTCGCTGCTGATCGCGGTGCTCGCGGGGCCGGGCCCCTGAGCCGCGGTGGCCGCGCGGGCCTCACTGCCGAGTCATAGCGCCTGCGGGGGCGTCACCGCTGAGTCACGCCCCTCGGTTCGGGCCACGCCGCTGAATCATGGCCGTCGGTTCGGGCCGCGCGGCCGAGTCACGGCTGCCGGCCCGTGCCTCGCCGCTGAGTCACGGGGGCGGGAAGGCGGGCGGTGCGGGACTCGGCTCCCGCGTCACGGCCGTCCGTGCCGGGAGCGCCGCCCGGTTCGCGCCCGGGAGGTCATGCCCGGAGGTTGACCTTGTCCCCCATCACCACCACGGGCTTGTCCTTGGGGTTCAGCGTGCGCAGCAGGTACTCCATCGCCGTCTCCGGAACGCTGACGCAGCCCAACGTGCCGTCGCCGTGGTCCAGATGCAGCCAGATGCCGCCGCCCTTGCTCTGCCCGAGGGGCCGGGTCGGGTCGTCGGGACGGGTGCCCCGCAGCCGGTTGTAGTCGATGGCGATCACGTAGTCGAAGTCGTGCCAGTGCGCCTCGTCCCAGTAGTACGGGGAGGCGAAGGCGTCCTCGTCCTGGGTGTACGGCAGCCGGGTGCCCGGGTCGTCGAGAATGCCGCCGGCGTCGGAGAGCGTGTACACGCCGACCGGGCTGCGCTCGTCGCCCTCGTGATGGTCGGTGGTCCAGCCGCGCTTGCCGTTGTGCGCGGGCCAGCTGCCGCTGCGCTGCCATGTCGTTCCCCGCTTCTCGTAGAGGACGAGCGTCGAGTCCGGGGAGTTCTCGCCGTCGCCGTAGACCGTCACGATCTGACGGGTGTCCGCCGGGATGCGCTGCCACAGCCGGTCACCGACACCGGGGACGTGGACCGGCTTCACGGTCGGACTCGGACTGGGTCGGGCGGTTCCCGAAGGACCGCCGGGTCTGGGCAGTTCCCGGTGCCGGACCTCTGCCCGCGTGTCACCGCACGCGGCCAGCGCCGTCAGAAGGAAACCGCAGGCCGCCACCGCGGCTGTCGCACGCCTTACACCACCTTTTCGCATGACCCCATGGTGGACACGCCGGACTCGGGTGATCTAGTCGAGATTGGACCAAATAGCCTTATCCGCTGCTTTTTGACTCTTTTGAAGTATGTCGTTCAGGCACTGAGGAGGGCTCACCTGCTAGGCGTGCCCACCGGACGGGAGGGCGCTCCGGCGCGGGCGCGTACTGCGGCGCAGGGGTGTGCGGGGCGCGGGCGGCACGTGCGCCGGCGCGGGTCGGCGACCACACCTGACGCCCCGTTCGAGCAGGGGCGTCCTGCGGGCCCGGGCAGGGCTGTCTCGCAGGTCCGGGCAGGGACGCCGTGCGGGTCCGGGCAGGGGGCGCCGTGCGGGGGCGGGCACGAGCGCCGCATGGCCGGCCCGGGTCCCTCGGCCCGGAAAACCGCTTGCTTTCCGCGACTGTGCGAAGCGAGGCTGTCACGGCTTGCCGCCGCCTTCTGCGGCCCGGCCCCCTTCCGCCCCTGACACGAGCCACTGGGACGTCATGCAGATTCAAGACCTTCCGTATCCCGACCCGGGCGTGCCCGACGCGCGCTCGGGTCCCCGATTCCTGTGGTGGCTGGGGCGGAACCAGCTCGGCGGCCAGCTGAAGGCACTGGCCTGGGGACTGCTGCACTTCGCCGCGGTCTCCGCCCTGCCCTTCTGCGTCGGCCTCGCCGTCCAGGCGGTCGTCGACCGCTCCGGCAAGCGCCTCGCCCTGACGGGGGGTCTGCTGTTGCTGGCCAGCGCCTGCAGCGCCCTCGGGGACGCCTTCCTGCACCGCGCCGCGGTCACCAACTGGATCACCGCGGCCGCCCGCGTCCAGCAGCTCCTCGCCCGCAAGGCGGCTCGGCTGGGCTCCGCCCTGACCCGGCGGGTCGCCGCCGGTGAGGTGGTGGCCGTCTCCACGGGTGACGTCGAGAAGATCGGCTGGTTCGTGGAGGCGGTGTCCCGGTTCACCGCCGCGGCCGTCACCATCGTGCTGGTCTGCGTCGCCCTCGTCGTCTACCAGCCGGCGCTCGGCGTCATCGTCGCCGTGGGACTGCCGGCGCTGGCGCTCGCGGTGCTGCCCCTGCTGCCCCGGGCCACCCGGCGCGCCGATCTGCAGCGCGAGAAGGCGGGCCGCGCCACCGAACTGGCTTCGGACACCGTCGCCGGTCTGCGGGTGCTGCGCGGCATCGGCGGCGAGGAACTGTTCCTCGACCGCTACCGCCGCGCCTCCCAGGAGGTACGGCGCGCCGCCGTCCACAGCGCCCGCATGTGGTCCCTGATCTCCGCGATCCAGGTGCTGCTGCCGGGCCTGCTGCTCATCGCCGTCGTCTGCTACGGCGTGCACCTGGCCCGCGAGGGCCGGATCACGGTCGGCGAACTCGTCACCGTCTACAGCTCGGTCATGGTCCTCACCTATCCGCTGCAGCACTTCCAGGAGATCGCCATGGCGTACTCCTTCTCCCGGCCGTCGGCCAAACGGGCCGCGCGGGTGCTGTCGCTGGAGCGCACCACGGGAGCGCAGGAGCCGGGGCAGCCACAGGAGCCGGAGAAAGCGCAGGAGCGGTCGCAGGAGACCACCGCGACCCGGGCGGCCGAGTCCGACGCCCCGTCAGGGGGCCTGTACGACCCGGCGAGCGGGCTGCACGTGCCCGCCGGGCTGCTGACCGCCGTGGTGTGCGGCGATCCCGACGCGGCGGGCCGACTGGCGGACCGGCTCGGCGGCCATCCCGCCGAGGCCCTGCCGGGCGCCTCGGTGCTGCTGGACGGCGCGCCTCTCGACGGACTCCCCCTGGACGCCGCGCGCACAGCGGTCCTGGTGCAGGACAAGGACCCGGTGCTGCTGTCGGGTTCGCTGCGCGAACTGCTCGACGTGCCCGCCTCGGGCGATGTCACCGTGAAGGCGGCGCTGGCGGCGGCGCAGTGCGGTGACGTACTGGACGCGCTCGCGCAGGCGTCGCTGGAGGCCGAGGACCCTATGGACGTCCGGATCACCGAGCGCGGCCGGTCCCTGTCCGGCGGCCAGCGCCAGCGTCTCGCCCTGGCCCGGTCCCTGGTCACCGATCCGGAGGTGCTCGTCCTGGACGAACCCACCTCGGCCGTCGACTCCCACACCGAGGCGCGGATCGCGGAGGGCCTGCGCACACTGCGGGCGGGCCGTACGACGGTCGTCCTCACCTCCTCGCCGCTGCTCCTGGAACGGGCCGACCGGGTGGTGCTCGTCCACGAGGGCGAGGTCGCGGCCGTGGGCGCGCACCGCGAGCTGCTGCGCACCGAGCCGCGGTACCGGTCCGTGGTGACGCGCGAGACGGACGAGGAACGCGCGAGGGTCGAGGCGCCGACCGACGAGGGGGCAGCGCGGTCCGCACCGGCCGCCGCGTCCGCACACGAGGCGGCCGCCCTGCGGGGCGTGCTGGAAGAGATCGAGGAGACCGCATGATCGGCGTGGCCCCGCCCGGCTACGACCCGGCGGCCCCGACGACGGCGAACACGCTGCCCGTCGGAGCCTCCGCCACCGTACGCGCGTACGTGCGTGAACTGCTGCGCCGGCACCGGCGTGCCTTCCTGCTCCTGATCACCGTCAACACGGTGGCCGTGCTGGCCTCCATGGTGGGTCCCTGGCTGCTGGGCGACCTGGTCGAGCGGGTCTCGGACGACGCCCGCGAGCTCCACCTGGGGCTCACCGCCGCGCTGTTCGTGCTCGCGCTGCTTCTCCAGGCCCTGTTCGTGCGTCAGGTGCGGCTGCGCGGCGCGGTGCTCGGCGAGCGGATGCTGGCGGACCTCAGGGAGGACTTCCTCGTGCGGTCGGTCGGCCTGCCGCCGGGTGTGGTGGAGCGGGCGGGCACCGGCGATCTGCTGTCCCGCATCACCACGGACATCGACCGGCTCGCCAACGCGATGCGCGAGGCCGTGCCGCAGCTGGCGATCGGCGTGGTGTGGGCGGCGCTGCTGCTGGGCGGTCTGGTCGTCGCCGCGCCGCCGCTCGCGGCGGCCGTGCTGCTCGCGCTGCCGCTGCTGGTGGCCGGCTGCCGCTGGTACTTCCGCAGGGCGCCGTCCGCCTACCGCTCGGAGGCCGCGGGCTACGCCGCCGTGGCCGCCGCGCTCGCCGAGACCGTCGACGCGGGCCGCACCGTGGAGGCGCACCGTCTCGGCGACCGCCGGATCGCCCTGTCGGAGCGACGGATCCGGGAGTGGACCGCGTGGGAGCGGTACACATTGTGGCTGCGGTCGGTGCTGATCCCGGTCATCAACCTCACCCATATGACGGTCCTCGCCTCGGTGCTGATGGTCGGCGGTGTGTTCGTCCTGCACGGCTGGGTGGGGGTCGGGCAGCTCACCACGGGCGCGCTCATCGCGCAGATGCTCGTCGACCCGGTGGGCCTGATCCTGCGCTGGTACGACGAGTTGCAGGTGGCGCAGGTGTCGCTGGCCCGGCTGGTGGGCGTCCGCGACATCGAGCCGGACGCCGGGGACCCCTCGATCGCTCCGGACGGCCGGGACGTGCGCGCGGACGAGGTGCGCTTCGGCTACCGCGAGGGCGTCGACGTCCTGCGCGAGGTCTCCCTGCGGGTGGCCCCGGGCACCCGGCTGGCCCTCGTCGGCCCCTCGGGCGCCGGCAAGTCCACCCTGGGGCGGCTGCTCGCCGGGATCTACGCGCCCCGGGCCGGCCAGGTCACCCTGGGCGGCGCCGAGCTGTCCCGGATGCCCACCGAGAAGGTCCGCTCCCATGTGGCCCTGGTCAACCAGGAGCACCACGTTTTCGTGGGCACCCTGCGCGACAACCTCCTGCTGGCCCGCGCCGACGCCGGCGACACGGAGCTGTGGTCCGCGCTGAGCGCGGTCGACGCCGACGACTGGGCCCGGGCCCTCGACAAGCAGCTCGACACCGAGGTCGGCTCGGGCGGGCTCGCGCTCACGCCCGCTCAGGCGCAGCAGATCGCGCTGGCCCGGCTGGTGCTGGCCGATCCGCACACACTGGTGCTGGACGAGGCGACCTCGCTCCTCGACCCGCGCGCGGCCCGGCATCTGGAACGATCGCTGGCCCGGGTCCTGGACGGCCGCACGGTCGTGGCCATCGCCCACCGGCTGCACACCGCCCACGACGCGGATCTCATCGCCGTGGTCGAGAACGGCCGGATCAGCGAACTGGGCGGTCACGACGAGCTGGTCGCGGCTAACGGTGCGTACGCGGCGCTGTGGCGGTCCTGGCACGGCTGACCGGCCGGCCGGGGCGGGTGACGGGCACCGGCCGGGGCCCCGCCGGGCCGGTCCTGCCGCCCCGGGCCGGGTGAGCGGTGGCAGACCCTGCCCGGCAGGACTCGGCCGGTGACGGCGCCCGGTGCTCGGCCCGGTGGCGCACGGCGGGCGCCGCCGGCCGGCCGGGGCGCGGGCGGGCCGCTCACGCCGTGCCGTTGCGCGGTGGCGAACAGGGGTGGAAGGCTGGGAAGCGGCAGCGGTTCGGGGAGCGCCCGGGAACCCCGTGGTTCCCACCGGGCGACGACCGTGCCCCGAGCACCGGCGGCCGGCCCCCGGCCGCGGTGAGAACGGGACCGTCCGCACCACCTGGAGGTATCCGTGGACAGCGCCGACGGATGGGGAGACGACGTCTACCAGCCCGACGACGACTCCGAGATCAAGGAAGACACCGGGGTCCTCGACTCGGAGGACACGCTGGAGTACGACGGTGTCGACGATCCCCTGGACCGCGGCTGGTCCCCTCCGGAGCGGCCGTGGGCGGTGGAGCACACCGGTGTGACCGCGGCGGAGGGCCGACAGGGTGAGACCCTGGACCAGCGCCTGGCCGAGGAGCTGCCCGACCTCGCCGCACCGGACGGCGACGGCATCGGCGACTACGACGGCGGGGACGGGGAACTCCTGGACGACGAGGTCGGCGCCGCCCGCTCCGGCCGGCTGGTCGCGCCCGACGAGGGCGCGCACGAGGACGAGGAGAGCGCCCTGGTCGCCACGGACGTGGGCATCGACGGCGCCGCCGCATCGGCCGAGGAGGCCGCGGTGCACGTCGTGGACGAGGACACCCTGTACGGCTGACCGAGGCCTCTGCGTGCCGCCGTCCCGGCCTCCCCCACCGCCGCACGAGGAGCACCCATGCAGCAGGACAAGCACCCCGACTACCACCCCGTGGTCTTCCGCGACCGCGCCGCCGGCTACGCGTTCCTGACCCGGTCCACCGCGACCAGCGAGCAGCGCATCGAGTGGGACGACGGGGAGACGTACCCGGTCGTGGACGTGGAGATCTCCTCGGAGAGCCATCCCTTCTACACCGGCAAGGCCCGCACGGTGGACACCGAGGGCCGTATCGCCCGGTTCGAGCGACGCTACGGCGGCGGAACGGGGCAGAACGCCGGCGACGCCCCCGCCTGACCGGCCGCCCGCGCGGGGGCCGGGCGCCCGGCCGGAGGCCGCGCGGCCACCGGGGCACGGTTCCTGGTGGGTCCGGTCCCGGCCGCCGGGCGGGCGCCTCAGATGAAGTTCAGCGCGGCCGCGCAGCCGATCCCGCCGAGCACCATGAAAACCGGCATCAGCACCTTCAGCTCGACCCAGCTGCCCGCCCGGAACCGCATGGCCTTCGGCGGGCCGATCGGGTACCAGCGCTTGCGGCCCACCGGTATCGGCCACAGGATCGGGCAGCCGGAGACGGTCAGGGCGTCCCCGATGTCGTGCACCAGCGCACCGAGCACGATCGGCAGCCCCAGCCAGAGGTACTCCTGGCCCGGTTCGGTGAACAGCCAGTCCGAGCCGTTGCCCGGCTTGTCCAGGATCCCGGCGAGGATCCAGGCGCTGGTCGCGGCCAGCAGCCACACCAGGATGTCGCTGCTGGAGCCGCGGGCCGCCCGCCACAGCAGGCCCTCGATGGCCAGCACCATATGGGCGAAGAGGATCGCGAGGACCGCCCACCGGCCTCCGGTGATCGCCGCCGCGGAGGCGCTCGCGCCGATCAGCACCGCCCACAGCCAGGTGTGCGTGAGCGTGCGGTGACCGCCGGAGCGGCGCGGGTCGCCCTTCTTGCGCGTCGCCTTGTAGACGGCGTAGGACAGCTTGTCGACGATCTCGCAGAGCCAGCGGGAGAGCGGTCCGAAGGCGCGCGAGATGGTGGCGGCCTTGTGGTCCAGGTCGGGGGCGAGTGCGGCGCCGGCGCAGATCAGCGCGCCGACGAGCAGCACCGGCCAGGGCATCGGGTGTCCTGCCGCCGCGGTCGCGGCTCCGACGCCGAGCCAGGCCGCTGCGCCCGACAGTGAGTGTGCTGGTCCCATCATGGCCGCTTCCCGCCCCATTCCTCGTGTGCCGCTGTCCAGTTGGCCCGCTGCGCTGTTCCCGCGTCGGCGACACAGCGTAGCGGTCGTGATCTTCGCTCCGGCATCCGATTCCCGCCCGGGCCGTGCGGCCAGGCAAGATGGGGGCGTGACCCTCATCGACCAGCTGCCGCCGACCGCCGACCCCGACGCCCTGTACGAAGCCTTCGAGTCGTGGGCCCAGGAGCGGGGCCTCACGCTCTACCCCCACCAGGAGGAGGCGCTGATCGAGGCGGTCTCCGGTGCGAACGTGATCGTGTCCACGCCCACCGGCTCCGGCAAGAGCATGATCGCCGCCGGCGCGCACTTCGCCGCCCTGGCCCGTGACGAGGTCACCTTCTACACGGCTCCGATCAAGGCGCTGGTGTCGGAGAAGTTCTTCGAGCTGTGCAAGATGTTCGGCACCGAGAACGTCGGCATGCTCACCGGCGACGCCTCGGTGAACGCCGACGCCCCGGTGATCTGCTGCACCGCCGAGGTGCTGGCGTCGATCGCGCTGCGCGACGGCAAGGACGCCGACGTCGGCCAGGTCGTGATGGACGAGTTCCACTTCTACGCGGAGCCGGACCGCGGCTGGGCGTGGCAGATCCCGCTGCTGGAGCTGCCGCAGGCGCAGTTCGTCCTGATGTCGGCGACGCTCGGCGACGTGTCCTTCTTCGAGAAGGACCTGACCCGCCGCACCGGCCGTCCGACGTCGGTGGTCCGCTCGGCGACCCGTCCGGTCCCGCTCTCCTACGAGTACCGGCGCACCCCCCTGACGGAGACGCTCACCGAACTGCTGCAGGCGCGGCAGGCGCCGGTGTACATCGTGCACTTCACCCAGGCCCAGGCCGTCGAGCGGGCGCAGGCGCTGATGAGCATCAACATGTGCTCGCGCGAGGAGAAGGACGAGATCGCCGAGCTGATCGGCAATTTCCGCTTCACCACGAAGTTCGGCCGCAACCTCTCCCGCTACGTGCGGCACGGCATCGGTGTGCACCACGCGGGGATGCTGCCGAAGTACCGGCGCCTGGTGGAGAAGCTGGCGCAGGCCGGTCTGCTGAAGGTGATCTGCGGTACGGACACGCTCGGCGTGGGCGTCAACGTCCCGATCCGCACGGTGCTGTTCACGGCGCTCACCAAGTACGACGGCAGCCGGGTGCGCACGCTGCGCGCCCGGGAGTTCCACCAGATCGCGGGCCGGGCCGGCCGGGCGGGCTTCGACACGGAGGGTTTCGTCGTCGCCCAGGCCCCCGAGCACGTCATCGAGAACGAGAAGGCGCTCGCCAAGGCGGGCGACGATCCGAAGAAGCGCCGCAAGGTGGTCCGCAAGAAGGCGCCGGAGGGTTTCGTCGCCTGGTCGGACACGACGTTCGACAAGCTCATCGCCTCCGAGCCGGAACCGCTGACCTCCCGGTTCCGGGTCACGCACACCATGCTGCTGTCGGTGATCGCCCGCCCGGGCAACGCCTTCGAGGCGATGCGGCACCTGCTGGAGGACAACCACGAGCCGCGCAAGCAGCAGTTGCGGCACATCCGGCGGGCGATCGCCATCTACCGCTCGCTGCTGGACGGCGGCATCGTCGAGAAGCTCGACCAGCCGGACGCGGAAGGCCGCATCGTCCGGCTGACGGTGGATCTGCAGCAGGACTTCGCCCTCAACCAGCCGCTGTCGACGTTCGCGCTGGCCGCGTTCGAGCTGCTGGACCCCGAGTCGCCGTCCTACGCGCTGGACATGGTCTCCGTGGTGGAGTCGACGCTGGACGACCCGCGGCAGATCCTGGTCGCCCAGCAGAACAAGGCGCGCGGTGAGGCGGTGGCCGCGATGAAGGCGGACGGCGTCGAGTACGAGGAGCGCATGGAGCGCCTCCAGGACGTCACCTACCCCAAGCCGCTGGAGGAGTTGCTCTTCCACGCCTACAACACGTACCGCAAGAGCCACCCGTGGGTGGGCGACCATCCGCTGTCGCCGAAGTCCGTGGTCCGGGACATGTACGAACGGGCGCTGACCTTCACGGAGTTGGTCTCCCACTACGAGCTGGCGCGCACGGAGGGCATCGTGCTGCGCTACCTGGCCAGCGCCTACAAGGCCCTGGAGCACACCGTCCCGGACGACCTGAAGTCGGAGGATCTGCAGGATCTGATCGCCTGGCTCGGTGAGATGGTGCGCCAGGTCGACTCCAGCCTGCTGGACGAGTGGGAGCAACTGGCCAACCCGGAGGTGATGACCGCCGAGGAGGCGCAGGAGAAGGCCGACCAGGTCAAGCCGGTCACCTCCAACGCGCGCGCCTTCCGCGTCCTGGTCCGCAACGCCATGTTCCGCCGGGTCGAGCTGGCCGCCCTCGACCAGGTGGAGGAGCTGGGCGAGATGGACGCCGAGTCCGGCTGGGACGCCGAGGCGTGGGGCCGGGCCATGGACGCGTACTGGGACGAGTACGAGGACCTCGGCACCGGTCCCGACGCCCGCGGCCCCAAGCTGCTGGTGATCACGGAGGAGCCGCAGCACGGGCTGTGGCGCGTGCGGCAGATCTTCGACGACCCCAACGGCGACCACGACTGGGGCATCAGCGCGGAGGTCGATCTCGCCGCCTCCGACGCCGAGGGCCGCGCGATCGTCCGGGTGACCGCCGTAGGACAGCTGTGAGCACAGGAGAATACCGCCCATGACGAACCCGGCCGACAGTCTCGTCGACCTGCTGGACCTCGAACAGATCGAGGTCGACATCTTCCGCGGCCGCAGCCCGCAGGAGTCCCTGCAACGGGTCTTCGGCGGGCAGGTGGCCGGCCAGGCGCTGGTCGCCGCCGGCCGCACCACGGACGGCGAGCGCCCGGTGCACTCGCTGCACGCGTACTTCCTGCGCCCCGGCCGGCCAGGGGTGCCGATCGTGTACCAGGTCGAACGGATACGGGACGGACGGTCCTTCACGACCCGCCGGGTCACCGCGGTGCAGCAGGGCCGCACGATCTTCAATCTGACCGCCTCCTTCCACAAGCCTGAACAGGGAAGTTTCGAGCACCAGTTGCCGCCGGCCCGCAAGGTCCCGGACCCGGAGTCCCTGCCGACGGTGGCGGAGGAGATCCAGGAGCATCTGGGCGCGCTGCCCGAGCAGCTGGAGCGCATGGCGCGCCGCCAGCCCTTCGACATCC
Organism: Streptomyces sennicomposti; assembly: GCF_019890635.1. Classification (GTDB taxonomy): domain Bacteria; phylum Actinomycetota; class Actinomycetes; order Streptomycetales; family Streptomycetaceae; genus Streptomyces; species Streptomyces sennicomposti. The sequence continues at coordinate 67,499 of NZ_JAIOAB010000004.1, forward strand.
GTTACGCGGACCGGCTGCGCTGGACCGCCGAGGAGGTGCGGGACGCCGAGCCGCGCAGCGCGGTGTGGATGCGTGCGGTGGGCCCGCTGGGCGACGACCCGCTGGTGCACACGTGCGCGTTGACCTACGCCAGCGACATGACTCTGCTCGACGCGGTGCGGCTGCCGGTCGAGCCGCTGTGGGGGCCGCGGGGCTTCGACATGGCGTCGCTGGACCACGCCATGTGGTTCCACCGGCCCTTCCGCGCGGACGAGTGGTTCCTGTACGACCAGGAGTCGCCGATCGCGACGGGCGGCCGGGGCCTGGCCCGCGGGCGGATCTACGACACGGAGGGTCGTCTGCTCGTGTCGGTGGTCCAGGAAGGACTGTTCCGCTCGCTGTAGCCACCGGCCCGCCGTCGGCCGGACGCGCACCGGTCGCGGGCGCCGGTCACCTGGGTGCGGCGCCTCTGCGGAAGATCCGGCCCAGCAGGCCGTGCGGTCGTCCCGGGACGTGTGCCGCTCGGGCCTGCGCGGGGCGATGCGCGCACCGGTCGGCGCGCTGACCGGGGGCGGCCCGGTCGGCCTCCGTGCTCGAGCTCCGGTGCGGGTGCGGCGCCCCCGCGGCGCCGCGGTCGCCGTGCCGGGGTGCCGGGCGGGGTGCGGGCCGGTGGGCTCGGGCCTCGGTCACCGCTCGTGCCAGCTCGGCCCGCAGCCAGTCGATCTCGTCGGCGTCCTGCGCCGTCGTGATCCGCTCCGTGAGGTGGGCCGCGGGTGATCCCGGCGCCCCGTGGGCTTCCGTGCGTGGCCGAAAGCGGTTCAGATGGGCGCGTTCATAGGGGTCGGTGACGATCTCAGAGACCTGGAACCGGTCCAGCAGGGAGGCCACCGCCGCCGCCCGCTCCCATGGGCCCTCGGCCCGGCGCAGCAGGAAGCCGAGGCGCCGGCACCGCCAGTTGCGCGGGCGCAGGTCCACCCTCGCGTCCAGCTGGTCGCGCAGGGTCTCGGGCAGCGGCTTGCTCAGCAGCTCGGCGTGTTCGGCGGCGGCCGCGAACTCGCGCAGGTCGTCGGCCAGATAGCGCCAGACCACGGCCCGGTACCGGTTGAGGTAGAAGGCCACCGGCACGACCAGGCCAAGGCGGGCCAGCCGTGTGAACCTCGCGGCGGTGATCTCCAGGATCGCCGCACCGTCCTTGGTCCCCACGGTCTCCACACGCTTCCGCAGCGCCTCCGGGAAGTCCTCCCGGCCGAGCAGCCTCTGGACCTCGGCCCGGGCGACCCGCCGCCCGCCCCCGCCCTCGTCGGGCAGGGTGCGGATGTGGCCGAGATCGACGGCCAGGTCGAACTCGCTCCGCTTCAGGCCGAGTTCGCGGGCCGCCCGGCTCTGGGTGAAGGGCGCCTCGCGCGGCCCGGCGGCCGGGCGCGCCGTGGTCGTGACCTTGGTCGTGATCTCGTGCGCGATGGTCTTGTTCTCGGGCGTGATGGTGTTGCCGGACATGTCCGTGCCCCCGTCGAGTGTGTGGCCGGCGCCGTCTGCGCTCGCCTGCGAAAAACCGTAGCCGGTGGCGAAGATCTGCGTGCGAGCCTGTGGATAACTCACGAGGTGCGACGAAAATGCAGGTCAGAGGCCTGACGGTGCATCGTCTCCCGGTCGGCGTGCGTCCACGTCGAGGTGCTCGCCGACTCGGTTCACCAGCAGAGTCATCTCGTATCCGATCTGGCCGATGTCGGCCTCGGCGCCGCTGAGGACGCACAGGCAGCTGCCGGCTCCCGCCGCCGTCACGAACAGCACGGCCTCGTCGAACTCGACCATCGTCTGCCGCACCGAGCCCGCCCCGAAGTGCCGCCCCGAGCCCTTGGCGAGGCTGTGCAGTCCGGACGAGACGGCGGCGAGATGCTCCGCGTCCTCGCGTCGCAGGCCAGTGCTCGCGCCCGTGACCAGTCCGTCGTTCGACAGCACCAGGGCGTGCCGTACGTGCTCCACCCGTTCGGTCAGATCGTCGAGCAGCCAGCCGAGTGTCTGGTTGTGCGCCATGCCGCGGTCTCCCCCCGTGGTCTCCTCCCCCGTGGCCCGGAGGAATCTCCCGCCAGCCTTCCCCACCGTCGCCGTGGCGGCAAGCAAGATGGGCACATGGCACAGAACATGACCGATGAGGAATGGCGGGCCTTCGTCTCGTCCGGCACGCGTACCGGCAAGCTGTCGACCGTCCGGGCCGACGGGAGCCCGCATGTCGCGCCGATCTGGTTCCTGCTCGACGGGGACGACGTGGTGTTCAACACCGGCAAGGAGACCGTGAAAGGCCGGAATCTGGCGCGCGACGACCGGGTCGCCCTGTGCGTGGACGACGACCGGCCGCCGTTCAGCTTCGTGGTGCTGCAGGGGCGTGCCCGGCTGTCCAAGGACCTGGACGAGCTGCGCCACTGGGCCGCCCGGATCGGTGGCCGGTACATGGGAGAGGGCCGGGCGGAGGAGTTCGGGGAGCGCAACGGCGTCCCGGGCGAGCTTCTGGTCCGGGTCAGGGTCGACAAGGTGGTCGCGGTCCGGGACCTGGCGGACTGAGGCGGGGCGGACACGCAGCCCGTGGTCCGGTGGGGAGGGCAGGCGAGGACCGGTTCGCACGGCAGCGGCGTCCGCGCCGATCCGGGTGACGCGGGTGCGACGTGCTCGTGATGACGACCGTGGCGCCGGTTCGGGCGGTCGGACCGGGTTTTCCCTCCATGTGACCGACTCGGCCGCCCGGACCGCCCGTACGGTCGCGCTTCGAGTGCCGAATGTGCGACCGCGCCGTGCGCTCCAATAAGGGATCATGCGGTCATGAGCGAGGATCACACCCACGTCCGGGAGTTCTTCACCGCACGCGCGGCCGACTGGGACAGCAAGTTCCCGGACGACGGCCCGGCCTACGCGGCGGCGGTCACAGAACTCGGGCTGCGCGAGGGCGATCGTGTGCTCGACGCGGGATGCGGCACCGGGCGCGCCCTGCCTCCGCTGCGCGCCGCGGTGGGCGCCTCGGGCGTCGTCGTGGGCGTCGATCTCACCCCGGCCATGCTGGACGCCGCCGTACGGGCCGGCCGGGACCGGGACGGGCGGCTGCTGCTCGCCGATGTCGGTGCGCTGCCGCTGAGGTCCCGGTCCCTCGACGCCGTGTTCGCCGCGGGCCTCGTCGCGCACCTTCCCGATCCCGCCCGCAATCTGCGGGAGTTGCGGCGTGTGGTGCGCCGCGGCGGCACGCTGGCGCTGTTCCACCCGATCGGGCGGGCGGCGCTCGCGGCACGGCAGGGACGCCGGCTCACGCCGGACGATCTGCGCGCCGAGCCCAATCTCCGTCCGCTGCTCGCCGCTTCCGGGTGGCGTATGACGTCCTACGCCGACGAGGACGCCCGTTTCCTGGCGCTGGCGGTGCGCGAGGACTGACGCCGGCTCGGCAGGAGGGTGCTCAGAGGCTTCCGGCGACGGCCGCCGTGAACACGTCGGGGTTGTCGAACATGATGTTGTGAGCGGCGCCGGGCACCGTCACCACACGCACTCCCGCGGCTTCGAGGCCGCCTGTGTCCGGCAACTCGCCACTGTGCTCGCCCTGCAGGTAGAGCCGGTCGACGGGGAGCGCTTCGAGGATCGCGCGCATCGTGGGGTCCGAGCCGCGCCGCAGGCCCACCGCGCTGCGGTGCAGGGCGCGCGGGTCGGTCAGCCGCATGGTCGCCGCCCACAGGGGGCCGACGCTGTGCAGCACGCGCGCGTAGCCGCCGTCGACGAACGACTCCTCCTCGAAGGAGGCGATGCCGCTGCTGCCCGCCGTGGGCGGCGGGGACGGGTCGAGGTTGGCCTCCGCGAGCACCAGCCGGGAGACGAGGTCGGGTCTGCGGTGGGCCAGCACGATCGCGACGGCGCCGCCCATGCTGTGCCCTATCAGTTCGCAGCCGGTCAGCTCCGCCGTGTCCAGCGCGGCGGCCAGGGCGTCCGCGTGGTCCTCCAGCGTGTAGCCGAAGTGTGCGGGCCGGTCGCTGATCCCGTGTCCCGGCAGGTCGACGAAGAGGCTGCGCCGGCCCGCAAGTTCGGGACGGGCCGCGATGTGCGCGTGGTACACGGAGGAGACCGAGCCCAGTCCGTGCACATAGACCCGCGCGGGTTGTTCCCCGGGCACCTCCGTCCAGCGGATTCGGCTGCCGCGGCCGTCGAACTCGGCCTGTCTCATGTGGTCCTCTCCCTCCCTGACGCGCCGCCGCTCCGATCAGCGCCCTCCTGAGGATACATCGGTAACGAGGTATTGCTCATGCGATACACACAGGAGTCGATGTACTTCGCTCGTGCGAGAGAATGCGGGCATGCTGGAACTGGCGATCCTCGGTTTCCTTTACGACACCCCGCTGCACGGGTACAAGCTGCGCAAACGCATCACGGCGCTGACAGGGCACGTGCGGCCCGTCGCCGAGAGCACCCTCTACCCGGCGATCAAGCGGCTGGAGAAGGCGGGGCTGCTGGAGCGGGCCACCGAGCCGGGAGCCGTGGCCGCGCCGCGCCACGTCCTCACGCTCACCGGGGACGGCCGAAGCGAGCTGCGCCGCCGGCTCGCCGAGCCGGTGCAGCGGGACATCACCGACGAGAACCGCTGGTTCACCGTCCTGGCCTTCCTCAGGCACCTCGCGGACCCCGCCGCCCAGACGGCCGTGCTGCGGCGCAGGCTGGCTTTTCTGGAGACGCCCGCCAGCTTCTTCTACGAGGGCGACCGGCCGCTGCGCGCCGAGGAACTGGACGACCCGTTCCGGCGCGGCATCCTCACCGTCGCGCGGGCCACGACGCAGGCCGAACTGGCGTGGCTGCGGGCCACGATCGACTCACTGGAGGGCGTCGCCCGCTGAACCGCCGGTGTGCCGCACGGGGCACCCCCTCAGGCCGGGGACCGGGTGGGTGCCGAGGTCGGCCACCCGGTAGCCGTCGGGGTAACTCTTGATCTCCCAGTTCTGCCGCGCGAAGTGCGGGGCCCGGCGCGGTGGCAGCAGGCGCACCGCCCGGCCCCGGGCGCGCACCGCGCGGTGCACGAAGGCGCGGGTGAGGGCGGTCGGCGGCTCGTAGCGGAAAGCGTTCAGCAGGGGTTCGTCGAGCAGCGCGAGGGTGGCCCGGCGCAGCAGGGGCGCGAGGGGGCGCGGGTACCAGGAGGTCATCAGGTCGAGGGTCGCGTCGGAGACCTTGCGGGACCTCTCGTCCCAGCCGAAGTTCAGTTCCTCGTAGGCGTCGAGGTGGGCTTCGAACTCCTCGTACGTCTCGGGGACGTCCTTGATGCCCATGTGCCGGCCGAGGGTGCGGTAGTGGACGGCGGACGCGACGATCTCGTGGCGGGAGAGCCTGCGCCATCCGTAGGCGTCGATCCAGCGCTTGGGCACCACGACGAAGGTGCAGAGGACGTAGCGCATGTCGTCGTTGCTGATGTCGTAGCTGCGGTGCATCTGGTTGATGCGCCGGATGGCGGTGCGGCCCGCATCGGTGGCGAAGCCGTGTTCGACGATGGTGTCGAGGAGCAGGGACGTGTCGTCGTAGCGCTTCTGCGTGCGGTCGGTCAGCTCCGCGGTCTCGGCGAGCAGCCGGCCGATGCTCGGGACTGCGTAGGTCCGGTAGAGGGCCAGTTCCAGGGCGCGGGTGATGTCCCAGGGGAACTCGTAGGCGACGGTGAGCCGGTAGATCTCCGAAGCGTCGGCCACCGGATCCATGCGGCGGATCTGCTCCAGCCGTTCGAACCGCTTCGTCACGCCGTGCCCCTTCTGCCGTCGGTGCTCCAACTCTACGTGCGGCAGCGGAAGATGCGCGGTCGGCGCGGGGAATCACATGCGGACCGGGGGCGGCTCGGCGAGGCAGCGGCCCGGGGTGTCTCCGCAGCCGCCGGTGTCCGGGGTCAGCGAGCCCGCCCGTCGCGCGCCGAACACCTCGGCATGGGAGCAAGGCGGGTCGCCGCGGGCGCTGCCGGGCCTTCCCGCGCCCTGACAGGATGCGGCGACGACGGCCGTTTCGCCCCCGTCCGGATGGAAAACTGCAGGTCCCGATGGTCGAGGAGTCGTGACAAGCGGCTTGCGGTCGCACTAGGGTGCGCGCCGTTGGACGAACCGAGGGAGGCCTGGATGGCCGGGACGGACGAGGAAGCCGTCGCCGCCGCGGACGACGCGCTCTATGTGCTCACGGCGGTACTGCTGACGCCCGCGCAGTTCCCGAGCGTGCTCGGCGACGACTACCCGGAGGCCTGCGCCGCCCTCGGGCTGGCGCCGTCGGCCGACGGGTACGGTCTGGTGCTGGGACAGGACGGCGCCGGGGCGCGGTGGACCGTCGTCGTCGACGACGTCTCGCTGGTCGCCGTCGCGATCGCCTCCTGGGACTGCGGCATGGAGTACGACCTGTCGCCCGACGAGCGCTCGGTCGTAGCCGCTCTGCCGGGCTGGCCCCTCGCCGTCGCTGTCGCGGCCCCCGGCGTGCCCGCGCCGCACGACCCGGACCCGAGTACGGCGGACGGGCCGCTGCTGACGCCGCCGGACACCGCCGTCTGGGGTTCGGCGCAGCGGCGTCTGGGCGCCGACGAGATCGCGCGGCAGTGGACGGTGTGGCGGGACCGGATCGCCGACGGCTCGGCTCCCGGGCCGGGGGCGGACCCGGCGGAGCGATCCGGCGCGGATGCGGCCCCGGAACCGGGGACAGCCCCGGATGCGGCACCGGAGCCGGGAGCGGCCCGAGAACAGGCTCCCGAGTCGGGCGACGGCTCCCCGGACGCGCCCGCCACGGGGGCCACGCCCCTGAGACACCTCGGCGTCCGGCGCGTCCTGGCGGAGGCCCGCGCCTACCTGGACTCACCGCCGCCGCTGGGCCGGGTCAGGTCGTCCTTCGCCCCGGGCGACGCCCGGACGCTGCGCGCCGACGGTCCGGGCTGGTCGCTGGTGGCCCGCACCGACGACATGGCCTTCGTGCTCCTGGACGAGGAGCCCGGGGAGGTCCTGCCGGTCGGCCGGGGCCCGGAGCTGCCCGGCCTGCTCGAAGCCCTGGACAAGCTCGCGGTCCGCCCGCACTGATCCGGCCGCCGGCGGCCCCTCAGCGTCCGAGTTCCTTGCGGGTGACCCGGCGCAGTCTCCGCCGCTGCGAGGGGTCCAGCGTGAGGTAGGCGGCGGTCGGGACTCCCAGGACGATCAGGAGGACGGCCCACAACGGCAGCCAGATCCACAGGATCAGCCCGACCGCCACACCGCCGACCGCGATCTTCGCTCTCTTCGACATCTGTCGCCTCCTTCGCGGCCACTGCCGCTCTCTGTCGTGGAAACGGCTCCGCGCTCCCGACGGTTCCGGACCCCACCCCTGAGAAGCCCCGGAGACATCCTGGCGCCGACCCCTACGGGTCACGGCCGGAACACCGTGGGCGCGCGGGGCCGGGCGTACCGCGGCCTACGGCGTCCTGAGGTCCGCGCCCACCTCGTGCAGGTGCCGCAGAGCCTGCCGGTAGGAGTCGAGGAGACCGGTCTCCGTGTAGGGGATTCCCACGTCACGGCAGTGGGCGCGCACGAGAGGCTGCGCCAGCCGCAGGTGCGGTCGCGGCATGCTGGGGAACAGGTGGTGCTCGATCTGGTAGTTCAGGCCGCCCAGGAACCAGTCCGTCACGACCCCGCCCCGGATGTTGCGCGAGGTGAGCACCTGGCGGCGCAGATGTCCCCAGCGCTCCCCGTCCGGGTCGGGCATCTCCATGCCCTTGTGGTTGGGCGCGAAGGCGAGACCGAGATGCAGGCCGAACAGCGCCTGGTGGAGTGCGGCGAAGGCCAGGGCCTTGCCGGGCGACAGGACGGTGAGCAGCAGCCCCGAGTAGGCCGCGACATGGGCCACGAGCAGTGCGCCCTCCACCAGGCGCTCGCGCGGCGGCTGCCGGCGCAGGTCCTGGAAGCTGTGCACCTTCAGGGCGACGCCCTCCAGGAGGGTGAGCGGGAAGAACAGCCAGGCCTGGTTGCGGGTGAGCCAGCGGCGCAGACCCTGGCGGTCGCCGGCCTGGTCGCCGGAGAACACCAGCACGTCGGCGGCGACGTCGGGGTCCTTGTCGACGTGGTTGGGATTGGCGTGGTGCCGGTTGTGCTTCGCGTTCCACCAGGCGTAGCTCAGCCCGAGCAGCAGGTTGCCGTGCACCAGCCCGATCAGCCGGCCGATGTCCTTGTCGCCGGTGATCTGCGCGTGGCCCGCGTCGTGGCCTATGAACGCGGTGCGGGCGAAGAGCACGGCGAGCGGCACGGCGAGGAGCAACGCCCACCAGGAGTCGCCGGCCAGCACCAGCCCGGTGACGACGGCGGCCAGGGCGAGCGCGTTGCCGGCGACGACACGCGCGTACCAGGCGTGACGTCGTTTCAGGAGCCCTCGGGCCTGGACCGTGCGCAGCAGGGGTGCGAACTCACTGCCGGCGGACGGTCCGCCGGTCCTTGCTTCAAAACCGTCCGCGACGGCGGCGGGCTGGGGCATGGTGAGGTCTCCGGCTCTCTCGGCAACGGCCTGACCTGGAGAAACGTACGGATCGGAGGCCGGTGACGGCCATGGCGCCAGCACCCCGGTGCGCGCGGGGGCCAGCCCCGCGCGCGTGAGGGGGGTTGACGGCACCCGTAGGGGTGTGGCCTCCCGCAGCGCCCTTCGGCGCGTTCCCGGTCGACCGTCGGAGTGCTGTACCCTCAGCGACTCCACCCCCACTAGTCAAATTTGAGGAATCGGCGTCTCCGTGCAGAGGACTTCCTTGACACCACCGAGCGAGACTTCCGAACTGGCCGACTGCTGTGCCGTGTTCGTGCCCGGCGATCCGGCGCGCACCGGCCGGGTCGCCTTCTGGCGCCCGGACGGCGGTGCGCCCGCGGCGACCGGTCGGACGGCCGCGGCCGAACTGACGGTGGCCCTGCCCCGGGACGGCGGCGTGGCGAGCGTGACCGTGCCTGCCGTCACGCTCCCCCTGTCGGCGGCCCTGCCGTTGCTCACGCGCACGCGTGCCACCGGGCGAGGCCATCGGGCGACCGTGTTCTGGGGCGCGGCGGCCCTGCTGGGCATGCATTTCACGGCGCGCGGCCTGCTGCTGCCGGGCCTGTCGGCCGAGGACCACGACGCCTGGCGCGCGGCTCCCCTGTGGGAGGGCGACGCCGAGCAGGTCCGGATGCTGGCCGCCGCGATGCCGCCGGAGGCGCACGCCGTCCCGCTCGACGGCGCCGGGGACATACGGCTGCCCGATCCGGAGCGTCTGCTGCGGGCCTTCTTGGACGCCGTAGCCGACACCCTGCCCCGCTCCCCCGCTGCTCCGCTCCTGGCGGGCGGGCCGGCGTACGCCGCGCGTGAGCCGCAGCGCGTGCCCGAGCAGCGGGCCTGGGCCGCCGAAGTGGCCGCGGGCCACGACGCGGGCGTACAGGTCTCGTTGCGCGTCGAGATGACGCATCCGGCGGAGACGGAGCGGGACCGCCCGGAGCCGCGGTTCCGGGCGGTGCTGCAGGTGCACGGCGTCAGCGGTCCCGCGCGGGTGGCCGACGCCGCCGAGGTCTGGGCCGGACAGAGCGCCCCGGGCGGTGCGGGGGCCTGGGGCGAACCGTTCGGTCCGCAGGCGCGGACGGACGTCCTGCTCGCGCTGCGGCGCGCGGCCCGGGCCTGGCCCGCCCTGTCACCGCTGCTGTCGGCGGCCGTGCCGGACGCCGTCGAACTCGCCGCCGACGAGGTCGCCGACCTCCTCGGCGAGGGCGTGCGCCGGCTCGCCGCAGCCGGTGTGGACGTGCACCGGCCGGCGGAGCTGGCCCTCGGGCTGACCTCGGGGGTGAGCATCGGGTCGCCGTCCGACGCCGCGGAGGGTCCCGGCGGCGCCCCGTCGACGCCCCGGACGGCCCTGTCCGCCGACCCCCTTCTGCCCTTGGACCAGTGGTTCTCGCTGGGCGGTCGGCGTCTGACGCGCGAGGAGGTGGACCGCCTGGCGGAGGCCGAGCGCCCCTTGGTGCGGCTGCGCGGCCGGTGGGTGCTCGTGGACCCCGACGAACTGCGCCGGGCGCAGAGGCTCCGGGACCGGAAGATCACCGCCGTGGAGGCGCTGGGCGCCGCTCTGACGGGCTCCGCCGAGATCGACGGCCGCACCGTCGAGGTCCGGTCCACGGGATGGCTGTCGGATCTGCGGGACCGGCTGACGGGGCCGCGGGCGCAGGAGCCCGTCGCGCAGCCCGCCGCGCTGCGGGCCCGGTTGCGCGACTACCAGCTGCGCGGGCTGGGCTGGCTGGTCCGGATGACGGAGTCGGGGCTGGGCTGCTGCCTGGCCGACGACATGGGGCTCGGCAAGACGATCACGCTGATCGCGCTGCATCTGCACCGGCAGGGCGATCCGGCGACCGCCGGGCCCACCCTCGTGGTGTGTCCGACGTCGCTGATGGGCAACTGGCAGCGGGAGATTGAGCGGTTCGCGCCAGGCACGCCGGTGCGGCGCTTCCACGGCGCCCGGCGCGACCTGGCCGACCTGGCCGACGGCGCGTTCGTGCTGACCACCTACGGGACGATGCGGCTGGACGCGCAGCGGCTCGCCGACGTGACGTGGGGCATGGTCGTGGCGGACGAGGCGCAGCATGTCAAGAACCCGTACTCGGCCACCGCCCGGCAGCTGCGCGCCATCGGCGCACGCGCGCGCGTGGCGCTCACCGGCACCCCGGTGGAGAACAATCTGTCGGAGCTGTGGGCGATCCTGGACTGGGCGACGCCGGGCCTGCTGGGCCGGCTCGGGGCCTTCCGCGCCCGCTACGCGCAGGCCGTGGAGAGCGGACGCGATCCGGTCGCCGCCGAGCGGCTCGCCCGGCTGGTCGGCCCGTTCCTGCTGCGCCGCCGCAAGTCCGACCCGGGCATCGCGCCCGAACTGCCGCCCAAGACCGAGACCGACCACGCCGTGTCCCTCACCGCGGAGCAGACGGGCCTGTACGAGGCGCTGGTGCGCGAGACGCTCGCGGAGATCTCCGGCGCGGGCGAAATGGCGCGGCGCGGCCTCGTGGTGAAGCTGCTGACCGGGCTGAAGCAGATCTGCAACCATCCGGCGCAGTTCCTCAAGGAGGACCGGCCGAGGATCGCCGGCCGCTCCGGGAAGCTCGAACTGCTGGACGAGTTGCTGAGCACCATTCTCGCCGAGGGCGCCGGTGTCCTGGTGTTCACGCAGTACGTGCGGATGGCGCGGCTGATCGAACGGCATCTGGCGGCACGCGGCGTGCCGTCGCAGTTCCTGCACGGCGGCACTCCGGTGGCCGAGCGGGAGGCCATGGTGCGGCGGTTCCAGGACGGTGAGGCGCCGGTGTTCCTGCTGTCGCTGAAGGCGGCCGGCACCGGGCTCAACCTCACGCGCGCGGAGCACGTCGTGCACTACGACCGCTGGTGGAACCCGGCGGTCGAGGCGCAGGCCACCGACCGGGCGTACCGGATCGGGCAGAGCCGGCCCGTGCAGGTGCACCGGCTGATCGCCGAGGGGACGGTCGAGGACCGTATCGCAGGCCTGTTGCGCCGCAAGCAGGACCTGGCCGAGACGGTCCTCGGGACGGGCGAGGCCGCGCTCACCGAACTGACCGATGCCGAGCTGGCCGAGCTGGTGCGGCTGCGAGGGGGAACCCGATGACGGAGCACGACACCGCCGTGGAGCGGACGTTCGAGGCGCTGCCGCCCGCGCACGGACGCGGTTTCGCCGAGACCTGGTGGGGTCTGGCGTGGCTGAAGGCGCTGGAGGAGACGGCCCTGGACGGCCGTCAGGTGCGGGCGGGCCGCCGGCTCGCCCGGGCCGGCGCCGTGGGCGCAGTGTCGGTGCGGCCGGGCCGGGTCACGGCCGTGGTGCGCGACCGTGACGGCACGGCGCACCGCGCGGACGTCCTGCTGGAACGGCTGTCGGACGAGCAGTGGTCGGGGTTCCTGGACGTGGCCGTCGAGCGCTCCGGGCATCTGGCGGCGCTGCTGGACCGTGAACTGCCGCCGCACCTCGTGGAGGACGCGGCGGCCGCCGGGATCGAGTTGCTGCCCGGGATCGGTGACCTCGAACCGGAGTGCGACTGCGGCGTCTGGGACCACTGCGGGCACACGGCGGCGCTCTGCCACCTGGTGGCGCGGCTGCTGGACCGCGATCCCTTCGTGCTGCTGCTGATGCGCGGGCGCGACGAGCGCGCCCTGCTCGGCGAGCTGCGTGCCCGTGACACCGCCGCCGCCACGGACACCGGCGAACCGCCCGCTCCGGACGGCGTGGACGCGGCGGACGCCTATGCGGCGGGACGCGCGCTGCCCGCGCTGCCGCCGCTGCCCGCCGTGCCCGGGACGCCGGGCCCGCCGCCCTCCTTGAGCACGGGGACGGCCCCGGCGCCCGGCGTCGATCCGGACGCGCTGGAGTCGCTGGCCGCGCAGGCCGTCGCGGCGGCGCACCGCTGCCTCGCCGTGGCGCTGGAGGGCTCGTCCGGAGAGGAGGCGCCGGACCGGTCCCCGCGCGCCGCCGGGCTCGGTCTCCACCTGACAGCGGCTCAGGACGCCGTGCGGCTGGCCGTGGGCGTGACCGACGCCGCGGCCCTGCGCCGGCTGGCCGAGGGGTCGGGGCGCGGCGGTGAGGAGCTGGCGCGGGCCGTGCGAGCCTGGCGGCTGGGCGGTGCGACGGGGCTGTCCGTGCTGGAGGAGGAGTGGACGGTGGAGGGCGAGGCGCGGGCACGCGCGCGTGCCGCCCTGGAGTCCGCCTGGGAGGAGGACGAGCGACCGTCCCTGCGCGCCAGGGGCAACCGGTGGACCGTCGTCGGCGCGGACCGCCAGCTCCGGCTGGACCGGGACGGCCTGTGGTGGCCGTACCGGAGGGAAGAGGGCCATTGGACGCCGGTCGGCGGCCCGGCCCGGGACCCGGCGACGGCCCTGGCCGTGGCGGAGGGCGACACGGGGCGGGAAGGCCAGGAAGGGCCGGAGAAGGCCTGAGGCGTGGGGCGTGGGGCGTGGGGCGTGGGGCCTGCCGGGGCCGTACCGGCAGGGATCGCTAGGGACAGAAGCAGTCCGACCGACGCAGGTCGCCCGCTGTTCACCGCTCCGACGCCGGGCGTTGCGCACGGGAGCCGACTCTGGCGGCTGTCAGCACACTTGTCTCTCAGGAGGCCCGATGTCCCCGCACGCCCCCGGCCGGCGCCGCGTCCACCGTCGTCTCGCGGCGGGAGTCCCGCTCGCCCTCGTCGCCGCCCTCACGGCCCAGAGCGCCGAGGCGGCCGCACCGGCCGGGACGGACCTTGCCGAAAGCGGCGGCCGAGGCGCTCATGTCGTCCGTACGGCGACGCTCGGCGACATACCGCTCGGCGCGTTCAGCAACGCCCTGCTGCCCGGCACCGTGAGCGACGACCGGGGCGTGGACCTCGGCGGCATCGGCAGCGACGTCTACCCGGCGGGCCGCAAGGGCGAGTTCTGGACGGTCACCGACCGCGGGCCCAACGGCCAGATCAAGGTCGACGGCAAGAAGCGCCGTACCTTCCCGGTGCCGGGCTTCGACCCGGCGATCGTGAAGATCCGGGTGACCGGGGACACGGTGCGGGTGCTCGACGCGATCCCCCTGACCACGTCCTCGGGCAAGCCGGTCACCGGCCTGTCCAACCAGGCGGGCCGCGACGAGGCGCCGTACTCCTACGACGCCTCGACGCCGCTGGCCTACGATCCGGACGGCCTGGACACGGAGGGCATCGTGCGGGCCGCGGACGGCACGTTCTGGCTCGTCGACGAGTACGGGCCCTCGCTCGTCCACGTCTCCGCGCGCGGGAGGGTGCTCGCGCGCTACGTGCCCAAGGGGCTCGGTCTCCAGGGCGCCGGCTATCCGGTCGTGGAGGCGCTGCCGTCCGTGCTGCTGCACCGGAAGATCAACCGGGGTTTCGAAGGGCTCGCCCTGCTGCCGGACGGCGACCTGGTGATGGCCCTGCAGAGCCCGCTGTCGCTGCCCGACGCGGACGCGGGGGACGCCTCGCGCACGACCCGGCTGCTGCGCTTCTCGCCGCGCAAGCGGGCGGTGACCGCCGAGTACGCCTACCGGTTCGACCCGGTGAACGTGGTCGATCCGAGCGAGGACGACACCTCCGAGCTGAAGATCTCCTCCGTGGTCGCCGTGGGCCGTGACCGGCTGCTGGTGGAGGAGCGCACCGACAAGGCGGCGCGGCTGCAGGTGGTGCGGCTGGAGCGCTCGGCGGACATCCTCGGGAGCCGCTGGGACGACGACACCGCCGCCCCGTCGCTGGAGCAGCTCGACGACCCCGCTGCCGCGGGCGTACCGGTGCTCGCCAAGCGCCTGGTCGTCGATCTGGGCACGGTGGCGGGCGTGCCGGGGAAGATCGAGGGCGTCGCGCGCGTGGACGACCGCACGCTCGCCCTGGTCAACGACAACGACTTCGGGATGACGGACGGGTCGGGCGCGTTCGACGCGCACGGCCGGCTGGTGGACAGCGGGGTCGAGACGACGGTGACCTACGTGCGGCTGCCGCACCGCATCTGACGACGCACCGGCGGGGAGGCCGTGGGGCACGCGCGCGTGCCCCACGGCCTTCGTGTGTCCGGGGTCAGCCCCGGGCGCCCAGCAGGTGGTCCATCGCCAACTGGTCCAGCCGCTCGAAGGCCATCCCGCGCGCGGCGGCGGCGTCGACGTCGAAGTCCTCGAAGGCCGAGCCGTCCGCGAGCAGCGCCTGCAGGCCGTCCGCGGCCGTGGGCTGCGCCAGTTCGTCCAGGCGCGAGGCGCGCAGGGCCTCCTGGACCTCCGGGTCGGCCCGGAAGGCGGCGGCGCGCTCCTTGAGGATGAGGTAGTTGCGCATGCAGCCGGCCGCCGACGCCCACACGCCGTCGAGGTCCTCGGTGCGCGGCGGCTTGAAGTCGAAGTGCCGCGGGCCCTCGTAGCCGGCGCTCTCCAGCAGGTCGACCAGCCAGAAGGCGGCGCGCAGGTCGCCGGCGCCGAAGCGCAGGTCCTGGTCGTACTTGATGCCGGACTGGCCGTTGAGGTCGATGTGGAAGAGCTTGCCGGCCCACAGGGCCTGGGCGATGCCGTGCGGGAAGTTGAGGCCGGCCATCTGCTCGTGGCCCACCTCGGGGTTGACGCCGTACAGCTCCGGGCGCTCCAGGCGCTCGATGAACGCCAGCGCGTGGCCGACGGTGGGCAGCAGGATGTCGCCGCGCGGCTCGTTGGGCTTGGGCTCGATGGCGAAGCGCAGGTCGTAGCCCTGGGCGGTGACGTACTCGCCGAGGAGGTCGAACGCCTCCTTCATGCGGTCGAGGGCGGCGCGGACGTCCTTGGCGGCGCCGGACTCGGCGCCCTCGCGGCCGCCCCAGGCCACGTACGTCTTCGCGCCCAGCTCGGCCGCCAGGTCGATGTTGCGGATCGTCTTGCGCAGTGCGTAGCGGCGCACGTCGCGGTCGTTGGCGGTGAACGCGCCGTCCTTGAAGACGGGGTGCGTGAAGAGGTTGGTGGTGGCCATCGGCACGGTCATGCCGGTCGCGTCGAGCGCCTGCCGGAAGCGCTTGATGTGCGACTCGCGCTCGGTCTCGGAGGCCCCGAAGGGGATCAGGTCGTCGTCGTGGAAGGTCACTCCGTGGGCGCCCAGCTCGGCCAGGCGCCGCACCGTCTCGACCGGGTCGAGGGCGCCGCGGGTGGCGTCGCCGAACGGGTCCCGTCCCTGCCAGCCGACGGTCCACAGGCCGAAGGTGAACCTGTCCTCGGGGGTGGGCTGGTAGTTCATGCCGCGGCTCCTTGCTCGCTTGCGACTATTTCGTCATGGCGATTTACAAATTAGTATGCCGACGCGTCCCTGGGAAGGGACAGGAGGGGCCCGACCTTGGATCCACCCCGTCGGCGGGACCCCCGCAATCCATAGAACCGCTGGTCAGATGCGGTGAGCCGCGAAAATGAGGGAGAGCCGATGTCAGCAGCCGAGGGTCCGCTCGTCGTCGGTGTGGACTCGTCCACCCAGTCCACCAAGGTGCTCGTCGTCGACGCGGCCACCGGTCGCGTCGTGGCGAGCGGCCAGGCGGCGCACACCGTCTCCGGCGGGGCCGGCCGCGAGAGCGACCCGCGCCAGTGGTGGGACGCGCTGCGCGCGGCGCTGCACCAGTGCGGGGAGGCGGCGCACGAGGCCGCCGCCGTGTCGGTCGCCGGCCAGCAGCACGGACTGGTCACCCTGGACGCGCAGGGCGACCCGGTACGGCCCGCGCTGCTGTGGAACGACGTGCGCTCGGCCCCGCAGGCCCGGCGGCTGGTGGCGGAGCTGGGCGGCGGGAAGGCGTGGGCGGAGCGCACCGGCAGTGTGCCGGGCGCCTCCTTCACGGTCACGAAGTGGGCCTGGCTCGCCGAGAACGAGCCAGAGGCGGCGCGGTCGACGGCGGCGGTGCGCCTGCCGCACGACTACCTCACCGAGCGGCTGACGGGGCAGGGCACCACCGACCGGGGCGACGCCTCGGGTACGGGCTGGTGGGCGTCGGCGACCGAGACCTACGACGAGGAGATCCTCGGCCGCGTCGGCCTCGACCCGGCGCTGCTGCCCCGTGTGGCACGGCCCGGCGAGGTGGCGGGCACCGTGCGCGACGGCCACGACCTGCCCTTCTCCAAGGGCACCCTGGTAGCGCCCGGCACCGGCGACAACGCCGCCGCCGCGCTCGGTCTCGGGCTGCGTCCCGGCACGCCGGTGCTCAGCCTCGGCACCTCCGGCACGGTGTACGCGGTGTCCGTGCACCGGCCCGCCGATCCGTCGGGCACCGTGGCGGGCTTCGCCGACGCGCGCGGCGACTGGCTGCCGCTGGCCTGCACCCTGAACTGCACGCTCGCCGTGGACCGGATCGCCGCCCTGCTCGGCCGGGACCGGGAGGCGGTGGAACCGGGCGGCGCCGTCACCCTGCTCCCCTTCCTGGACGGCGAGCGCACCCCGAACCTCCCGGACGCCTCCGGACTGCTGCACGGACTGCGCCACGACACCACGGCGGGCCAGCTGCTCCAGGCGGCCTACGACGGCGCCGTGCACTCCCTGCTGGGCGCGCTGGACCTGGTCCTCGACCAGGACGCCGACCGCACCACTCCCCTGCTGCTGATCGGCGGCGGCGCCCGCGGCACGGCCTGGCAGCAGACCGTACGGCGGCTGTCGGGCCGGCCGGTCCAGGTGCCGCAGGCCCGGGAGCTGGTCGCGCTGGGCGCGGCGGCACAGGCGGCGGGCCTGCTGACCGGCGAGGACCCGGCCGCGGTCGCCCGCCGCTGGAAGACGGCAGACGGCCCGGTGCTGGCGGCCGTGGAGCGGGACGAGGCGACGCTCGCGCGGATCTCCGGGGTACTCTCCGACGCGTCCCCGCTGCTGGAGCGGGCGGCGCGGACCCACTGACGGGCGCCGGCGGGCGCCCGCCGGCCGGACACCGACCGAGGACGACGGAGGCATGAGCGCACCGCTGCACGAACCCCACCCGGCCGGTCCCCGGCGCGCGCTGCCCGACACCCAGCAGGGCATGCGGCGGCGCAATCTGGCCCGGGTCATGCACACCGTCAGTGCCGAGGGGCCCCTGTCGAGGGCGGCGGTGGCCTCCCGCATCGGGCTGACGCGTGCGGCGGTCTCCACCCTGGTGGACGAGCTGATCCGGTCGGGGCTGCTGGAGGAGCTGGGTCCCGAGCGGCCCGGCCGGGTGGGCAGGCCGGGTTCGGCGCTCGCCGTCAGCGGACGCGGTCCGGCCGGGGTCGGCGCCGAGGTCGGTGTCGACCACCTGGCGGCCTGCGTGGTCGATCTGCGGGGCGAGGTGCGGGCGCGGGCCGTACGGCACGGCACGAACCGCGGCCGCTCCCCCGAGCCGGTGGCCGAGGAGCTCACCGCGCTGATATCCCAGGTCGTCGCCGAGGCGGAGGCGCAGGGCCTGTGGCCGGCGGGGCTCGCCGTCGCCGTGCCCGGTCTGATCGCGCGGGACGGCCGCACGGTCGTGCGGGCGCCCAACCTCGACTGGCACGACACCGATCTGAGCGCCCTGCTGCCGGACGAGTTCGGCCCGGCGGTGGACAACGAGGCGAACTTCGGCGCCCTGGCGGAACTGTGGCTCGGCGAGGGCACGCCGCAGGACTTCCTGCATGTGTCGGCGGAGATCGGCATCGGCGCGGCCGTGGTGGTCGACGGCCGGCTGCTGCGCGGAACGCGCGGTTTCGCGGGCGAACTGGGGCACGTCCCGGTCGAACCGGAGGGGCCCGCCTGCCCGTGCGGCGGACGCGGCTGCCTGGAGCAGTACGCGGGCGAGGAGGCCGTGCTGCGGGCGGCCGGCCTGACCGCGGGCGAGGGCCGGGTGGGCCTGCTCGCCACCCGCGCCGCCGAGGGCGACGAAGCGGTACGGCGGGCGCTGCGCGACGCCGGCCGGGCCCTCGGGATCGCTCTGACCGGCGCGGTCAACCTGCTCGACCCCGAGGCCGTCGTGCTGGGCGGCGCGCTGGCCGGACTCGCGCCCTGGCTCCTGCCGGCGCTGGAGGCCGAACTCGACCGGCGCACCGCCGGTCCCGCCTGCCCGGTGTCCGTCTCCCGGTTCGGCCCCGAAGGTCCGCTGCTGGGGGCCGCTCATTCGGTGATCCGGACCGTCCTCGACGACCCCGCGGCGGTCGCCGGACGCGCCTGACAGCGCGTCACTCACCCGTTCGGGTGGCCGAGTTGTCCACAAGTCGCGGCCTGTCCACCGATCTCCGCCGCGCTCTTCTGCCCAACCCCTGAGCGCCGTACCGTGATGCACGCGAGACGCCGCCCCCGGGCCCGGGACGGCGGCACGCGGCGCGGACGGACACGGCGTACGTACGTCGGCGCGAACCCGCCACACGCGTGCGGCCGGGCTCCGCGAGGAGCGGCCGGCCGTGCGCGACACTCGCCGCACCGACCGGCATCGCCACGCGCAGTCGAGCACCCGCACGCGCCCACGCAGTCGAGCACACCAAGAGGACGCCCACGAGAAAGGTGATCGCCCATGGACCGCGCCGGACCCCCGCCCAGCAGACGGCGGATCATCAAGGGCGCCGCCGCCCTGGCCGCCGTCCCCAGCGTCTTACTCCCCGCCGCCCACGCGGTCGCCCGTCCACGGCCGGCCGCACGCTCCGAGGCCACCGCCTACCCGCCCGTGGAGTGGCAGCCGGCGAGCACCGCCAACTACACGGCCTCCAACCGGCCCACCAGCTACTCCCTCGACCGAGTGATCATCCACATCACTCAGGAGACCTACGCCAACACGCTGGCCATCTTCCAGAACCCGCAGAAGAAAGTGTCCGCGCACTATCTCGTCCGGTCCGCCGACGGACACATCGCGCAGTGCGTGAGCGAGGCGAACATCGCCTGGCACGCGGGCAACTGGGACTACAACACGCGCAGCATCGGCATCGAGCACGAGGGCTGGGTGGACCAGCCCGCCTACTTCACCAACGCCCTGTACGCCGAGTCGGCCCGGCTCACCGCGGCCGTCTGCGACCGCTACGGCATCCCCAAGGACCGCGCCCACATCATCGGGCACTACGAGGTGCCGGGCACCGACCACACCGACCCCGGGCCGAACTGGGACTGGGTCCGCTACATAAGGATGGTCAACTTCTCCTGACGGCGCCCGCCCCCGGGCTGCGGGAACGGCCGCCCGGGGGCGCGGCGCGGGACCGGGCGACCGCATCCCGCGCCGCCCTGCCGGGCGCTGCGCGTGCGACGGACCTGCGGCTGGAGCACGCTGGAGAAGCGCCCTCGGTCCACGTGCCGCGGCGGCGCACCGGCTCGCGGCCCGAAGGAGGTCCCAGTGGTGCACGGCGATCCGGGCCGGCCCGTGGACGAGACCTCGGCGGCCATGCTGCAGGCCCTGTTCACCAGCTCGCCCGTCGGGCTCCACCTGCTCGACCCGGATCTGCGGGTGGTGCGGCTGAACACGGCGACGCCCGCCACCCGGGGCGTGGCCCCGGACGACGTCGTCGGCCGGCCGATCCGCGACGTCTACCGCATGGTCGAGGGCAACGAGGCGGAGATCGTCCTCCAGGACGTGCTGGAGACCGGCGAGCCGCTGTGGCAGCACATCATCCGCGCACGGATCAAGGGAGAGGAGCCGGAACACCGCTATTTCGAGATCACCGCACTGCGGCTGGAGGGCGGCGACCACAAGGTGCTCGGTCTGGCGGTCACCGTTATCGACGTCACCGAACGCGAGCTGAGCCGCTCCCGCGCCGAGGTGCTCGACGCCGTGCGGCGGCAGGTGGGGCGCACCCTCGATCCGGCGGTGACCGGGTCGGAGCTGGTCTCCGCACTGGTTCCGGAGTTCGCCGACGTCGCGATCGTCGAGGTGGTGGACTCGGTGATCCGCGGCGACGAACCGCCGCCGGCGCCCATGCCGCCGGGGACGCCGCTGATGCGCACCGCGTTCCGCAGCGGCGAGGCGCACCCGCCGCAGGCCTTCCCGGTGGGCGAGGTGCGCCGGCTGCCGGCGCCGACGCCGTTCACCCAGGCGCTGAGCGATCTGCGCCCCCGGGTGGTACCGCTGCGCCCGGGTGCGCCGTGGATGCCCGTCGATCCGGCCCGCACGGAGGCGATGCACTCCTCCCGCTCCCACACGCTGCTGGTGGTGCCGCTGGCGCTGCGCGACGCGGTGCTGGGTCTGGTCAGTCTGTACCGGGCCGGGGAGTCGCCGCCGTTCGACACGGGCGACCGGCAGCTGGCGGTGGAGCTGGCCGCGCACACCGCCCTGGGCATCGACAACGCGCGCCGCTTCATCCGCGAGCACACCGTGGCCGCCACCGTCCAGCGTCAGCTGCTGCCCCGCAGGCCCGAGGCCCACACCTCGCTGGAGACCTCGTACCTGTCGGTCACGGGCGCCGATCCGGGCGCCTGGTACGACTCGATCGCCCTGTCCGGGGCGCGGACCGCGCTGGTGGTCGGCAACGTCTCGGGGCGGGGGCTGAACGCGGCGGCCACCATGGGCCAGCTGCGCACGGTCGTACGGTCCCTGGCGGCGTTCGACCTCGCGCCGGACGAGTTGCTGGCCCGGCTGCACGACACGGCGCTCGAGCTGGCCTACGAGCGGGCGAACCTGCCGCTGGGCGATCCGCTGCGCCGGGAGGCGCTGACCGCGAACTGCGTGTACGCCGTGCACGACCCGCTGGCCGGGACCTGCGTGATGGCGACGGCCGGGCGGCTGGCGCCGGTCGTGGTCCGCCCCGGCCACCGCGTCACCGTGCCGGACACCCCGTCCGGGCCGTGTCTGGGCGCGACGGAGGACGCGCCGTTCGCGACGGCCGAGTTCGAGGTGCCGCCCGGCAGCGTGCTGGTCTTCACCAGCGACCCGGTGGTCACCGACTACCTGGCGGACTCCTCCCCGCAGCTGCGGTCAGCGGCCAAGTACGCGGAGCGGCCGCTGCGGGATTTGTGCGACGCCGTCGTGTACGCCCTTCCCGACGGGCTGGGCGCGGGCGACGCCGCGGTGATCATCGCGCGGACCCGGGCCTTCCCGGAGTCCGGCTTCGTCACCTGGCGGCTGGAGGCCGACCGCACCTCGGTCGCCACCGCACGGCGTCACGCCCGCCGGCAGCTCGCCGACTGGGGCGTGGACGAGGAGACGTCGTTCAACACCCAGCTGATCGTCAGCGAACTCGTCACCAACGCGGTCCGGTACGGGACGCCGCCCATCGAGGTGCGGCTGATCCACGACCGCACGCTCACCTGCGAGGTGCGCGACGCCAGTCCGGCGGCGCCGCACCTGCGGCACGCGCATGTGGCCGACGAGGGCGGACGCGGGCTGTTCCTCACCGCTCAGGTGGCGCAGTCGTGGGGCATCAGATACTCGCCCACGGGCAAGACCGTCTGGACCGAGCAGTCCCTCCCGGACCACGGCGAGCAGTCCCTCCCGGACCGTCACTGACACCGGGCGCGGCCGGGCCGCCCGGGATGCAGTCCCGCCCCGCGCCGGATCCCTTCGCCTCGCCGTACCTTGCATTCCTTCGCCCCCTTCCCCGTCCCCTCGCTACGCTGGCCCGGCCAGAGCCGCGTCCCCTGCCCGACCGACCACCGGAGCCGCCCCATGCACGTCCGCCGCGTCGTACCCAACGTCCGCTCGCGGGAGTTCGAGGAGAGCGCGCGGTTCTACGGGCTGCTGGGATTCGAGGAGGTCATGAACCACGGCTGGATCGTGACGCTCGCCCCGGCCGCCAACCCCGCCGCGCAGATCAGCTTCATGGACGAGGATCTGACCGCCCCCGTCGCGCCGGACCTGAGCGTCGAGGTGGACGACGTCGACGCGGCCTACGCGCTCCTGGTGGAACGCGGCGCGGAGATCGTGCATCCGCTCACCGACGAGGAGTGGGGCGTGCGCCGCTTCTTCGTCCGGGACCCGAACGGGCGTGTGGTCAACGTCCTCGGCCACCGCTGACGGCGGGAAAGACCCTCGCGGTCCGGTGCGGTTCAGGGGCGCAGGCTGCTGACGATCTGCGCGGTGGCCAGCAGGCCCTCGTGGATGGTGGGCGCCATGCTGGAGTCGGCCAGGAAGAAGCCGAGCATGCCGCAGACCAGGGCGTGCGAGAACTTCAGCGCGCAGTTGCGCACGAAGATGATCGCCAGGATCGCGAGCAACAGCACCACAGAGATGGAAATCGCCATCGTCAGCCTCCTCCGCCACGCCCACTTCGCGGCTTTCGGCGGCAAGTGTGACGTAGCGGGGGGTTCGTCCGGGCGGCTGACGTGTCGGCCGAACGTGTGGTTCTGGGCCCGGCCCGGCTCCCGCCGTATGACCGTCCCGGCCGGGGCGGCCACACGGTGGGGTGCGCGTCAGGGGGCCTGGAGGTCCACCAGGCCGGCCAGCGCCTCGCGGTGGGCGCCCGCGGTCCCGTAGGCGAGGGAATCGGCCTTGGCCCGCTTCAGATACAGATGGACCGGGTGTTCCCAGGTCATGCCGATGCCGCCGTGCAGTTGCAGCGCCTCCTCGGCGGCGTGGACGGCGACCGGGGCGGCGTAGGCCTGGGCGACGGCGGCGGCCACGTCGGCGTCCTCGTCGCGCGCGAGGGCGTCGGCGGCGTTGCGGGCGGCGGCGCGGAGGTTGACGACTTCCAGCCACAGCTGGGCGAGCCGGTGCTTGAGCGCCTGGAAGCCGCCGACCGGCCGGTTGAACTGCTTGCGTTCCTTCAGATAGCGCACGGTCTCGGTCAACGACCAGTCCGCGAGGCCGAACTGCTCGGAGGCGAGCAGTCCCGCGGCGGCGCGCAGCGCGCGGCGCACGGCGGGCCCGGCGTCGCCGACGCGGCGGCCGGCGGCGCCGTCGAGCCGTACGGCGGCCACCGGGCGGGTCAGGTCGAGGGACACCTGTCCGGTGACGGTCACCGCGTCGGAGTCCACCGCGTACAGGCCGCCGTCCTCGGCCGGGACCAGCAGAACGTCGGCGGCGGCCGCGTCCGCGATGCCGGTCAACTCCCCGTGCAGGACGCCGTCCTGGACGCGTACGGCGGGGAAAGCGGCGCCGGGGGCCAGGTGCAGGGCGACCGCGAGGACGCCGACGGTGCGGCCGGAGGCAAGCCGGGCGAGCAGTTCCTCCTCGCCGCAGGCCAGCAGCGCCTCGGTGGCGACGACGGCACTGGTGAGATACGGGACCGGAGCGACCGCACGGCCCAACTCCTCCAGGACGACGGCCGCTTCGCGGTGCGTGGCGCCCTGCCCACCCTGCTCCTCGGGCACCAGCAGACCGGCAAGACCCATGCCCTCGGCGAGCGACTTCCACAGCGCGAGATCGTGCGGCGCCTCCGACTCGGCGCGCGCCAGCACGCCCGCCGCGTCGCAGTGGTCCGTGAGCAGGTCG
This sequence comes from Streptomyces sennicomposti, assembly GCF_019890635.1. Lineage (GTDB taxonomy): Bacteria > Actinomycetota > Actinomycetes > Streptomycetales > Streptomycetaceae > Streptomyces > Streptomyces sennicomposti. The sequence continues at coordinate 91,235 of NZ_JAIOAB010000004.1, forward strand.
CGGACCGCGGCGCGCAGCGCCTCTTCCTCCTCGGAGTAGAGAAGATCGGTCATCGGGCCAGGTCCTTCCAGGCGACGTCCTTGTCGGTGCGCGGCTCGGCGGGCAGGCCCAGGACGCGTTCGGCGACGATGTTCAGCAGGATCTCGCTGGTGCCGCCCTCGATGCTGTTGCCCTTGGCGCGCAGATAGCGGTATCCGGCGTCGCGGCCGGTGAAGTCGACCAGTTCGGGGCGGCGCATGGTCCAGTCGTCGTACAACAGGCCTTCTTCGCCGCGCAGTTCGACCTCCAGGCCGCTGATCTCCTGGTTGAGGCGGGCGAAGGCGAGTTTCATGCCCGAGCCCTCGTAACCGGGCTGGCCGGCGGCGAGTTGCTGGCGCAGGCGTTCGGCGGTGAGCCGGGAGACCTCGGCCTCCACCCACAGCCTCAGCAGCCGCTGGTGCAGGTCGTGGGTGCGCAGTTCCGGGCGTTCGCGCCAGGTCTTCGCCACCGGGCCGATCATGCCGCCCTCACGGGGCAGCCGCATGCCGCCGATGGAGACCCGCTCGTTCATCAGCGTGGTCTGCGCGACCCGCCAGCCCTCGCCGACGCCGCCCAGGCGGTGGGAGTCGGGGATGCGGACGCCGGTGAGGAAGACCTCGTTGAACTCGGCCTCGCCGGTGATCTGGCGCAGCGGCCGGACCTCGACGCCGGGGTCGCTCATGTCGCACAGGAAGTAGGTGATGCCCTGGTGCTTGGGCAGATCCGGGTCGGTGCGCGCGATGAGGATGGCCCAGCGGGCGACATGGGCGCTGGAGGTCCACACCTTCTGCCCGTCGACCACCCAGTCGTCGCCGTCGCGGACGGCGCGGGTGCCGAGGGCGGCCAGGTCGGAGCCGGCGCCGGGCTCGCTGAACAGCTGGCACCACACCTCCTGGCCGGTCCACAGGGGCCGCAGGAAGCGCCGCTGCTGCTCCTCGGTGCCGTAGCGCAGGATGGTCGGGGCGGCCATGCCCAGGCCGATGCCGATGCGGCGCGGGTCGTTGTCGGGGGCGCCGGCCGCCTCCAGCTCGGCGTCCACGACGGCCTGGAGCGAGCGCGGGGCGCCGAGTCCGCCGAGGCCCTCCGGGTAGTGCACCCAGGCGAGGCCCGCGTCGAACCGGGCTTCGAGGAAGGTCTGCCGGTCGGTCGCGGCGGGTGGGTGGGCGGCCAGCAGTTCCTGGGTGCGGCGGCGCAGTCCGGCCGCGTCGAGGCGGCGTTCGGTCATCCGGCGGCTCCGTTCTCCAGCGCGGGCACCACGGCGATGCGGCCGGTGGTGACACCGTCGGCGACCCGCTGCACGGCACGCGCGGCGCCGGCCAGCGGCACCCGCTCGCTCACCAGCGGCCTGATCGCGCCCCGGGCGGCGAGTTCGGTGAGCTGCTCGTGGCAGTGCTGGACCAGCTTCGGGTTCTTGAAGTTGTACAGGCCCCAGTGCAGGCCGAGGATCGAGTAGTTCTTCACCAGCGCGTGGTTCAGGGCGGGGCTGGGGATGGTGCCGCTGGCGAAGCCCACGACGACGATCCGGCCCTCGAAGGCGACCGTCTTGGCGGACTGGGTGTAGGCCGCGCCGCCGACCGGGTCGTAGACCACGTCCGCGCCCCGGCCGCCGGTGGCCTCCTTGACGGCGGCGACGACGTCCTCGGCGTGCCGGTCGACGACCGCGTCACAGCCCAGTTCACGGGCCGCGGCGGCCTTGTCCGGGCCGCCGACGACACCGATGACGGTGGCGCCGGCCGCCTTGCCGAGTTGGACGGCCGCACTGCCGACGCCGCCCGCGGCGGCATGCACGAGCAGCGTCTCGCCGGCCTCCAGGCGCGCCCGGCGGTGCAGGCCGAACCAGCCCGTCTGGTAGCCGATGTGCAGGGCCGCCGCCTCGGCGTCGTCCAGGGCCTCGGGGGCGGGCAGCAGGGCCGCGGCGTCCGCGACGGCGTACTCGGCGAAACCGCCGTGCGGCAGCGCCGGGTTGGCGATCACCCGGCGGCCGTCCTCGGTCTCGCCGCAGATCTCCACGCCCGGGGTGAAGGGCAGCGGCGGGCGGACCTGGTACTGGCCGCGGCACAGCAGCGCGTCCGGGAAGTTGATGTTGGCGGCACGCACCTTCAGCAGGACCTGGCCGTCGCCGGGCGCGGGCCGCTCGGTCTCCTCCAGCCGCATCACCTCGCTCGGTTCGCCGTTCTCGTGCACTCGCCATGCCTGCATGCGCCGCCTCCACGGGTGACTGCTTCGTCGGACCGGGTCGTCCGCATACTAAGCGGTTGCTTGCCGATCGCGGAACCCATGACCCGGCCCGATCCCCGCGCCGGGTCAGTCGTTATCGGCAGGGCGGCTCGGTCGCGCCCGTACGTGCATGCGCTCGCCCTGCGGTCCGAACAGGCTCAGGAACTCCACCGGCCCCTCCCCCGTCGAGCCGAACCAGTGCGGCACACGTGTGTCGAACTCCGCCGCCTCGCCCGCCCCGAGCACCACGTCGTGCTCCCCCAGCACCAGCCGCAGCCTGCCGGAGAGCACGTACAGCCATTCGTAGCCCTCGTGGGTGCGCGGGTCGGGCTCCAGCTTGCGCTGGGGTTCGAGCACCTTGTACGCCTGCAGGCCGCCCGGCTGGCGGGTGAGCGGCCAGTGGGTGCGCCCGCCGCGCACGATCGGCTTCCGGGCGCGCACCCGGGGGTCGTCGACCGGCGGCGCGCCGACCAGTTCGTCGAGCGGCACCTGATGGGCCTGCGCGATCGGCAGCAGCAGTTCCAGGCTGGGTTTGCGCAGGCCGGACTCCAGCCGCGAGAGGGTCGAGACGGAGATGCCGGTCGTCTCCGAGAGGGCCGCGAGGGTCACCTCGCGCTCCTTGCGGAGCCGGCGGAGCCTCGCCCCCACACCCGCCAGTACGTCGTCGGTACTCATAGCGACATTGCAGGTTCGGCAAAGACGTTTGTCAATCCGGCAGCTCCTCGGCGACCGTCGTGCGCGGAGGTGGTCATCGTGAGCGAGAAGACCGGACAGAGCGGGAAGAGCGGGACCGAGAGGGCCGGGCAGGCGGCGGGAGCCGTGGAGACCGTGGGGGCCGCGGAGACCGATCGGGCCGGGGCGTACGAGGTGGTCGTGGTCGGTGGCGGGGCGGCCGGGCTGTCCGCCGCGCTGGTCCTGGGACGAGCCCGGCGTCGCACCCTGGTCGTGGACGCGGGCGAGCCGCGCAACGCACCCTCCGCGCACCTGCAGGGATTCCTGTCGCGCGACGGCATGCCCCCGGCCGAACTGCTGGCCGTGGGCCGCGAGGAGATCGCGCGGTACGGGGTCGAGCTGGTCCGGGACCAGGCGGTGGACGCCGTACGGGATGCCGGCGGGGAGTTCGACGTGACCCTGGCGGGCGGGCGCACGGTGCACGCCCGGCAGCTGGTCGTCGCGACCGGGCTGAAGGACGAGCTGCCGAAGGTGGTGGGGCTCGCCGAGCGCTTCGGCCGGGACGTGCTGCACTGCCCGTACTGCCATGGCTGGGAGGTGCGCGACCAGGCCTTCGGGGTGCTGGCCACGACGGCGCTGAGCGTGCACCAGGCGCTGATGGTGACCCAGTGGTCCAAGGACGTGACCCTGTTCCTGCACGAGGTGGACGAGGCCGAGCTGTCCGACGACGATCTGCGCCGGCTGGCCGCGGCGGGGGTCGCCGTGGTGCCGGGGAGGGTGACGGAGGTCGTGGTCGAGGACGACCGGCTGACCGGGGTCCGGCTCGCCGACGGGACGGCGCACGCCCGCGAGGCGCTGTTCGTCGCGCCGCGCGCCGTGCCGCGCAACGACCTGCTGCGGCGGCTCGGCGCCGAGCTGCGCGAGACGCCGTTCGGCGCGTACCCGGTGATCGACGAGCGCGGGCTGACCAGCGTGCCCGGGCTGTGGGCGGCGGGCAACGCGAGCGGCTTCGCCGAGCAGGTGATCAACGCGGCCAGCCGGGGCTACCGGGCCGGCGCGGCGATCAACGGCGAACTGCTGTTCGCCGACCTCGACACGGCGGTGGCCGCCCGGAGCGGGGCGGCGACGGGGGCGTAGCAGCCCGGGCACGGCGCGGGGGGCGCGGTCCGCGGGCGCCGGTCCGCGGACGCCGCGCCTCGGTGCCGGGCCGCCGTGCCGTACCGCCGTGCCAGGCCCCGCCGTGCACGGGCCGCAGGCCGCAGGCCGCAGGCCGGCCAGACGCGCCCCAGGCGCGGACCGCGCACCGGCCGGGCCGAGAGGCCGCGCACCGGCCGGGCCGAGACGCGCACCGAATCACCACGCCGCCCGCCCGCCCCAGCCGCCCCGCACGGGCTGCGGGGCGAAGCGCAGGCCGGGCGCGGTGCCCGTGCGCGCCGTGCGCGGAGGCCGCCTCGCACGGGGCGGACGGACGGCCGAGCGGACGGACGCGCAGGCAGACGGCCGGGCGGCCAGGCGGGCGGCCGAGCGGTCGGCCGGACCGACGAGTGGACGGCCGAGCAGGCAGACGAGCGAGCGGACGGACAGACGGACGGCCAAGCCGCCGGGCGGGCGGATAGGCAGGCGGACGGACAGGCAGCCGGGCGGACAGACGGCCGGGCGGGCGGACAAGCAGGAGGTCGGCCGGTCAGACGGACGGCCGAGTGGTCGGGTGGGCAGCCGGCGGCCGGACCGACGAGCAGGCGGTCCGACGGACGGCCTGGCAGGCCGACAGGCGAGGGTGCGGCAGCGGTGCGCAGGTGTGGGGTGTCCCTCTCCGGTGCACCATGACTGCATGTTGCTCGCCCGGCTGGCACAGGTGTCGCGGGAGGTCGCGGCCACCTCGGCGCGGTCCCGGAAGACCGCCCTGCTCGCGGAGTTGTTCCGGGAGGCGGAGGCGGACGACGTGCCGATCGTCATCCCGTATCTGGCGGGACGGCTGCCGCAGGGCCGGCTCGGCGTCGGCTGGAAGGTGCTTGGCCGCCGGGTCGCGCCGGCCGCCGAGCCGTCCCTCACCGTGGCCGAGGTGGACGCCCGGCTCAGCGAGCTGGGCAAGGTGTCGGGACCCGGCTCGCAGGCGGAACGCACCCGTATCGTGGGCGAGTTGATGGCGGCGGCCACCGAGGACGAGCAGCGGTTCCTGCTGGGGCTGCTCACCGGCGAGGTCCGGCAGGGCGCGCTGGACGCACTCGCCGTGGAGGGGCTGGCGCAGGCGACGGGCGCGCCGCCCGCGGACGTGCGCCGGGCGGTGATGCTGGCCGGGTCGCTGCAACCGGTGGCCCGGGCGCTGCTCGCGGACGGCCCGCCGGCCCTGGACCGCTTCCGGCTCACCGTGGGCCGCCCGGTGCTGCCGATGCTCGCGCACAGCGCCTCCTCGGTGGCCGAGGCGGTCGACAAGCTCGGCGCGTGCGCCGTGGAGGAGAAGCTGGACGGCATCCGCGTCCAGGTGCACCGCGACGGCGACACCGTCCGCGTCCACACCCGCACCCTGGACGACATCACCGACCGGCTGCCGGAGGTGACCGCGGCGGCGCTGGAGCTGGCCGGCGAGCGGTTCATCCTGGACGGCGAGGTGATCTCGTTCGGCGCGGACGGCCGCCCGCGTTCGTTCCAGGAGACCGCCGGCCGCGTCGGCTCCCGGCTGGACGTGGCGACGGCCGCCGCGGCGGTCCCCGTCTCGCCCGTCTTCTTCGACGTGCTGTCGGTCGGCGACCGCGACCTGCTGGACCTGCCGTTCACCGAGCGGCACGCCGAGCTGGCCCGGCTGGTCCCGGAGCCGATGCGGGCGCGGCGGACGCTGGTCGCCGGGCCTGAGGAGGTCCGGCGGGCCGAGGACTTCCTCGCCGAGACCCTGGAACGCGGCCACGAGGGCGTGGTCGTCAAGGCCCTGGACGCCCCCTACAGCGCGGGGCGGCGCGGCGCGTCCTGGCTGAAGGTCAAGCCCGTGCACACGCTCGACCTCGTGGTCCTGGCCGCCGAGTGGGGCCACGGCCGCCGTACCGGCAGGCTGTCCAACCTGCACCTGGGCGCCCGCGGCGCCGACGGCGGCTTCGTGATGCTCGGCAAGACGTTCAAGGGCATGACCGACACGATGCTGGCCTGGCAGACCGAGCGGCTGCGGGAGCTGGCGGTGGAGGAGCGGAGCTGGGGCGTGACCGTGCGCCCGGAGCTGGTCGTCGAGATCGCCTACGACGGCCTGCAGCGCTCCACGCGCTACCCGGCCGGCGTCACGCTCCGCTTCGCCCGGGTCGTGCGCTACCGGGAGGACAAACGCCCCGAGGAGGCGGACACCGTGGAGACGCTGCTGGCGGCACACCCGGAGGTACGGCCGTGACGGACCGGCGGGACGAGCGGCACGAGCACGACGAGCGGGACCGGCGAGACCAGAGCGGGAAGCCGGATGACGATGACACGGTCCAGCCGGACGGCCCGGACCGGCCCGACCGGCCCGACCAGCCCGATCAATCCGACCGGCCCGACCAATCCGACCGGCCCGACCGCCCGGAGGCCCCGCACCCCCCGGAGGCCCCGCACCGCCACCGCGACCAGCGCGGCAAACGCAGCGCCGGACTGCTGCTGTTCCGCCGCCCCGGCGACGGTCTGGAGGTCCTGCTCGGGCACATGGGCGGTCCGCTGTGGGCCCGGCGGGACGTGGGCGCCTGGACGGTGCCCAAGGGCGAGTACACCCCGGACGAGCCCGCCTGGACGGCCGCCCGGCGCGAGTTCCAGGAGGAACTGGGGCTCGCGCCGCCCGACGGCGAGGCGGTGCCGCTCGGCGAGGTCCGGCAGGCGAACGGCAAGATCGTGACCGCCTGGGCGGTGGAGGGCGACCTCGATCCGGCGGCGATCACTCCGGGTACGTTCTCCATGGAGTGGCCGCCGCGGTCCGGGCGCATCGCCCAGTTCCCGGAGATCGACCGGGTGGAGTGGCTCGGCCTCGACCGGGCGCGCGAGGTGATCGTGAAGGCGCAGGCCGCGTTTCTGGACCGGTTGGCTGAGCACTCGCGCTGAGGAGGGCCCACGCGTTGCGGCCGGCACCGCGGCGCGCGAAGGTCGAAGCACAGCCCGCTCCCAGGGAGGTCAGTCATGTCCATCGCCACGGTGAACCCGGCCAACGGCGAGACGCTCAAGACGTACGAGGCCATGGACGAGGAGGAGATCGAACGCCGGCTCCAGCTCGCCGAGGCCACCTTCCGCACGTACCGGACGACCTCCTTCGCCGAGCGGGCCCGGCTGCTGAACAGGGCCGCCGATCTGCTGGACGAGGACCGGCAGGAGATCGCCCGGGTCATGACGACGGAGATGGGCAAGCCGGTCAAGCAGGCCCGCGCCGAGGCGGCCAAGTGCGCCAAGGCGATGCGCTGGTACGCCGAGCGCGCCGAGGGGCTGCTCGCCGACGAGGAGCCCGCCGAGTCCGATGTGAAGGACTCCGGGGCCTCCCGGGCGCTGGTCCGCTACCGGCCGCTCGGCCCGGTGCTGGCCGTGATGCCGTGGAACTTCCCGCTGTGGCAGGTGGTGCGGTTCGCGGCGCCCGCGCTGATGGCCGGCAACGTCGGGCTGCTCAAGCACGCCTCCAACGTGCCGCAGACCGCGCTGTACCTGGAGGACCTGTTCCACCGGGCCGGTTTCACCGAGGGCTGCTTCCAGACCCTGCTGATCGGCTCCGGCGCGGTGGACGACATCCTGCGCGACGAGCGGGTCAGGGCGGCCACGCTCACCGGCAGCGAGCCGGCCGGGCGCGCGGTGGCTTCCACGGCCGGGGAGATGATCAAGAAGACGGTGCTGGAGCTGGGCGGCAGCGACCCGTTCGTCGTGATGCCGTCGGCCGACGTGGACCGGGCCGCCGAGGTGGCGGTGACCGCGCGGGTGCAGAACAACGGGCAGTCGTGCATCGCCGCGAAGCGGTTCATCGTGCACACGGACGTCTACGACGCCTTCGCCGAGCGGTTCACCGCCGGGATGGAGGCGCTGAAGGTGGGCGATCCGATGCGCGAGGAGACGGAGGTCGGGCCGCTCTCCAGCGAGCGCGGCCGGGCGGACCTGGAGGAGCTGGTGGACGACGCCCGGCGCAGCGGGGCGCGGGTGCTGTGCGGTGGCGAACGGCCCGAGGGCCCCGGCTGGTACTACCCGCCGACCGTGCTGGCCGGCGTCACCCGGGAGATGCGCATCCACCGCGAGGAGGCCTTCGGCCCGGTCGCCACGCTGTACCGGGCGGACGACTTGGACGAGGCGGTGCTGATCGCCAACGACTCGCCGTTCGGCCTGAGTTCGAACGTGTGGACGCGCGACGAGAGCGAGGTCGACCGGTTCGTGCGGGATCTGGAGGCCGGCGGCGTCTACGTCAACGGGATGACCGCCTCGCATCCGGCGCTGCCGTTCGGCGGGGTGAAGCGCTCGGGGTACGGGCGTGAGCTGTCCGGGCACGGAATCCGCGAGTTCTGCAACATCACCACGGTATGGCACGGGGCGTGAGGCTTCCGCGGCTACGATCGCCTTTGTGAACCGCGAAGTGACTCTCCCTCTGATCGTCGACGACCGCGGTACGCTCCAGGTGGCCGCGGCCGACGTGAGCAAGCTGCTGCGGACGGTGGGCGGCCGGTGGCTGCGTCTGGTGGAGGCCGGGCAGGAGGGCCTCGACGAGGACACGGTGGCCGCTCTCACCATCGAACTGGCCAAGCTGGCCGACCGGATCGACGTGGCGTGCATCGCCCACAGCAGCGGGACGACCCCCTAGGACCGCCGTCCTCGGCCGCCGGCTCCCTCCGCTCCCCCGCCGCCTCCGGCGGCGTACCGAAGCGGCAGCCGCCCCCGCGCGCCGGACGACGCCACACCGCCCCGGGGCGGGACACCACGCCCGCGGACGCCGCGCGCACGGAGCCGCACCGACACCGTACCGACGCCGTCCCCGCCGACTCCGCGCGCAGCGCACGCCCCCACCATCCCCGACCGGGCGGGCCGGACGGCCGCCGACGCCCCGCGGACCCGTCGGCGGCCGTTCGGCTGTGTGCGCTCGGCGGCGCGGGAAGCGGGGCCCGGCTCGCCGTGCATCGGCCACCGGTCGGCCGGACCGGACGGCCGCCGTCGGCCGGCCGGTCCGCGCAAGGGCTCTGACCTGCGGTTTCCTCGCGACTGAAGGACCCTCACCGTCCCGCCGCGCGGCCCCGCCGGCCCGCTCCGCGGCCGGACCTCCGTCGCCGGATTGGAGTAGTCCGGCGAGAGATCGTCGCTCTCCCGGGCGAAGGTGGGTGGACCACCCTTCTGGGTGCACAACCCTCTGACCGGGGGGCTACCGGCCTTCCGGAAGGCGAAAGCAGGCACGGCTCATGGCGACTTTGTGCAGACCTTCGGTGTCCGTTCCAGAGCACGTCATCACGATGGAGGAAACGCTCGACCTCGCGCGTTCCCGCCACGCGGACCACCCGCAACTCCCGCTGGCCCTCCGGCTGATCGAGAACACCGGTGTGCGCACCCGGCACATCGTGCAGCCCATCGAAGAGACCTTGAAGCACCCGGGCTTCGAGGCGCGCAACAAGCTCTACGAGCGGGAGGCGAAGTCCCGCGTCCCCGCCGTCATCCAGCGGGCGCTCGACGACGCCGAACTCCTGACCACCGACATCGACGTCATCATCTACGTCTCCTGCACGGGCTTCATGATGCCCTCGCTGACGGCGTGGCTGATCAACGAGATGGCGTTCGACTCGACCACCCGTCAGATACCCATAGCCCAGCTCGGTTGTGCGGCGGGCGGCGCGGCGATCAACCGGGCCCACGACTTCTGCACGGCCTACCCCGACGCCAACGCGCTCATCGTGGCCTGCGAGTTCTGCTCGCTGTGCTACCAGCCGACCGACCTCGGCGTCGGCTCGCTCCTGTCCAACGGGCTGTTCGGCGACGGCATCGCCGCCGCCGTGGTCCGCGGCACCGGCGGCACCGGCGTCCGGCTGGAGCGCAACGGCTCGTACCTGATCCCCAAGACCGAGGACTGGATCGCGTACGACGTCCGGGAGACGGGCTTCCACTTCCTGCTGGACAAGCGGGTGCCCACCACGATGGAGCCGCTCGCCCCGGCCCTCCAGGACCTCGCCGGGATGCACGCGTGGGACGCGTCCGACCTGGACTTCTACGTCATCCACGCGGGCGGCCCGCGGATCCTCGACGACCTCAGCAAGTTCCTGAAGGTCGAACCGCACGCGTTCCGGTTCAGCCGGGCCACGCTCACCGAGTACGGCAACATCGCCAGCGCCGTCGTGCTGGACGCGCTGCGCCGGCTCTTCGACGAGGGCGTGCCCGAGGACGGCGCGCGCGGTCTGCTCGCCGGGTTCGGCCCCGGCATCACCGCGGAGATGTCGCTGGGCAGCTGGCAGAACGGGGGCCGGGCATGAGCGAGAGCGTGCTCACCACGACCTCGACCGACGCGGCCCCGACGGGCACGGCCACGACGTGTCCGGCCACGGGCCTGCCCCCGGTCCGGCACTGGCCGGCCCGCGATCTGACCGGCGTCGACTTCGACCCGGTGCTGGCCGAGCTGATGGAGGAGGGCCCGGTCACCCGGATCGAGCTGCCCAACGGCGAGGGCTGGGCGTGGCTGGTGACCCGCATGGAGGATGTGCGGCTGGTCGCCAACGACCCCCGGTTCAGCCGGGAGGCGGTCATGGACCGGCAGGTCACCCGGCTGGCCCCGCACTTCATCCCGAGCCGGGGCGCGGTCGGCTTCCTGGACCCGCCCGACCACAACCGGCTGCGCCGCTCGGTCGCCCCCGCCTTCACGGCGCGGGGGGTGGAGCGGGTGCGGGACAGCTCCCGGCGGATGCTGGACGAGATGGTCACCGAACTCATCGCGGCCGGCCCGCCCGCCGACCTCACCAGCGCGGTGCTCAGCCCGTTCCCGATCGCGGTGATCTGCGAGCTGATGGGGGTGCCCGCCGCCGACCGGCACGGCATGCACACCTGGACGCAGCTGATCCTGTCCTCCGCGCACGGCGCCGAGGTCAGCGAGCGGGCCAAGGAGGAGATGGGCGCGTACTTCGCGGAGCTGATCGACGCGCGCGCCGACAGCACCGAGGAGGACGTGGCCTCGCTGCTCGGCGCCGCCGTCGGGCGCCGGGAGATCACCCTGGAGGAGGCCGTGGGTCTCGCGGTGCTGCTCCAGATCGGCGGCGAGGCGGTCACCAACAACAGCGGGCAGATGTTCTACCTCCTGCTGACCCGTCCCGAGCTGGCCGACCGGCTGCGCGCGGACCGGGCGATCCGCCCGCAGGCGATCGACGAGCTGCTGCGCTACATCCCGCACCGCAACGCGGTCGGGCTGTCCCGGATCGCGCTGGAGGACGTGGAGATCCAGGGGGTGCGGATCCGGGCGGGCGACGCGGTCTACGTGTCGTACCTGGCCGCCAACCGCGACCCGGAGGTCTTCGCCGACCCGGAGGAGATCGACTTCACGCGCAGTCCCAACCCGCACGTGGCCTTCGGCTTCGGCCCGCACTACTGCCCCGGCGGCCAGCTGGCCCGGATGGAGTCGGAGCTGCTGGTCGACGCCCTCCTGGACCGGCTGCCGGGGCTGCGCCTGTCGGTGCCGCCGGGTCAGGTGCCGTTCAAGAAGGGCGCGTTGATCCGCGGGCCCGAGGCCCTGCCCGTGACCTGGTGAGGTGCCCATGACGACCATCGAGCCACCGATCACCGCGATCGAGGTCCCCCCGGCCACCGGCGCCGACGGGCTGCTCGTGCCACCGGGGCACGGCCGGGTCGTCGAGACGGCCGCGCAGCGCGTGACGTACAAGGTGACCGGCTCGCACTCGCGGGCGGCCTCGACCTTCGAGGTGGAGGTCCCGCCGGGCTTCGACGTCGGCGCCCATGTGCACACGCGCAGCGAGGAGTTGTTCTACGTGCTGGAGGGCGAGCTGGACGTGCTCGCCTTCGAGCCGCGGGTGCGGACCCCGGACAACTGGCAGCGGTGGGAGTCCAGCTCCGGCCGGCGCGTGGTGCGGGCCACTCCGGGCACGGTCATCGTGGTGCCCCCGGGTTGCCCGCACGCGTTCGCCAACCCCACCCAGAGCCCGGCGAAGATGTTCTTCCAGGCCTCCCCGCCGCCGGACCACGAGCGGTACTTCGACGAACTGCTGGAGATCCTCGGCAGCGGCGGCCCGCCGGACCTGGAGGCCATCGAGGCGCTGCGCAAGCGGTACGACATCGAGCAGCTGACGCCGCTCAGGCACCGCTGACGCCCGGCCGGCGGTACGGCCGTGCGCCCCGCCCGTGTCCGACGGGCGGGGCGCACGCGCGTGCGGATCTCCTGGCGGACCGCTAGCGGATCGGCAGGCCCGAGATCGTGCGGGCGATCACCAGCCGCTGGATCTCGCTGGTGCCTTCGAAGATCGTGTAGATGGCGGCGTCGCGGTGCATCCGCTCCACCGGGTACTCGCGGGTGTAGCCGTTGCCGCCGAGGATCTGGATGGCCTGCGCGGTCACCTTCTTGGCGGTCTCGCTGGCGAACAGCTTGGACATCGAGCCCTCGGCGGCGGTGAACGGCTTGCCGTTGATCGCCATCCAGGAGGCCCGCCACACCATCAGACGCGCCGCGTCGACGGAGGTGGCCATGTCGGCGAGCTGGAAGGCGACGCCCTGGTTGTCGATGATCGGCCGGCCGAACTGCTCGCGGGTCCTGGCGTAGTCGAGGGCGACCTCGTAGGCGGCGCGGGCGGTGCCCACGGCCATGGCGCCGACGGCCGGGCGGGACGCCTCGAAGGTGGCCATCGCCGCGTTCTTGACGCGCTCGCCGCCCTTCTTGGCCTTCTCGCGGGCGCGGGCGAGGCGCTCGTCCAGCTTCTCCTTGCCGCCGAGCAGGCAGGAGCCGGGGACGCGCACGTTGTCGAGGATCACCTCGGCGGTGTGCGAGGCGCGGATGCCGTGCTTCTTGAACTTCTGCCCCTGGGAACAGCCCGGCGTGTTCGGCGGGATGATGAAGGAGGCGTGGCCCTTGGAGCCGAGTTCCGGGTCGACGGAGGCGACGACGACGTGGACGTTGGCGATGCCGCCGTTGGTCGCCCACGTCTTGGTGCCGTTGATCACCCACTCGTCCTTGGCCTCGTCGTAGACGGCGCGGGTGCGCATGGAGGCCACGTCGGAGCCGGCGTCGGGCTCGGAGGAGCAGAAGGCGGCGACCTTCACGTCGTTGGCGTCGCCGTACATCTGCGGGATCCAGGTGCCGATCTGCTCCTCGGTGCCGTTGGCGAGGACGCCGACGGCGGCCAGGCCGGTGCCGACGATCGACAGGGCGATACCGGCGTCGCCCCAGAACAGCTCCTCCATGGCCATCGGGATGCCGAGGCCGGTGGAGTCGAAGTACTGCTGGGCGTAGAAGTCCAGGGAGTAGATGCCGACCTTGGCGGCCTCCTGGATGACCGGCCAGGGAGTCTCCTCACGCTCGTCCCATTCGGCGGCCGCGGGCCGGATGACGTCGGCGGCGAAGCCGTGCAGCCAGTCCCGGACCTCCTTCTGTTCGTCGTTGAGCTCCATGGTGAACTCGGCCATGTCCCCTCCAGCGGCGCACAGGCTTGTTACTTGCGGTAACGCTACTGTGTTACCGACGAGTAGGAAAAGTCAAATCACCTAGTCTCGTCAGTAGCCCGTTCGAGGCGCCGAGGCCGGTCAGTGTTAGTTTGCGCAGGCGTCACCGAATCAGCACGGGTGGGGAGAGATCATGGACACCACGCAGCGGACCGATCAGCAGCGGTCCGCCGACCGCCGACGGCGCGAGCTGCTGGAAGCCGCCGACCGGGTGGTGCTGCGCGACGGCCCGCAGGCCTCGATGAACGCCATCGCGGCCGAGGCCGGCATCACCAAGCCGATCCTCTACCGCCACTTCGGCGACAAGGGCGGCCTGTACGCCGCCCTCGCCCAGCGGCACACCGACGCCCTGCTCGACTCGCTGCGGGCGGCGCTGGACGCCCCGGCCGAGCGGCGCGAGCGGGTCGAGTCGACGCTGGAGACCTATCTGGCGGCCATAGAGGCCCGCCCGCAGGTGTACCGGTTCCTGATGCATCCGGCGGAGGGCGGCCAGGGCGGCGACCAGGGCTTCGACGTCGGCAAGCACTCCGCGCCGCTGCTGCGCCGGATGGGCGAGGAGCTGGCGCAGGTGATCGAGGAGCGGCTCGACCTCGGACCGGGCAGCCAGCAGCTGGCCCGGGTCTGGGGCCACGGCATCGTCGGCATGATGCACGCGGCCGGCGACTGGTGGCTGGGCGAGCGCCCGTGCTCGCGCACGGAGCTGGTGTGCAGCCTCGCCGACCTGCTGTGGGGACGCCTCGCGGCGGCCGGCGACAAGGTCGGCGGCCCCGGCTTCTGAGCCCCCGCTCCCCCTCCCCCGGAGCCCCGCCCGACGGGCCGGACCCGCGTCCGCGCCCCGGCGGCCTTGACCCTGCGACCTCGCTCCCAAGGCGCTCACGCCCTGCGGCCTCTCTCCCGAGGTGCCCGCTCCCGGCGACCTGGCTCCCGAGATGCCCGCTCCCGGCTCAGCCTCGGCCTCCCGCCGTCGGCGGCCCTGCGGCGGCTCGCCGGACCCGCGGGCCCGGCGGAGGTTCAGCCCGACCGGACCGATTCCGGCATCTCACTTCACACGTGCTCAATTCCGGCGGCACGGCCCCGGTTCCACGGCGCCCGCGCCGCCTGTCGGAGCACCTTGCGCCGGCGCCATCCCGTGAGATGGTCCACATACAGGCGGCCGTCCAGATGGTCGCACTCGTGCTGGAGGCATCGGGCGAAGAAGCCGGTGCCCTCCACGGTGACCGGCTCCCCGGCGACCGTGAACCCCTCGACGACCGCGCGGTCGTGGCGCTCGACGCCCGCCTCCAGGCCGGGCAGGGACAGACAGCCCTCCGGGCCGCGGAAGAGCAGTCCGTCGGCGGCCACCAGCCGCGGGTTCACCAGGTGCCCCAGGTGCCGTACGTCCTCGTCGTCCGGGCAGTCGTAGACGAACACCCTGAGGTCGAGGCCCACCTGGTTCGCGGCCAGTCCGACGCCCCGGGCGGCGTACATCGTCGCGAACAAGTCCTCCACCAGCGCGGCCAGTTCGGGGCCGAATTCGGTGACCTCGCGGCAGGGCGCCGCCAGGGCCGCGTCGCCGAGGAGGGTGAGGGGCCGCACGCGCCCGCGGGCGCCCGGGATCGAGCCGTTTCGCATGGCGGCAAGGGTACGGTCCTGGTGAACGCGCGAAGGGCGCGCGGGCGCCGCGACCGTGCCGGGGTTCGGGAGCACGATCGGATCTCGATAGGCTGAGGTCCACACCACGTTGCCGGATGGCTCAGGCGCGGCGCGTACGCAAGGAGGATCGAGAACTGATGGCAGGCAACTCGGACCCGCTCACGCCGCGGGCCAAGCTGGCCGTGACCGCGGGCAAGGCGGTCGCGGCGGCATCGCGCGCCGCGGGGCGCGGCAGCGGTTCGGTGATCGGGGGCCGGGTGGCGCTCAAGCTCGATCCCGACCTGCTGGCCCGGCTCGCGCAGAACCTGGACGTCGTCCTGGTGTCGGCGACCAACGGCAAGACGACCACGACCCGGCTCATCGCGGAGGCGCTGCGGGCGGCCGGACCGGTGGTCTCCAACGCGCTCGGCGCGAACATGCCGGCGGGCATCACCTCGGCGCTGGCGGGCGGCTCGGACGCCAAGTTCGCGGTGATAGAGGTCGACGAGAAGTACCTCGCGGGCGTCGCCCGGGACACCGACCCCAAGTGCATCGCGCTGCTCAACCTCTCCCGCGACCAGTTGGACCGGGCCGCCGAGACCCGGATGCTCGCCGAGAACTGGCGCGAGGGCCTGGCCGGCTGCAAGGCCGTGGTGGTCGCCAACTGCGACGACCCGCTGGTCGTGTGGGCCGCGTCCTCCTCCCCCAACGTCATCTGGGTGGCGGCCGGGCAGATGTGGAAGGACGACGCCTGGTCGTGCCCGTCGTGCGGCGGCGTGATGCAGCGCCCCGGCGACGACTGGTACTGCAACGAGTGCGGTTTCCGCCGGCCCACCCCGAGCTGGGCCCTGTCCGGCGACCACGTGCTGGACCCGCACGGCTCGGCCTGGCCGATCCACCTCCAGCTGCCGGGCCGCGCCAACAAGGCCAACGCCGCCTCGTCCGCGGCCGTCGCCGCCGTCTTCGGGGTGCCGCCGCAGGTCGCCCTGGAGCGGATGTACCAGGTGCAGGCGGTGGCGGGCCGCTACGACGTGGTGCAGTTCATGAACCGCGACCTCAGGCTGCTGCTGGCGAAGAACCCGGCCGGCTGGCTGGAGACGTTCTCGCTGATCGACCCGCCGCCGGCCCCGGTGATCCTGTCGGTGAACGCGCGCGGCGCCGACGGCACCGACACCTCGTGGCTGTGGGACGTGGACTACACCCGGCTGACCGGCCACCCCCTCTTCGTGATCGGCGACCGCAAGCTGGACCTCGCGGTGCGGCTGGAGGTCGCGAACCAGCACTTCCAGGTCTGCGAGAACCTCGACCAGGCGGTGCAGCAGGCGCCGCCCGGCCGGATCGAGGTCATCGCCAACTACACCGCGTTCCAGGACCTGCGCCGCCGCGTCGGCAACTGACCACGAAGGACGATCACTTCATGAGCGACAACCAACTGCGGCTGGTGTGGATCTACCCGGACCTGCTCAGCACCTACGGCGACCAGGGCAACGCGCTCGTCGTGGAGCGCCGGGCCCGGCAGCGCGGCCTGGACGTGGCCCGGCTGGACGTGCGCAGCGACCAGCCGATCCCGACCTCCGGCGACATCTACCTGATCGGCGGCGGCGAGGACCGGCCGCAGCGGCTGGCGGCGGAGCGGCTGCGCCGCGACGGGCACCTGTACCAGGCCGTGCAGAACGGCGCGATCGTCTTCTCGGTCTGCGCCGGCTACCAGATCCTCGGCCACGAGTTCGTCAACGACCTCGGCCAGCGCGAGCCGGGTCTCGGCCTGCTCGACGTGGTGTCGGTGCGCGGTGAGGGCGAGCGCTGCGTGGGCGACGTGCTCGGGGACATCGACCCGCGGCTCGGGCTGCCGCCGCTGACCGGGTTCGAGAACCACCAGGGCGTCACCCACCTCGGCCCCACCGCCCGCCCGTTCGCCCAGGTCCGCATCGGCAGGGGCAACGGCACGGGCGACGGCACGGAGGGCGCGTACAACGACACCGTGTTCGGCACGTACATGCACGGGCCCGTGCTCGCCCGCAACCCGCAGATCGCGGACCTGCTGCTGAAGCTGGCGCTGGACGTCAACGCGCTGCCGCCGATCGACGACCACTGGTACGAGGCGCTCCGCGACGAGCGCATCGCGGCGGCGCAGCAGCCCGCGTGACCGGCGTCCCGCCGCGCGGCGGCCCGTCCGGGCGGTGACCCGGCGGCGATCCGCGCAGCAGGAAACGGTTCTTCTCCACGGCCCTCCCGGCCCGGTCCCGACCGTGCGTACACCGGCCCGTCAGCATGCGGCAACCAGCCCGTCTGACGGGCCGTACGCACAGGTGAGCGGCCCCGTCCAGCAGGCGGACGCATGCTGCGGCCCTCCCCCCTGCTGCCGTTAGGGTGGCGGGGATCGAGCCGGACAGCGCGGTCCGGTCCCGTGCCCATGTGGAGAAGGTTGTTCGGGCTATGCGCATTGGTGTCCTCACGTCCGGCGGCGACTGCCCCGGTCTGAACGCCGTCATCCGGTCCGTCGTGCACCGTGCGGTCGCCGACCACGGCGACGAGGTCATCGGCTTCCGGGACGGCTGGAAGGGCCTTCTGGAGTGCGACTACCTCAAGCTCGACCTCGACGCCGTCGGCGGCATCCTGGCCCGCGGCGGCACCATCCTCGGCTCCTCCCGGGTCCGCCCCGAGCATCTGCGCGACGGCGTGGAGCGGGCCAAGGGGCATGTGCGGGAGCTGGGGCTCGACGCGATCATCCCGATCGGCGGTGAGGGCACGCTCAAGGCGGCCCGGCTGCTGTCGGACAACGGCCTGCCCATCGTGGGCGTGCCGAAGACCATCGACAACGACATCGCCGTCACCGACGTCACCTTCGGCTTCGACACCGCCGTGACCGTCGCCACCGAGGCGCTGGACCGGCTGAAGACCACCGCCGAGTCGCACCAGCGGATGCTGATCGTGGAGGTCATGGGCCGCCACACCGGCTGGATCGCGCTCCAGTCCGGCATGGCGGCCGGCGCGCACGCCGTGGTCGTGCCCGAGCGGCCCTTCGACATCGAGGAGCTGGCGCGGAAGGTCGGCGAGCGCTTCGAGGCCGGCAAGCGGTTCGCGATCGTCGTCGCCGCGGAGGGCGCCAAGCCGCTGCCCGGCACCATGGACTTCGACGAGGGCGGCAAGGACGTCTACGGCCACGAGCGGTTCGCCGGCATCGCCCGGCAGCTCTCCATCGAGCTGGAGGAGCGCCTCGGCAAGGAGGCCCGGCCGGTCATCCTCGGGCACGTCCAGCGCGGCGGCACCCCGACGGCGTACGACCGGGTGCTGGCGACCCGGTTCGGCTGGCACGCGGTGGAGGCGGTGCACCGCGGGGAGTTCGGCCGGATGACCGCGCTGCGGGGCACCGACATCGTGATGGTGTCGCTGGCCGAGGCCGTGGAGACCCTGAAGACGGTCCCCGCGGACCGGTACGCCGAGGCGGAGTGCGTGCTGTAGGACACGTGCGGGCCCGAGCCGCCCCCGGTCGCGAGCGCGGCCGGGGGCGGTTCTAGTCTGGGTGCGGACAGACAGCTGGGGACAGACGGCTGCGGATGCGCACAGCTGTGGTTCAACAGCGCACAACCCCCACGAATCAGGAGCCGGCGGATGGATCACAGCGGGCACGGCATGACCATGGATCTGCCGCCGTTCACGCTGGGACGCGGCCTCGAGTGGTCCACGGACCCGTTCTTCCTCGTCGCCTGCCTGCTCGGGCTCGCCCTGTACGGGTGGGGCGTGGTGCGGCTGCGGCGCCGCGGCGACTCCTGGCCGGTGGGCCGGACCGTCGCGTACGTCGTCGGTGTGCTGACCGTGCTGCTGACGATGTGCACCGGGCTGAACGACTACGGCATGGTCATGTTCAGCGTGCACATGGTGCAGCACATGGTGATCAGCATGCTGTCGCCGATCCTGATCCTGCTGGGCGCGCCGGTCACCCTGGCGCTGCGGGCGCTGCCGGTGGCGGGGCGGGGCCGCAAGGGTCCGCGCGAGCTGCTGCTGGCCCTGCTGCACAGCCGCTACATGCGGATCGTGACGCACCCGGCGTTCACCATCCCGATGTTCATCGCGAGCCTGTACGCGCTCTACTTCACGCCGCTGTTCGACTTCCTGATGGGGTCGCGGGCGGGGCACATCGCGATGATGGTGCACTTCCTCGCGGTCGGTGTGGCGTTCTTCTGGCCGATCATGGGCGTGGACCCGGGGCCGCACCGGCCGGGCTATCTGATGCGGATGCTGGAGCTGTTCGCGGGCATGCCGTTCCACGCGTTCTTCGGCATCGCGCTGATGATGGGCTCCACCCCGATGGTGAAGACCTTCGAGAACCCGCCCGCCTCGCTCGGCATCGACGCCCTGTCCGACCAGAGCGCGGCCGGCGGCATCGCCTGGGCGTTCAGCGAGGTGCCCTCGGTGCTGGTGCTGCTGGCGCTGCTGTTCCAGTGGTACCGCTCCGAGCAGCGGCAGGCCAAGCGCACGGACCGGGCCGCGGACCGCGACGGCGACAAGGAGCTGGCGGCGTACAACGCCTATCTGGCGTCGCTCAACGCGCGCGGGAACTGACCTCCCCGCGCCCCGGCCCTCCCGCGCGCCTGCGCCGCCCCCGCCCCGCCCCGCCCCGCGCCCGCGCCTCTCCGGCCGCGCGTCCGCGCCGCGCCGCCCCGCGCCCCCGCGCTCCGTTCGCGCACTTGTGGCGCCCCGGAGGTGAAACGAGGGCACCATGGAGGGGAGGCGGACGTGAGGAGGGGTGTCGTGATGCCCGGTTCGACGGACGGTTCCACGAGAGCCATGGGGGCGCTCACGGTGGGCGCCCTGGTGGTGGTGTCGGCCTATTCGGTGGCGATGGGCGCCAACGGGTGGCTGTGGTTCGGGTGGGTCGTGCTGGGGCTGGTGACGCTGGGCATGGTGGTCACCCACGGCTCCTGAGGCGGGCCGGACGCGCGCGGTTCCCCGGGCCGTCGGTCACGGTCGTCCGGCCGCTCAGTCGCCCGTGAGGTTCCCGAGCCGGCCGGCCGAGTGGACGCCGGGCTGGTACTTGGGCAGCCGGACGGTGATCTTCATCCCGGCGCCGGGCGCGGTCTCCAGGACCAGGCCGTGGTCGTCGCCGTACACCTGGCGCAGCCGGTCGTCGACGTTGGACAGGCCGATGCCGCCGGAGGGGCTGTCCTCGCCGGCCAGGATGCGGTGCAACAGCCGCGGGTCCATGCCGGCGCCGTCGTCCTCGATGACGACCAGGGCCTCGGCGCCCGCGTCCCGTGCGGTGATGCGGATGCGGCAGGTGCCGGCCTTGCCCTCCAGACCGTGCTTGACGGCGTTCTCCACCAGCGGCTGCAGGCACAGGAACGGCAGGGCGACCGGCAGCACCTCGGGGGCGATCTGCAGCGTCACCGCGAGCCGGTCGCCGAAGCGGGCCCGCACCAGCGCCAGGTAGTGCTCGATGGCGTGCAGTTCGTCGGCGAGCGTGGTGAAGTCGCCGTGCCGGCGGAACGAGTAGCGGGTGAAGTCGGCGAACTCCAGCAGCAGCTCGCGGGCGCGCTCGGGGTCGGTGCGCACGAACGAGGCGATCACGGCGAGCGAGTTGTAGACGAAGTGCGGCGAGATCTGGGCGCGCAGGGCCTTGATCTCGGCCTCGATCAGCCGGGTGCGGGAGCGGTCGAGGTCGGCGAGTTCCAGCTGGACGGAGACGAACCGGGCGACCTCGGCGGCGGCGCGTACCAGGACGGCGGACTCGCCCGGCGCGCAGGCCACCAGGGCGCCGTGCACGCGGTCGTCCACGGTGAGCGGGGCGACGACCGCCCAGCGCACCGGGCAGTCGGGGGTGGCGCAGTCGAGGCGGAAGGCCTCGCCGCGCCCGGTGTCCAGGGGCCCGGCGAGGCGTTCCATGATCGCGTCGCGGTGGTGGGCGCCGACGCCGTCCCAGGCCAGGACGCGCCGGTCGTCGGTGAGGCAGAGGGCGTCGGTGCCGAGCAGGGTGCGCAGCCGCGGGGCCGACTTGCCGGCGGTCTCCTCGGTGAGTCCGGCGCGCAGCGGGGGCGCGGCGAGGGAGGCGGTGTGCAGGGTGCGGAAGGTGGCGTGCTCGACGGGGGTGCCGAGGCCGCCGAGGCCCGGCGGGCGGGCGGTGCGCCGGCCGAGCCAGAACCCGGCGGCCAGCAGCGGCAGCACGGCGACGCACAGTCCGGCGAGGAATCCGCTCATGCCTTCGCCTCCGCGCCGAGTTCCTCGGGCAGGTGGAACCGGGCCAGGACGGCCGCCGTCCCGGCGGGGACCCTGCCGGGGGTGGCGAGGGAGACCAGCACCATGGTGAGGAAGCCGAGGGGCACCGACCACAGGGCGGGCCAGGCGAGCAGCGCGTGCAGCGGTCCGCTCCCCGCGAGGCCGGCCATCGTCGCGGTGACGGCGACGAGCGCGGCGCCGCCGCCCACGAGCATGCCGGCGGCCGCGCCGGGCGGGGTGAGCCGCCGCCACCAGATGCCGAGGACGAGCAGCGGGCAGAAGGAGGAGGCGGAGACGGCGAAGGCGAGGCCGACCGCGTCGGCGACGGGCAGCGAGCCGACCAGGACGCTCGCGGCCAGCGGCACGGCCATCGCGAGCGCGGTGCCGAGCCGGAAGTGCCGTACGCCGCGTGCGGGCAGGTGGCCGCGCGAGGGCAGCACGTCCTGGGTGAGCACTCCGGCCACCGCCATGGTGAGGCCGGAGGCGGTGGACAGGAACGCGGCGAAGGCGCCGCCGGCGACGAGCGCGCCCAGCAGGTCGCCGCCGAGGCCGCCGAGCACGCGGTCGGGCAGCAGCAGGACGGCGGCGTCGGCGTTGCCGGTGAGGGTCAGCTCGGGGGCGTAGAGGCGGCCGAGGGCGCCGTAGAGGGGCGGCAGCAGGTAGAAGGCGCCGAGCAGGCCGAGGACGGCGACGGTGGTGCGGCGGGCGGCGACGCCGTGCGGGCTGGTGTAGAAGCGGACGACGACGTGGGGCAGGCCCATGGTGCCGAGGAAGGTGGCGAGGATCAGGCCGTAGGTGGCGTACAGCGGGCGTTCCTCGCGGCCGGTGGCGAGCGAGGCGGACATGCCGCCGGTGCCGGGGCGGCCGGCCTCGGGGACGGTGGTGCCGGCGGCGAAGGTGAGGCGGGTGCCGCGTTCGACGTGGTGGGGGCCGGCGGGCAGGGTGACCGGACGGTCGTGCAGGGCGCGGCCGTCGACGGCGCCGCTGACGGTGACGGTCAGCGGGCGCTCCAGCCGCAGGTCGAGGGTGGAGTCGACGCGGACGGTGCGCTGTTCGCGGAAGGCGGCCGGTTCGGCGAAGGCGCGCCGGGGCGCGCCGTCGTGCTGCCAGGCGACGGCGAGGAAGAGGACGGGGACCAGCAGGGCGGTCAGTTTCAGCCAGTACTGGAAGGCCTGGACGAAGGTGATGCTGCGCATGCCGCCGGCGGCGACCGTGGCGACCACGACGACGGCGACGATGACCCCGCCGAGCGCGGCGGGCGCCCCGGTGAGCACGGCGAGGGTCAGTCCGGCGCCCTGGAGCTGGGGCAGCAGGTAGAGCCAGCCGACGCCGACGACGAAGCCGCCCGCGAGCCGGCGCACGCCCTGGGAGGCGAGCCGGGCCTCGGCGAAGTCGGGCAGCGTGTAGGCGCCGGAGCGGCGCAGCGGGGCGGCGACGAACAGCAGCAGGACGAGGTAGCCGGCGGTGTAGCCGACCGGGTACCAGAGCATGTCGGGGCCCTGGACGAGGACCAGTCCGGCGATGCCGAGGAAGGAGGCGGCGGAGAGGTACTCGCCGCTGATGGCGGCGGCGTTCAGGCGCGGGCCGACGGTGCGGGAGGCGACGTAGAAGTCGGAGGTGGTGCGGGAGATGCGCAGGCCGAACGCGCCGACGAGGACGGTGGCGACGACGACGAGGGCGACGGCGGGGACGGTGTAGGCGGAGTTCACGTGCGGGCGGCCTCAGCGGTCCTCGACGAGCCGGACGAAGTCGCGTTCGTTGCGTTCGGCGCGGCGCACGTACCAGCGGGCGAGCAGGACGAGGGGGGCGTAGAGGCAGAAGCCGAGGACCGCCCACTTCAGGCGGCGGGCCTCGGGGGCGGCGGCGAAGACCAGCGGCAGCGGGCCGACGAGCAGCACGAGGACCGCGAACACCGCGAGGGCGGTGCGCAGTTGGCTGCGCATGAGGGAGCGGACGTAGGTGTGGCCGAGGGTGGTCTGCTCGTCGATCTCGGTGCGCGGCCGGTAGTGGCCCGGGGCCCGGCGGGTGCGGCGGGGCGGCCCGGTGACGACGACCCGGCGTTCGCCGGCGTCCTGCGGCATGGCGTACGTCCCCCTAGCGCGCGGTGCCGCGCATCAGCAGGTCCCGCAGCTCGCGTGCGTGGCGGCGGCTGACCTGGAGTTCCTCGCCGCCGACCAGCACGCTCACCGAGCCGGCGTCCAGGCGGAGTTCGCCGATGTGGCGCAGGGCGACCAGATGGCGGCGGTGGATGCGGACGAAGCCGCGCCCGCGCCAGCGTTCCTCCAGGGTGGACAGCGGGATGCGGACGAGGTGGGCGCCCTGGGGGGTGTGCAGACGGGCGTAGTCGCCGCGGGCCTCGACGTGGGTGATGTCGTCCACGGCGACGAACCGGGTGACGCCGCCGAGTTCGACGGGCAGGTGGTCCGGGTCGCCTTCGCTCACCGGTATCCGGGGCGCGGCGGCGCGCAGCTGGTCGGCGCGGCGCACGGCCTCGGCCAGGCGTTCGCGGCGGACGGGTTTGAGCACGTAGTCGACGGCCTTGAGGTCGAAGGCCTGCACGGCGAAGTCCTCGTGGGCGGTGACGAACACGATCAGCGGCGGGGCGGCGAAGCCGGTGAGCAGCCGGGCCAGGTCGAGGCCGTCGAGGCCGGGCATCTGGATGTCGAGGAAGACGACGTCGACGGCGTCGGGTCCGTCCGGGCCGCTCTCGAGCGCCCGGTTGATGCGGCGCAGCGCCTCGGTGGCGTCGCCGGCCCCTTCGGCGGCGGCGATGCGGGGGTCGGCGTTGAGCAGGTAGAGCAGTTCCTCGAGCGAGGGGCGTTCGTCGTCGACGGCGAGGGCGCGCAGCATGAACGTGGAGTGTAGGGGTCAGAGCGCGGCCTGGACATGTGCCGGGCACGGGCGTTCGCGCTGGATACAGTGCCGACATGAACAGCAGGCCCGCGCCGTTCGACGACCTCGACCGGAAGATCCTCACCGCCCTGATGGCGAACGCCCGTACGAGTTTCGCGGAGATCGGGGCGGGCGTCGGGCTGTCGGCGACGGCCGTGAAGCGGCGGGTGGACCGGCTGCGCGAGGCGGGCGTGATCACCGGGTTCACGGCCACGGTGAAGCCGTCGGCGATGGGCTGGCGCACGGAGGCGTACGTCGAGGTGTACTGCGAGGGCGCGGCGCCGCCGAGGCGGCTGGCGGAGGTGGTGCGCAACCATCCGGAGATCACGGCGGCGATGACGGTGACCGGCGGCGCGGACGCGCTGCTGCATGTGCGGGCGCGGGACGTGGAGCACTTCGAGGAGGTGCTGGAGCGGATCCGCACGGAGCCGTTCATCCGCAAGACGATCAGCGTGATGGTGCTCTCCCATCTGCTGCCGGACAGTCCGGAGGCCGGTGCCAGCCATCCCGCGCCGCAGTGACGCAACGCTCGTGCGCGGGAGCGGGTGAAGACGCAGCGATGCTGCACGGACACGCAGGGTTCGTTTCTTGTCGTCCGTGACGGCCGCTTCCTACCTTGGTGTCACCCCTCAGTCGACACCCGGAAGCGGAGGAACCCCTCTGTGTCCACACCGCGTGTGCCGCGCCGGCGGCGCTTCCTCGTCTGCGAACCCAGACACTTCGCCGTGCAGTACGCGATCAACCCCTGGATGCGTCCGGACCGTCCCGTGGACGTCCCACTCGCCCAGGCCCAGTGGCGGGCGCTGATCGACGCCTACCGCGCCCACGGTCACACCGTCCAGACCGTGGAACCCGTGCCCGGCCTGCCGGACATGGTCTTCGCCGCCAACGCGGCCGTCGTCGTCGGCGGGCGCGTCTTCGGCTCCCTGTTCAAGGCGCCCGAACGGCGCCCGGAGTCGGCGCCCTACGACACCTGGTTCAAGTCGGCCGGCTTCGACGTCTATCGCCCCGAGTCGGTGTGCGAGGGCGAGGGCGACTTCGTCCCGGCGGGCCGCTGGGTGCTGGCCGGCACCGGCTTCCGCACCACCCGGGAGGCCCATCGCGAGGCACAGGAATTCCTGGGCGTCCCGGTGATCGGCCTGACCCTGGTGGACCCGTACTTCTACCACCTGGACACGGCGCTGTTCGTCCTCGACGACGAGAACATCGCCTACTACCCGGAGGCCTTCTCGCCCGGCAGCCGCGAGGTGCTGGCCCGGCTCTACCCGGACGCGGTGATCGCCACCCGCGAGGACGCGATGGCCTTCGGGCTGAACTCCGTCTCCGACGGCCGCCACGTGTTCGTCTCCCCCGGTGCGACGGCGCTCGCCGAGCAACTGGCGCACCATGGATATCTGCCCGTCCCCGTCGACCTGTCCGAGTTCCACAAGGCGGGCGGCGGCATCAAGTGCTGCACCCAGGAGATCCGCTCATGACCGCACCCGCACGCGCCCGCACCTCCGACGAGCTGATCCGCGCCGAGGAGCCGGTGCTCGCGCACAACTATCACCCGCTGCCGGTGGTCGTCGCCCACGCGGAGGGCGCCTGGGTGGAGGACGTGGAGGGCCGCCGCTACCTGGACATGCTGGCCGGCTACTCGGCGCTGAACTTCGGCCACCGCCACCCCGCGCTGATCGAGGCGGCGTACCGCCAGCTCGACCGGCTCACCCTCACCTCGCGCGCCTTCCACAACGACAAGCTCGCCGGCTTCGCCGAGCGGCTGGCGCGGCTGACCGGCCAGGACATGGTGCTGCCGATGAACACCGGCGCGGAGGCGGTGGAGAGCGGCATCAAGGTCGCCCGCAAGTGGGCGTACGAGGTCAAGGGGGTGCCCGCCGACCGGGCGACGATCGTGGTCGCGGCGGACAACTTCCACGGCCGTACGACGACGATCGTCAGCTTCTCGACCGACGAGACGGCGCGGTCCGGGTTCGGGCCGTTCACGCCGGGCTTCCGGATCGTGCCCTACAACGACCTGGCGGCCCTGGAGGCCGCGATCGACGAGACGACGGCGGCGGTGCTGATCGAGCCCGTCCAGGGCGAGGCCGGCGTGATCGTCCCGGACGACGGCTATCTGACCGGGGTGCGGGAGCTGACCCGCCGGGCGGGCTGCCTCTTCGTCGCGGACGAGATCCAGTCGGGCCTCGGCCGCACCGGGCGCACCCTCGCCGTCGAGCACGAGAACGTCGTCCCGGACGTGGTGCTGCTCGGCAAGGCGCTGGGCGGCGGCATCGTGCCGGTGTCCGCGGTGGTCGGCAGCCGTGAGGCGCTCGGCGTGCTGCGGCCGGGCGAGCACGGCTCGACGTTCGGCGGCAACCCGCTGGCCGCCGCCGTCGGCACGGCGGTGGTCGAGCTGCTGGAGACCGGCGAGTTCCAGCGCCGGGCCGCCGAGCTGGGGGCCGTGCTGCGCGAGGGGCTGACCGATCTGGTCGGCCGGGGCGTGGTCGGGTTCCGCTCGCGCGGGCTGTGGGCGGGCGTCGACGTGGACCCGGCCATCGGCACCGGCCGGGAGATCAGCGAGCGTCTGATGCGCGAGGGCATCCTCGCCAAGGACACCCACGGCTCCACGATCCGCCTGGCCCCGCCGCTGACGATCACGGAGACCGAACTGCGCTCGGCCCTCGGCACGTTGGCGAAGGTGCTCGCCGCCTGAGCACCGGCCGCACCGGGGCCGCGAGAGCGGTGGCCCGGTACGCCGGCCGGGAGTGACCCGGTACGCCGGCCGGGGGCGTCCCGACGCGGGGCGCCCCCTTCGACGTGCCGGCCTACTGGTTGGACCTGGCCGCGCTGATGTCCCCGAGCGCCGAGTCGGGGTCCCGCTCGATGGCCAGGTCCCCGATGGAGAGGATGCCCACAGCGTGTCCGTGGTCGACGACCGGGACCCGGCGCACGGAGTGCTCGCGCATCAGCCGTACCGCCTGGTCGACGTCCTCGTCGGGGGTGATGGTGACGATGTCGCCGCTGCACGCCGAGGCCACGGTGCGCTGCTCCTGGTCGCCGCCCTCGGCGAGCGAACGCACCACCAGGTCGCGGTCGCTGACCAGGCCGCGCAGCTCGTCGCCCTCGGTCACCAGGACGATGCCGATGTCCTCGTCGCGCATCTTCTGGGCGACCGCCGTCACCGAGGTCTGGGGCTCCACCGTCACCAGTCGGCTGGTCATGATGTCGCGTACGTGCTGAGCCATGGCGCCTCCCTTCGTCAGGTCATGCGGTGCCGTTCACCGCGTGGCCCGACGCCGGGTACCCGGGCCGGGCCACGCCGCACCCGATATCCGGAAGGGAACGTTCCGTTCGCCCGGCCGGATGCGGGTACCCGGCGGCGAGACGGCACTTCCTGAGGAGATGAACTTCCATGCTGCTCATCGGCCTGCTGCTCCTCGCGGCCACCGCCGCGTTCGTCGTTCTGGCCATCGCGGGCAACATGTCCGGCGGGCCCGGTTACCCGGTGTCGGTGCTGGGCAACCACATCGCCACCATGAGCCCTCTCGCCCTCTTCAGCGCCGGACTCGCCCTCGCCCTGATCTTCTGTCTGGGGATGCTGCTCTTCCTGGGCACCGCGAACCACCGCCGGCGCAGCCACAAGGTGGCGCGGAACTACGGCCGGACGGGCGGCAGCACGATGGACGACACGACGCGCCCGGACGACCGGCGCTACCCCTGACTACCGGTCCCGCCCGGTCGGCCCCGGCCTCTTCCGGCCGGGGCTGCGGGAAGCCTTCGGTCAGTGGTAGGCGTGCACCACCGCGTGGCCCTTGCCCCGGCCGATCATCCACCGGTTGACCGGAGTGGTCAGCACGAAGGCCAGGGCGAGGGAGAGCACCAGCGACACCCAGAACAGGGCGTCGGAGAGTCCCGCGTCCATCGCGCCCGGGACGCCCACCATCACCGTGTTGTCGATCAGTTCCATCACCGCGATGGACACCGTGTCGGCGGCGAGGGCGACCTTGAGGGCCTGCCGCAGGGGGACCCCGGCGCGCAGCACTCCGCGCATGGTCAGCGCGTAGCCGAAGACGAAGGCCAGCGCGATCGAGACGACGACCGTGGCCGCGTTGTGCAGTCCGGCGGCCGCGCCCACGACCATGCCGAGCACCTCGCCGATCGCACAGCCGGTCAGGCAGTGCAACGTGGCCTGCGCGGCCGTGCGCCAGGAGGCGCCCGCCGGTGCGTGATGGTGTCCCTCGTGACGAGGTCCCTCGTGGTGGTGCGCCCCGTGATCGTGTGCCGGGTGTGTCATCGTCATCCTCCCCTTGCCGATGAGGTCTCTCCGGACGCAACAAGGTACCCCCTGGGGGTATTCCGGGCCAGGGTGTCAAGGCGGCGGAGCCCCTCCGGGGCAGCCCGGTCGTACGGCTGCCCCGGAGGGTGCGGCGGGAAGGGGACGGAGCGGGAGGGGGCGGTGGGACTACCGCTCG
The DNA here is from genome assembly GCF_019890635.1 of Streptomyces sennicomposti. GTDB lineage: Bacteria > Actinomycetota > Actinomycetes > Streptomycetales > Streptomycetaceae > Streptomyces > Streptomyces sennicomposti. The sequence continues at coordinate 119,908 of NZ_JAIOAB010000004.1, forward strand.
CCGAGCATCTTCCTCATGCCGGCGATCTCGGCCGACTGCGAGACGACGATCGACTTCGCCAGTGCCGTGGCCGGTCCGTAGGCCCCCTTGGCCTGCTCGGTGCGCGCCATGTCGAGCGCGCCCTCGTGGTGGCCGATCATCATCCGCAGGAACGCCCGGTCGAAGACGTCGCCGGACATCTTCTCCAGCCCGCTCATCTCGGCGTCCGACATCATGCCGGGCATCGCGGGCATCGCGGGCATCGACGCGGCGGAGTGGCCCGAGCCCGAGTGGTCCATGCCCGGCATGTCCGCCGTCCCGGAGGCGTCGGCCTCGGGGACGCTCGCGCCCCAGGCCTTCAGCCAGCCGGTCATGGTGGCGATCTCCGGGTCCTGGGCTTTCTCGATCCGCGCGGCGAGGTCCTTGACCTGCTGCGACCTCGCCCGGGTGGGCGCGAGGCCGGCCATCGCGACGGCCTGGCGGTGGTGCGGGATCATCTGCTGCGCGAAGGTGACGTCCTGCGCGTTGTGGCCGGTGCGCCCGGCGGAGGGGGCGGCACTGGCGGTCGTGCCGTGGCCCGAGTGGGCCGATCGGCTCGGGGGCGTGGAGTCGCCGCCGCAGGCGGTCAGCACGAGCGCGGCGGTCGTCGCCGCGGCCAGCGCGGCGCTGCGGCGGAGAAGGGAACGGCGAAGCGGGGAACGGCGGATGGCCATGAGTGGGATTGCTCCTTGTGCGGCCCGCGTGCGGGCACGCGGGGACGACGGATCATGAGACGGGACCGGAGCACGTCACCCCTGGTGGGGCGGCGTGCGGGCGTCTCTAGATCCGCAGGAGCTGGAGTTCGGCCAGATCGGGCGGCGCCCGTCCGCCGGCCGGTTCGGCCGCCGGACCGGTGCGGGCCACGGCCGGCGCCGGGGCGGTGAGGCCCGGCGCGGGCAGCGGCGCGGGCGGCGCGTACGACGCGGAGGTTCCGGCCGCCGCGCAGGTGCCGCCGGCGTGCGTCATCGCCGTACCGCCGGAGTCCGACGCGCCGGACGACGGCCGGCAGGTCTCGTCCCGAAGCATCGGCGCACGGCCGGCGCCGGCCGGGTGGCGCATGGGCGCGGTGGCGTGGCCGGAGGCGGCCAGGGCCGTCATCGCGCCGTGTTCGCCCGAGGCGGGCATCCCTGCGGGCGACAACGCGTGCATCGCGAACACCCCGGCCAGCACGGCCAGGACGAGCAGCGCCCGTCCGGCGCGGCTCGTCGCGGAGCGGATGCGGGCGCCGGACGACACGCGCCCATCGTACGGAGTGCGCCGCGCCGTCCTTCGGACACCCCCGCGCGCGTCCCCGGACTCCCCCGGTGACACGTCCCGCTCTCCCCGGTGGCACCGGGCGGTCAGGACTCCTGCCGCCGACGCCGCCGTCGCAGCAGATGCCGGGCCACCAGCGCGGCGACGAGGACGCCGAGCCCGGTGAGCACGTACACCTCGTACCGGCTGATGGTGTCGTAGACGGCGCCGATGTTGCTGCCGGCGAAGTAGGCGAGGGTCACCCACATGCCCACCCACAGCGCCGCGCCGAGCGCGTTGAAGGCCAGGAAGCGCAGCCAGTGCATCCCGGTGGTGCCGGCGATGATGCCGTTGGCCTGGCGCAGTCCCTCGACGAAGCGGGCCACGGTGACGACCTTGCCGCCGTGCCGGGTGAAGAAGCGCTCGGCCGACGCGAACCGCTCCGGCGTCAGGAAGACGTACTTCCCCCAGCGGTGCACGAACGCGCGGCCCCCGAAGTGGCCGATCAGATAGCCGATGTTGTCGCCGATCACGGCGGCGGCGAACGCGATCAGCCCCACCGCCACGACGTTCAGCTCGCCCGCCCCCGCGTACACGCCCGCCGCGATCAGGATCGTCTCGCCGGGCGCGGGGATGCCGAAGTCCTCGACGAAGACGACGCCGCCGACGGCCCAGTAGCCGTAGTGGGCGAGCAGCGGTGCCAGGTGCTCCAGCGGACCCGGAAGCGGAGGGGCCATGGTCACCACCGTACGTCGCCGGGTGCGCGGGTTCCGGCAGCCGCCGCGCGCCCGGTTCCGCGCGCCCCGGCCCGCCCTTACACTTGCACCCCGCAACACAGAGGTTGACCTGCGAGAACGCGGCAGTCGGGCGGACCCCGCGCGAGTGAGGAGCGACCCTCTTGTTCTACTACTTGCTCAAATACGTCCTGCTGGGGCCGCTGCTGCGGGTCGTCTTCCGGCCCCGGATCGAAGGACTGGAGCATGTGCCGGCGTCCGGTCCGGCCATCGTCGCGGGCAACCATCTCTCGTTCTCGGACCACTTCCTGATGCCCGCGATCCTCAGACGGCGCATCACCTTCCTGGCGAAGGCGGAGTACTTCACGGGTCCCGGCCTCAAGGGCAGGCTCACCGCGGCCTTCTTCCGCAGCGCCGGGCAGATCCCGGTCGACCGGTCCGGCAAGGAGGCGGGCCGGGCCGCGATCCGGGAGGGGCTCGGGGTGCTGCGCCGGGGCGAACTCCTCGGCATCTATCCCGAGGGCACGCGCTCGCCCGACGGCCGGCTCTACAAGGGCAAGGTCGGGGTCGCGGTGATGGCGATCGAGGCGGGGGTGCCGGTCGTGCCGTGCGCGATGATCGGCACGTTCGAGGCGCAGCCGCCGGGCCGGGTCGTGCCGCGCATCAGGCCGGTGGTGATCCGCTTCGGCGAGCCCCTGGACTTCTCCCGGTTCGCCGGGATGACGGAGCAGAAGGCGGTCCTGCGCGCCGTCACGGACGAGATCATGTACGCGATCCTGTCGCTGTCGGGGCAGGAGTACGTCGACCGGTACGCGGCCGTGGCCAAGGCCGAGCGGCCGGACCGGGAGGCCGCGGCGAAGGCCGAACGGAGACGCGGACTCCCGCGCCCGCCGCGGGGGTGACGCCACCGCGGTGCGGCTCGTCCGGTGCGCACCGCCCGTCCGGTGCGCACCGCTCGCACGCCGGACACGGCTCGTACGGCCGGATACGTGTCGTGCCCGGACACGGCTCCTGCCCGGACACGCCGAAGGGGCGGCCGGAGTCACCGGCCGCCCCTCGGCGGACGCGCGTCGCGGCGGGTGCCGTTACGGCTTCGGCGTGACGTGCGGGGCGCAGGTCACGTCCGCGCGGTCCACCTTGCCGCTGAGCAGATAGGCGTCGACCCGCTCGTTGATGCACGGGTTGACCAGACCGGTGACGCCGTGGGAGCCGGCGTCCTTCTCGGTGATCAGACGCGAGCCCTTGAAGCGCTGGTGCAGTTCGACGGCGCCCTCGTAGGGGGTGGCCGCGTCCCGCGTGGACTGCACGATCAGCACCGGCGGCAGGCCCTTGCCGGTCTTGACGTTCACCGGGGTCTGCTGTTTGACCGGCCAGGTGGCGCAGGGCAGGTTCATCCAGGCGTTGGCCCAGGTCATGAACGGGTACTTGGCGTTCAGCCGCGTGTTGTCCCGGTCCCACTTGTTCCAGCTGGTGGGCCACTTGGCGTCGGTGCACTCGACGGCCGTGTAGACGGCGTTGCCGTTCTCCGAGGAGATGTTGCCCGCGGTGTCGGACATGTCCGGGGCGGCGGCGTCGACGAGGGCCTGGGTGTCGCCGGCGAAGTACTTGCTGAACACCGTGGCGACCGGGACCCACGAGGAGTCGTAGTACGGGGCGCTCTGGAAGAAGGAGAGCAGCTCGGCCGGGCCGACCACGCCGCCGATCGGGTTCTTCTTCGCGGCGGCGCGCAGCTGGAGCCACTTGGCCTGGACGGCGGCGCGGGTGGTGCCCAGGTGGAAGGCGGCGTCGTTCTTGGCGACCCAGTCCTCCCAGTCCTGCCAGCGGCCGTCGAAGGCGATGTCCTGGTTGAGGTTGGCCTCGTACCAGATGTTGTCGCGGTCCGGGTTGACGACGCTGTCCACGATCATCCGGCGGACGTGGCCCGGGAACAGGGTGCCGTAGACGGCGCCGAGGTAGGTGCCGTAGGAGACGCCGAGGTAGTTGATCTTCTTCTCGCCGAGCGCGGCCCGGATGACGTCCAGGTCACGGGCGGTGTTCGGGGTCGTCATCTGCTGGAGCATCGCCTTGCCGGTGCGCTCCAGGCAGCCGTCGGCGTACTCGCGGGCCAGCTTGCGCTGGGCGCGCTTGTCGGCCTCGGAGTCCGGGACCGGGTCCATCTTGGGCGCCTTGACGAACTCCTGCGGGTCGATGCAGGAGATCGGCGTGGAGTGGCCGACGCCGCGCGGGTCGAAGCCGACGAAGTCGTAGGCCTTGGCGACGTTGGTCCACAGGGGGTTCTTGGCCGTGACGCGGGTCGGGAAGCGCAGGCCCGAGCCGCCCGGACCGCCCGGGTTGTAGACGAGGGCGCCCTGGCGCTCCTGCTTCGTGCCGGTGTTGCCGATGCGGTCGACGGCGAGCTTGATCTGCTTGCCGTAGGGGTGGGCGTAGTCGAGCGGCACCGAGACGTAGCCGCACTGGATGGGCTTGGCGAGCCCCCAGTCGGCGGGACAGTCCTGCCAGTCGATGCCGGCCTTGGCGGCGCGGTCCGCGGCGACGGCGGCGCCGCGGGCCTCGCGGTCCTGGCCGTGGCGGCTGTCCGCACTGGCCGCGGGGGCCGCCACGGCGCCCGCTATCAGGGTCGCCGTGACGAGCGCGCCGGCCGAACCGAGCGCCAGGACCCGGTTCTTCGGTCTGATGTCCCTCAAGTGGGACCTCCCCGTACATCGTTGCGAATGGGTACGGGGATCCTTCCGGCTGTGAGGTGGCTGAGAACAGGGGTCGTTGACCTTCTTTGCCAATCCGATAACCGGCGCGGCGTGTTCCGCTCAGCGGAGATCCCCCGGCGGCCCGGCGCAGGCCCTGTCCAGCTCGGTCAGCGCCTCGTCCAGCAGGCGGCGCAGCCGCAGCGCGTCGGGGGCGACCGCGCTGACCAGAGCGGCCGGTCCGGCCAGCGGGACCAGGGCGGCGCCCTCGCCCAGAACGCGCGCCGCGACCGGGGCGCGGGCGAACTCGGGCCGTACGAGGACGAGTTGCCCCATGGCGCGGTGGCCCGCCAGGACCGCGGGTCCGTCCCAGCCGCCCGGTGCGCCCGGACCGCAGGCCAACTCCTGGTCCAGCACGGTCCGTCCGCCGATCCGGACGGCAAGACGGCTGGTGAGCCTGCCGGGTTGCTCGGCGGCGCGGCCCAGCACCTGTTCCTCGCGCAGGACGAGCCGGGCGGTGGGGGCCAGGTCGGCGCGCGTGGTGACATACAGGTCGCTGCCGTGGGCGGAGATCAACTGCTCGGGCAGCCAGTGCAGTTCGCCGCCGTCGGCGACGGTGAGCCGGACGTCGTAGCGGGCCGGGCCCGGCACCTGGCCGGGCAGGGCGATGGTGGCCGCCGCCGATCCGATCCGCAGCCGGGCCCCGGCCTCCACGCGCGCGTCCACGGTGAGGCGGTCGCCGCCGAGGGGGCCGCTCATCGCGCCGACCAGCAGGACCCGCGCCTCGGCGCCGCTTCCCCGGGTGCGGCGCGGCGCGAGCGGCCCCTCGCCCGCCAGCACGGGCAGGGCGGTGCCGCCCCGGCCGTCGTGGCGGGCGACGATCCGCGCGGTGGCGCGGACCCCCGCGGAGGTGGTCGGCTGGGGGGCGTCGGCCGCGGGGGCCGCCCGCACGGCGGTCGTGGTGGCCGCCCGCGCGGCGCTCGCCGCCTCCGGGGGCAGCGTCGCAGTCGGTGAAGTGGCCGGTGCGACCGCTGCGGCCTGGGGGCTCGCGGCCGTCGTCATGCCTGCGCCGTCCACGCCGCGTGCCGCTGCCGTACCCAGCCGGCGACCTCCGCGACCCCGCTCTCGCCGCGCAACGACTGGAACACGACCGGCAGTTCGCCGCGGGCGGCCTTGGCGTCGGCGGCCATCCGCGCCAGGTCGGAGCCGACGTACGGCGCGAGGTCGGTCTTGTTGACGACGAGCAGGTCGGCGGTGGTGACGCCGGGGCCGCCCTTGCGCGGGATGTCGTCGCCGCCGGCCACGTCGATCACGAAGATCTGCGCGTCCACAAGTCCCTTGGAGAAGGTCGCGGTGAGGTTGTCCCCGCCGGACTCCAGGAGGATCAGGTCCAGCGGTCCGACCGCGTCCTCCAGGTCCTCGACCGCCTCCAGGTTGGCGGAGATGTCGTCCCGGATCGCCGTGTGCGGGCAGGCGCCCGTCTCCACGGCGGTGATCCGCTCGGGCGGCAGCACCGCCTCGCGCAGCAGGAACTCGGCGTCCTCGCGCGTGTAGATGTCGTTGGTGACGACGGCGAGCGACAGTTCGTCGCGCAGCGCCCGGCACAGGGCGGCGACGGTCGCGGTCTTCCCGGACCCGACGGGCCCGCCGAGACCGATCCGGACGGCCCGGCGGGTGCCGTCGGGCCGGTGCGCGTCGGCGCTCACGGCGGGGGTGGCGGGGTGGGAGTGATCGAGATGCATGACACGGCTCCAGTGGTCGGCCCGGAGGGGCCCGGCGCTCTGTCCGGCCCGTCGGCGGACGGGACGGAGGGCGGCGGCCGGGCTCCGGGGTACGGAGGGGGCACAGGCCCGGGGTCGGAAGGAAGAGGGACGGCGGGCGCACGTCCCCGGGACGAGGAAGGACGAAGCGGTGGGGCGTGGGCCCCTGGGGCGATGAGGGGACGGACAGCGGGACAGCGGGGCGTGAGTGAGCCCTTGGAGACAGGGCGGGACGGTGCGCGCGGTCTAGGACGCGAACAGCCGTACCGGCCAGGCGGCATGCGCCTCCGCTGCGATCTCCAGCAGCGGCGCGGAGCACGCGGGCAGCGCGTCCACGCCCTCGGCGGCGACCCGCCGGGCCGCCGCGACCGCCCGCTCGACGACCTGGTCCAGCTCGGGTGCCAGCCGGGCCAGTACGGCCGTCGCGTCGAACGGGTCCAGGCTGAGCAGGCGTACGGTCGCCGTGGCCGGTCCGCTCACGCTCTCGTACGCCGCGCAGTACGCCGCCTCCTCGGGCCCGAGTCCGGCGGCCCGCGCCGTGAGCCCGAGCACCACCGGCTGGTGGGCGCCCTTGGGGAACTCCCGTGCCAGTGCGTCGAGTTCGGGCGCGGGCCAGGTCGCCCGGGCGGCCCGCATCAGCTGCCGCCCGAGCTTGCGGGCGGCCAGCCGCAGTGCGGGCGACGGGGTCCGCGCGTCGGCCGCCGCGTCCAGTTCCACCGGGTCGCGGCCGAGGGCTGCGGCGCCGGCGAGGGCGGCCGCGACCAGCCCCGCCGTGTGCAACCGCCCCCGGCAGAAGTCCGCGAGGTCCGCCACGCCGGTGATCCGCCCGGCCCGGACCGCCGCCTCGGCCCCGCCGGAGTGCGCGTGCCCGCCGGCGGGGAAGCGGCCGTCGGCCAGGACGAGAAGTGCTGCCCTTGACATCGGCGCCGCCCTCAGAAGAGGAAGTAACGCTGGGCCATGGGCAGTTCGGCGGCCGGCACGGACTCGATCAGCTCGCCGTCGACGCGCACGGCGAAGCTGTCGGGATCGATGGCGACATCGGGCCGCGCGTCGTTCTCGCGCATGTCCGCCTTGGTCACCGCGCGCGTCGAGGCGATGGCGACGAAGCGCTTGCCGAGGCCCAGCCGGTCCGGCAGCCCGTCCTCGATGGCCAGCGGGGCCACGAAGTTGACCGAGTTGGCCGCGGGCGCCCGGCCGACCGCCCCGTACATCGGACGCGGCAGGACAGGCTGCGGGGTCGGGATGGAGGCGTTGGCGTCGCCCATCTGCGCGTACGCGATCTGGCCGCCCTTGATGACGAGGAGCGGCTTGACCCCGAAGAACGCGGGCTCCCACAGCACCAGGTCGGCGAGCTTGCCGGTCCGCACGGAGCCGATCTCGCGGTCCAGGCCCTGCGCGACGGCCGGGTTGATCGTGTACTTGGCGACATAGCGCCGTACCCGGTGGTTGTCGGCGCGCCCGTCGCCCGGCAGCGCGCCGCGCCGCCGCTTCATGACGTGCGCGGTCTGCCAGGTCCGCAGGATCACCTCGCCGACCCGGCCCATGGCCTGGGAGTCGGAGGAGATGATCGAGATCGCGCCCAGGTCGTGCAGCACGTCCTCGGCGCCGATGGTGGAGGGCCGGATCCGCGACTCGGCGAACGCCAGGTCCTCGGGCACCGCCGGGTTGAGGTGGTGGCACACCATCAGCATGTCGAGGTGTTCCTCGGCGGTGTTGACGGTGAAGGGCCGGGTCGGGTTGGTGGAGCTCGGCAGCACGTTGGGCTCGGAGACCACGGTCATGATGTCCGGGGCGTGCCCGCCGCCCGCGCCCTCGGTGTGGTAGCTGTGGATGCCGCGGCCGGCGATCGCGGCCAGCGTGTCGCCCACGAACCCGGCCTCGTTGAGGGTGTCGGTGTGGATGGCGACCTGGACGCCGGTCCGGTCGGCGACGGTGAGCGAGGCGTCGATGGCCGCGGGCGTGCAGCCCCAGTCCTCGTGCAGCTTCAGGCCCAGGGCGCCGCCGCGGATCTGGGACAGCATCGCCTCGTGCGAGACGGTGTTGCCCTTGCCGAGCAGACCGATGTTGAGCGGGTACGCCTCCAGCGCCTCCAGGGTCCGGGCCAGGTGCCAGGGGCCGGGGGTGACGGTGGTCGCCTTGGAGCCCTCGGCCGGTCCGGTGCCGCCGCCCACGAGGGTGGTGATGCCGGAGGCGAGCGCCTCGTCGGCGATCTGGGGGCAGATGAAGTGGACGTGGGCGTCGATGGCGCCGGCGGTGAGGATGCGGCCGTTGCCCGCGATGATCTCGGTCTCCGGGCCGAGGATCAGGTCCGGGTGGACGCCGTCCATGGTGTCGGGGTTGCCCGCCTTGCCGATGCCGGTGATCCGGCCGTCGCGGATGCCGACGTCGGCCTTGACGATCCCCCAGTGGTCGATGACCACCACGCCGGTGATCACGGTGTCGGGGGCGCCCTCCGCGCGGGTGACGCGCGACTGGCCCATGGACTCGCGGACGACCTTGCCGCCGCCGAAGACGGCCTCATCGCCGGCGAGCCCGGGGCCGCCGCTGCGGTCCTCCTCGATCTCGATAATCAGGTCGGTGTCGGCGAGCCGGATGCGGTCGCCGGTGGTGGGGCCGAACAGGTCGGCGTAGGCGGGGCGCGAGATCTCAGGCATCGAGGGCGCCTCCGGTCTCGCCGCGCAGTCCGGGCACGATACGGGCGCCGGCGATCGGCACGAGGGCGACCTCGACGGGGATGCCGGGCTCGAAGCGCACGGCGGTCCCGGCGGCGATGTCCAGCCGCTTGCCGCGCGCGGCGGCGCGGTCGAACTCCAGGCCGGGGTTGGCCTCGGCGAAGTGGTAGTGCGAGCCGACCTGGACGGGGCGGTCGGCGGCGTTGAGCACGGTCAGCCAGGTGACCTCGCGGCCCTCGTTGCAGACGATCGGGCCGTCGGCGAACAGGATCTCTCCGGGAATCACTGCCCTCTCCCCTCAGACGATCGGCTCGTGGACGGTGACGAGCTTGGTGCCGTCCGGGAAGGTGGCCTCCACCTGGACGTCGTGGATCAGCTCGGGGATGCCCTCCATGACGTCGTCCCTGGTCAGCACCTTGCGTCCGGAGGCCATCAGCTCGGCGACGGTACGGCCGTCGCGGGCGCCCTCGAGGATGTGCGACGTGATGAGGGCGATCGCCTCGGGGTGGTTCAGCTTCAGTCCACGGGCCCTGCGCCGCTCGGCCACGTCGGCCGCCACATGGATGAGCAGTCTCTCTTGTTCGTGCGGGGTCAGTTGCATGGGCCCACCTCACAGTCCTCGCTCCGGACCGTGCGGGGTCCGGTTGCCGCAGCCACCGCGACGGGACAGGTCTAACACAGGGACGGATCGCCCGATCTTCGACAATCCGGACGGAAAAACCGCAGGTGGCGTGGATCGGCAGGCTAGTTCGTCGGAGTTTCAACGACGTTAACCAGACCTTGGACGTTCCATGACCGGGAGCTGGGACGCGGCATACCGACGGCCCGCGCTGCTCCGTCCGTGGCACCGCCGCCGGGCGAGGCGCACGGGGAGCACGGCACCACGGCGCGCACCCTCCCCCCGGACGGAGCCACCGGCTCTACGGAGCCCGCTGTTCCGCCGCGAGGCCGAGGCTCCCCGGCTCGGCGTGCGCCGACGGCACGTCCCCGGCGCCGGAGACCGCTTCGAGCGTCTGCCCGGCGGGCTCCCGGCACCCCTCCAGACGGCGCAGATCGGCCGCGGAGACCAGGGCGACCAGCGGCTTGCCGTGCCGGGTCACCACGACGCGCTCACCGGCGTAGACCACCCGGTTGATCAGGTCGGCGAGTTCGGCCCGGGCGCGCGTCACCGGAATCTCGTAGGCCATGTCCCCACTTTACGGACCGGACACTGCACGGACACGTCAACTCCACCGGCGCGGCCGTACGGCGCTCAGGACCGCGCGCGACCCGTGGAGCAGTGTGCCGAGCAGCGGTCGAGCGCCCGCCTCAGCTCCTCCAGCTCGGTGTCGGACAGGGCGCCGCCCTGCGCGAACTTCAGGACGTGCTCGGCGACCGTGCGCACCTTCGTGTTGGTGTGCTGAGAGACCTCGCGCAGGACCCGCCAGGCGTCGTCGGGCGGGATCCGGCCGAAGGCCACCACGGCGCCGATGGCCTGGTCGATGACGGCGTGCGAGGTCAGGGCACGCTGCAACTGGTCGATCTCCTCATGCAGCCGTTCGTGTTCCAGCACCAGATCGGTGGTGGACAGCAGCTGGAGGGGGTGCCGCCTGGACATCGCGAAGAACACCATTGCAGATCCCCTGGGTCGTCGAGCGGCCGGAGTTCCACCTCCAGCTTGCTCCAGGAGAGCGACGCGCACGACCGGAAGCCGACCGGCGCAAGGGTGCCGCCGGGTTGTGTACGTCCTGTACGTTCTCGACACGCGCGCCCCCGCGCGGGGGCGCGCGAGGACCGAGGACCGTCGCACGGAGGGCTGCGCCATGGACCGACCGTCCGCCCGCCGGATCACTCCGGAGGCCGCGGAGCGCGTGAGCGGGACCGTTCGGACGCCCGCGCCCCGGACGCCCGCGCCCAGGACGCCCGCCGCGGGCGTGGACGCGGGGTGAGCCGCCGATGCCGCCGCTCGACCCTCCCGATCCGCCCGGACCGCCCGGACCGCCCGCCGGGCCGCCCTCGGAACCGCCGTTGCCGGCGCTGACCCGCGCCGAGTCGGAGCTGATCGACCGTTACCTCGCCGCGGTGGATCTGCTGGGCCGGATCAATCCGGGGCGCCACGAGGACACCTACAGCGGCCTGAGGGCCGCTCAGGCGCTCGTCCGCGCGGCGGCCGAACTGCGGGACGCGCTCGCGCTGATGCACCGGCGGGGCGAGACCGAACTGCACACCGCCACCCTGGCGCGGGCGCTGCGCGCGCTCGACGGCGAGCGGCGGGCGGCCCGCGTCACCCTGCCTCCCGCGGAGGCGAGTTGACGTGTCGACAGCCGTGCCCCCGTCGTGCCCGCGGACGCGCCCCGGACGCTCCCCCGGTGCGCTCGCACCGCCGACGGAGCCGACACTCGCGGGCGGGCGCCGAAACGGACCAAATGACGTACCGCCTTTCGGCGTAGATACACACCCTTTTTCGGCGTCTCCGCGGTTGCGCAACGCGCTTGCACGGATGGCGGAATGAGCTGTTCCGCCGCTGGTCCGGGCCTCGTCGCGGGAGGACACAGTCGTTCGAGCGCGCGAGTGTCCACCCGAACGGGTGAGTGGTGAGTAACAACACAAATCCTCGGTTCCGTTGGGATTTTCGGACATCCGTAGGTGAAGATCCCTGTCTGACGACAAGCCCCCGCCACAGCGGCGGGGCGGTCCGGGCGGACGCCGAGTCCTGCCGCCGCACGGACGACCGGTCGACGGGAGTGGATCGGCAGGAGTGGAGGACCCAAGCACGACGGGTCGCCGGAACGGTCACGCCATGGCCGGGCCGAGCAGCCCTTGGGGTGAAGCCGCAGCGATGCGGCCGGGCAACTTCGCCAGCCCGAATCCGACAGGTCATCCTTCACAGGCGGCTGACGAAGGGTTGCGCATGACTGCGCTCAATCGTGTCCCGTCGTTCATGGCCCGGGCCGGCACGGCCTCGGCCCTGACCATCGCCGCCGTCGGCGGTTCGATCGTGGTGCCCGGCGCCGCCTCCGACGCCTCGGCCGCGACTCTCGCGACGAAGGCGCTCCAGATCGCCGCGTCCAAGAAGGGCTCGCCCTACCAGTGGGGCGCCACGGGCCCGCGGCGGTTCGACTGCTCCGGACTCACGCTGTACTCGTTCAAGCGGGCCGGCAAGAAGCTGCCCCGCACGGCCGAGCAGCAGTACAACAGGACCCGCCACATCTCGGCGGGCAGCCGCCGCGCCGGCGACCTGGTGTTCTTCCACTCGGGCTCGTACGTCTACCACGTCGGCATCTACGCCGGCGCGGGCAAGATCTGGCACGCGCCGAAGACCGGGGACGTGGTGCGGCTGCAGAAGATCTGGACGAAGAGCGTGTGGTACGGGCGGGTCAGCTGACCCGCCCGAGGGCGGCGACGGCCCCGGTGACCGCCCGTCACCACCCTCGGGATGGCCCGCCGCCGCGCCCTCGCACTCTGCCGCTCCGGGCCGGTCCGGCCGCCGGTGCGGCGCGCCGACCGGCGCGTCGGCCGCAGGCTCGCGTCCGACGCGGTCCACCGGCCGACGCGGCCGAGGACCGTGGGCGGGGACGGCCGCGGACCGCCCACCGGCCGGGACACGGCCCGCCCGGGCCCGTCCCGGCGGCCGGGACGGCCCGCACCCGAGCAGGGGTCCGCTCCGGCCGTACGCCGACCGGCGTCGCGGCCACGAGGCTCCGGCCGGGATGGTCACGAACCGGGATTGGTCACGGGCCGGGATGGTCACGAACCGTCAGCGGCCACGCCCGCCCACCGCCCACCGTCTGCCGTCTGCCGTCTGCCGTCTGCCGTCTGCCGTCTGCCGTCTGCCGACCGTCGCGGACCGTCCGGCCACTCGTGCTGCCACGGCCGCCGACCGTCCCGCCAGGGTGACCGGAGCCGACCCGGCGTCCCGGTCACCGGCCCCGGCCCCAGGCCGACGCGGTCGCGGACTGCCCTGCCGCCACGGCCCCTGCGGCACCCGGGCCGCCACTCGGGCCGCAAGGGTCCCCGGTCGGCTCCCCGGCCGCCGCCGCCCTCCACATCTGCCCCAGCCCCCGCCGTACTTCGCCCGCGGAGCGCCCCAAGCGCCCGCCCTCCGTGGGTCCGCGCCCCCGAAACGCGCGCCTCCCAAAACGCGCGCCCCTGAAACGCGCCTCCGACGCGCCCCCGAGGGCCGAGCACCGGCCCCGAAGCGTCCGCCTCCGCAGGAAGCCCAGGACGCCCCCGCCCCGCCCCGGCAGGCCCCGCCCGGGCGCGCGCCCGCCGGCGCGGCTCAGCTAGCCGTCGCCGGGCGGTGGTCCCGTGGGGTCCACGGGAGTTCGATGCAGACCGTCTTGCCGCCCTCGCGGGTGGCTCTCACGCTCAGTCTGCCGCCGCACTCCGCGGCGAGCCACCGGATGATCACCATGCCCCGGCCGTTGTCCTGCTGGACGGCGGCCGGCAGCCGCTTGGGGAACCGGGGGTGGCTGTCGGTCACCCCGATGCGCAGCAGCTCGTCCCGCTCCAGGGCGAGGTCGACCGTGAAGGTGGGCGACTGCCCGAGGGTGTGCTGGACGGCGTTGGTGGCGAGTTCCGAGACGATGAGCCGCACGGTGTCGGCGGTCTCCGTCTGCGCCGGCAGACCCCACTCCGACAGGGTGTCCACCGCGTAGGAGCGGGCGGCGGAGACCGAGGCGGGCTCGCTCGGCAGAGTGACGGATGCTTCCAGAAGGTCTGCCATGGCGATGTCGTCCCTTTCCCACGGGGCCGTGGTCCGACACGGAGCGGATGGTTCGAGTACGGTCCCGGACTGGTGCTTCGCCGTCAGACTGCCATCACCGCGCGGGTCCTGGTGGCGATCCACCGAGATATGCATATATCTGTCGCTCGAAGCGGTGAACTCTGCGACGGCCGACCGTATGCGGCAGGGCTCGCTTCGCACCCGCGGGAGCCGGTCCCGCCCGGCGCGGCGCGGGCCGTCGCGGTCCGTCGCGGGGAGCCGGAGGGGAAGGAGAGCCCATGCAGCACGGTCCCGTGGTGCGCCGCCGCAAACTGGGCGCCGAACTGCGCGCACTGCGCACCGGCGCGGGTCTCACCAGCGGGCAGGCGGCCCGGCTGGTGGGCTGGCACCAGTCGAAGGTGAGCCGGATCGAGACCGGCACCAGCGGTGCGAAGCCGGCCGACGTGCGGCTGCTGCTGGACGCCTACGACGTCCACGACGCGCAGCTGCGCCGCCTGCTGCTGGCCCTGGCCGGCTCCGAGGACGGCGACGGCCGGCACCGCTGGTGGCACGCCTACCGCGGGGTCCTGCCGCCGACCTACCGGGACTTCATCAGCCTGGAGTCGCAGGCGACCGCGATGCGCACCCTGGAGACCACGGTCGTGCCGGGACTGCTGCAGACGCCCGAGTACGCCCGTGCGGTGACCCGGGCCGCCGTGGACGGGCTCGACGAGGAGCGGCTGGACGCGCTGGTCGAGGTCCGCCTCGCCCGCCAGCACGTCCTGCGGGCCGATCCGCCGCTGGAGCTGAACGCGGTGCTCGACGAGGCCGTACTGCATCGTGAGGTGGGCGGCCCTGAGGTCATGGCGCGCCAGCTGGAGCGGCTGGAGGAGGCGGCGCGGCTCCCGCAGGTGCGGTTGCAGGTACTGCCGTTCTCCGCCGGGGCGCACATCGGCGTCACCGGCCCTTTCGTCATCTTCTCCTTTTCTCACACTACTGATCTGGATGTGGTCGTTCTCGACCACTTGACGAGTAGCCACCATCTCGATCGGAAAGAAGACCTAGAGGCCTACACCGAGGCCTTCGACGCTCTTCGGTTCCACGCTCTGTCGGCCGAGGACTCGTCGGACTTCATCGCCGGGATGCGCCAGACCATGTGACGGCGCGCGACCGAACAAGGAGGCATCATGTCCGCTCCGCCGCGGCACGTACCTTCCAGCGCCGATCTCCACGGTGTGCGGTGGCTGCGCAGCAGCTACAGCACGGGAGCGAACAACTGTGTGGAGACCGCCCGACCGGCCTCGGGGCCGGGCGCCGGACTGCTCGCCGTGCGCGACTCCAAGGCCCCCGCCGGGCCCGCGCTGCTCTTCTCCCCGGGCAGCTGGGCGGACTTCACGGCCGCGGCGCACCGGTTCTGACGGCTATTCCGCCGAAGGCGACGCACGGCCGTGTCACGCCGACTCATGGTCGCGTTTCGCCGATCACCCGCACAGCGCGTTCGATCTGCGCCCCGGAGAGGTCCGCACGGGCGGTCAGTCTGAGCCGTGAGATGCCGTCGGGCACGGACGGCGGGCGGAAGCAGCCCACCGCCAGGCCCGCCGCACGGCAGTCGGCCGCCCATCGCACGGCCGCCTCCGGGGACGGCGCGCGCACCGAGACCACCGCGGCGTCCGGGCGTACCGCCTCCAGACCCGCGGTGGTCAGGCGCGCGTGCAGGTCGGCCGCCACCGCGCGGGCCCGTTCCGCGCGTTCCGGCTCGTGGCGCAGCAGCCGCAGCGCGGCCAGGGCCGCGCCCGCCGCCGCGGGGGCGAGCCCGGTGTCGAAGATGAACGTCCGGGCCGCGTTGACCAGGTGTTCGATCACCCGGGCGGGTCCGAGGACGGCTCCGCCCTGGCTGCCGAGGGACTTGGACAAGGTGGCCGTCACGACCACGTCGTCCGCGCCGGCGAGTCCCGCCGCGTGGGCCGCGCCGCGGCCGCCCGTGCCGAGGACGCCCAGGCCGTGCGCGTCGTCGACCACCACTCCCGCGCCCCGCTCCCGGCAGACCTCCGCGAACCGCGCCAGCGGGGCCGCGTCGCCGTCAACCGAGAAGACCGTGTCGGAGACCAGGACCGCCGCTCCCTCGTGGGTGCCGAGCGCCTTGCGCACGGCCTCGGGGTCCGCGTGCGCGACGACCTGGGTGGTGGCGCGCGCCAGCCGGCAGCCGTCGATGAGGGAGGCGTGGTTGCCCGCGTCGGAGACGATCAGCGAGCCGTGCGGGGCGAGCGCGGTGACGGCGGCGAGGTTGGCGGCGTAGCCGGAGGAGAACACGAGCGCCGCCTCGAAGCCGCAGAACTCCGCGAGTTCGCGCTCCAGTTCGGTGTGCAGTTCGGTGGTGCCGGTGACCAGGCGGGAGCCGGTGGCGCCGCCGCCCCAGGTGCGCGCCGCGCGTGCCGCGCCCTCGGTCACCTCGGGGTGCCGGGCCAGGCCGAGGTAGTCGTTGCTGGCGAGGTCCAGCAGGGGCGAGTCGGCGGGGCGGGGGCGCAGGGTCCGTACCAGCCCGGCGCGGCGGCGTGCGTCCGCCTGCTCGTCGATCCAGCCGAACGCCATGGTTCCTCCGGGGGCTTTTGTAGGCAGTGGACAGACCCTAGCGGCACGACCCGCTGCCCATGGTGTGGCGATACCCACACGTCGATCCGTCTCTGTTGTGCAAACTCTCCTTGGCCGCGGGCCGTCCGGTAGGCCAGGATCGGCTTTCATGGACCTGCTGAACACGCTGGTGGACAAGGGGCTTCGGCGCGAACTGCCGACCCGCGAGGAAGCTCTGGCCGTGCTGGCCACCTCCGACGACGACCTGCTCGATGTGGTGGCGGCGGCCGGCAAGGTGCGCCGCCACTGGTTCGGGCGGCGGGTGAAACTCAACTATCTCGTCAACCTCAAGTCCGGCCTGTGCCCCGAGGACTGCTCCTACTGCTCCCAGCGGCTCGGCTCGAAGGCGGACATCCTCAAGTACACGTGGCTCAAGCCCGACCAGGCCTCCGAGGCCGCGGCGGCGGGGCTGGCCGGCGGCGCCAAGCGCGTCTGCCTGGTGGCCAGCGGGCGCGGTCCGACGGACCGGGACGTGGACCGGGTCTCGGAGACCATCAGGACCATCAAGGAGCAGAACGAGGGCGTCGAGGTGTGCGCCTGTCTCGGGCTGCTCTCCGACGGCCAGGCGGAGCGGCTGCGCGCGGCCGGCGCCGACGCGTACAACCACAACCTGAACACCTCCGAGTCGACGTACGGCGACATCACCACCACCCACACGTACGCCGATCGGGTGGACACGGTGCACAAGGCGCACGCGGCCGGGCTGTCGGCCTGCTCGGGTCTCATCGCCGGCATGGGCGAGAGCGACGAGGACCTGGTGGACGTGGTCTACTCGCTGCGCGAGCTGGACCCGGACTCCGTTCCGGTGAACTTCCTGATCCCGTTCGAGGGGACCCCGCTCGCCAAGGAGTGGAACCTGACCCCGCAGCGCTGCCTGCGGATCCTCGCGATGGTCCGGTTCGTCTGCCCGGACGTGGAGGTCCGGATCGCGGGCGGCCGCGAGGTGCATCTGCGCTCGATGCAGCCGCTCGCGCTGCACCTGGCCAACTCCATCTTCCTGGGCGACTACCTGACCAGCGAGGGCCAGGCCGGCAAGGCGGACCTGGAGATGATCGCGGACGCCGGGTTCGAGGTGGAGGGCGCCGACCAGGTGACCCTGCCTCAGCACCGGGCGGCGGGCGGCGGTTGCGGCTCGCACGCGGTGGCGGCCGACAGCGGGGCGCCGGAAGGCGCCGCCGGGTGCGGCTCGCACGAGGGCGCGGGCTGCGGCTCGCACGAGGGCGCCGGGTGCGGGTCGCACGGGGGCGGCGGGGTGTGCGGTTCGGTCCCCGCCACGGCCGCCGAGCCGAAGGCCAACGAGCCCCGCACGGACCTGGTGGCGGTCCGCCGCCGGGGCGCCGGAACGGACCTCGCGCCCAATGCCTGAGGGGTCCGATCCGTACGGTCCGGGCGTGGCCGGGCTGCTCGACCTGGACCGGCGGCACGTGTGGCATCCGTACGGTCCGATGCCCGGCCGGCAGGAACCGCTCGTCGTGGAGTCGGCGAGCGGGGTGCGGCTCAGGCTCGCGGACGGTTCGGGCGAGCTGGTCGACGGCATGTCCTCCTGGTGGGCCGCGATCCACGGCTACAACCACCCGGTGCTCAACGAGGCGGTCCGCGAGCAGTTGGAGCGGATGAGTCATGTGATGTTCGGCGGGCTCACCCACGAGCCCGCCGTCCGCCTGGCGAAGCTCCTTGTCGACATGTCGCCCGATGGTCTCGAGCACGTGTTCCTCGCCGACTCCGGCTCGGTGTCGGTCGAGGTCGCCGTCAAGATGTGCCTGCAGTACTGGCGTTCGCTCGGCCGCCCGGCCAAGCGGCGGCTGCTGACCTGGCGGGGCGGCTACCACGGGGACACCTGGCAGCCGATGTCCGTGTGCGACCCCGAGGGCGGGATGCACGAGCTGTGGGCCGGGGTGCTGCCGCGCCAGATCTTCGCGGACGCCCCGCCGGCCGGGTACGAGGAGGCGTACGCCGCCCACCTGCGCGAGCTGGTCGAACGGCACGCGGACGAACTGGCCGCCGTGATCGTCGAACCGGTGGTGCAGGGCGCGGGCGGCATGCGGTTCCACTCCCCCGCGTATCTGCGCGTGCTGCGCGAGGTGTGCGACGCGCACGACGTGCTGCTGGTGTTCGACGAGATCGCGACCGGGTTCGGCCGCACCGGCGCGCTGTTCGCGGCGGAGCACGCGGCGGTGACTCCGGACGTGATGTGCGTGGGCAAGGCGCTGACCGGCGGTTATCTGACGATGGCGGCGACGCTGTGCACCGCGCGGGTGGCCGAGGGGATCTCGCGCGGCGAGGTGCCGGTGCTGGCGCACGGCCCGACGTTCATGGGCAACCCGCTGGCGGCGGCCGTGGCCTGCGCCTCGATCGAACTGCTGCTCGGCCAGGACTGGCGTACGGAGGTCAAGCGGATCGAGGCGGGTCTGCGCGAGGGCCTGGCGCTGGCGGCGGAGCTGCCTGGGGTCCGGGACGTACGGGTCCTCGGCGCGATCGGCGTGGTCCAGCTCGACCACCCGGTGGACATGGCGGCGGCGACCCGGGCCGCCGTGCGCGAGGGCGTATGGCTGCGGCCGTTCCGGGACCTGGTGTACACGATGCCGCCGTACGTCACGGGCGACGTGGACGTGGCACGGATCGCGCGCGCGGTGTGCGCGGCGGCGCGGGAGGGATGAGATGCCGGTACTGGTGATCACGGGCACGGGCACGGAGGTCGGCAAGACCGTCACCACGGCCGCCGTCGCGGCGGCGGCCGTGGCGGCCGGCCGGTCGGTGGCCGTGCTGAAGGCCGCGCAGACGGGCGTGGGCCCGCACGAGCGCGGGGACGGCGCGGAGGTGGAGCGGCTGGCCGGCGCCGTGACCTGGGCCGAAGTCGCCCGCTACCCGGAGCCGCTGGCGCCCGGCACGGCCGCGCTGCGGGCCGGACGCCCTCCGGTGCGCCCGCAGGAGGTGGCCGAGGCCGCGGCCAAGCTGGCCACCGGGCACGATCTGGTGCTGGTGGAGGGCGCGGGCGGGCTGCTCGTGCGGTTCGACGACGCGGGCGGGACCCTCGCGGACGCGGCGCAGTTGCTGCGGGCGCCGGTGCTGGTGGTCGCCTCCGCCGGTCTGGGCACCCTGAACGTCACCGAGCTGACCGCCCGTGAGCTGCGCTCGCGCGAGCTGGACCTGCTCGGTGTGGTGATCGGCAGCTGGCCCGCCGAGCCCGGTCTCGCCGACCGCTGCAACGTCGCCGACCTGCCGCAGGTGGCCGGCGCGCCGCTCCTGGGCGCGCTGCCCGAGGGAGCCGGGGGCCTGGCGCCCGACGCCTTCCGGGCGGCCGCCCCCGGCTGGCTGGCGCCGCGGCTGAACGGCCGGTGGGACGCGGCGGCGTTCACCGTGCGGGAGGCTCCGCCGCCGTTCGCGTGACCGGACGTCTCCCGGGGGCTTCCGCGTGTGGCCGGGCCGTGCGCGGGGAGACTTCCCCGTAGGCCCGTCCTGTCTCGGGAGGCAGCCATGCCGCTACGGTCCACCGGCTTCGGCGAGGTGACGCGGGACCCCGTCCGCCATCCGCTGTTCGCGCGCTGCTACGACCGGTTCAGCGTGGCGGCGGAGACCCGGGTGGGCATGGCGGGCATACGGGAGCGGCTGCTGGCCGGACTGTCCGGGCGGGTGATCGAGATCGGCGCCGGGAACGGGCTGAACTTCGCGCACTACCCGGGCGCGGTCTCGGAGGTCGTCGCGGTCGAGCCCGAGCGGCTGCTGCGCCACAAGGCGGTGGCGGCGGCGCTGCGCGCCGAGGTGCCGGTCGATGTGGTGCCGGGCTGCGCGGAGGCGCTGCCGGTCAAGAGCGAGGCCTTCGACGGGGTGGTGCTGTCGCTGGTGCTGTGCAGCGTGCGCGATCTGCCGCGGGCCCTCGCCGAGGTGCGGCGGGTACTGCGGCCGGGCGGCGAGGTGCGGTTCTTCGAGCACGGCAGGGGCGGCGGCCCGGCGATGGCCCTCACCCAGCGGGCCCTGGACCGCACGGTGTGGCCGCTGCTGACCGGCGGCTGCCATCTGTCCCGGGACCCGGTCGCCGCCCTGCGCGACGCCGGGTTCACGCTCGGGCCCTACCGGCGGGTGCTGATGCCGGAGACGGGACCGGTCCTGCCGGCCTCCTACTGCTCGCTCGGCACGGCCTGGCGGCCGCCGGCGGAGGACGAGCCGGCCGCGGCCACCGGCCGCTGATCAGGCAGTCGGCCGCCCGACCGGACCATCCACTGCCGCGCCGAAGCCCGCACCGCCCGGCTCCCAGCCGCTGATCACGCAGTCGGCCGCCCGGCCGGACCGCCCACCGCCGTGCCGAAGCGCCGAACCGCCCGGCTCCCGGCCGGTTCGCGCAACACCTCGGGCTTCCGGACGGTTCGCGGAACCGCCCGGCGCTCGGCCGGGCCACGCGGTCTTCGGTCGGCTCGCCGAGCGTCTCGGGCCTCCGGCCGACCCGCTGAACACCCCGGCGTCGGGTCGGCTCGCCGAACACCTCGGCCCTCCGGCCCGGTCACAGGCTCCACTGGCGCAGTGCGCGGGCGATGTCGTCCACCGACGCCTCGCCGCTCTTGACCAGACGGGCCAGATCGCGCACCTGTTCGGGCGAGGTGACGACCTTCAGTCCGCTGGCGACCAGATAGGCGTAGGCGACCGCGGAGGCGAACAGGGCGTTGGACCGCTCCAGCGCCGGGACGTGCACGAGGAGCTGGAGCAGCGCGGCGGCCCGGGCGTGCGGGGTGTCGTAGACGGGGACGTCGAAGATCTCGGCCCGGTGCCGCGCCACCGCGGCGACGAGGGCGCCCCAGTCGGTGACCTGCGGGTCTCCGGGCGTCATCCGCTCCGCGAGCATGAGCAGCCATGCGAGGTCGATGCTGAGATCGCTCAAGGGATCAGTGACGGCCTTCGCTCCGGCGGACGCGGTGGCCCTCGCGGTCCGCCCCGAACTCCTCCGCGAAGACGCTCTCGTAACTCTTCATGAAGTCGGCCGCGGCCTCCACGAAGGTGTGGCCGACCTCGCCCGTGTCCTGGCGGACCAGCTCCTCGATGTAGCGGTTGACGCTCATGCCGCGGGCGAGCGCGCGTTCCCGGGCGGCGCGGGCGGTGCCCTCGTCCACCCTCACGTTCAACTGGGTCTTGGCCATACCTCGACGCTAGCGCCGGACCGCTAGCACCGGCAAGGGCGCACGGTGCGCGCACCGGGAGCACCGACCGGGCGGGCGGAGCGCCCCCGTGCCGTGCGACGCGCCCGGCCCGCGGCGCGGCGGAGGCTCGGCCCAACGGGGGATACCGGGCGCGCGGGCGCTGACCCTACGCTCGACGGGGGACAAAGGAGTCATGAGCCAGGACGTTCAGGGTCGCGGAAGCACCGAGGAGACCGCCGTGTCCGCACGCGCCGCGGCGCCGGACCGGGCACGGCCCGGCGGACCCGCGGCCCGTGCCCGCGGGCTGACCAAGGCGTACGGGTCGGGCGAGACGGCCGTGCTGGCCCTGGACTCGGTGGACGTGGACATCGCGCGCGGCCGGTTCACCGCGGTCATGGGCCCCTCGGGCTCCGGGAAGTCCACGCTGATGCACTGCCTGGCGGGGCTGGACACCGTCTCGGCCGGTCAGGTGTGGCTCGGCGGCACCGAGATCACGGGACTGAGGGACCGCGAGCTGACCCGGCTGCGCCGGGACCGGATCGGCTTCATGTTCCAGTCGTTCAATCTGATCCCCACGCTCGACGCGCTGGAGAACATCACCCTGCCGATGGACATCGCCGGACGCGCCCCCGACCGGGAGTGGCTGGAGGAGGTGATCGACACGCTGGGCCTGAGGAACCGGCTGAAGCACCGCCCTGCCCAGCTCTCCGGCGGCCAGCAGCAGCGCGTGGCCTGTGCGCGGGCGCTCGCCTCGCGGCCCGAACTGGTCTTCGCCGACGAGCCGACCGGGAACCTGGACTCGCGGGCCGGTGCGGAGGTGCTCGGCTTCCTGCGGGACGCCGTAGACCGCCTCGGCCAGACGGTCGTCATGGTCACCCACGACCCGAACGCCGCGGCCCGTTCCGACGTGGTGCTCTTCCTCGCGGACGGCCGGATCGTGGACCGGATGACGCACCCGACGGCGGAGGCGGTGCTCGAACGCATGCGCCTGTTCGCCACGGGCGGCGACGGGGCGACCGGCCCGGCGGGCCGTGCCGGCGACGGCGTCGCCGTGGAGCGCCGGGGCGACGGCGTCGCCGAAGACCGCGAGGGCGACGGCGTCGTCGCAGAGGAGGCCTGACCCGCGTGCTCAGGGCGACCCTGCGGAGCTTCCTCGCGCACAAGGGACGGCTGCTGCTGTCGGCCCTGGCCGTCGTGCTGTCGGTCGCCTTCGTCGCGGGCAGTCTGATCTTCTCCGACACCGTCACCCGCACCTTCGACCGCCTCTTCGCCTCCACCGCCGCCGATGTGACGGTCGCCCCGAAGCAGGACCTCGCCTCGCCGGTGCGGACCGGCGCCGTACGGACCCTGCCCGCCTCGCTCGCCGCCCGGCTGGCGAAGGTGCCCGGCGTCGCGGCCACCCATGTGGACGCGACCGTCGAGAACGTGGTGGTCGTCGACGACCGCGGCGCACCCGTCGGCCCGACCACCGGCGCCCCCACCATCGCCCGCAACTGGGAGGCCACCGGCCGCAGCGGGGTGCGGCTGACCTCCGGGCACGCCCCGCGCGGCGACGGCGAGGCCGTCCTGGACGCGGACACCGCCGGGCGCCGCCGCGTCCGGATCGGCGACGTGCTGGCGGTGCAGGCGCCGACGGGCACCTTCCGGGTCCACGTCCGCGGCATCGCCGCGTTCACCACCACCAACCCGGGCTCCGCGCTGGTCTTCCTCGACACGCCGACGGCGCAGCGCCGGCTCCTCGGCTCGACCGCCCGCGCCACCGCCGTCTCCGTCGACGCGGCCGGCGGCGTCACGGACGCCGAGCTGAAGCGGCGGGTCGCCGTCGCGGTGGGCGCCGGGGCGTACGACGTGCGGACGGCCGCCGAGCAGGCCGAGTCGGCCGCCGCGAACCTGGGCGGGTTCCTGAAGGTCATCAAGTACGTGATGCTCGGCTTCGCCGGGATCGCGGTCCTGGTCGGCGTCTTCCTGATCGTCAACACCTTCTCGATGCTGATCGCCCAGCGCACCCGCGAGCTGGGGCTGCTGCGCGCCCTGGGCGCCGACCGCGAGCAGGTGCGGCGGTCGGTGCTGGCCGAGGCGCTGCTGCTCGGCCTGGCCGGCTCGACGGCGGGTCTGGCGGCCGGGATCGGGCTCGCGGCCGGGCTCATGCGCCTCGTGGGCGCCTTCGGGGTGCGGCTGGCGACGGCGGGGATGGTCATCGGCTGGGTCACGCCCGTCGCGGCGTACGCCGTCGGGATCGGGGTCACCTTCCTGGCCGCCTGGCTCCCGGCCCGGCGCGCCGCGGCCGTCTCCCCGATGGCGGCGCTGGCGGACACCGAGGCCGCGGTCGCGGGACGGCCACTGCGGGCGCGGGTGGTGGCGGGCGCCGCCGTCGGCGCCGTCGGCGCGGGCGCGCTCGCGGGCTGCGCCGTCGCCGACCGCACCGCGACCGCCGTGGCGCTGCTGGGGGCCGGTGTCGTCCTCACCCTGGTCGCGACCGTCGTCGCCGGGCCGCTGCTGGTGCGCCCGCTGATCGGGCTGCTGGGCGGGGCCTTCCCGGCGCTGTTCGGCTCCGTCGGGCGGATGAGCCGGCGCAACGCCCTGCGCAATCCGCGCCGGACCGGGGCGACGGCGGCGGCGCTGATGGTGGGGCTGGCCCTGGTCGGCGGGATGTCGGTGGCCGGCGCCTCCATCACCCGGTCGGTGGACCGCCGCATCGACCAGACGCTCGGCGCGGACTACATCGTGCAGAACCGCACCTACATCCCCTTCTCGCCGGAGATCACGGACCGGGTGCGCGCCACCGAGGGCGCGGGCGTGGTGGTACGGCAGCGGCTGGCGGCGATCGCGCTCCGGCTGCCGGACGGCAAGCGGGTCGAGACGGCCGCCTCCGGCTACGACCCCCGGCTGGACGCGGTCGCCCATCTGAAGTACGCGGCCGGGAACACGGCGGCGGCGCTGGCCGACGGGCGCCTGGCCATGGACGCGGGCTTCGCCGCGCAGCACGGCGTCCGCATCGGCAGCGTGCTGCCCGCCGAGTTCCAGGGCGGCCGCCGGGCCGTGCTGACGGTGGCCGCGCTGACCGACCAGGAGCAGGCCGAGGGGTTCGGGTTCAAGGGCGGGCTGCTGCTCGGCATCGGCACGCTCGACCGGTACGCCCCCGGCAGCCTGGACGCCGCCCTGTACGTGAACGCGGCTCCCGGCACCGGCGCCGGCCCGTTGCGCGCCCGGCTGGAGAAGACCCTCGCGCCCTATCCGAACGTGCAGGTGCGCGACCAGGCCGACTACAAGAAGCTGGTGCACGACCAGATCGCGGTGCTGCTCCGGCTCGTCTACGCGCTGCTCGCGCTGGCCATCGTCATCGCGGTGCTCGGCGTGGTGAACACGCTCGCCCTGTCGGTGGTGGAGCGGACCCGGGAGATCGGCCTGCTGCGCGCGATCGGGCTGTCCCGCCGGCAACTGCGCCGGATGATCCGGCTGGAGTCGGTGGTGATCGCGGTGTTCGGCGCGGTCCTCGGGCTGGCGCTGGGGCTGGTGTGGGGGGTGTGCGTCCAGCGGGTGCTGGCGCTGCAGGGCATGACGGCGCTGGCGATCCCCTGGGGCACGGTCGTCGCGGTGGTGGCCGGTTCGGCGGCCGTGGGGGTGGCGGCGGCCCTGCTGCCGGCGTTGCGCGCGTCGCGCATGAACGTGCTGGCGGCGATCGCGCACGAGTGATGGAATCGCGGCAGGTCTTCAACTGATGTCATCACGGGGAGAGTTCATGCCGCGACCGTTCCGCTTCGGGGTCAATCTACTCAATCCCGGTCCCGCCGCCGAGTGGCGCGCCAAGTGCCGCCGGGCCGAGGACCTCGGCTACGACGTGATCCTCGTGCCCGACCACCTCGGCTGGGTCGCGCCGTTCCCCGCGCTGGTGGCGGCGGCGCAGGCCACCGAGCGGCCCCGGCTCGGCACGTTCGTGCTGAACGCCGGCTTCTGCAACCCCGCGCTGCTGGCCCGCGAGGCGGCGACGACGGACGCGCTCACCGACGGCCGCCTGGAACTGGGGCTCGGCACCGGGTACGTACGGGAGGAGCACGAGAGGGCGGGGCTGCCCTTCGGCTCGCCGGCCGAACGCGTGGACCGTCTGCGGGCCACGGTGGTGGAGCTGGAGCGGCTGCTCGGCTCCCCCGAGCACCGGCCCCGACCGGTACAGCCGCAGATCCCGGTGCTGATCGGCGCCAACGGCGACCGGATGCTGCGGCTGACCGCCGAGCACGCGGACATCGCCGCGTTCACCGGGGCCCGCGCGTCGGCCGCGAGCCCGACGGGACTCGCCCCGCTGACGGCGGACGAGCTGGCGGACCGGGTGGCCCGGTACCACGAGTACGCGGCGGGCCGTACCGAGCCGGCCGAGCTGAACCTGCTGATCCAGACCGTCGCCGTCACCGGCGACCCCGCCGCCGCGCTGGCGCCGCTGCTGGAACGGCAGCAGCAGCTCACCCTGGAGCAGGCGCTGGCCCTGCCCATCGTGCTCGTCGGCACGCTGGAGGAGATCGTCGCGCGGGTGCGGGCCCAGCGCGAGCGGTTCGGCTTCTCCTACCTCACCGTCCTGGAGCCGGACATGGAGGCGTTCGCACCGGTGATGGAGGCGCTGCGCGGGGAGTGAGGGGCGCCGCGCGCGGCTGCGGAGGCGTGCCGTGACCGGGCGCTCCCGGAGGCGCCGTGCGGTGCGTGGCGGTCCCCAGTGGGCGCCGTGCAGTGCGTGGCGGCCGGTGAGGCACCGGGGCGTCCGGATGCCGGAATTCCCGTTCCGCGCCCGGACCCGCGTGGTGGGATTCCCGCATGACGGACTTGCGCATACGCCCCGCGACCGCCGACGACATCGACGCCGTGCTCGCCTTCTGGCGGACGGCCGCGGAGGGCACCAGCATCAGCGACGACCGGGACGGGGTGGCACGGCTGGTGACCCGCGACCCCGACGCCCTGCTGCTGGCGGAGCACACCGGCGAACTCGTCGGCACGGTCATCGCGGGCTTCGACGGGTGGCGCTGCCATCTGTACCGGCTGGCGGTGCGTCCCGGCCGCCGCCGGCAGGGCATCGGCACGGCGCTGCTGGCCGCCGCCGAGGAGCGGTTCGCACGGCTCGGCGGGCGGCGCGGCGACGCGATGGTGCTCACCGGCAACGAGGGGGCGCACCACGCCTGGCGGGCCGCCGGATACGCGCCCGAGGAGCACTGGCGGCGCTGGGTGAAGCCGCTCACGGCCCGCGCGGACTGAAATTTCCGGACTCCTTTGCCGATCCTTTACCCTTGGTGGAGCACTCGGCCCTCCATGAAAGGTTGTGAGCGTCCGCCCATGGGCGAGCCTCCCGGCGAACACCGTCGCGCGATCCCCTTTGTCCTGACCGACCATGGGAGGGGGGTGACCCGATGACCGAAGTGCTCCTCCTGCTCGTGGCGGTGCTGCTCTCCCTGGCCTGCGGCGCCTTCGTCGCGGCCGAGTTCTCCCTGACCACGGTCGAGCGCGGCGCCCTGGAGCGCGCCGCGGAGCGCGGCGAGCGCGGCGCCTCCGGCGCGCTGAAGGCCGTACGGAACCTGACGTTCCAGCTCTCCGGCGCGCAGCTCGGCATCACCGTCACCAATCTGGTGGTCGGCATGCTCGCCGAGCCGTCGATCTCCAAGCTGATCTCCGGCCCGCTCCAGGCGCTCGGCATGTCCCGGTCCGCCGCGTCCTCGCTGGCGCTGGTGCTCGGCACCGCTCTGTCCACGGTGTTCCTGATGGTCGTCGGCGAGCTGGTGCCCAAGAACTGGGCGATCTCCTCGCCGCTGGCGATCGCCCGGCGGGTGGCCACTCCGCAGCGCTGGTTCAGCGCGGCGTTCCGCCCCTTCATCACCCATCTGAACAACACGGCCAACCGCGTGGTGCGCCGGCTCGGGGTGGAGCCCGCCGAGGAACTGGCCTCCGCGCGCGGCCCCCAGGAGCTGGCGGCGCTGGCCCGGCACTCCGCCAGGGAGGGCGCCCTGGAGGCGGACACCGCCGAGCTGTTCGTGCGGACCCTCAACCTCGCCGACCTGACCGCGGAGAACGTGATGACGCCGCGGGTGCAGGTGGTGGCCCTGGACGCCCAGGCCACCTGCGAGGACGTGGCGAACGCGACCCGGGCGACCGGACTGTCCCGGTTCCCCGTCTACCGCGGCAGCCTCGACTCCGTGGTGGGGACGGCCCACGTCAAGGACGTGCTGGCGGTGCCCGCCGGGCGGCGGCTGCACCTGCGCGTCTCGGAGATCATGCGCGAGCCGCTGCTCGTGCCCGAGTCGCTGACCGTGGACCGGCTGCTGGACCGGCTCTCGGGCCGGCGCACGATGGCCGTCGTCATCGACGAGTACGGCGGCACGGCGGGCGTGGCGACCCTGGAGGACATCGTCGAGGAGGTCGTCGGCGAGGTGCGCGACGAGCACGACCCGCACGAGACGCCCGATCTGGCCCCGGCCGGTGCGGACGCGGAGGGGCGCGCCCTGTACTCGGCCGACGGGTCCGCGCGCGTGGACCAGCTGGCGCGCGTCGGCCTGAAGGTCCCGGACGGCCCGTACGAGACGCTCGCCGGGCTGATCGCCGCCGAGCTGGGCCGGATACCGGCGACCGGCGACGTCCTGGAGGTCGCCGGGTGGCGGCTGGACGTGGTGGACGCGGGCGGCCGCCGCGCCGCGCGCGTGCTGCTGCACGCGCCGCTGGACGACGCCCACGTAGCCGAGGTCCCCACGCGGCGCGGCAGGCGCCGGATCGCGGCCCGCGGGGAGTCCCCCGCCCCTGACGAACACCTGAGCGACGAAAAGAGGGCCGGCCGGTGACCGCCGTACAGATCCTGATCGGTCTGGCGACCCTGGTCGTCAACGCCTTCTTCGTGGGCGCCGAGTTCGCGCTGATCTCGGTGCGCCGCAGCCAGGTGGAGCCGTACGCCGAGGAGGGCGACCGGCGCGCGAAGAGCGTGCTGTGGGGCCTGGAGCACGTGTCCGCGCTGCTGGCGGCGGCGCAGCTCGGCATCACCCTGTGCACGCTGGTCCTCGGCGTGGTCGCCGAGCCCGCGATCGCCCATCTGCTGGAGCCGGTCTTCCACGCGGTGGGCGTGCCCTCGGGCGCGGGGCACGCGGTGTCGTTCGTGATCGCGCTGGCCCTGGCGACGTATCTGCACATGCTGCTCGGCGAGATGGTGCCCAAGAACATCGCGCTGGCGGAGCCGGTGCGCAGCGCGCTGCTGCTCGGGCCGCCGCTGGTCGCGCTGTCCCGGGCCCTGCGCCCGGTGATCTTCACGGTGAACGCGTTCGCCAACGGCCTGCTCAAGCTGTTGCGGGTGGAGGCGAAGGACGAGGTCTCGGCGACCTTCACGGACGCGGAGCTGGCGGAGATCGTGAAGGACGCCAGCGAGGCCGGGCTGATCGACGACCGGGCGCAGGAGCGGCTGCACGACGCGCTGGAGCTGGGCAGCCGGCCGGTGCGCGACGTGGTGCTCCCACTGGAGCGGGTCGTCTACGCCCGGCTCGGGGTCACCCCGGAACAGCTGGAGCGGCTGTCGGCCGAGTCCGGCTTCTCCCGCTTCCCCGTGGTGGACGAGGGCCGCCGGATCATCGGCTACCTGCATGTGAAGGACGCGCTGGACGCCTCGCCGCGCACCGAGCCGTTCCGGCTGCGGGACATGCGGCCCATCGCCCGGGTCCGCGAGGGCACGCCGCTGGACGACGTGCTCACGGCGATGCGCGGCAGCCGAACTCACCTGGCGGCCGTACTGGGCGCGGACGGCCGGCTGGCGGGCCTGGTCACCATGGAGGACGTGCTGCGGGAACTGTTCGGGCAGCGGGTCTGAACGAGTCGGGCGGCCGGGTCGCGCGGAGGCCGGTGGCCGGGGGGCGGCCAGGCCGCGTGGGTTCGGCGGCCGGGGGGCTGCCAGCCCGTGTGGATCGTGTGGCGGGGACCGGCCGGATCAGCGGCCCGGTCCCGCTGGACCGACCGCTTGGTATGCGGATCGCGCGACGGGTTACCATCGCTCACGCCATGCAGACGAATCCCACATACAGCAGCCTGGTCGCGGTCGGCGACTCGTTCACCGAGGGCATGTCGGACCTGCTGCCCGACGGCTCCTACCGCGGCTGGGCCGATGTCCTGGCCGGGCGGATGGCCGCCCGCACACCCGGTTTCCGGTACGCCAACCTCGCCGTGCGCGGCAAGCTCATCGGGCAGATCGTCGACGAGCAGGTCGAGGTGGCCGCGGCCATGAAGGCCGATGTGATCACGCTGGTGGGCGGGCTCAACGACACCCTGCGGCCCAAGTGCGACATGGGCAGGGTGCGCGGGCTGCTGACGGAGGCGGTGGAGCGGCTGGCTCCGTCGTGCGAGCGGCTGGTGCTGATGCGCAGCCCCGGCCGGCAGGGGCCCGTCCTTGAGCGGTTCCGGCCGCGCATGGAGGAGCTGTACGCCTGCGTGGACGACCTCGCGGGCAAGCACGGGGCGGTCGTCGTGGACCTGTACGGCGCGCCGTCGCTGGCGGACCCGCGCCTGTGGGACGTGGACCGGCTGCACCTGACGGCCGACGGGCACCGCCGGGTCGCCGAGGCGGTGTGGCAGGCGCTCGGCTACGAGCCCGAGGACCCCGAGTGGCGGACGCCGCCGCCCGCGACCGCGCGGCCGGGCTGGGTCAGCCGCCGGGCCGCCGACGTCAGCTTCGCCCGGCAGCACCTGCTGCCCTGGATAGGCCGGCGCCTGACCGGCCGCTCCTCCGGCGACGGCCGGCCGGCCAAGCGGCCCGAACTGCTGCCCTACGAGGACCTGGTGCGCCCGGCGGCCGACGCGGAGCCGGCGTGACGGCGCGGCGGCGCCCGCGTCTCCCCCGCCCTTGAGGCCGGCCGGACCGGCCGCCTCCGCCGGGGCCCGGCCGCCCGGCCGGTCCCTCGTAGGTTCCGACGAACACCCCCGCGGCGCTGGCCTGCACGAATCGCCAGTAGACTCTGGTCACGTGACTTCTGCGCCCGCCAAGCCCCGCATCCCCAACGTCCTCGCCGGACGCTACGCCTCCACCGAGCTCGCCACGCTCTGGTCGCCCGAGCAGAAGGTGAGGCTGGAGCGGCAGCTCTGGCTCGCCGTGCTGCGCGCCCAGAAGGACCTCGGCATCGAGGTGCCGGACGCGGCGATCGCCGACTACGAGCGCGTCCTGGACCAGGTCGACCTGGCCTCGATCGCCGAGCGCGAGAAGGTCACGCGGCACGACGTGAAGGCCCGTATCGAGGAGTTCAACGACCTCGCCGGGCACGAGCAGGTCCACAAGGGCATGACCTCCCGCGACCTGACGGAGAACGTCGAGCAGCTGCAGATCCGGCTCTCGCTGGAGCTGGTGCGCGACCGTACGGTGGCGGTGCTGGCCCGGCTGGGGAAGCTGGCCGCGGAGTACGGCGAGCTGGTCATGGCCGGCCGCTCGCACAACGTGGCCGCGCAGGCCACCACCCTGGGCAAGCGTTTCGCCACCGCCGCCGACGAGCTGCTGGTGGCCTACGGCCGCGTCGAGGAACTGCTCGGCCGCTACCCGCTGCGCGGCGTCAAGGGCCCGGTCGGCACCGCGCAGGACATGCTGGACCTGCTCGGCGGCGACGCGGCGAAGCTGGCCGAGCTGGAGGGGCGCGTCGCCCACCACCTCGGCTTCTCGCAGGCCTTCACCTCGGTCGGCCAGGTCTACCCGCGCTCCCTGGACTACGAGGTCGTCACCGCGCTGGTGCAGCTCGCGGCGGCGCCCTCCTCGCTGGCCAAGACGATCCGGCTGATGGCCGGGCACGAGCTGGTCACCGAGGGCTTCAAGCCGGGCCAGGTGGGCTCCTCGGCGATGCCGCACAAGATGAACACCCGCTCCTGCGAGCGCGTCAACGGCCTCATGGTGATCCTGCGCGGCTACGCCTCGATGACGGGCGAGCTGGCGGGCGACCAGTGGAACGAGGGCGACGTGTCCTGCTCGGTGGTGCGCCGGGTCGCGCTGCCGGACGCGTTCTTCGCGCTGGACGGTCTGCTGGAGACGTTCCTGACGGTGCTCGACGAGTTCGGCGCCTTCCCCGCGGTGATCGCCCGGGAGCTGGACCGCTACCTGCCGTTCCTGGCGACGACCAAGGTGCTCATGGGCGCGGTGCGGGCCGGTGTCGGCCGCGAGGTGGCCCACGAGGCGATCAAGGAGAACGCCGTGGCCACCGCGCTCGCGATGCGCGAGCAGGGCGCCGAGCGCAACGACCTGCTCGACAAGCTCGCCGCCGACGAGCGCCTGCCGCTGGACCGCGCGCAGTTGGACGCACTGATGGCGGACAAGCTGTCCTTCACCGGTGCCGCCGCCGACCAGGTCGGCGTGGTGGTCGGCCGGATCGAGGAGATCATCAAGCAGCGCCCGGAGGCCGCGGCCTACGCGCCGGGGGCGATCCTCTGACCCGCTTCACCCCGGCCCAACTGGAGGCCGCCCGCGACCGGCTGGTGCCGGACCTGGTCGCGGACGGCCTCAGGGTGCTGTTCTGCGGGATCAACCCCGGTCTGATGACGGCCGCGACGGGCCACCACTTCGCCCGGCCCGGCAACCGGTTCTGGCCGGTGCTGCACCGGTCGGGCTTCACCCCGCGGCTGCTGAAGCCCGCGGAGCAGGGCGAGTTGCTGTCGTACGGGCTCGGCATCACCAACGTCGTGGCCCGGGCCTCGGCGCGCGCCGACGAGCTGACCCGCGAGGAGTACCAGGAAGGCGGCCGGCTGCTGGCGCTGAAGGTGGCGCGGCTGCGGCCCCGCTGGCTGGCGGTCGTCGGCGTCACCGCGTACCGGGCCGCCTTCGACGACCGCAAGGCCCAGGTGGGGCCGCAGGAGCGGGTGATCGGCGACACGCGCGTGTGGGTGCTGCCCAACCCGAGCGGGCTGAACGCGCACTGGACGACCGAGACGATGGCACAGGAGTTCGCCCGGCTGCGGGTGGCGGCCGAGGACGGCCCCGCAGTGCCCGCAGCGCGCCGGGGCGAGTGACGGCGCGGCGGCGGCGCGGCTCGGTACGGGAGCGCCGGCCGACCGAGCGATCGTGACCGGCCGCGGGGCGGGGCACGATGGGTTCACGTCGGCGCGGGTCACGGCGGGTCCACCTCGGGCGCGGGTCATGGCGGGTCCACGTCGGTGGCGACCGCGAGCAGTTGGAACGGCAGCTCCTTGTCGTGCTGGGAGACGCCCAGGGCTATCCACCGGCCGGTCCCGGGCGCCCGCCACAGCTGGACGTCCGGCACATGCCCGCTGAGGGAACCCCACGGCTCCGGCACCTCCTCCCCCTCCACGGTCCGGACGCACACGCTGTACAGGCTGAACTCCTGGGGCGGACCCCAGCGTTCGGTCAGGCGCTCCGCCAGCCCGTCGCGGTAGCACGCGTACTGGTCGGCCGCCTCCTCCCGTCGGCTGCCGTCGTCCTCCCAGAAGTCGTCGCCGGTCGCCAGCGCGGCCGTCCGGTGACCGGGGCCGGCCGAGCCGGTGTCCGTCCAGGTGTGCTCGGCGGGGAACGGCCCCGCGCACAGCCGGTCGATCTCGGCGAGCGCCTTGGCGATGTCCATGGGTTCCAGTAAAGCGGCGACCACTGACAATTGGCGGTGCGTCAGGGTCCGGGCAGGGCCCGCACACGGTCCGGGCGGTGTTCCGTACGAGCCCGCGTGGGACGGCCGCGGGCCGGCGGGCGCACCGGAGGTCCGGCGTCGCCGTGGAGCCCTCCGGACCCGGCGCCCGATCGGCGGCCGCCCCGCCGGTCCCCCGGCGCTCGCCGCCCCGGCCCGTGCCGAGTAGCATCCGCCCCACACGCGCACGAGCTGGGAGGACGGACGTTGGGGCGGCTGACCGGCGGGGACCCCTCGCTGCTGCGGAGGATCAATTCCGCGGTGGTGCTGCACGCGCTGCGCGCCACGGACTGTGCGACGCTCACCGAGATCACCCGGGTGACCGGGCTGTCCCGGCCCACGGTCGAGGGTGTCGTGGACGATCTGATCGGGGCGGGCCTCGTCATGGAGACGGCAGCCGAGGAGGGCGCCGCCCGGCGTCAGGGGCGGCCCGCGCGGCGGTTCCGCTTCCGCGCCGAGGCCGGTCATCTGCTGGGCCTGGAGATCGGCGCGCACCGGGTCGCCGCCCTGCTGGCCGATCTGGACGGCCGGGTGGTCGGCGCGCAGGCCAAGGAGGTGGCCGAGACGGCCGACGCGGACGAGCGGCTGGAGCGGCTGCGCACCGCGGTCGCCGAGCTGCTGCGCCGGGCCGGGGTGCCGCGCAGCTCGCTGCGCGCCGTCGGCGTCGGCACCCCGGGCATCGTGGACGCGGGCGGCACCGTACGGCTGGGCACCGCGCTGCCCGGGTGGACCGGCCTGAATCTGGGCGAGCGGCTGGGCCGGTCGTTCAAGTGCCCGGTCCTGGTGGAGAACGACGCCAACGCGGCGGCGGTCGCCGAGCACTGGAAAGGCGCCGCGACCGAGTCCGACGACGTGGTGTTCGTGCTGGCCGGGCTGAGTCCGGGCGCGGGTTCGCTGATCGGCGGGCGGCTGCACCGGGGGTACGGCGGGGCGGCCGGCGAGATCGGCGCGCTGCATCTGCTGGGCCGGGAGGAGACTCCGGAGACGCTGCTGTCCACCACGGACGAGCCGCTGCACCCGCTGGACGAGCAGGCGGTGGCGAAGGTCTTCGCGCTGGCCCGGCAGGGCGACCAGCGGGCCATGGCGGCCGTGGACCGCTTCATCCAGCGGCTCGTGCACGACGTGGCGGCGCTGGTGCTGGCGCTGGACCCCGAGTTGGTGGTCATCGGCGGCTGGGCGGCCGGTCTGGACGGCGTGCTGGAGCCGCTGCGCCGCGAGCTGGCCCGCTACTGCCTGCGGCCCCCTCAGGTCACCCTCTCGCTGCTGGGCGAGGCGGTCGTCGCGACGGGCGCCGTACGGCTGGCCCTCGACCATGTGGAGGAGCAGCTCTTCGCGGTGGAGGGCACGGTCACGGCCCGGCGCTGAGAGCGGGTCCGCCGCGCCGGAGGGCCTCCGCACGGTCGGGCGGACCGGCGCACTCCGTGCCCCGCCGTGGGGCGGACACCCCGCGCACGACGGCAGCCGCCGTGCCCCGGTGGTTCGGGGGCACGGCGGCTGCCGTGTGCGAGCGGGCGGGCCCGGCGTCAGGAGGCCTGGCGCTCGGGGCCGTGGTGGATCTCCACGTTCCCGGAGTCCCCGAAGGTCAGCCGGCAGGTGTCCGCGCGGTAGGTGGCCACCGACAGCGCGGCGACGCGGCCGGCGGCCACGAAGCGGGTGGTGACGACGAGGACGGGCGCGCCGGGCAGCCGGTCCAGTTCCTTGGCGTCGTCCGCGCGGGCCGAGCCGAGTTCCACGGCGCGCTCCTGGCCCTCCAGCTCCAGGTGCTGCAGTTCGCGCAGCACGGCACGCGCGCGTGCCGGTCCGGACGGCGCGTCGATCGCGGTCAGGTCGGGCACCGACGACGCCGGGATGTACAGCAGCTCGGCCGCGACCGGCTGGCCGTGGCTCATCCGGGACCGGCGCACGGTGTGCACGGGCTCGCTCCGGTCGCTGTCCAGGACGGCGGCGACGGCGGCCGGCGGTGCGGCCAGTACGCAGTCCACGGGCTGCCAGGCGTCCCCGGCCGCGCCCGGCCAGGCGTCCTGCTCGGTGCCGACGGCGACCCCCACGCGCGGCGGCGCGACGGTGGTGCCGACGCCGCGGCGGCGCTGCAGCCTGCCCTCCAGCTCCAGCTGCTCCAGCGCCTGGCGCAGCGTGGCGCGGGCCACGCCGAAGCGGGCGGCCAGTTCCCGCTCGTTGGGCAGGATCTCGCCGACCGCGAACTCGGAGTCCAGTGCCTCACTGAGCACGGTCTTGAGATGCCAGTACTTCGGCTCCGGCACCGTTTCCAGCTGAGTCCCCACCCTGTCCTCCGCAATCGCCGTAGTCCGGCGGCGTTTAGCGCCCTTGTTTATTAAAGGTTGTTGTACTTCTCTGCGACCATAGGGCCGCCCCCACCCTTGGTCAAGACCAATCCTCGGCTCTTGCGTCCCGTGCGGCCGTGCCGCCGCGCAGCGTTCACGGGGCGTTCGCACGGCGTCGCACGCGTGACATCGCGGCGAAGCCCCCGCCGCGGTGCGGTCGGGGGCTTCGGCGGGATCGGGCGCGGCGGGGGGCTACCCGTCGGTAGCAATTGTTGACAAGCTGTCTATCCGGCATC
This sequence comes from Streptomyces sennicomposti, assembly GCF_019890635.1. Classification (GTDB taxonomy): domain Bacteria; phylum Actinomycetota; class Actinomycetes; order Streptomycetales; family Streptomycetaceae; genus Streptomyces; species Streptomyces sennicomposti. The sequence continues at coordinate 155,628 of NZ_JAIOAB010000004.1, forward strand.
CGTCAGCGATCGACGAGGAGCATGCACCCATGTCCGCCACCGTCTCCTTCAAGGTTCCCTCCGCGCACGGCCCGCAGACCGTGACGCTCTCCTACGCGCGCGAGGGCGCCGGCGAGCCCCTGCTCCTGCTGCACGGCATCGGTCACCACCGGCAGGCCTGGGACCCGGTGCTCCACCTCGTCGCGGGCGAACGCGACGTGATCAGCGTGGACCTGCCCGGCTTCGGCGCCTCGCCCGCGCTGCCCGGCGGGCTCCGGCACGACCTGCCGACGATGAACGCCGCGCTGGGCGCCCTGTGCGAGACCCTGGAGATCGACCGGCCCCATGTCGCCGGCAACTCCCTGGGCGGTCTGCTCGCCCTGGAGATGGGCCGCGTGGGGCTCGCCCGGTCGGTCACCGCCCTGTCCCCGGCCGGGTTCTGGACCGAGGCCGAGCGGCGTTACGCGTTCGGCGTGCTGCAGGCGATGCGCGGGATCGCGGTGCGCACCCCGCTGCCGCTGGTCGAGCGGCTCTCCCGCACGGCGACCGGCAGGACCCTGCTCACCAGCACCATCTACGCCCGCCCCGCCCGCCGTTCACCCGAGGCAGTGGTCGCCGAGACGCTGGCCCTGGCCGGCGCCACCGGGTTCGAGGAGACCCTCCGCGCGGGCATCGACGTCCGGTTCACGGACGACGTCCCCGGCATCCCAGTCACGGTGGCCTGGGGCGTGAAGGACCGGCTGCTGGTGCGCCGGCAGGGGGTGCGCGCCAAGCGGCTCATCCCGCACGCCCGGCTGGTGCGGCTGCCCGGCTGCGGGCACGTCCCCATGAACGACGACCCGGCGCTCGTCGCGCGCGTGCTCCTGGACGGCAGCCGCTGAGCGGCGGCGCCCGGCCCGGGCCGCCGCGCCCGAGCCGAGGGCCACTCCGGCCCCCACCAGGGCGCTGCCCGCCGCCTGCGCGAGACCGTACGTACCGGTGCCGACCAGGGGCGCGGTGCAGGCGGCGGCGACGGGGATGAGCCCGGAGAAGAGGGTGGCGCGTTCGGCGCCGATCCGCTGCATGCCCATGTACCAGCACACGAAGCCGATCACAGTGACGACCGCCGCCTGCCACAGCAGCGCGGCGGCCTCGTGGGCGGTGGGCGGCCGCAGCCAGGCGCCGCCGTCCCGGAGGACGCCGACGACCGCCGACTCCGCGGCCGCCACCGCGCACACCACGGCGGACAGCAGCCGCGGCCCCAGCGGGCGCAGCACCGGCACCGCGAGGACCGCGAAGCCGACCTCGCCGGCCAGCGCGCAGGCGGAGAAGGCGATGCCCGCGCCGTCGGTCCGCCCCCAGCCCTGCACGGTCAGCGCCCCGGCCGCGACCAGGGCCGCCCCCTGGAGCACGGCCCGCTGCGGCCGGCGGCCCTCCAGCAGCGGGACGAGGACCGCCACGGCCACCGGCGCGCAGCCCACGAAGACGCCCGGCACCGCCGGTTCGGCGCTGCGCTCGGCGGCGAGGACCGCCAGGTTGAAGCCGACCATGCCCACCGCCGCCAGCAGCGCCAGCCGGCCCCACCGGCGGGGCCCGAGTCCTCTCAGCCGTCGTCCCGCGTCCCGCCCGGCCAGCGGCAGGAGCAGCAGACAGGCCAGGCCGTAGCGCAGGAACTGGCCGCCCGCGTAGGGGTAGTCGCCGAGGACGCTGTTGGCGGTGAAGGATCCTCCGACGAGGACGCAGGCGAGCGCGGCGAGCAGGGCGCCGCGTGAGGTGGTGGTGTTCATGGCGGCGACGCTAGGGAGCGCGGCGGCCCGGTTTAAGGTCCACTTCCATGGCGTCATCGGGGACCAATCCGCAGGGGCGGCCCGGCGCGGCCGCCTGGGAGCTGCTGCTGCCGGCCGTGTCGGCGCCGGCCCGTGCGCGGGGCCGTTCGCTGCAGGCCGCATTGCGCGAGGCGGTGCGCTCGGGGCGGCTCGCGCCGGGCACCCGGCTGCCCTCCAGCCGGGACCTCGCCGCCGACCTCCGGGTCTCGCGCGGGCTGATCACGGAGGCGTACGAGCAGCTCACGGCGGAGGGGTATCTGCGCAGCGGGCGCGGCGCGGGGACCTGGGTGGGCGGCGCGGTGCGGGCGGCCCGCACGCGCACGCGTGACCTCGCCCCCCGCTCCCCGGGCGCCCGTGCGGACTTCGTTCCCGGCACGCCCGATCTGTCGCTGTTCCCGCGCGCCGCGTGGGCGGGTGCGCACCGCGCGGTGCTGGCCGGCCTCCCGCACCAGGACCTCGGCTATCCCGACCCGCGCGGACTGCCCCGGCTGCGCACGGCCCTGGCCGAGCTGCTCGCCCGCCGCCGGGGCGCCGTGGTGGACCCCGAGCGCCTGGTCGTCGTCTCCGGCGTGGCGCAGGGCACCGCCCTGCTGGGCGCCGTGCTGCACGCGCGCGGGATACCCGCCGTCGGGGTCGAGGACCCGGGAAGCCCGCAGCACAGCGCCCTGTACGCCGCGGCGGGCGTCGGCACCGTCGCGCTGCCGCTGGACGAGGAGGGCCCGGCCCTCGCCCCGCTGCGCCGGTCGGGCGTGCGGGTGGTGGTGACGACGCCGGCGCACCAGTTCCCCACGGGGATCGCCTGCTCCGCGCGGCGCCGCGCCGAACTGCTGGACTGGGCGCGGTCGGTGGACGGCTTCGTCTTCGAGGACGACTACGACGGCGACTTCCGCTACGACCGGGCCCCGGTGGGCGCGCTGCAGGGCCTCGATCCGGAGCGCGTGGTCTACGCGGGCTCGGTCAGCAAGTCGCTGGCCCCGGGACTGCGGCTGGGCTGGCTGCTGGTGCCCGACGCTCTGGCCGACGAGATCGTGGCGCGCAAGCGGACCACGGACCTCGGTCATCCGACCGTCGACCAGGCGGCGTTCGCCCACTTCGTGGAGCGCGGCGACTACGACCGGCAGCTGCGCCGCTGTCAGCGCGCCTACCGGGAGCGCCGGGACGCGCTCGTCGCCGCGCTGACCGGGCACTTCCCCGGTGTGCGGGTGTCCGGGATCGCCGCGGGCCTGCACCTGATCGCCGATCTGCCCGGCCGGTACGGCCCCGAGGAGCGGTTCCTCGCGCGCGTGACGGCGGCCGGCGTCGCGGTGCGCACGCTGACGGCGTACCGGCACGCGCGCGTGGACGACGGTGCGGGACTGGAGGGCGTCGTGGACTCGGAGGACGGCGGCGGGAGCGCCGGTCCGGACGAGGACCGGGACGCGGGCGGAGGCGGCGAGGACCGGGGCGCGGGCGGAGGCGACGAAGGCCGGGGCGGGGGCGTGCGGTTGGTCCTCGGGTACGCGCACGTGCCGCCCGCGCGGATCCGCGAAGAGGTGCGTCTGATGGCGGAGGCCGCCGCCGGGTGACGGCGCTCGGGCGCGTGTCCGCCGGCCGACGCGGGCCGTGCCGGACAGTTGTTCACCCGCGGTTTCCGTGCCCGCCGTACCGCCCCAGTAGGTGTGGGCCCGAACACTGGCCGGATTCCGTTCCTGGAGGCGCAGTCATGTCCCACCCCCACCTTCCGGGCCGCCGCAGCGTCCTGCGCGGTTCGCTGGCCGCGTCGGCGGCCCTCACCCTGCCCGGCGCACTCGGCGCGGCCCCGGCGCTCGCCCTGTCGGGCCGTCCCCGGGCGGACTGGGGCGTGCAGGCGGGCGACGTCACCTCGGACTCGGGTCTGGTGTGGGCGCGCGCCGACCGGCCGGCCCGGATGATCGTCGAGACCTCGGCCACCGAGTCGTTCCGCGACCCGCACCGGTGGCACGGCCCGCTGCTCGGCCCGGACACGGACTTCACGGGCACGGCCCGGCTACACGGCCTGCCGGCGGGCGAGCAGATCCACTACCGGGTGCTCCTGGCCGACCCGGACGACCCGCGCCGCACCGGCGAGCCGGTCCACGGCACCTTCCGGACGGCGCCCGCCCGCCGCCGCCAGGGCGTGCGGTTCGTGTGGTCCGGCGACCTGGCCGGGCAGGGCTGGGGCATCAACGAGTCCATCGGCGGCTACCGGATCTTCGACGCCATGGCGAAGCTGGACCCGGACTTCTTCCTGTGCAGCGGCGACAACATCTACGCCGACGGGCCGATCCAGGCCACGGCCGCGCTCCCGGACGGGAGCGTGTACCGCAGCGTCACCACCGAGGAGAAGTCGCACGTCGCCGTCTCCCTGGCCGACTTCCGGGGCAACTTCCGCTACAACCTGCTGGACGCGGCGCTGCGCCGGTTCAACGCGCAGGTGCCCGGCATCATCCAGTGGGACGACCACGAGGTCCGCAACAACTGGTACCCCGGTGAGGTCATCGGCGCCGGCACCCCCTATCCGGCTGGGACGCGCCTGGACGACCTGGCGCTGCGCGCCCGCCGGGCCTTCTCGGAGTACTTCCCGATCTCCACCGTCAGCGGGCGGCCGGACGGGCGGATCTACCGCGTCCACCACCACGGCCCGCTGCTCGACGTGTTCGTGCTCGACATGCGCACGTACCGCAACGCCAACTCGCCCGACGACCAGAGGACCGACCCGCAGGGCATCCTGGGGCGCGCGCAGCTGGAGTGGCTCAAGCGGGAACTGTCCCGGTCGCGGGCGGTGTGGAAGGTCATCGCCGCGGACATGCCGCTCGGCCTGGTCGTGCCCGACGGGGTCGAGGGGAAGGCGAACTTCGAGGCCGTCGCGCAGGGCGACCCGGGCGCGCCGCTCGGCCGCGAGCTGCAGATCGCCGAGCTGCTGCGGTTCGTCAAGCACCGGCGGATCACCGGCACGGTGTGGCTGACGGCCGACGTCCACCACACCTCGGCCCAGCACTACGACCCGGCGCGGGCGGCGTTCAAGGACTTCGCGCCGTTCTGGGAGTTCGTGTCCGGGCCGCTCAACGCGGGCGCGTTCCCGGCCAGCGCGCTGGACGGGACGTTCGGACCGGACCGGGTGTTCGTGAAGGCGCCGACGGCCTCGAACGTCTCGCCGGCCGAGGGCTACCAGTTCTTCGGCGAGGTCGACATCGACGGCGACAGCGGGGAGTTGACGGTCCGTCTGCGCGAGCAGGACGGCACCGTCCTCTTCACACAGCGGCTGCAGCCGGGGCGGGTGGGGCAGTAACTCCCGATACCCTTCACCTGGGCCGCGCACCGGCGTCATCCCCCGGTGCGCGGCACCGCCCCGGGCTGCCGACTCCCCCGGAAGACCGCCGCAACCTGGAGCCGCATCGGTCGGCCATGCACCCCGATCGGCGTGGACTCGTGGCCGTACGGCTGCCGCCCGCCCCGTCCGGCCTCGCCGTGGACGATGAGCGGGGATCGGCCCTCGTGCTGCCGGCGCCGCCAGGCGCCGGTCGTCAGCCGCCGGACACCGGTCACCAGCCGTCAGCCGCCGAGCAAAAGAAGCACAAAGAGGGGCAAATCAATGCTTTACCAGTAAGTCACAGGACGTTCGCGACCGCGCAACACCGTTCCTTCACAGTGGTCCGTATGACTGGAGAACTGTCTGATGTGACGCGGACGAAGCACGGCCGGCCGGTGCACCACTGGCGGCGGGACGTGGTCGAACTCGCCGCGCTGTTCACGGCGGTGGCCGTCGCCGACGGCGTGGCGAACCTGATCGGCCACGGGCCCGACGGACCGGCGCTGCTGCTGATCTCGGCGCTGGCGCTGATCGGGACGGCGGCGTTCCACACCTGGTGGGCACGACGCCACGGGCACGCTCCCCCGGCGCACGATACCGGCGCCCGGCCGCTCCCCGCCGCACGGCGGCCGGCCGGGCAGTCCGCGCCCGCCCCGGAGGCGGACGACGGGATGACGCCGAGCACCCTGTGGCGGCTGCGGACGACGGTGAAGGACGAGCCGGGCTCGCTGGCCGTGCTCTGCGCGGCGCTGGCCACCCGGCACGTGGACATCCTCAGCCTGCAGACGCATCCGCTCGCCGACGGCACGGTGGACGAGTTCCTGCTGCGCGCGCCCGGCCGGGTCGAGGCGCCGGAGATCACCGGGGCGGTCGCGTCGGCCGGCGGCGCCGACACCTGGATCGAGCGGGCCGACGCGCACGATCTGGTGGACGCCCCGACCCGGGTCCTGGGCCTGGCCACGCGCACCGCGCTGGACGCGGCGGAACTTCCGCTGGCTCTGCGGCAGTTGCTGGGCCGGTGCACCATCCGTTCGCTGCCCGCCCGCTCGGCGGGCGGCGGCCGGGGCCCCGAGGAGGTGCCGGCCGAGGGGGTGCTGGAGGACACGGTGCTGCGGCTGCGCGCGCCGGAGGGCGGAGTGATCACCGTCGAGCGGCCGTATCTGCCCTTCACGCCCACCGAGTTCGCCCGGGCCCGCGCGTTGGTGGAGCTGGACACGCTGCTCGGACCGCGCATCCCGGCGGGCCGGGACGTGCTGACCCTGCCCGAGGGCAACGCGATCACCGTGCGCCGGGCCGACGCGACCGACCTCCCCGAGGCGCGCCGGATGCACGAGCGGTGCTCGGCGCGGACGCTGAGCCGGCGCTATCACGGGCCGGTCGGGGACGCGGACCGGTATCTGAACCACCTGCTCAGCCCGCGTTTCGGGCGGACCCTCGCCGCGCAGACCGCGTCGGGGCGGATCGTCGGCCTCGGCCATCTGCTGTGGGACGGCGACGAGACGGAGGTCGCGCTGCTGGTCGAGGACGAGTGGCAGCGGCGCGGCATCGGCGCCGAACTGCTCGGCCGTCTGGTGGCGATGGCCGCCGAGGCGGGCTGCGCGAGCGTGTACGCGGTGACGCAGGCGTCCAACACCGGCATGGTCACCGCGATGCGCGGCCTCGGCCTCCCCCTCGACTACCAGATCGAGGAGGGCACCCTGGTGATCACCGCCCGCCTGCACAAGTCCCCGGTCCCCGCCCGGCTGCCCCACGAGGGCGTCAGCCGGGAGTACGACGACTCCCGCCTCGCCGACTGACCCCGGGCCCGACCCGCCGGCTCGCTCCCGGCCGCGCCGGGACTCCCGCGCGAAGTCCGTCCCCCGAACCGGGCAGGCGCGAACCGGGCAGGCGCGTGAACCGGGCAGGCGGCCGAGCCCTCCCCCGGGACCAAGGGCTCGGGTCGCCTGCCCGGCGTTCGTTCCGTTCAGTTCAGCGCCTCGTGCAGGCCCTTCACGTCCGGGGTCTCGGTGCGGCCGCGGCCCAGGGCCCGGTCCAGGTCGGACCAGAGGTCGTCCACGTCCTCCAGACCCACCGACATCCGCAGCAGCCGGTCGCTGACGCCGGCGCCCCGCCGGTCCTCCGCGTCCACGATGCGGTGGCTGATGGAGGCCGGGTGCTGGATCAGCGTGTCCACGCTGCCGAGGCTCACCGCGGGCGTGATCAGGCGGACCGCGCCGATGACGGCGTGCGGGTCGCCGTGCACCTCGAAGGCGACCATCGCGCCGCCGATCCGCGGGTAGTGCACGCGGGCGACGCGCGGGTCGGCCGCGAGCCGGGCGGCCAGTTCGGCGGCGGTGGCGGAGGCGGCCCGCACCCGTACCGGCAGGGTGGACAGCCCGCGCAGCAGCAGATAGCCGGCGAGCGGGTGCAGCACCCCGCCGGTGGCGAACCGCACCTGCCGCAGCCGCCCGGCGAGTTCCTCGTCGCAGGCCACCACGCCGGCCATCACGTCGCCGTGCCCGCCGAGGTACTTGGTGGCGCTGTGCAGCACCAGCCGGGCGCCCTGCTCGGCGGGCCGCTGGAGCACGGGCGTGGCGAAGGTGTTGTCGGCGAGCAGCGGGACCGAGCCGCAGGCGTGCGCGACGGCCCGCAGATCCACCTCGGCGAGCGTGGGGTTGGCCGGGGTCTCCACCATGACCAGCCCGGTGTCCGGGCGCAGCGCGTCGGCGATCCCGGCCGGGTCGGTCCACGTCACCTCGCTGCCGAGCAGTCCGGCGGTCAGCAGGTGGTCGCTGCAGCCGTACAGCGGGCGGACGGCGACGACGTGCCGCAGGCCGAGGGCGGAGCGCACGAGGAGGACCGCGCTGAGCGCGGCCATGCCGCTGGCGAAGGCGACCGCGGACTCGGTGCCCTCCAGCCGGGCCAGCGCGGTCTCGAACCGGGCGACGGTCGGGTTGCCGAGCCGTCCGTAGACCGGCGGTCCGTCCAGTTCGGCGCCGTCGGCGGCGAAGGCGTCGATGCGGGCGGCCTCGGCCCGGCTGTCGTAGGAGGGGTAGGTGGTGGACAGGTCGATCGGCGGGGCGTGCAGTCCCTGCCGGGCGAGGTCCTCCCGGCCGGCGTGCACGGCCTCGGTGGCCAGTGCTCGGCAAGGGGCGGTGCGTACGTCCTCGTACGCGGACGTGCTCGCTGGGTCCAAGGGCGTGTCCATGCCCGAAGGGTGAACAGCGGGCGGGGTGGCCGACGAGAACTCCGTGCTACGTTCGGCACATGGCCGAATCCGTCGTACTGGACCCGGTGGATCTCCATCTGCTGCGGCTGCTGCAGAACGACGCCCGGACCACCTACCGCGATCTCGCCGCGCTGGTCGGGGTGGCTCCGTCGACGTGTCTGGACCGGGTCAACCGGCTGCGCCGCTCGGGGGTGATCCTCGGCCATCAGCTGCGGCTCGACCCGGCCCGGCTCGGCCGGGGTCTGGAGGCGCTGCTGTCGGTGCAGGTGCGGCCGCACCGGCGGGAGCTGGTGGGGCCGTTCGTGGAGCGGATCAGGGCGCTGCCGGAGTCGCGGACCGTGTTCCATCTGACCGGTCCGGACGACTATCTCGTCCATGTGGCCGTCGCCGACATGGCCGACCTGCAACGACTGGTGCTGGACGAGTTCACGTCCCGGCGCGAGGTGGCGCGGGTGGAGACCCGGCTGATCTTCCAGCAGTGGGACTGCGGTCCGCTGCTGCCGCCCGGCGCGGAGCAGGACACGCTGTCGGCGAAATGGGACCGCATATCGGACGGAACGCCGCCCGCGGTCCGGTAACCGGGCTGACGCGGACGGTGTGGTCGTACGAGGATGGGCGGCATGTCTCAGACCAAGAGCCCGCTGCCCCGTCAGGTCGCCGACGCCTACGTCGACGAACTCATCGCCCTCGACCCGCTCACCGGTACGTACCTCGGCGTGAAGGAGTGTTCCAGCAGGCTGCCCGACACCTCGCCCGCCGGTCAGGAGGCGCTGGCGGAGCTGGCGCGCACCACGCTGGCCCGGCTGGCGGAGGCCGAGAGCCGGCCCGGCGCGGACAGCGACATCGAGCGGCGGTGCGCCCGGCTGCTGCGCGAGCGCCTGACCGCCGAACTCGCCGTGCACGAGGCCGACGAGGCGCTGCGGGCGGTGAGCAACATCCACAGCCCGGTGCACTCGGTGCGCGAGGCGTTCACGATCACCCCCACCGACACGGACGAGGACTGGGCGGCGGTCGCCGAGCGGCTGCGCGCCGTGCCGGAGGCGCTGCGCGGCTACCGCGCGTCGCTGGCGCTCGGCCTGGAGCGCAAGCTGTACGCGGGCCCGCGGCCGACGGCCACCTTCGTCGAGCAGCTCACCGAGTGGTCGGACACCGGCCAGGGGCGCGGCTGGTTCGAGGACTTCGCCGCCGACGGCCCTAAGTCGCTGCGCGGGGAGCTGGACGAGGCGGGCCGGGCGGCGACCGCGGCCGTCGTGGAGCTGCGCGACTGGATGCGCGACGTGTACGCGCCGGCGGTCGAGGGCTCGCCGGACACGGTCGGCCGTGAGCGCTACGCCCGCTTCTCCCGCTACTACAACGGCACCGACCTGGACCTGGACGAGGCGTACGCGTACGGCTGGTCGGAGTTCCACCGGCTGCTCGGCGAGATGAAGAAGGAGGCCGAGAAGGTCCTGCCGGGCGCCGAGACCCCGTGGGTGGCCCTCGCCCACCTCGACGAGCACGGCGCCCACATCGAGGGCGTGGACGAGGTCCGCACCTGGCTCCAGGCTCTGATGGACGAGGCGATCGACGCGCTGGACGGCACCCACTTCGAACTCGCCGAGCGGGTGCGGAAGGTGGAGTCCTGCATCGCGCCGCCCGGCGGCGCCGCCGCCCCGTACTACACGGCGCCGTCCGCCGACTTCTCCCGGCCGGGCCGCACCTGGCTGCCCACCATGGGGCAGACCCGGTTCCCGGTGTACGACCTGGTCTCGACCTGGTACCACGAGGGCGTCCCCGGCCACCACCTCCAGCTGGCGCAGTGGGCGCACGTGGCGGAGGACCTGTCGCGCTACCAGGCGACGGTGGGCATCGTCAGCGCCAACGCCGAGGGCTGGGCGCTGTACGCGGAGCGTCTGATGGACGAGCTGGGCTTCCTCACCGACCCGGAGCGGCGGCTCGGCTACCTGGACGCGCAGATGATGCGCGCGGTCCGCGTCATCATCGACATCGGCATGCACCTGGAGCTGGAGATCCCGGCGGACTCGCCGTTCCACCCGGGTGAGCGCTGGACGCCGGAGCTGGCGCTGGAGTTCTTCGGCGCGCACAGCAGCCGTCCGCGGGACTTCGTGGCGAGCGAGCTGATCCGCTATCTGTCCATGCCCGGCCAGGCGATCGGCTACAAGCTCGGCGAGCGGGCCTGGCTGCTGGGCCGGGAGAACGCCCGCAAGCGGCACGGCGACGCGTTCGACGCCAAGGCCTGGCACATGGCGGCCCTGTCGCAGGGCTCGCTGGGCCTGGACGACCTGGTGGACGAGCTGTCGCAGCTGTGACCCCGGCGGGAGGGTGCGGCCGGATTCCGGCCGCACCCTCCCGGCGCGGCGGCGCGGGCCGCCGGGCCCCCGGTCGCCGGATTCCCGCGTTCCCGGACCCCCGGACCCTCGGATTCCCGGACCCCGGATTCCCGGACCCCGGGTTCCCGGACCCCCGGATTTCCCGGTTCCCTGGTCAGCAGCCGCAGGCGTCACCCTCGGCCGGGGCCGTCAGCGGGTCCGCCGTGCGGCGCTCCACGCCCTGCCGGGTCTCGTAAGCGAAACCCTCGCGCACCCAGTACTCGAAGCCGCCGAGCATCTCCTTGACCCGGTAGCCGAGTTCGGCGAGGGCGAGCGCCGCGCGGGTGGCGCCGTCGCAGCCGGGCCCCCAGCAGTGGACGACGACCGGGACGGACCGGTCCAGCAGCGCTTCGGCCCGCTCGGGGACGAGCGCCGTCGGCAGGTGGACCGCGCCGGGGATGTGGCCCTGGTCCCAGGCCTCGGCGGAACGGGAGTCGACCACGACGAACCCGGGGTCGCCGCCGGCCGCGAGGGCGGCGGCGACGTCCGACACGTCGGTGTGGAAGGCGAGGCTCGCCCGGAAGTGGGCGGCGGCCTCGGCCGGGGCCGCGGGGGCGACGCGCAGCACGGGGCTGACGGCGGCCGGGGAGGCCTCGGGGGTCGCCGACGGGGCCGGGGCGGCGGAGAGGGGCATCGGGGGTCCTTCCGTGGATCGTTTCGTCGCGGATCGTTCGACGGCCCGAAATCTACGGTCGGCGATCGCCGCCCTGAAGGGGCGATCCACGGCACACCTCTTGATCCGCCGGGGATTCTCCTGCTATTCCTCGCCCATGACCGCGTTTTCCCCGGACGCCACCGACTGGCGCATTCTCGACGTCCTCCAGCGGGAGGGCCGGGCCACTTTCGCCGAGCTGGCGCGGGCCGTGTCGATGTCGCCGAGCGCGGTGACCGAGCGGGTGCGCCGGCTGGAGGAGGCGGGCGTCATCCAGGGCTACGCCGCGGTGGTCGATCCGGACCGGCTGGGGCTGCCGATCCTCGCCTTCGTGCGGCTGCGGTATCCCAACGGCAACTACAAGCCGTTCCACGATCTGGTCGACGCCACGCCGGAGATCCTGGAGGCGCACCATGTGACGGGCGACGACTGCTTCGTCATCAAGGTCGCCGCGCGCTCCATGCGGCACCTGGAGGAGGTGTCGGGCAGGATCGGCGCGCTGGGGTCGGTGACGACGAGCGTCGTCTACTCCTCTCCCCTGCCCCGCCGTCCCCTCGGCCGCTGACGGCCCGGGGACGCCCTCGTCGTACGGCCTGCGTCCGTACGGCCTGCGTCGTACGGCCTGCGTCGTACGGCCGCCGTCGGTCAGGCCGGGCCCCGCTGCCGCACCGTGGAACCCGACCGCCCCTTCACGATCTCCAGTTGGGCGTGGACGCGCCGCCGCAGGTCGGCGACGTGGCTGACGATGCCCACGCTGCGGTCGCGTTCGCGCAGCGAGTCCAGCACGTCCAGGACCTCGTCGAGGGTCTGGTCGTCCAGGCTGCCGAAGCCCTCGTCGATGAAGAGGGTGTCCAGCCGGACCCCGCCGGCCTCGTCGGTGACCACGTCCGCGAGGCCGAGGGCGAGGGCGAGCGAGGCGAAGAACGTCTCGCCGCCGGACAGGGTCGCCGTGTCCCGTTCCCGGCCGGTCCAGGCGTCGACCACGTGCAGTCCGAGGCCGCTGCGGCCGCGGCCGGACCGGTCGTCGGAGTGGACGAGGGTGTAGCGGCCGGACGACATGCGCCGCAGCCGGGCGGTGGCGGCGGCCGCCACCTGTTCCAGGCGGGCCGCGAGGACGTAGGACTCCAGGCGCATCTTGCGCTCGTTGTCGGCGGAGGTGCCCGCGGCGAGGGTGGCCAGGCGGGCCACCCGGTCGTACTCCTCGCGCAGCGGCGCCAGGCGCCGTACGCCGGTGGCCGCGCGGGCGGAGAGCCGGTCGAGTTCCTCGCAGCGGCGGGCTGCGGCGTCCCGCGCGGAGGCGGCCTCGCGCAGCCGCCGGCCCGCGTCCGCGGCGGCGGCCTCCGCCGCGGCGACGTCGGCGGGGGGCCGCCGGGCGGCGGCGACGGTGTCGGCCTCGGCCAGCACCGCCCGCACGGCCGCCTCCTCCGCCTGCCAGGCGTCCAGGCGGCGTTGCAGCTCGCGGTGGGCGGTGTCGTCCAGGAGCGCGGCGGCCGCGTCCCGCGGGGTGTCGAAGCCGGCCCGGAAGGCGGCCTCGGCGAGCCGTCCGTCGGCGTCCTTGAGCCGCTCGGCGCTCTCCTCCACGGCGCGCGCCGCGTCGGCGGCGGCGGTGAGCAGGGCCGCCCGGCGCTCCAGCTGGGCGGCCCGGGCCGCGACGCTGGGGGCGGCGCCGCGGGCCTCGGCGATCTCCGCCTCCAGGGCGGTCCGCTCGCGCTCCAGGTTCTCGCGACGGGTCAGCCGGGAGGCCGCGCGCAGCTCGGCCCGCCTGCGGTCGGCGAGGCGGCGCTCGCGTTCCTGTTCGGCGGCGCGCAGCTCGACCTGGGCCGGGTGCAGCGCGGCGGCGTCCCGGCGGGCCTGCGCGAGCCGCCGGTCCAGTTCCTCGGCCTCGGCGGCGAGTCGTCCGGCGGGGGCGTCGCCCGCCTCGGCGGTGGCGGCGGACAGCTCCGCGCTCAGGGCGGCGAGGCGGCGCTCGTCCTCGGCGTGCCGCCTCTCGGCCGCCTGGTGGTCGGCGAGGGCGCGCTCCTCGGTCTCGCGGTCGACGTGTCCGGCGACCTTGCGGGCGGGCGCGGGGTGCGCGGTGGCGCCGCAGACGGCGCAGGGTTCGCCGTCGGCGAGGTTCGCGGCCAGTTCGGCGGCGATGCCGGTCAGCCGCTGCTCCTTGAGCCGGAGCCAGTGCTCCTTGAGCCTCAGGGACTCCTCGCCGGAGGCGAGGGCGCGGTGCCGGGCCCGTTCGGTCTCCTCGGTCAGCCGGTCGCGCTCGCGGGCGGCCCGGAGCCGCGCCTGGGCGGGTTCGCGCCGTACGGCGAGCTGTTCGGCCCGGCCGGCCGCCTCCTGTGCGGCCTCGACACGGCTCCGCAACGCCTCGCGGGTCGTCTCCCAGCCGGCGAGCCAGCTCTCGGCCTCCTGCAGCGCGTCCGCGTCGGCGCGCTCCTCCTGGTCCGCCTCGTCGCGTTCGGCGAGCAGGCCGGCCAGGCGGCGTTCGGCGCGGCGGGCCGACTCCAGCGAGCCGAGTTCCTCGGCGGCCCGGCGGGCGGCGGCGGCGAGTCCGGCCGCGCCGGCGTCGTGGAAGCGCTCGGGGAGCCGGGCGCGTGCGGAGGCGTCGGCGGCGGCCGCGCGCCGGTGTTCGGCGTCGGCGGCGTCCCTGAGTTCCAGTGCGGGCGCGACGGTCTCGGCCTTGCGGCCCCGTTCCATCCGCGCCCGGGTCTCCTCGTGGGCGCCGGCCCGCTGTGCGAGCCGTTCTGCACGGTCGCGTGCCTCCGCGAACCGCTGTTGCAGCCTGGCCAGTTCGCGTACGTCGTCCAGGGCGCGTCCGGCGGCGAGCCGGTCGGCCTCGGCGGCGGTGAGGCGGCAGTGGGCGGCGGTGAGCTGCTCGCGGGCGGTGCTGCGGGCGACGGCCGCCGCGGTGAGCACCGCTTCGGCCAGGCCAGGGTCGCCGGGGGCGAGGTCGGGCAGCTCCATGGCGTCGCCGGCCGCCTGCTGCATCCGGTGCGCGTCGGCGAGCAGCGCGGCGTCGCCCTCGCGCACCTGGGCCTCGGTGGCGCGCCGGCGTTCGGCGAGGCGGCGTTCGACCTCGGCGAAGCGACGGGTGTCGAACAGGCGGCCGAGCAGCTTGCCGCGGGCCTCGGCGTCGGCGCGCAGGAAGCGGGCGAAGTCGCCCTGGGGCAGCAGCACCACCTGGCAGAACTGCTCCCGGCTCATGCCGAGCAGCTGGGTGATCTCCTCGCCGATCTCCTGGTGGGAGCCGCTGAGGTCCTTCCAGGCGCCCGCTGTCGCGTCGTACTCGCGCAGCCAGGTCTGCGCCTTGTCCATGGTGGTGCCCTTGCCGCGCCGCTTGGGGCGCTCCCAGGGCGGCTGCCGGGTGATCTCCAGCCTGCGGCCGGCCACGGTCAGGTCGAGGGTGACCTCGGTGCGGGTGCCGGCGTCGGCGTGGTCGCTGCGCAGGGTGGCGCCCTGGCCGCTCTGCCGGGCGCCGGGCACGGAGCCGTACAGGGCGTAGCAGACGGCGTCCAGCACGGAGGTCTTGCCGGCGCCGGTCGGGCCGTGCAGCAGGAACAGCCCGGCGGCCGACAGCGCGTCGAAGTCGACGCACTGGCGGCTTCCGAAGGGCCCGAAGGCGGTGATCTCCAGCCGGTGCAGCCTCACTGCGCCTCTCCCTCGTGGTGCGTCCGCGCCGGGTGCGGCTGTGCGGCGCCGTCGCCGGCCGGGGCGTGCGGCCGTGCGCTCACCGCGTCACCTCGTGCTCCGGGTCGTCCAGGCGGACCGCGTCGAACGCCTCGCGCAGCACGGCCTGTTCGTCGGCGTCGGGTCCGGCGCCGCGCACATGGGCGACGAAGTCCTCGGCGATCTGCTGGTCGCTGCGGCCGGCGAGCCGGCGGGCGTAGGACACGTCGGGGTCGTCGGGGGCGCGCTCGGGATCGAAGACCAGGCTGAGGGTGTGCGGGAAGCGCTCGGTGAGGCGGGCCATCGGGTCGGCGGGGCGGACCGGGTCGGTGAGGGTGGCCTCGACCCAGGACTCCTCGTGGGGGGCGAGCGCGGGGTCGGCGAGCAGGTCCTCCAGCGGGCCGCGGAGCCGGGCCAGCGGGCGCGGCACCGGGCAGTCGACGCGTTCGGCGGTGACCGAGCCGTCGGCGTCCAGGTCGACGATCCACACGCTCTTGCGGTGCGCGGCCTCGGAGAAGGAGTACGGCAGCGGGGAGCCGGAGTAGCGCACGCGCCCGGTGATGGTCTGGCAGCCGTGCAGATGGCCGAGAGCGGCGTAGTCGACGCCGTCGAAGACGCCCGCGGGGACGGCGGCCACTCCTCCGACGGTGATGTCCCGCTCGCTGTCGCTGGCCTCGCCGCCGGTGACGAAGGCGTGGGCGAGGACGACCGAGCGGGTGCCGTGCGGGCGGGCGGCGAGGTCGGCGCGCACCCGGTCCATGGCGGCGGCGAGCACCGCCTCGTGGCCCGCCTTCTCGACCCCGAACGCGTCTTTCACCAGGGCGGGTTCGAGGTAGGGCAGCCCGTAGAAGGCGACGTCGCCGTGCGCGTCGGCCAGCACCACGGGAGTCGCGCAGGCCGCCGGTTCGGTGCGCAGGTGGATGCCCGCGCGGCCGATCAGCCCGGCGCCGACGCCGAGCCGGCGGGCGGAGTCGTGGTTGCCGGAGATCATCACGGTGGGCACGCCGAGGGCGGCGAGGCGGTGCAGGGCGTCGTCGAACAGTTCGACGGCGGCCAGCGGGGGCACGGCGCGGTCGTACACGTCTCCCGACACGACCACGGCCTCGACGCCCCGCTCCCGCACGGTCGCCACGAGGTGACCGATGAACGCGGCCTGAGCGTCGAGCATGCTCACCCGGTGGAACGACCGGCCCAGATGCCAGTCGGAAGTGTGCAGCAGCCTCATGATTTTCGAAGACTAACGGCCGGGTCCGACATCACGGGCGGTTGCTCGCGCATCCCCCGCCCCGAAGGGAGCGGATTACCCCGCTTGTTACGTTAATGTCCGTTCCGTCGCGTGAGTTTTCACGCGTCGCCGTACGCCTCGCCGCCCAGTTCGAGGACGGCGGTCCCGGCGGTGGCGTCCGCCAGCCAGGCGCGGAAGGCGTCGACGTCGGCGTCCGGCAGGGCGACCTCGATGGTGACGGCCTCGCCGTAGCGGACGTCGCGCACCTCCCGGCCGGTGGACCTGAGATCGTTCTGCACCTTGCCGGCCCGCTGGTGGTCGACGGTCACCGTGGCGAGGCGGAACCGGCGGCGGGTGCGGGCGCCGACCGCGTCCAGGGCCTCGCCGACCGCGCCGCCGTAGGCCCGGATGAGACCGCCCGCGCCGAGCTTGACCCCGCCGTAGTAGCGGGTGACGACGGCGACGACGTACCGCATGTCGCGGCGCAGCAGCATCTGGAGCATGGGCACGCCGGCGGTGCCGCCGGGTTCGCCGTCGTCGCTGGCCTTCTGGACGCCCGCGTCGGCGCCGATGACGTAGGCCCAGCAGTTGTGCGTGGCGTCGGCGTGCTCCTTGCGGACGGCCGCGATGAACTCCTGGGCCTCCTGCTCGGTGGCCGCCGGGGCGAGGGCGCACAGGAAGCGGGAACGGTTGATCTCGGTCTCGTGCACGCCCGCGCGGGCGACTGTGCGGTACTCGTCCTGCATCCGGCCAGCCTATGCGGAGGGCTCGGTGGCGTCGGCCGCAGGTGCGCGGGGAGGTGATCGGCCGTGCGGCGCGGGCCGTGCGAGCCGTGCGGGCCGGGGAATCGACCGGCCGGGGGCGCTGTTGATCAGGGGGTGAGGGCCGGGTGACGAGCCCGCCCGAGACGCGAGGAGAGACCTGTGGGGTACGGCGACGCGGCGACGGTCCGGAAGATCCTGACCGAACTCGGTGACACCTGGGCCGTGGTGGGCCTCTCGTCCAACCGGAACCGCGCCGCCTACGGCGTGGCCGAGGTGCTGCAGCGGTTCGGCAAGCGGATCGTGCCGGTGCACCCGAAGGCGGAGACGGTGCACGGCGAGCAGGGCTACGCCTCGCTCGCGGACATCCCGTTCGACGTGGACGTGGTGGACGTCTTCGTCAACAGCGAGCTGGCCGGAGCGGTCGCCGACGAGGCGGTCGCCAAGGGCGCCGGGGCGGTGTGGTTCCAGCTCGGCGTGATCGACGAGGCCGCCTACGAGCGGACCCGGGCGGCCGGGCTCGACATGGTCATGGACCGCTGCCCGGCCATCGAGATCCCCCGGCTGGGGTAGATCCCCCGGCCGAGGCAGATCCTCCGGCCGGGGCCGGTCCTCCGGCTGGGGGTAGATTCCCGGGCTCGGACAGATCCCCGGCTGAGGGTGGAACCCCGACTGGGGCGGACCCGCCCGCCGGCTGGTCCCCGCCGCCCTGCCGACCGCCCGGGATCAGACGCCGAGCCCGTCCACCACCACGGCACCCGGCAGTTCCGCGAACGCCTTGCCCGGGACCAGGAGCTTGCCGCGGCGCCGGCCGCTGCCGACCAGCACGTACGGCAGATCGACCACGGCGGAGTCCACCAGGACGGGCCAGCTCTCGGGCAGGCCGATCGGCGTGATGCCGCCGTACTCCATGCCGGTCTCCCCCGTGGCCACGTCCATCGGCGCGAACGAGGCCTTGCGGGCGTCGAGCCGGCGGCGGACCACGCCGTTGACGTCGACGCGGGTGGTGGAGAGCACCAGACAGGCGGCCAGCCGGGACTCGCCGCCGCGCTTGCCCGCCACCACCACGCAGTTCGCGGACTGCTCCAGCAGCTCACGGCCGTAGTGCTCGACGAAGGTCGCGGTATCCGCCCACTGCGGGTCGGTGTCGACGTAGACGATCTGCTCGGCGGGGACGCTGCCGCGCCAGTGGCGTACGGCCTCGGCGACCGGGCGGACCAGTTCGTCGAGGCAGTCGGGGGCGGCAACGGCCTGCGGGAAGTCTCCGATGGGTGCGCGCATGCGGGCACGCTAACAGCAGCGCGGCGGGCTCCGGCCGGGCGTCTCAGTGCACGGGCGGGACCGAGACCGCCATGATCATCTCCATCGGCGTCTTCCCCGTATTGGCGTAGGCGTGCGGGGCGTTGGCCTCGAAGGACGCGCTCGCGCCCTCGGGCACGCGGTAGTCGACGCCGTCGACCGTGAGCGTCAGCTCGCCCGCCGTGACGTGCACGAGTTCGACCGTGCCGCCCGGGTGCGGATCGGAGGGGCTGCCCTCGCCCGGCATCAGCCGCCACTCCCACATCTCCAGCGGGCCCGGCGCCTCGGCGCCCGCGAGGAGCCGGTTGTAGCTGCCCGCGTCGGTGTGCCAGAGCCGTACGGCCTGGTCGGCGGGGACGACCCGGACGCGCGGCCCCTGCTCGTAGTCGAGCAGGGTGGTGATGCTGACGCCGAGCGCGTCACCGATCTTGACCACGGTGCCGAGGCTGGGGTTGGTGCGGGCCTGCTCGATCTGGATGAGCATGCCGCGGCTGACTCCCGCGCGGGCGGCGAGCGTGTCGAGGGTGAAGCCGCGCTCGGTGCGCCAGCGTTTGACGTTGCGCGCCAGGGACTGGGTCAGCAGGTCGAGGTCCGACACATTCCGTCCAATATTCTGGATGACAGAGTTCACTTGGCTGAACTACGGTGGGTTGCACCCGATCGTTCACCGAACTGTACTGCGAGGCGTCCCGTGACAGCATTCTTCGCCCTGGCCACCAGCCTCCTGTGGGGCCTGGCCGACTTCGGCGGCGGACTGCTCACCCGGCGCAGCCCGGCCCTGACGGTGGTCGTGGTCTCGCAGTCGATCGCGGCGCTGGTGCTGGGCGTGATCGTGGTGGCCACGGGCGGCTGGAGCGAGGCCGGCCCGCAGCTGTGGTTCGCGGTCGCGGCGGGACTGGTCGGGCCGGTGGCGCTGCTCTCCTTCTACAAGGCGCTCGCGCTCGGCCCGATGGGAGTGGTGTCGCCGCTGGCCACGCTGAGCGTGGCGGTGCCGATCGGAGTCGGCCTGGTGCTCGGGGAACGGCCGGGACTGCTCCAGGTCGCGGGCATCGCGGTCGCCGTCGGCGGGGTCGTGCTCGCGGGCGGACCGCAGCTCGGGGGCGCCGCCGTGCAGCGGCGGACGATCGGGCTGACGCTCGTCGCCGCGCTCGGGTTCGGCACGGTGTTCGCGCTGATCGCCGAGGCGTCGACCACGGTCACGGGGCTCTTCCTCGCGCTGTTCGTGCAGCGGGTGACCAATGTGGCGGCGGGCGGGGCGGCGCTGTACGCGTCGGCGCGGCGGGGCGGCGCGGTGCTGCCGGCGGGCGGTTTCCCGTGGGCCGCGCTGCCGGCGCTGGCCTTCGTCGGCCTCGCCGATGTCGCGGCCAACGGCACGTACTCGGTCGCCGCCCAGCACGGTCCGGTCACCGTCGCCGCCGTGCTGGCCTCGCTCTACCCGGTGGTGACCGCGCTGGCCGCCCGCGGCTTCCTGCGCGAACGGCTCCGCGCGGTCCAGGCGGCCGGGGCGGGGCTGGCGCTGCTGGGGACGCTGCTGCTGGCTACCGGGTAGGCGACGGGCCGGGCCGATCCGAGCCGTCGCGGGCCGGTCGGGGACGACGGTCCGCGGCCGGGGTCAGGAGGCCGCCGACCGGGAGGCGTTCTCGTCGTCCAGGTCCGCCAGGCGGGCCACGGTCTCCTCGTCCAGCCCGGCCACCGCCACCAGCTGTTCCGACGTGACCCCGTCCGGTATCGGCACCGGGGCCGGGGTCCGCAGCGGCGGCTGCCAGCCCTCGGCGGGCGTCCAGCGGCGTACGACCCGGGCGGGCGCGCCCGCGACGACGGCGTGGTCGGGCACCTCGCCGCGCACCACCGCGCCGGCGGCGACCACGACGTTCCGCCCGATCCGCGCACCGGGCAGGATCACCGCACCGGTGCCGATCCAGCAGCCGGGTCCGATCTCCACCGGCTCCATCCGCGGCCACTGCCTGCCGATGGGCTGGTGCGGGTCGTCGTAGGAGTGGTTGGTGGAGGTGACGTAGACGTACGGCCCGAAGTAGCAGTCGCTGCCGATGGTGACCGACGTGTCGGCGATGACGTGGCTGCCGCGGCCGAGGACGACGCCGTCGCCGATGCGCAGGATGGGGTCCGGGCCGAGGTCCAGGTCGGGCATCAGACCGGCGGTCAGCGTGACCTGCTCGGCGATGATGCAGTACGCGCCGAGGTGGATCCACGGCTCGCCGAAGACGGTGCCGAGCGGGAAGGCGAGCCTGGTTCCCTCGCCGAGGGCGCCGAAGCGGAGCCGTCCGGGGCGCTCGGCCGTGACCGAGCCCGTGCGCTGCGCCCAGGCCCAAGCCGTGTGGACGGCGCGCTGCGCGAGGCGGCGCCGCCAGGACGAGAACGTGTTCTTGGGCTTGGGCACCCGCTCACGGTACTCAGCCTCGCCCGCGCCCGAGCGTGCGGACACCTGTGATCTTCACCCCACCGGATGACGTACGGTTCCCGGAGACCGCGGCCTTCGACGGCAGGGAAAGGCAGGACGAGCATGACGCACGAGGCGCTGATCGTGGGGATGGGCGGCCGGGAGCCGCAGGTGGACGAGGGGGCGTTCGTTGCGCCCGGGGCCACGGTGATCGGCGATGTGACGCTGGGTGCGGGCGCGAGCGTCTGGTACGGCGCGGTGGTGCGCGGTGACGTCGAGCGGATCTCGGTCGGCGCGGACAGCAACGTGCAGGACAACTGCACGCTGCACGCCGACCCCGGGTTCCCGGTCAGTGTGGGCGAGCGGGTCTCCATCGGGCACAACGCGGTGGTGCACGGCGCGACGGTCGAGGACGACTGCCTGATCGGGATGGGCGCGACGGTGCTGAACGGTGCGGTGATCGGCGCGGGGTCGCTGGTGGCGGCGCAGGCCCTGGTGCCGCAGGGGATGCGGGTGCCGCCGGGCTCGCTGGTGGCCGGGGTGCCGGCCAAGGTCCGGCGGGAGCTGACGGAGGAGGAGCGTCAGGGGGTCACGCTCAACGGCACGATGTACGCGGAGCTGGCGACGGCGCACCGCGAGGTGCACGAGAAGTAGGGGCCGGCACCGGCAGAGACCGGGGCGCCGCGGCGTCCCGGACCGAGTGGGCGCTGGAGGCCGGGGGGCCGCAGGAGGCCGGGGGGCCTGTTCCGCGCATCGGGAACGATCGTTCCCGGATCCGCCGGAAAGGCCCCCGGCGCTCGGTCACTCGCCCGCGGGCACCGGCTCCGGTTTTTCGGTCTCCTGGTGCGCGGCCTGCGCCTTCTTCGCCTTGCGCTTGATCACCAGCATCGAGACGAGGCCGATCAGCACGGCCGCGACCAGGCCGAGGTAGGAGAACTTCTTCAGCCAGGACTCGGCGACGACGCCGACGTAGTAGATGACGGCCGTGGTGCCGCCCGCCCAGCAGATGCCGCCGAGGACGTTGGCGGTCAGGAACTTCCAGTACGGCATGTGCAGCACGCCCGCGAGCGGCCCCGCGAAGATGCGCAGCAGGGCGACGAAGCGGCCGAAGAACACCGCCCACATGCCCCACTTCTCGAAGGACCGTTCGGCGGTGGCGACATGGCCCTCGCTGAAGTGCCTCGGGAACTTCTTCCCGAGCCAGGCGAGCAGCGGTCTGCCGCCCTTGCGTCCGATGGCGTAGCCGATCGAGTCGCCGACCACCGCGCCGACGACGGCGCAGGCGCCGAGGACGACGGGGTTGATCTCCGAGTTCTGGGAGGACATCAGCGCGGCGGAGACCAGGATGATCTCGCCGGGCAGCGGGATGCCCAGGCTCTCCAGGCCGATGACCAGGGCCACCACGCCGTAGACGGCGGCCGCGGGCACCGTGTCGAGCCACTCCTGGACGTGCACGCCGGTTCCTCCCCGTTTCGCGTCCGTGCGCTGCCGGGCGCGGAGGCGCCCTCCCGGGAAGCCTACCCGCTCCGGTCCCCCGGTCCGTCGGCCGCCGGACCGGCCTCCCGGGGCCCCGCGCCCACTGTCCGACGGCTCACGCCGGACCGTGACTCACCGCACGTCCACCGCCGCGGGACCGACCGCCGGACCGGACCGATCACCGGACGCGTGTCGCCGGACCGAGGCCCGTGCCGAGCCGCGGCTCACCGCCGTACCGAATCCCGGTCCGGACGGGCCGCACCGACGGGCGCGACGGACGACCCGGCGGAGGGTGCCGTGGACGGGAACGGGGTGGCGGACGGCGCGGACCGGGCTGGGGACGGCGTTCCCGCCCGGTCCAGGCCGACGCCGACGCCGCCGCCGCCACCGCCACCGCCACCGCCACCGCCACCGGGCACGCTCCAGGCCGCGCGGGAAACGGGCACGGACCGGTCCTCCGCGCACCCCCCGCCGCCCGGGACACCGGCGATCAGGACCAAGGACGCCAGCCCCGCGCCCACCGCGACGGCCGTCCGGTGCCTGCGCCACTGCTCAGCGGCTCCCTGCCTGTCAACCCCTTGACCGTCGGACTCGGCGCCTCCCTCGCGGCCGACGTCGCCGGTCGCACCGCCGTGGGAGCCAGGGCCGCCCGCCGTGCCGTCCGGGCCGGCGGCGTACGGACCGTCCCCGCCGCCGAGGGCGTTCCGCGCCGCCCGGGAGTCCAGATACCGGCGCGCACCCCAGCCGAGGACGGCCTCGGCGAGCAGGACGTCGAGGCCGCCCTCGAAGTGGCCGAGTTGTTCCGCCGCGTAGGCGCAGTGGCGGCACTCCCGCAGGTGCCGGCGCGCACCGGGCGGCGGCGGTCCGCTGCCGAACGCGGAGGCGTCGAGGAGGAGGGGGCCGAGGACACGGCATCGCGCGGTCGGCGCGAGTTCCCGGTGGACGCGCACGCAGCCCGCCCGGAATTGCTCGCGCGCGTGTGCGCGCAGGCCCGCCGCGGTTTCCGGAGTCATGGCCAGCAGACCGGCCGGTACGGTTATGGGTTCGGCCTCGACCTCGGTGTGCCACAACAGGCATCGGAGGGCGTCGGGAAGATCGTGGAACGCCCGCTCGGCCAGCCGTCGCTTTTCGGGTGTGAAGGAGCGCACGGCGCGCAGTCCGCGGCCACCGGACGGCCTGCGCAGTTCCGGCAGTACGGCGCAGGCGGTCTCGTCGGCGGCCCACTGCCGTACGGTCTCCCGCGCGGCGACGAGGAGCCGCGGGCGCAGAGCGCGGCCGCCCGGACCGTCGGCCGGGCCGCCGGCCGGCCGGCGCAGCACCCGGCGGAAGGCGGCCGTGGCCACCGCCGCGGCCGAGTCGCCCGGCGCGGCCAGGCAGACGACGGCGTAGTCGTAGGTGGCCCGCCAGTGCCGGGCGAGCAGGAGCGCGACGGCGTGGTGCCCGCCGTCGGGGTCGCGCAGCCGGGCGATGAGCCGGTCGTCGGACTCGGCGGGCGGGCCGCCGGGCCGGGGCGGATACGGAGGGGGTGGGGGGTGAGGTGATCGCACAGGAGCATTTCCTTCCAGGCCGCAGGACGGCGCTCGGAATGCGTCCTCGGGAAAGCGGTGCCGCGAGGAGCGCGCACCCGGCCGGGAAAGGGAGGCCGGCCGTCGCCTCTCCCGCGGGGTGGCTCACTTTCGCACACGTTACTCAGCGGAAACAAGGAGTTCGAAAAGCTCGTACGTCAATGCGGGGAATCGGTCCGGGAGTTACCGCGAGTATCCACACCCGATTCCGGAGAACCCCGTCACGCGGCGCCCAACTCGTGTGCGCGGAAAGGGTGTAGGCCGCACGGGAAGGGCGCGGACCGCACGGAATCCGCCGGTTTCCCGCACACAGCGCGCTCCCATCTCCCTCCGGGCTCGCTCTCATCCCCGTGGGCCAGCATGACCGCATGATCGACTCCGCGCCCGCCGCCACCCCGAGTCCCGCGTCCACCTCGCACCCGGCCTCCGCACCGGCCCGTACAGCCCGTACGGCCCGCACCGCCGGCCCCGTCCGCAAGGCGGTGGTCCCGGCGGCCGGGCTCGGCACCCGGTTCCTGCCCGCGACGAAGGCGACGCCGAAGGAGATGCTGCCGGTGGTCGACAAACCGGCCATCCAGTACGTCGTCGAGGAGGCGGCGGCGGCCGGGCTCGACGACATCCTGATGGTCACCGGGCGGCACAAGCGGGCCATCGAGGACCACTTCGACCAGGCCTTCGAACTGGAACAGGCGCTGGCGGCGAAGGGCGACAGCGTGCGGCTGGACGCCGTGCGCGATCCCGCGCGCCTCGCCGCGATCCACCACATCCGCCAGCGCGATCCGCTCGGCCTCGGCCACGCCGTCCGGTGCGCCCGCCACCATGTGGGCGACGAGCCGTTCGCGGTGCTGCTCGGCGACGACCTCATCGATCCGCGCGAGAGTCTGCTGAGCCGCATGCTGGAGGTCCGCGAGCGCTGCGCGGGCAGTGTCGTCGCCCTGATGGAGGTCGACCCGGCGCAGATCCATCTCTACGGCTGCGCGGCCGTCCGGCCGGCCGGCGAGGAAGGGCTCGTACGCGTCACCGGCCTGGTGGAGAAGCCGGCGCCCGAGGAGGCGCCGAGCGCGTACGCCGTGATCGGCCGTTACGTCCTCGACCCCGAGGTGTTCGGCGTCCTGGAGCGCACGCCGCCGGGCCGGGGCGGCGAGATCCAGCTGACCGACGCCCTCCAGGAACTCGCCGCGGGCGGCACGGTGCACGGCGTCGTCTTCGACGGCCTGCGCTACGACACCGGCGACAAGGCGGACTACCTCCGCACGGTCGTCCGCCTGGCCTGCGCCCGCCCGGACCTGGGACCCGAATTCCTGTCCTGGCTCAAGGAGTTCGTCGCGACGGCGGAGACCGCCGGGCGGGGTCCGGACCGGCGCGCCGCCGCCTGACATCGCCCGCCGGGCGGGCGGGCGCCCCGGTGCACGACAGCCGGGGCCGCCGCCCTGAGGGGCCGCCCCGGCTCAGTGGTCCGCGGCCCTCAGCCGTTGGGCCGCAGCGTCCACACCACCGTCATCTCGCTCGTCACCGCGCCGTCCCCGCGCTGGATGCTCACGGTGACCGGGAACTCGGGGCGGCGGCCCTCGTCGAGTTCGGCGACGACCTCGGCGATGGGGCGGTCGAGGGTCGCGGTGGCCTTGACCGGACCGAGGGCGACCTTCTTGAAGGCGATCCGGGCGTCCACCGGCAGCGGCACCGCCCGCGAGAGCTGGTCGCCGAAGGCGGCGAGGACGACCGCACCGCTGGCCGACTCGCCGAGCGTGAACATCGCCCCGGCGTGCGGCCCGCCCACGTGGTTGCGGTACTCCTCCTGGTCCGGCAGGGACAGCACCGCCCGCTCCGGAGTGGTCTCCAGGTACTCCAGCTTCAGGGTGCGGACCATGGGCACCGTGGCGGCGAGCATCTCGCCGATCGACATCTGTTCTGCGCTCATGGCCAGATGTTACTCACGAGTAGATCGAGCTGGCCAGAGAGGTCCCCGTACCGGCGCCACCTTTCTGGTACGTCCCTGACAAGGACCGGTGACCGAATCGTGCCCCCGCGCCACTAGGGTTACTGCCCATGTGGCCAGGACAGCAGCCGCCCGGGGGCGAGCAGAACCCGCAGAACAACCCGTACCAGCAGCCGGGATACCAACAGCCGAATCCCTATCAGCAGCCCGGCTACCAGCAGCAGCCCGGCCCCTACGGCCAGCAGCCGCCCACACCGCAGTGGGGCACCCCGGCGCCCGTGGGCGCACCGCAGCCGCCGGCCGGCGGCGGGGGCGGGGCCGGAGGCGGCGGCAAGAACCGGACGAAGCTCGTCGCGATCGTCGCCGCGGCGGCCGTGGTCGTGGCCGCGGGCGTGACCGGATTCCTGGTGCTCGGCGGCAAGAAGGACGACAAGGCCGACGACGGCAAGAACGACCCGGCGGTGAGCCAGTCCGCCACGGCGTCGGCGTCGGCCTCCGACAGCCCGACCCCGACCTCCTCCGCGTCGGAGGACAACCCGCGCGGCAACGAGACCGAGAAGCCGACGGTCCCCGGCTGGAAGGTGGTCGTCAATCCCAAGCACGGCACGGCGTTCGACGTGCCGGCCGACTGGGAGGTGGCCTCCCCCGGCTGGTCCACGTTCTTCGAGGACAAGAAGACCGGCGACCCGTACATCGGCTTCTCCGCGCCGGCCTATCTGCAGAAGAACTGGTGCACGTCGGACGACGACAAGGACGGGCGGGTGGACTCCACGTCGCTGGCGGCCACGGGCACCAAGGGCGAGAACGGCGGCAAGGACACCGCGAGCATCGCGCGCGGGGACGCCGCCGCCTTCGCCTTCGGCGGATACACCGACCAGACCGACGCGTCGAAGAAGTACCTGACGGTCGGCAAGGCCCAGCCGTTCACCACCAAGTCCGGGGTGCAGGGCAGCGTCGCGACCTCCTACACGACCGGTGTGCCGAAGAAGCACAAGTGCGACAGCGACGGCAAGGCGACCACCTTCGCCTTCAAGAACTCGAAGGGCGACTTCGTCTCCTGGACCCTCTTCGCGGCGAAGGGTGTCAAGAACGAGATCCCCGCGGCGACCATCATGAAGATCCTCAGCACGGTCCGGGTGCACGGCGACCCGACCAGCTGACGGTCCCGCGCCGGGCCGAGGCCGACGCCGGGGCGGACGGGGTCAGCCGATCCCGAACGCCCCGCCCGGCGGCTCCGGCGACGCCACCGCGTCCGCGTCCCGCACCGGGGCGGCGGCGCCGGTGAACTCCCGGAGCGCGGCGCCGTGTTCGACGCGGGCGGGGAAGGCGTCGGCGGCGGTGAGCCGGGCCAGCGCGGCCGTGTCGACGGGCCGGTGCGCGGCGATCAGCACCGCGTTGCCGAACCGGCGCCCGCGCAGCACGCCCGGCTCCGCGATCAGCGCCAGCTCGCCGAAGACCTCGGCGAACGTGGCGAGTTGGGAGCGCAGGAAGGCGAAGGGCGCGGCGTCGGCGAGGTTGGCGAGGTAGACGCCGTCGGGGCGCAGCACGCGCTCCGCCGCGCGGGCGTAGGCCAGGGTCGTCAGATGGGCCGGGATGCGGGAGCCGCCGAACACGTCGGCGATCAGTACGTCCGCCGAGTCGGCCGGGGCCGCCTCCAGCCAGGCGCGGGCGTCGGCGGTGTGCAGCGCGATGTCCGGGCCGTCCGGCAGCGGGAGGTGTTCCGCGACCAGATCGAGCAGGCCCCGGTCGGCCTCGACGACGTCCTGGTGCGAGCCGGGGCGGGTCGCGGCGACGTACCGGGGCAGCGTGAGCGCGCCGCCGCCCAGGTGCAGCACGTCCAGCGCGCGGCCGGGGTCGGCGAGCGTGTCCAGGACGTGCCCGAGCCGGCGTGTGTACTCGAACTCCAGGTGGGTGGGCGCGTCCAGGTCGACGTAGGACTGGGGCGCGCCGTCCACCGTGAGCAGCCAGGCCCGGGCGCGGTCGACGTCCGGCATCAGCTTGGCCGTCCCGTGGTCGACGGCGCGGGTCACGGGTATCGGCTCGGAGTCGGTCACCCCTCCATTGTGCCGGTCCGGCCACGGGGGCCGTCGCGCCGGTCCGCCTCCGACAACCGTGGCCCCGGTCCGGCTCCCACAACCGTGGCCCCGGTCCGGCTCCCACAACCGTGGTTGCGGTCCGGCTCCGGGGAGCGCCGGGGCGGTCTGCGGCTCCGGGGCCGCCGTGCCGGCTACGGGCCGGGACCGTCGCGGCCGGCCCGGCGCTCCCCGGCGGGACTCCCCGGCGGGCGGGCGCGCCCGCTCGTCGCGGCCGGAGCGGGCGGACGGGGACCGCGTCGTTCCGCGGTCCCCGTCGCCCACAGCGGTCACCGTCCCTCACGGCGGTCGCCGTCACTGACGGCGGCGCCCGCCGCTCACGGGGGCTCCCCGGTCACTCCACCGTCGTCACCGTCCCCGCGCCCACGGTCCGGCCGCCCTCGCGGACGGCGAAGCCGAGGCCCGGCTCCAGGGGCACGTCGCGGCCGAGTTCCACCGTCATGGTGACGGTGTCCCCGGGCCGCGCGACGGCCGTCTCGCCGAGGTCGACGTCGCCGACCACGTCGGCGGTGCGGATGTAGAACTGCGGCCGGTACCCGGTGGCCACCGGCGTCGTACGGCCGCCCTCGCGCGCCGACAGCACGTACACCCGGGCGGTGAAGCGCCGCCGGGGCGCCACGCTGCCGGGCGCCGCGACCACGTGACCGCGACGGACCGCGTCGCGCGGCACGCCGCGCAGCAGCAGCGCCACGTTGTCCCCGGCCTGGGCCTGCTCCATGGGCTTGCCGAAGGTCTCCAGGCCCGTGACGACGGTCTCCACCCCGGCGCCGAGCACCTCGACCCGGTCGCCGACGCGTACGGTCCCGCGCTCGACGGCGCCGGTGACGACGGTGCCGCGGCCGGTGATGGTGAGGACGTTCTCCACCGGGAGCAGGAACGGCGCGTCCAGGTACCGCTCGGGCAGCGGGACGTACGTGTCCACCGTGTCGAGCAGCGCCTCGATCGACGCCGTCCAGCGCGGGTCGCCCGCCAGCGCCTTCAGCCCGGAGACCCGGACGACCGGCACCGCGTCGCCGGGGTACCCCTGCCGGGTGAGCAGGTCGCGGACCTCCAACTCGACGAGGTCGGTCAGCTCCTCGTCGCCCGCGTCGGCCTTGTTGAGGGCGACGACGATGTGGTCGACGCCCACCTGCCGGGCGAGCAGCACGTGTTCGGCGGTCTGCGGCATGATCCCGTCGAGCGCGGAGACCACGAGGATCGCCCCGTCGAGCTGCGCGGCGCCGGTGACCATGTTCTTCACGTAGTCGGCGTGACCGGGCATGTCCACGTGGGCGTAGTGCCGGGTGTCGGTCTCGTACTCGACGTGCGCGATGTTGATGGTGATGCCGCGCGCGGCCTCCTCCGGGGCGCGGTCGATGCGGTCGAACGGCACGAACGTGCCGGTGCCGCGCTCGGCGAGGACCTTGGTGATGGCGGCGGTCAGGGTGGTCTTGCCGTGGTCGACATGGCCCATCGTGCCGATGTTCAGATGCGGTTTGGTGCGGACGTACGCCGTCTTGGGCATGGCTGTACCTCGAAGCGTCGAAGGTGGTGCGGGGACCCCGAGGGACGGCCGACCCTCCCCCTGCGGGGTCCGCCGGACGATCCGGGGAGGGTCAGCTTCGGGCGCCGTCGGCTGCGGCCGGGAAGACGAGGACGGCAGCCTTCGGAGCACCCGCTGCCGCGGATGCTGCGAGGACGAAGGCGTGCCGGAACATGGGCCGATCATCGCCGACCGCGTGCCGCGCGTCGAATGGTTTTCGGCGGGCGGGAACTGACGTGTCACCAGGCACGACGGCCCCTCCTGTGACAGTGCTGAGACGAACCGTACGGCGATCAGACATATCCGTCGGTTAGTGTCACAAGATGCTCGATGCCACCACCCGCTCTGGGGGCACCGCCACGGCCTCTCCCCGGGCCGCCGCCACGGAGCCCGGCGCCGCCGTCCCCACGGCCGCCGTCCCGGTTCCGCTCACCCCGTCCGGCCCCGCCGGTCCCGTCGCGTTCGCCGGGGCCGCGGGCCTGGCCGCCCGTTGCGCGAGAGTCCTGCTCTCCCCCTGGTCGCGGCTGTCCCTGCTGCTCGTCCTGCTCGCCGCGGCCGGCACGTCCGTGCTGCTGTTCCAGCCGCAGCGGCTGCTCACACACGGCTGGCCGCCCCAACTCGGCGGCGCCGCCGCGGTGGTGGCCTTCGCCGTGGCCTACGGCGTGGGCACGGTGGCGTTCCTGCCGCGACCGCTGCTCAACCTCGCCGCGGGCGCGCTGTTCGGCTCGCAGTTCGGGCTGGCCGCCGCGCTGGCCGGTACGGTGCTGGGCGCCGGCGTGGCCTTCGGCCTGGGCCGGATGCTGGGTCAGGACGCGCTGCGTCCGCTGCTGCGCGGCCGGCTGCTGAAGGCGGCGGACGGGCAGCTCAGCCGGCACGGCTTCCGGTCGATGCTCGCGGCCCGGCTGTTCCCGGGCGTGCCGTTCTGGGCGGCGAACTACTGCGCCGCCGTCTCCCGGATGGGCTGGCCGGCGTTCCTGCTGGCGACGGCGCTCGGCTCGGTGCCGAACACGGCCGCCTACGTCGTCGCCGGGGCGCGTGCCGCCGCGCCGACCTCGCCGGCGTTCCTGATCGCGATGGCCTGCATCGCCGTGCCGGCGGTGGCCGGCGCGGCGGTGGCCTGGCGCAAACGCCACCACCTGCGCGCCCGTTGAGGACGGCGCGGGGCGATGCTTTTCGCCACGTGATCGCGTGCGGATCCGGACACCGCCGGTCCCCGCCGCTCCCCGCCCGCGCGCCGTCGCGCACCGCTCCGCACCCTCGGCCCGGTGGCGCACGGCGTCCGAGGTCTCGTCATCGGTGCTGGTCACGGCCGACGGCCCGGCAGCCGGGCGGGCGGCGTCGCGGCCGACGGCCCGCCCGTGCGCGGGCCGGCCACCGCGCCGCCCGGCCGCCGGACCGGCAGCCGCCGCGACCGGAACCGGTCGCACGGGTGACCGAGTCCATGCGGTGTGTGTAGCCGTCCGGTAGCGCAGCGTCAGGGCTTGCCCCTAGGCTGTGGCCATGTCCCCCGATTCCATGGCCCTTGGTTCCGTGCGGTCTGCCGCCGAACTGAACGAGCAGATCCGCGCGCTCTGGCTGCGCTCGGGCGGGTCCCTGACGGCCCAGGAGCGCGAGGAGTACGAGCTGCTGGTGGTCAAGTGGGCCGCCGCCATCCGCCGCGGGGTGATCGAGGCGGCGTGAGGGGCGGCGCCCCGCGCCGGCCCCCCACCACCGGACGGCCGGCCCCCGGCTGCCCGGAGGCGCCCCGCGTCAGCGCCCGCCGGACACCCTCAGCACCGCGCCCGAGGCGTAGGAGGCGTCCGGGGACATCAGCCAGGCCACGGCCGCGGCGATCTCCTCGGCGCGGCCGGGGCGGCCCAGCGGGATCGTCCCGGCGGCGCGCCGGGCCCGTTCCGGATCGCCCATCTCCTCGTGCATCTCGGTGTCGATCATGCCGGGCGCGACCGCGTTGACGCGGATGCCGTCGGGCCCGAGTTCCTTGGCGAGCCCCAGGGTCAGGGTGTCCACGGCCGCCTTCGTCGCCGCGTAGTGGACGAAGTCGCCGGGGCTGCCGAGGGTGGCGGCCACGGACGAGATGTTCACGATGACGCCGCTGCCCCGGGGCGCCATGAGCTGCGCGGCGCGGCGCGCGCACAGCAGCGTGCCGAGCAGGTTGACCTCCACGACCCGGCGCAGATCGGCGGTGTCCGTGTCGGCGAGGCGGCCCAGCGGTCCGGTGACGCCGGCGTTGTTCACGAGGCCCGTCACCGGGCCGAGGCGTTCCTCGGCGGTGGCGAAGAGCCGTTCGACGTCGGCCTCCGACGAGGTGTCCATCCGGACGGTGACGCTGCGCGCCCCGGCCTCCAGCACCTCGTCGGCGACGGCCTCGGCGGCCCGGGTGTCGTGGACGTATCCGATCACGACGTCGTGCCCGTCGGCCGCCAGCCGCCGGCAGATCGCGGCGCCGATGCCCCGGCCGCCGCCGGTGACGACGGTGACAAGACGTTTCATGCGGACCTCCGCTGCACTCTCGGCGCCACCCGTCCGCAGCGCCGGGCGAGACCCCCGCTGTGATCAGCCTAGGCCCTGTCGTCACATTCCCGCCGTCCGCCCGGAGGGCGGGCCCCGCGGCGTCAGGTGCGTGCTCTCGGTATGCCGGGCCTGGCCCTCGTACTGGGCGTACTCGGGTCGGGGTCCGGTGCGGCGAGAGTGCGTGCATGGCGTCGCGGGGCAGGCGGGAATGTGGCGACAGGGCCTTAGGCCCGCAGATGCGCGAGCACCTCGTCGGCGACGGGGTAGGGCCGCTCCTTCGGCAGCAGGGCGGTGGCCCGCTCCAGCTCACCCGTTCGGACCAGCGCGTGGATCTCGGCCGCGAGCGGGGTGACGTCCTCGATGCCGGTGATCCACTCGTCCGCGTACCGGGCCGCGGCCGGTCCGGCGAGGCCGAGCTGGAGGGAGCGGTACGGCAGCGGAGTGTGGTGCAGGTCCCGCTCCGGGTCCCACTGCACCCGCGCGGGCGCCTCCCGCAACCGCCGCCGCCAGGACGCCTGGTCGCCGTGCAGGGCCGGCACATGGTGGGACAGGCAGGCGTTGCGGAGCGCCCATTCGAACCCGTCCCGGCGGATCTCGACGGCGAGCACCGTCTCCTGCCCCTCCTTGGTTCCCCAGCCGCAGCGGTACATCATCCACAGGAACGACGGCTTGATCCACGTCATCCGGTCGCGCTTCCAGTCGGCCGGGAAGCGGCCGGTGCGGGCGGCGGGGCCGCCGATCTGCGGGCGGTAGGCCTGGTAGACGGTGACCGTGGTGTCGGTGTGGCGGGCGCGGATGCGGAATCGGGGCTCTGCTTCTGCGTGGTGATCGTTCACCCGGCCACCCTCGTTCCCGGCGTCCGTCCGGTGCCACCGAATATCCACTTCGCCCGCCGGGCGCGCACACTGGAGCCGTCCGCGGGGTAGGCCGGGTCGAGCACGGGTAGGAGGGCGCGCATATGAACATCTATGGCCGCTGGCTCGTCTCCCCGTGGCGCCGTTCGGTGCTCGCCGTTCTCGCGGGCGCGCTGCCCGTGTTCGCGTTTCCCGCGCCGTCGCTGTGGTGGTTCGCGTACGTCGCCCTGGTGCCGTGGCTCCTGCTCGTCCGTACGGCCCCGACCGGGCGGCGCGCCGCCTACGACGGCTGGTGCGGCGGGCTCGGTTTCATGCTGGCCGTGCACCACTGGCTGCTGCCGAGCCTGCACGTGTTCACGGTGGTGCTCGCGGCGCTGCTCGGCGCGTTGTGGGCGCCGTGGGGGTGGCTGGTGCGGCGGTTCCTCGGCGGGACGCCCCAAGCGGGGCGGGCGGCCGCCGCGCTCCTCGTGCTGCCGTCGGGCTGGCTGGCCGTCGAGTTGGTCCGGTCCTGGCAGGGGCTGGGCGGTCCCTGGGGGATGCTCGGCGCCACCCAGTGGCAGGTGGCGCCGGCGCTGCGGCTGGCGTCGGTCGGCGGCGTGTGGCTGCTGAGCCTGCTGCTGGTGGCGGTGAACGTCGCCGTCGCCCTGCTCGTCGCCGTCCGGGCGGCGCGGCTGCCCGCCGTGGCCGGACTGCTCGCCACGGCGGCGGCGACCTCGGCGGTCTGGGTGTGGGCGCCGCGCCCGGACGTGGACGGCCGGGTCCGGATAGCCGTCGTCCAGCCGGGGATCGTCGACGGGCCCGACAGCGGGCAGCGGCGGTTCGGCCTGGAGGAGCGGCTGACCCGGACCCTGGCCGGACAGCGGGTGGATCTCGTCGTGTGGGGCGAGAGCAGCGTCGGCTTCGACCTGGCCGACCGGCCGGACATCGCCGCGCGGACAGCGGCCCTGTCCCGCACGGTCGGCGCCGATGTGCTGGTCAACGTGGACGCCCGGCGCTCGGACCGGCCCGGCATCTACAAGAGTTCCGTGCTGGTCGGCCCGTCCGGCCCGACCGGCGCCCGCTACGACAAGATGCGGCTCGTCCCGTTCGGCGAGTACGTCCCGGCCCGCTCGCTGCTCGGCTGGGCGACCTCCGTCGGGAAGGCCGCCGGCGAGGACCGGATGCGGGGCACGGCGCAGACGGTGATGGACGTCGGCCACGGTCTGCGCGTCGGCCCGCTGATCTGCTTCGAGTCGGCGTTCCCCGACATGAGCCGGCATCTGGCCGCGGACGGCGCGGACGTGCTCCTCGCGCAGTCCTCCACCTCCACCTTCCAGCACAGCTGGGCGCCCGAGCAGCACGCCTCGCTCGCCGCGCTGCGCGCCGCCGAGACCGGCCGCCCCATGGTGCACGCCACCTTGACCGGGGTGTCCGCCGTCTACGGCCCGGACGGGCGGCGCGTGGGCTCCTGGCTCGGCACCGACGCGAGCACCGCACGGGTGTACGACATGCCGACCGCGCACGGGGTCACCCCGTACGTCCGCTTCGGCGACTGGCCGGTGCACGCGGCCCTGCTGGTGCTGGCCGCGGTGTGCGTGGCGGAGGGCGTACGGGTGTTCAGGCCGCGCCGGAGTGCTCCAGCACCGTCCGCACCACCCGCTCACACAGTTCGTGAGTCTCCAGCGCGTCCCGGGCGCTGAGCACCTTCCCGGCGCGCACGGCGTCCAGGAAGGACAGCACGGCCTGCTCGATGCCGCGCTGCCGGGCGACCGGCACCCAGTCACCGCGCCGCCGCACGGTCGGCTGCCCCTTGTGGTCGATGGTCTCGGCGAGGTTGACGACCTGGCGCTTGGTGTCCTGGCCGGAGACCTCGAGGATCTCCTCGGTGGAGCCGCTGAGCCGGTTCATCACGCCGAGCGCGGTGAACCCGTCGCCGCCGAGCTGGAGCACGACGTGGTGCAGCAGCCCGTCGCGCAGCCGGCCGCGCACGGTGACGTCGTCGACGGGGCCGGGGGCCAGGAACCGCAGGGTGTCCACGACGTGGATGAAGTCGTCGAGGATCATCTGCCGGGGTTCCTCGGGCAGCCCGACGCGGTTCTTCTGCATCAGGATCAGCTCGCGCGGGTGCTCCACGCACTGCGCGTAGCCGGGCGCGTGGCGCCGGTTGAAGCCGACCGCGAGCGAGACGCCCCGCTCCTCCGCGAGCGCCACCAGGCGTGCGGAGTCGGCGAGTTCGTAGGCGAGCGGCTTGTCGACGTAGGCCGGCACACCCGCCTGGAGGAGCCGGGTGACGATCTCGGGGTGGACGGCGGTGGGCGCGTGCACGAAGGCGGCGTCGAGGCCCGCGCCGAGCAGGGAGTCCAGGTCCGCGTGGCGCTGCGCGGCGGGCAGGTGGAGGCTGTCGGCGACCCGCCGCAGCGTCGCGGGCGTGCGGGTCTGCACGTGCAGTTCCACTTCGGGCTGCGTGCCGAGGACCGGCAGATAGGCCTTCTGCGCGATGTCGCCGAGTCCGATGCAGCCGACCTTCACGTGCTCTCCCTCACCGCTGGTCCGTGTCCGTCCGCACGGCAGCATACGGCGGCTGCGGGGGCCGCCAGTCGGCGATGCCGTCGAAGCCGCGCAGCAGGAGTCCGGGCCGCAGGCGGGAGGCCGTGGCGATCAGGGTGTCCCGCAGGACGATCCCGGCGCGGTTGCCCGTCATATTGACCCGCGCGACCCGGGCCGCCCGGCGGGCGATGGCGGTGGTGCGGGGCAGCCGGGCGGCGGTGTAGGCGGCGAGGTCGTCGGCGTGGTGGGCGAGGACGACGGCGTCCTCGACGGCCTGGTTGCCGCCCTGTCCGAGGGTGGGCACCATGGCGTGGGCGGCGTCGCCGAGGAGGGCGACCCGGCCGCGGTGGTAGGCGGGCAGCGGCTCGGCGATGTGGTGGACGTCGTGCCGGAGGACGTCCTCGGGGCGGGCGGCGGCCAGCACCTCGGGGACCGGGCTGTGCCAGTGGCCGAAGCGGCGCAGGAGTTCGGCCCGTTCGTCGTCGGCGGCGTGCTGTCCGGCGGGGGTCATGGCGGCGGCGTACGCGTACACCCGGCCGTCCTTGAGCGGGTGCGTGCCCCACAGGCGGCCCCGGCCCCAGGTCTCGTGGGAGGCGAAGCGGACGCCGGGCACGGGGATGACGACCCGCCAGGTGGTGAACCCGGCGTAGACGGCGCCGGGGTGGGCGGGGAACAGGGTGTGGCGGGTGGTGGAGCGGACGCCGTCGGCGCCGACCACCAGAGCGGCCTCCAGGTCGCCGTCGGGGGTGCTGACCCTGGCCGGGCGGCGCTCGTCGCCGGGGTCGGCGAGGCGTGCCTCGGCGGTGGTGCGGACGGTGCCGGGCGGCAGGAGACCGGCCAGGGTGTCGATCAGGACGGCGCGGTGGAGCAGGACGAGGGGGCCGCCGAACCGTTCGGCCGCCGCGGCGGCGTCGGTGCGGGAGATCCAGCGGCCGCCCGGGGCGCGCAGCCCGCCGTCGCCCTGCCAGGCGGCGAGGTCGCGGACGCGGTCGCCGACGCCGAGGACGTCCAGGGCGCGCAGGGCGTTCGGGGAGAGCGAGATCGCCGCGCCGACGGGCGTCAGGGAGGGGGCCCGTTCCAGCACGGTGACCGGCCGGCCGGCCAGGTGCAGGGCCGCCGCCGCGGCGAGACCTCCGATGCCGCCGCCGATGACGACGGCGGACGAGGACGGGGACATGGCTCCTCCTAGGACGCTTCCCGCACCACCGGGACTACGGATGTAGTGAATGAACGGCTCGACCATACTACGGCTGTAGTGAGCGGCGTACCACGGCCCCGGCCGGCCGGTAGGTTGATCTCCATGTCCGCCGAGTCCCCGCCTCCCGCGCATCCCTCCCGCGCCGACCGCGTCGCCGACGCCGCCCTCGCCCTGCTCGCCGAGCGCGGCATGCGAGGACTGACGCACCGCGCGGTGGACGAGGCGGCCGGGCTGCCGCAGGGCTCCACGTCGAACGTCGCCCGGACCCGGCAGGCCCTGCTGGACCTCGCGGTACGGCGACTGGCCGACCGGGAGGCGCGGGTGCTGGCCCTGCACGAGCTGCCGGACCCCGCCGGCGGCCCGGACGCCCTGGTGGACGGGCTGGCGCTGGCCACGCACCGCGCCCTGACCCGCCATCGCGAACTGACCCTCGCCCGCTACGAACTGGCCCTGGAGGCGACCCGCCGGCCCGAACTGCGCAAGCACTTCGACGCCGCCGGCGCCCGGTTCCGCGAGCAGCTCGGCGTGCTGCTCCGGGCGGCGGGGTCCACCGCACCGGACCGGCATGTGCTGTCCCTGGTCGCCTGGGCCGACGGGCTGATGTTCTCCTGCGTGGCCGGCACCTTCCACGCCGAGGTCCCGGACCTGGACGAGGTCCGCGCCGGTCTGCGGGAACTGCTGGCGGGGATGGCCGGCGGGGGCGCGTTCGGCGCGGGAAAAGGTGTGGTGTGACGCGCCCGGTCAGGAAATGATCGGGGCATGACGACCGAGCGCAGTGAGCCCGCCCAGAACGCCGACGAACGCACCATGCTGGAGGGCTGGCTGGACTACCACCGGCAGACCCTGGCCTGGAAGTGCGAGGGCCTGACCGACGAGCAGTTGCGCACGGCCTCCCTCCCGCCGTCCGAGCTGTCCCTGCTGGGTCTGGTGCGGCACATGGCGGAGGTGGAGCGGGGCTGGTTCCGCAAGGTGCTGACGGGCGAGGACGCGAAGCCCCTCTACTTCAGCGACGCGGACCCCGACGGCGAGTTCCACCTCACCGAGGCCGACACCTGGGCCGACGCCCACGCCGCCTGGCAGGCCGAGATCGAGACCGCCCGCCGCAACGCCGCCGGCTTCGGCCTGGACGACCTGTCCGCCGGCCGGGGCAGGACCACCGGCGAGCCGTTCAACCTGCGCTGGATCTACACCCACATGATCGAGGAGTACGCCCGCCACAACGGCCACGCGGACCTCCTGCGCGAGCGGATCGACGGGGCGACGGGCGACTGAGGCCTCCGCCCGCACCCCGGCCCGAGACCCCCGAAGACGCCGGAAGGCCCGGCGGTCCTATGAGGTGTACGGCGTCACCTCCGCGCCGCCGCACGCACTCGGTACGGTGCGGGAGGTCACCCGTGCGGGGCATCATCCGCCCGTCGGGCGCCCACGGGCGGCGCGGACCCAGCAGAGTGGCGCGGGTGCATCGAACGACCACCGCAACGCTTCTGGTGACCGTGGCGGTCTCGGCCCTCACCGGCTGCGTCACGGTCCAGCGATCCCCCGCCACCGGCACCGCCGGGGCCCCCGCCGGGCATCCGGCCCCGCATCCGGAGGGCGGCACCGGACGAGGAGCCGTACAGGCTCCGGCCCGTGAGGCCCTGGGACGCGTCGGACCGTCCCCCACCCGGTCCCCGGCCCGGCCCTCGGCCCCGGCGGATTCGTCCACGGAATCGCGCCGGACCCCGCCACCGTCCTCCCCGAGCCACCATCTGCGCCTGGAGGTGCCCCGGTACGAGCACAAGCCGTACGTGCCGAGCGCGCCGCGCGCGGAGATCCCCGACATCGGCCACTCGGTGCCGGGAAACGCCGGCGTCTGCGACCTCGGCAGGGAGTACGGCCACTGGTCGGCGGACAGCCCCCAGTCGAGGATCTGCGGACAGGCCTACCACTGACCGCCGGGGAGCGGGAAGCCTGGCGGGGCCACCGGCGGACACTCCTCCGCCCGGCATGACCACCGGGGACGCTCCTCCGGCCGGCATGACCAACGGCGGACGCTCCTCCGCCCGGCATGACCAACGGCGGACGCTCCTCCGCCCGGCATGACCAACGGCGGACACTCCTCCGGCCGGCATGACCACCGGCCGACGCTCCTCCGCCCGGCATGACCACCGGCGGACACTCCTCCGGCCGGCATGACCACCGGCCGACGCTCCTCCGGCCGGCATGACCTCCGGGGACACTGATCCGGCTTGCGGGACCGCCGGGGGACGCCGATCCGGCCGGTATGACCGCCGGGGGCGCTACTCCGGCCGGCGGGGCGGTCCCGGCTCGCCCGGGGTGCCGGGCCCGGACTCCCCCAGCCGCAGCGCCAGCCGGTGGATCGCCGCGCGGACGCCGTCGCCGTAGCTGTCTTCGGCCAGGGCGACGGCCGCGCCGCGGGCCTGGTGGAGATGGGCGCGGGCGGCCTCCGAGCGGCCGAGCCGGGCGTAGTCGGCGGCCAGGTTGAGCTGGAGGGACGGGTAGAGGGCGCGGACCGCCGCCGCGGCCTCGGGACCGGCGGGCCCGTCGTCGGTCAGTTCCCGGGCGGCCGAGAGCGCCCGCAGGTCCCAGGCCAGTTCGTCCATGGGGTCGTCCTGGGTGTCGGCCATGTAGTGGGCCAGCGTGCAGCGCTGCAGCGGGTCGCCGTCCTCGCCGATCTCGTGCCACAGGTCGAGGAAGCGTGTCCGGGCCTCTTCCCGGTCCCCCGCGTGATGCAGCATCACGCCCTGCCCGATCCGTGTCATCACGACGTCCGACACCGTCCGCTCCTGCCGTTCGGCCACCGCGTCCTCCAGCCCTGTCCCCGACCCGTCCCCACCGACGCTAGAGCCTGGCCGCCGGATCCCGGCGCAGACGCGTACGAAGGCCACTCCGCCGCCCGCCGACCGGGCCCCCGGCGGGCCGTTACCGCCCCGCCACGCCCTCGGCGGGCCGTTCCGGCCCGGTCCCGTTCCCCCGGACCGGGCCGACGGCCCCGCTCGGGCGGACCGGGCGCCCCGGGCACGTCAGGCGAGGGGGCGAGCCGACACCGGCACTCCGGTGCCATCGACCCGGCCCGCCGCGTGGCGCACCCCCGAGTCGGCCCCGCACCGTGGCCGCCCCCTGCGCGAGGTCCGGCCCGCACCCCGGACCGGACCACGCCCCCAGACCGGACCGCCGCCCAGCCGGACCACGTCCCTCGGACCCACCCCGCCGCCCAGCCGGCCCGCCCTCCGAACGAAGCGCCGCCCAGCCGGCCCGAGCCCCCGGGCGAACTGCCGCTCAGGCGGCGTCCCGCGCATCCCGGCAGGGCACCCCCGATTCGCCCCCGCACTCGGCTTCCCCGAGATCGGGTCCCGCCCGGGATCGGACCCCGCCCCGGGACCGAGTTCCGCCCCGGAGGCCGGACTCCACCAGAGACCGCCGCGCTCCGCCGCCGACGGAGTTCCGCTCCCGCCGAGGGTCGGCCCCGCGCCCGGGACCCCACGGACCCGGTTCCGCCGCCGTCGAATCAACCCCGTACCCGGAATCCCGGGAACCGGCGTCCCCGCCGTGGAACCGACCCCGCACCCGGGGTCCCGGGAACCGGCGTTCCGCCGCGGAACCCGCCCTCCGCGGAGCGGTCCCGTCTCAGCCCAGGTTCGGGATCCGCCAGTCGATCGGCTCGTGGCCCTGGCGGGCGACCGCCTCGTTGATCTGCGTGAACGGGCGCGAGCCGAAGAACTTCTTCGCCGACAGCGGCGAGGGGTGCGCCCCCTTCACCACCACGTGCCGGCTCTCGTCGATCAGGGGCAGCTTCTTCTGCGCGTAGTTGCCCCACAGCACGAAGACCGCCGGGTCGGGGCGGCTCGCCACCGCGCGGATCACCGCGTCGGTGAACTTCTCCCAGCCCCGCCCCTTGTGGGAGTTGGCCTCACCGGCGCGGACCGTCAGCACCGCGTTCAGCAGCAGCACGCCCTGCTCGGCCCACGGCATGAGGTAGCCGTTGTCCGGAACGGGCGTGCCCAGCTCCTCGTGCATCTCCTTGTAGATGTTGCGCAGCGACGGCGGGATCCGCACCCCGGGCCGCACCGAGAAGCACAGTCCGTGCCCCTGGCCCTCCCCGTGGTAGGGGTCCTGCCCGAGGACGAGCACCTTCACCTTGTCGTACGGCGTGGCGTCCAGCGCGGCGAAGACCTCCTCGCGCGGCGGATACACCGGCCCCTTCGCCCGCTCCTCCTCGACGAACTCGGTCAGCTCCTTGAAGTAGGGCTGCTGCAGCTCGTCGCCCAGAACCCCGCGCCAGGACTCGGGCAGCATGGCGATGTCGGTCACGTCAACGTCCTCACGATGTACGGTCACTTCCAGGTCACCGAACCTACAGGCGACCACTGACAACGCCACCGCGCCCCCGGGAACTGCCCGCCTACCAGCTGGTCTTGCGGTACAGCTCCCACATGGTCATGATCGACGAGGGGTCGAGCGCCCGCTCACCGCCCGAGATGTCCTCGCTGGCGGCCACGTACTGCCGGCCCTGCCACAGCGGCAGCAGCCGCGCGTCGTCCACCAGGATCTGCTGCGCCTGCTCGAACTCCTTCACCACGGCCGCGCGGTCGCTCTCGCGCCGCGACTCGGGCAGCAGCACCCTGGTGATCTCGGGCGCCGGATAGGGCGTGCCGAGCGCGTTCTGCTGGCCGACGAACGGGGCGATGAAGTTGTCCGGGTCGGGGAAGTCCGGGGACCAGCCGCGCCCGAACACCGGGTACTCGCCCTTCTGGTAGCCCACGACGTACGTCTTCCAGGGCCGGCTGCGCAGGGTGATCGTGAAGAGGCCGGAGGCGTCGAGCTGCCGCTTGAGTTCCTCGAACTCCTTCGCGGTCTCGGAGCCGTAGCGGTCGGTGGTGTACCAGAAGGTGAGCGGCACCTTCTCCTTGATGCCCGCGGAGGCGAGGATCTGGCGGGCCTTGCTGACGCTGGGGTCGCCGAAGTCGTCGAAGAAGCCGGTGGTGTGGCCGGTCAGGCCCTTGGGGACCATGGAGTACAGCGGGTCGACGGTGTCCTTGTAGACCTCGTGCGCGATGGCCGCCCGGTCCACGATCTGGGCGACGGCCCTACGCACGGCCGGTTTCGCGGCCCACGGGTCCTTGGGGTTGAACACCAGGTAGCTGATGTCGGCGCCGGAGCCCTCCACGAGCTGGAGGTTCTGGTCGCCGTTGCCCTGGAGGGTGACGACGTCGTCGGCGGCGAGGCCGCGGTAGGTCACGTCGATCCCGCCGTTGCGCAGCTCCTTGACCATCGTCGCGGAGTCCTGGAAGTAACGGATCGTGACAGCATCGTTTCTGCGCTGGGCGTACCCCGTGTAGTGGGTGTTCTTGACCAGCTCGGCCCG
Organism: Streptomyces sennicomposti; assembly: GCF_019890635.1. Lineage (GTDB taxonomy): Bacteria > Actinomycetota > Actinomycetes > Streptomycetales > Streptomycetaceae > Streptomyces > Streptomyces sennicomposti. Next base: position 197,334 of record NZ_JAIOAB010000004.1, read on the forward strand.
CTTGCCCTCCTCGTAGGACTTCAGGGTGTACGGGCCGGAGCCGAACACCTGGCCGTCCTTGCGCAGCGAGTGGGCGGAGTAGTCGTCGGGGTCGACGATCGACATCGCGGGGGCGGCGAGCACGAACGGGAAGGTGGCGTCGGGCTTGTTGAGCCGGAAGACGACGTCCCGGCTGTCCACCGCCTGCACCTGGTCCAGGCTGCCGAGCAGCCCGGCCGGGCCGCCGGGCACGTTGATGCTCCTGATGCGGTCGATGGAGAACTTGACGGCCTGGGCGTCGAGGGTGTCCCCGTCGGCGAACTTCATGCCCGCGCGCAGCCGGCAGCGGTAGACGCGGTTGCCGGTGTCGGTGAACTCGCAGCTCTCCGCGGCGTCGGGCTGGGGCGTCGTGGCGCCGTTCGGGTAGGCCAGCAGGGTCTGGTAGATGTTGCGGAACAGCTCCCAGGAGCCGTCCCAGGAAGCCGCCGGGTCCAGCGTGGTGGGGGCGCTGGTGGTGCCCACCACGATCGCCTTGCTGGTGTCCGGGCCGCTGTCGGAAAAGACGCCGCACCCGGCCACCAGGCTTATGGACGCGATCGCCGCCGCCGGTTGCAGGCATCGGTTCCGGTTGAACACGCGCACGCTCCTCGATCCGCCGTACCACAAGAGGGTCGGCAGACCATACCGCGGGTCGTCGCCCGGTGAACCCGCTTGCGCACGGTCTTGATCAGCGCGTGACTGACTACGTTGTCATCCCCTCGCGGGGCGGCCCGCGGCGGCCCTCACGACGACGCCGGGGCCGTTTCCGTCAAGGGCGGCGGGGAAATCCTCACCGAACGGAAACGGCCCCGGCGGCCGGTCAGCGCGCCTGTGTCACGACCCGTCAGCCGACGCCGGCGTTGAGGAAGATGCCGCCGTCGACCACGAGCGTCTGACCGGTGATCCAGTCGGACTGCTCGGAGGTGAGGAAGGCCGCCGCGCCGCCGATGTCGGAGGGGACGCCGAGCCGGCCGAGCGGGTAGGACGCCGCCGCCTCCTCCTCGCGGCCCTCGTACAGCGCCTGCGCGAACTTGGTCTTCACCACGGCCGGGGCGATCGCGTTGACCCGCACCCGGGGCGCGAACTCGTGGGCGAGCTGCTGGGTGAGGTTGATCATCGCGGCCTTGCTGACGCCGTAGGCGCCGATGAACGGCGAGGGCGCGAGGCCCGCGACCGAGGCGATGTTGACGATCGCCCCGCCGTTCTCCTTCTGCCAGGCGTGCCAGGTGCGCTGCGCGAAGCCGAGCGCGGAGATCACGTTGGTCTCGAAGACCTTGCGCGCCACGTTCAGGTCGAGGTCGGCGATCGGGCCGAACACCGGGTTGGTGCCCGCGTTGTTGACCAGGTAGTCGACGCGGCCGAACGCCTCCATGACGCGCTCGACGGCCTCGGCCTGGTGCGCCTCGTCGTGCGCCTTGCCCGCGACGCCGATGACCCGGTCGGCGCCGAGCCTGTCGACGGCCTCCTTGAGGGCGTCCTCGTTGCGGCCGGTGATGCACACCCGGTCGCCGCGGGCGACCAGGGCCTCGGCGACGCCGTAGCCGATGCCGCGGCTGGCGCCGGTGACGAGGGCGACCTTGCCGGAGAGTTCCACGGAAGTCATGTGTCGGATCCCTTAGTCGAGCGGCCCGCCGGCCACGTACAGCACCTGCCCGGAGACGAAGCCCGCCGCGTCGCCGGTGAAGAAGGCGATGGCGTTGGCGATGTCCTCGGGCTCGCCGACGCGCTGCACCGGGATCTGGGTGGCGGCGGCGGCCTTGAAGTCCTCGAAGCCCATGCCGACGCGGTCGGCGGTGGCCTTGGTCATCTCGGTGGCGATGAAGCCGGGGGCGACGGAGTTGGCGGTGATGCCGAACTTGCCCAGTTCCTTGGCGAGGGTCTTGGTGAAGCCCTGCAGACCGGCCTTGGCGGCGGAGTAGTTGACCTGGCCGCGGTTGCCGAGCGCCGAGGACGAGGACAGGTTGACGATCCGGCCGAAGCCCGCGTCCACCATGTGCTTCTGGACGGCCTTGGTCATCAGGAACGAGCCGCGCAGGTGCACGTTCATGACGGTGTCCCAGTCGGAGACGCTCATCTTGAACAGCAGGTTGTCGCGGAGCACGCCCGCGTTGTTGACGAGGATGGTCGGCGCGCCGAGCTCCTCGACGATCCGCGCGACCGCCGCCTCCACCTGCGCCTCGTCGGACACGTCGGCGCCGACCGCGACGGCCCGGCCGCCGGCCGCGGTGATCTTCTCCACGGTGTCCTTGCAGGCGGCCTCGTCGAGGTCGATCACGGCGACGGCACGGCCCTCGGCGGCCAGACGTACGGCGGTGGCGGCGCCGATGCCGCGCGCGGCACCGGTGACGACGGCTACCCGCTGGTCAGTGGTGGACATGTTCTGCTTCTCCTCGCCCTTGAGAGAACCCGGTCGCCCTGGAGAGAACCCGACCTGCGGTGAGCGACCGCTTAGTACCTTCGGTAGACGTGACGCTAGAAGCCTTGGCACCCGGTGTCAACGGGACACCGGGCGGGTGTGATCCATTACCTCACCAGGAGGTCCAGCAGGCGCTCCGTCTCGGCCGCCGGATCGGCGGTGAGACCGGTGTGGACGGGGCCGGGCTGGACGATCGTGGAGCGGGGGGCGACCAGCCAGCGGAACCGCCGGCCGGCGTCGTCGCCCGCCGCCTGCCCGGCGGCCGTCCCGCCGGCGCACACGTGCTCCACGGCGCCGAGCGCGGCGCGCACCCCGGCCACGTCCGCGGCCGGGTCGAGGGCGAGCAGCCGGGCCTCGTCCAGATGGGTGCGGGCGCCGACGTAGCCCTGGGCGCGGCAGTAGACGAGCACGCCGGCGTTGACGCACTCGCCGCGCTCGATGCGCGGGACGACCCGCAGCAGCGCGTACTCGAACACGTCGCGGTCGCCGCCCTGGCCCGCCCTGGTGATGTGCCGGCCGCCCGCCTGACGGCCGCCGAGGATGTGGTGGTCGCTCACTTCGCCCCCTGAAGGCCGTCGACGCGTTCGTGGATGACGGCGGCGCGGGCCAGCAGCGGCCGCGCGTAGGCCCGGCGCAGGTCGTCGGGCGTGTCGAAGCCGGGCTCGCCGGCCAGCCAGACGTCCGGGATCTCGGCGGTCACCTCGGCGAGCAGGTCCTCGGTGACCAGGGGCGCCAGCTCGGCCGCCGCGGCCGCCACGTCGGGCCGGAAGGGGGCGAGGGCGTGGTCGGAGGCGTCGTAGGGGCGGGCGGCGGAGGTCTCGGCGCCGGGCCAGTTGTGGTGCCAGATCATGGTCGCGCCGTGGTCGATGAGCCACAGCTCGCCGCGCCAGCGCAGCAGGTTGGGGTTGCGCCAGGACCGGTCCACGTTGTTGACCAGCGCGTCGAACCAGACGATCCGTCCGGCCTCGCGCGCGTCCACCGGGAAGGCGAGCGGGTCGAAGCCGAGCGCGCCGGAGAGGAAGTCCATGCCGAGGTTGGCGCCGCCGCTGGACCTCAGCAGCTCCTGCACCTGCTCCTCGGGTTCGCCGAGGCCCAGCACCGGGTCCAGGCTGATCGTCACCAGCCGGGGCACCCTCAGTCCCAGCCGGCGGGCGAGTTCACCGCAGACCACCTCGGCGACGAGCGTCTTGCGGCCCTGCCCGGCGGCGGCGAACTTCAGGACGTACGTCCCGAAGTCGTCGGCCTCCACCAGGCCGGGCAGCGAACCGCCCTCACGCAGGGGCGTGATGAACCGCGTCGCATTGACTTCCTTGAGCATCGCCCCAGGTTACTTGGGGTCCTTTCCCGCGACGACGCCATCCGGACACCGGCCCCGCGGCTCGTGTGAACGCCGGGCTGCCGCGGGCCGTACCCCTGTGCGGATCACGAGGTCCGTCCACGCAGTCCGCAGGAAGGGAACGTCGGCATGACCAGCGAATCGCTTCAGCCCCAGGGGGCGCCCGCCCGCCGTACGGTCGTGGCGGCGGTGGGCGCGACCGGGCTCGCCCTCGGGCTCGGCGCGTGCGGCTCGGACGAGCAGCCGTCCTCCGGTGCGGGTACGGGTACGGCGGACGACGGAGACTCGGGCGGCGGCGGGGCCGGTTCCGGCGGGGTGCTCGCGCGGACCGCCGACATCCCCGAGGGCGGCGGCAGGGTGTTCGCCGCGCAGGGAGTGGTGGTGACCCAGCCGGTCAAGGGCCGGTTCGAGGCGTTCTCCTCGACCTGCACCCACCAGGGCTGCGCGGTGAACCGGGTGGCGGACGGCGTGATCAGCTGCCCCTGCCACCGCAGCGAGTTCTCGGCGACGGACGGCAGCGTACGGAAGGGACCCGCGACCCGGCCGCTGCCCGCCAAGAAGATCTCCGTCGCCGGGGAGGAGATCAGGCTGGCGTGACGGCCGGTCCGGCCGCCGGATGCGGTGCGCCGAAGAGCCGTTGCGTGCGGAGGCGGGGGGCCTCATCCTCGGAGGACGTCTCCCGCCGGGGAGCCCCGGCCCTGGCGCATCCGCCGGGGACGAGGGAGACGAGAGGACAAGAGGGGGGCCGTATGACCGTCGGGCAGCGCCGGGGCCGGAAGATCATGATGACGCCGGGCGAGCTGGACGAGTTCCTCGCCACCGAGCGCACCTGCCGGGTCGCGACCGTCTCGGCCGGCGGCGCACCGCACGTCAGCGCCCTGTGGTTCGTGTGGGACGGCGCCTCGCTGTGGCTGTACTCGGTGGTGCGCAGCAGGCGCTGGGCCGATCTGCGCCGCGATCCGCGGGTGGCGGTCGTCGTCGACACGGGCGAGGAGTACGACCGGCTGCGCGGCGCGGAGCTGTCCGGCGCGGTGGACTTCGTGGGCGAGGCGCCGCGCACCGGTGAGCTGCGCGCCGAACTCGACCTGCCGGAGACGCTGTTCGCCCGCAAGTACTTCGGCCTGGAGGAGATGCCGCACGACGGCCGGCACGCGTGGCTGCGGCTGACCCCGCAGAAGACCGTCTCCTGGGACTTCCGGAAGCTGGGGGCCGTCTAACGCCTGCCCCTCCCCTGAGGGCCGGGCGTTCCCGTCCTCAGGCGATCCGCTCCCCCGCCGCCCGCAGGGCGTCCACCGCCGCGCGGATCGAGGGGCGGCGGTCGGCGTCGGCGCGCCACACGGCGTAGACGTGCCGCCGCACCGTCTGCCGAACGGGGACCGTCCGTACCCCGGCGGGCAGCGGCCCCCGCCCGAGCCGCGGCGCGACGCACACGCCGAGGCCCGCCGCGACCAGGGCGAGCTGGGTGGCGTGCTCCTGCGCGCGGTGGGCGATGCGCGGCTCCACGCCCTTGGAGCGCAGGGTGTCCAGCAGCCACTCGTGGCAGAACTCGGCCTCGGCCCAGGTGATCCAGTCGTCGTCGGCGAAGTCCTCCAGGCCGACTTCGGCACGGTCGGCGCAGGGGTGCGTGGCGGGCAGGGCCACGTCGGCGGGGTCGTCGAGGATCGGCGCGCGGGAGAGGCCCTCGGGCACGGGCAGCGGTTTGTTGTACCAGTCGAGGACGAGGGCCAGGTCGACGTCGCCGCGCTGCACGGCGCGCAGGGCGGGCGCCGGCTCCATCTCGGTGGTGGTGACGGCGAGGCCCGGGTGCCGGGTGCGCAGCTCGCACAGCGCCAGCGGGAACAGGCCGCGCGCCGCGGTGGGGAACGCGCCGAGGCGCAGTTCGCCGACGACCTGTCCGCGCCGGGCCTCCAGGTCGGACTGGGCGAGCCGGACCTGGGACAGGATGCGCGCCGCGTGCTCGGCGAGCAGGCGGCCCGCGTCGGTGAGGCGGACGCCCCGGCCGTTCCTGGCCAGGAGCTGCTGGCCGACCTCGCGTTCCAGCTTGGCCATCTGCTGGGAGACGGCCGAGGTCGTCACGTGCAGCCCGTCGGCGGCGCCGCTGACCGAGCCGTGCCGGGCGAGGGCGTCGAGGGTGCGCAGGCGCTCCAGGTTCAACATGTAAGCGATGCTACGAGATACCGGGCGCGAATTCTCGATTGTGCTACGACTCGGTGCCGTGCATCGTACGACCATGAGCACCACGACCGCCTCCTCGTCGCCCTCACCGTCCGCCCCGGCCGAACCGGCGGAACCGGCTGGCCCCCGCCTGCACTGGCGGGTCCGGTTCGCGTTCCTGGCGCTGGTGTGGGGCTTCAGCTTCCTGTTCATGAAGGTGGGCACGCGCGGTTTCGCCCCCTTCCAGGTGACGCTGGGACGGCTGGTGTTCGGGACCGCGGTGCTGGCGGTGGCGATGGCGGTGCGGCGGGAGCGGCTGCCGCGCGGCGCCCGCACCTGGGGGCATCTGGCGGTCGCGGGGTTCCTGCTCAACGCGCTGCCGTTCTCCCTGTTCGCGTACTCGGAGCTGACGATCCCGTCCACGCTCGCCGGCATCTGCAACGCGACCTCGCCGCTGTGGGGCATGGCGCTCTCGCTCGTCGCGCTCTCGGAGGACCGCCCGACCCGGGTGCGGGTGGCGGGGCTGGGCCTCGGCTTCCTCGGGGTGCTGACGGTGCTGGGCGCCTGGCAGGGCTTCCACGGCCTGGACGCGGGCGGCACCGCGATGGCCCTGCTGGCCTCGCTGAGCTACCCGGTCGGCTGGATCTACGTCCGCCGCACCCTGGCCGGCTCCGCCGAGTCCCATCTGTCCCTCACGGGCGGGCAGTTGCTGCTGGCCACGGTCCAGCTGGCGGTCGTCACACCGCTGTTCACCAGCGTGCCGAGCCGTCTGGAGGCGGGCCCGCTCCTCGCGATCGCCGCGCTGGGCGCGCTGGGCACCGGGGTCGCGATGCTCGTCCAGTACGGCCTGGTCGCCGAGGTCGGGCCGACCACGGCGCAGATGGTCACCTACTTCGTCCCGATCATCGCCGCCACGGCGGGCGTCGCGGTGCTCGGCGAACACCTGGGCTGGTCCACTCCGGTCGGCGCGGTCGTCGTCCTGGCGGGCGCGGCGCTGACCCAGGTCCGGCGGCCCGGCGGGGGCGGCCGACCGGCCCGTACGCGCCTGGGGAAGGGCGCCGCCCGCGCCCCGCGGGAGGACTCCGCCCGGACCGCGCCGATGGCGGCCCCGGCCATGGCGGAGGCCGCTCCCCAGCCGGCGCCCCCGGCGCCGTGCCGCCCCGCGTAGGGGACCCGCACAGGCCGCCGCTCCCCGGCCGGCCCGCCGGAACCCTCGCGCATACCGCCGGTCCGCCGACCCCCGCACAGGCCGCCGCTCAGCCGCGCCGCCGGACGACCCCCGCCGCGACGGTGGGCCTGGGCCCCTCGCCGTCGCGGCGGCCGGTCGTCGTTCCTGCGTCGGCACGACGTGACCGCAAGACGTGACCGCAGGACATGACCGATGGACGCGGCCGGCGGACGTACGCACCCGGCAGCCGCGCCCGCTACACGTACCCCCGCGCGGGCGCGGGTCCCAGTGCCGCGGCCACCACGTCCGCCAGCCGCTTGGTCTCGTCGTCCCGCAGCGTGGAGACGGTGATCCGGATTCCCGGGGGCGCGCTCAGCCGGAAGCGGGCGCCGGGGGCCACGGCCCAGCCGGCGTGCAGCAGCCGGGCGACGGCCCCGGTCTCGTCCGGCACGGGCACCCACACGTTCATCCCGCTGCGCCCGTGGGCGGCGACCCCGCGCTCGGCCAGCGCGCCGATCAGCGCCTCGCGCCGTCTGTCGTACTCCGCCGGCACCCCGCGCGCGGCCGGCACGCCGTCCGCCCACAGGCGCACGACGGCCCGCTGGAGCAGCAGGCTCACCCAGCCCGCGGCCAGCCGCTGTCTGCCGCGGACCCGGTCGACGGTGACCGCGTCCCCGGTGAGGACGGCGAGGCGCAGGTCGGGGCCGTAGGCCTTGGCGACCGACCGGACGAAGGCCCAGTGACGGGTGACCCCGGCGAGCGGGCGCAGGGGGACGTCGACGATGCCGTGGCCGTGGTCGTCCTCGATGAGCAGCGTCCGAGGATGCTCGCGCAGCACGGCCCGCAGGGCACGCGCGCGCGTGGCGCTCACCGCGGCGCCGGTCGGGTTCTGCGCCCGGTCCGTGACGATCAGCGCGCGTGCGCCGCCCTCGAGGGCACGACGCACCTCCTCGGGCAGCGGCCCCTCGTCGTCGACCGCGACGGGCACCGTGCGCAGCCCCAGCGCCGGCACCAGATCGAGCGTCCGTCCCCAGCCGGGGTCCTCCACGGCGACCGTGTCGCCCTGCTTGAGATGGGCCGTGAGGACCCGCTCGATCGCGTCCAGCGAGCCGGACAGCACGGCCAGCGGCCCGTCCGGCACTCCGTCGGCGTCGAGTTCGGCACGGGCGGCGCGCTGCAGCTCCGGGTCCACGGGCGTGTCCCCGTACAGGACCGGTTCGCGGTCGGCGCGGGCCGCCGCCTCGGCGAACGCCGGTCCCAGCGGCGGCAGCAGCGCCGGGTCCGGATTGCCCGCCGACACGTCCCGCACGCCCTCCGGCACGTCCACGCGGATGTGGTCCCGTCCGGTGGTGGCGGGCGCGGGCCGCACCCGGCTGCCCCGGCGCCCGGCGGTCTCGATGACCCCGCGCTCGCGCAGCACCCGGTACGCGGCGGCGACGGTGTTCGGATTGACCCCGAGCTGTGTCGCCAACTCCCGCATGGGCGGCAGCAGTTGCCCCGGCTCCAGGTCTCCGCTGCCCACCGCGCGTTCGACGCTCGCGGCGATATCCGCCGCACGCCGCCCCTCGATCCGATATCCTCCTAGCACAAAGCAGATTATGCACTAGTGCAATGGAGACCGCAATGCAGGGCACCCCGCAGCCGACATCGCCGCCCGCCGCCTACACCCCGACCGACCGCACCGTGCCCACCCGCTCCGCCCAGCGCGCGTCCTACGACAAGGAGCTGGTGCACGCGATACTCGACGAGGGCTACGTCTGCCATCTCGGTTTCGTCCGCGACGGCGCGCCCGTGGTCCTCCCGACGCTGTACGGCCGGGTCGGCGAGCGGCTCTATGTGCACGGCTCGACGGGCTCGCGCCCCCTGCGCATGGCCGGCCAGGCCGATCCGGGGCTGCCGGTGTGCCTGACGGTCACGCACGTCGACGGCCTGGTGCTGGCCCGCTCGGCCTTCCACCACTCGATCAACTACCGCTCCGTGGTGGTGCACGGCATCGCCCACCAGGTCACCGACCCGCAGGAGAAGCGGACCGCGCTGGACGTGCTGGTGGACCATGTGGTGCCGGGCCGGGCCGCCGACTCGCGTCCCGCCAACGCCAAGGAGCTGGCGGCGACCGCCGTGCTCCGCATCGACCTGGCCGAGGTCTCCGCCAAGCTGCGCACCGGCGGCGTCAACGACGAGCCCGAGGACCTGTCCCTCCCCCACTGGGCGGGCGTCGTCCCGGTCGACCGGGCGTACGGCGCTCCGCTGGCCGACGCGGACCTGGCGCCGGGCACGCAGCTGCCGGACTACCTCAGGGCGCTGTGATGCTCGTCCACCCCTGGGACGCGCCCCGCGAGGACGCCGAGTGGCAGCGCTGGCTGGCCGAGCACGACTTCGGCCAGCTCGCCGTGAACGGCCTGCCCGGCGAACCGCCGTGGGTCCAGCCGCTGCACTTCGCCTACGACGCCGGCCGGGGCGAGGCCGTCACCCACCTCGCCCGCCCAAACCCCCTGTGGCCCGCCGTCGCGGCGAACCCCGAGGTCCTGCTGAGCGTGGTCGACGACTACGTGTTCGTACCGGGCCCCTGGCAGGCGGAGCCGCACACCCCGCCGGACCACGGCGTGCCGACCAGCTTCTACGCCGCCGTCCAACTGCGCTGCACCGCCCATGTCGTGGACGACCCGGCCGAGAAGGCCGAGCTGCTGAACCGGCAGCTCGGCCACTTCCAGCCGGACGGCGGCTCGGCCCGCGCGGCGGTGGGCGAGGCCCCGTACGGCCGGCAGTTGTCCGGCATCCGCGGCCTGCGCCTGGAAGTGACCGCCGTACGCGCCAAGTTCAAGTACGGCGGCAAGCGCTCCGCCGAGGTGCGCGCCGGGATGGCGGACCGCCTGACCGAACGGAACGGCCCCCGGGACGCGGCGGCCCGGAACCATCTGCTCCGCAGGCAGGATGCCTGACGCGGGACGCGTCTCCCCCTGCCGCCCCGACCGCACCGGTACGGACCCGACCGGCGGACGGCAGGACCCGCGGGTGCGGGCCGGACCGGACCGACGGACAGCACGGACTTCCGCCGGGCCGCACCCCGCGACGGCGAGGTCCGCATCGCCTCACCACGGACCCGACCGGCGGAGACCAGAACCCGCCGGTACGGGCCGGACCGGCGGAGGCCAGAACCGCCGGTACGGGCCGGACCGGACCGGCGGACGGCACCGACCGGCGGTGCGGACCCCGCGGCGGCAAGGTCCGCACACCGCCTCACACGAGGACCGGCTCCGCCGGTACCGCCCGCGCCCCGCGGGCCTCCGCCACGGCGAGGCCCGCGACCGACCCCAGCATCAGCGCGGTGCCGGCCAGCGTCGCCGGCGTCAGCCGCTCGCCGAGCAGGGCGACCGCCAGCACGGCGGCGCTCACCGGCTCCAGCAGCATGATCACGGACACGGTGGCCGAGCGGACGACGGCCGCGCCCGCGAAGTAGAGGGCGTAGGCGAGAGCCGTCGGGATCGTGCCGATGTAGCCCAGCAGCCACAGCAGCCGGACGGGGTCGGCGCTGTGCGGCACCAGCCCCTCCACCAGCGCGAACGGCAGCAGGCAGGCACTGGCCACCGCGAACGCGCCGACAGTCGTGGCCGAGTTGTCCGTCCCGCCGTCCCGTCCCCACCAGCGGGTCAGCAGCGTCATGACGCTGTAGCCGACCGCCGACGTCAGGGCCAGCAGCACGCCCCACGGGCGCACGGTCGCGCCGCCGCCGCCGAGCACCAGCACGGCCAGCCCGGCGAGCGCGCCGACGACGGCGGTCAGCCCGGCCCGGCCCAGCCGCTCGCCCAGGGCGACGCGCGCACCGAGGGCGATCAGCACGGGTCCGGCGCCGAGGGTGACCACGGTCGCGACGGCGAGCCCGGTGGCCTGGACGGCGGCGAAGTAGGCGGTCTGGAAGACGGCGAGGCCGACCCCGGTGGCGCCGGCGCGCAGCAGCCGCCGGCGGGCCGGTACGGCCGCGGCGGTCCGGACGCGCGGTCGCAGCAGGCGGGCGGCGAGGAGGAGGACGACGCCGATCGCGCAGCGCCAGAAGGACAGGGCGGACGGGCCCATGTCACTGGCCCGGTAGACCAGGGAGGCGGCGGCGCCCGCGGTGCCCCAGGCGGCGCCGGCGACGATCAGATAGAGGAGGCCACGCCCGATGGGCAGGCCGGAGGAGGTGTGCGACACGAGTTCTCTCCGCAGAGGTGCAGAAGTTCGGGAACGGCCGGCCCCGGTCGTGCGGGGCGGCGGACTTCTTCTACGGGCAGCACGGCTCGGCCCGGCGGGACGCCGGGCAGGTCACCGAAGGGCCCGCCTCAGGCGGCCGGAGGCGGGAGAACGAGTGCGCGTGCGTGCATGATCGCCACTTTAGGCCGCCGTTCCGCGTGCCGACAACTGCTGCTCCGCCCGGTCGCCGCCGCTCGCCACGGGCTGAGCGGACCGTTCGGCGGGCGCCGAGGACTGGGCGATGAACGCGCCCAGCAGGACGACGGCGCCGCCGGCGATCTGCGGCGCGGACAGGTGCTCGCCGAGCAGGACCCAGGCCAGGACCGTAGCGATGACCGCTTCCAGGCATGCCACGACGCCCGCGACCTGCGGTGAAAGGCGGCGTACCGAGACCACTCCGGTGACGTAGGCGAGGACGGTGGCGACGAGCACGATCCACAGCAGCAGCACGACGGCCGGGACCGGGGTGCCGTTCATCCGCGCGGTGTGGGCGAGCACGGACCAGTGCATGCCCCAGGGGCGGGCCACCACGGTCAGGACAGCGGCGCCGACGAGGAGGCCGTAGGCGATGACGCCCAGCGGGTCCGGGGCCCGGTCGCCGGCGTCGCCGCCCTCATCCGACAGGACGAAGTAGCCGACCTGGCAGCAGGCGGCGCCGAGGGCGAGCAGCAGTCCGAGCGCGTCGAAGCTCAGCCCGGACCAGACCTCCACCACGCACGCGAGTCCGCCGGCCGCGAGGACCACGCCGAGCGCGGCGGCGCGGGTGACCGGCCGCCGCTGCACGAACCGGACCCAGCCGAGGACCAGGGCCGGCGCCAGGTACTCGACGAGGAGGGCGACGCCGACGGGGATACGGGAGAGCGCGGCGAAGTAGCAGGCCTGGACGCCCGCCACGGCGAGCAGGCCGAACCCGGCGAGCAGGGCGGGGCGGGTGCGCGGCAGCGCGCGGTGGCGCACGGCGAGCGGCAGCATGACGAGGGCGGCGCCGGTGACCCGCAGCCACACCACGTGCAGCGGGTCGAGGCCCGCCTCGATCAGCGGCTTGGCCGCGACGCCGGAACCACCGAAGGCGAGCGCGGACACGAGCGCGAGACCGAGTCCGACGCCCTTGCCGGAGTGGCCGTGACTGATCGCAGACGTACGCATCGGCACATGATGACAGGCGATGACATGACCGTCATCCCCCATGGCTGCTGTCTCACCGGCTGGAATCGGGGGGTGCCTCAGCAGGCGGTCCGGGCGTCCTCCGCGTGCCCGGCGGGAAGGTCTTCGGCATCGTTGTCGAGCCGTGCGGCCGCCTCGCGGGCGTCGATCCCGGCGCGGGCGAGCACCTCGACGGCGCGGGACTCCGGGTCGAGGAGGAGCCCGGCGAGCAGGTCGACTCCCCGGGCCGGTCCGCCGCCGCGCCGGGCGGCCCGCTCCCGGGCGTGCTCCAGCGCGGCCGAGGCCAGGGGCGAGCGGCGGTCGGGGGCGGCCGCACCGGCCGCCGCAGCGCGCGCCGAGACCGTCGCGTCCGCGTTCGTTACCGCGTCCGTCCTCGTCGCCGCGTCCGTCTTCGTCGCCGCGTCCGTCCTCGTCACCACGGGCAGAGCGCCGGAGTCCTCCACGGTGGACTGCCAGCGCAGGCCGTAGCCGATGCTGCGCTGGACGAGGTAGCCGAGCAGCCGGGCGATCCGCGGGCCGCCGCCGACGGCGGCGCGCACCTCGGGGTCGGACTCCAGGAGGGTGTGCAGCAGATGGGCGGTGTCGGTCTGCCGGTCCCCGTCCCGGACCGCCCGCCGCCGCGCGGCGGCGAGCACCGCCGCCAGCTCGTCGCTGAGTCCTGCGGTGTCGTCCGGAAGGCGGTCGTCCTGGTCGTGGGCCGACTGCCCGGGGATACGGTCGTGCACGTCTTCCACCCCATCAGTCGCTCGGGCTCCGGTCATCCCCGGCGGGAACCATTCGCGCCTCCCACGAGGAGTGGACCCGGCCGGGCCGAATCTCCTCCTCACGGAGGACATCAGACCGTTCCGCCCGGACACGCGCAGGGCGCCCCGGGGAAGGTTCCACGGGGCGCCCTGCGTCTGCCGTCCGCGTCGGCGGAGCGGATCAGTCCTCGTCGGCGAGGATCAGGTACAGCTTCTTGCGGGCCTCGTTGATGACGGCGAGCGCCTTGTCGCGCTGCTCCTTGGTGCCGGTCTTCCAGACCTGGCCGAAGGCCTCCATCAGACCGAAGCCGGCCTGGCGGATCTCGCCGAGGGCCTCCCAGTCGACTCCCCGCGAGGCCTCCTCCCAGGGGGCGTCCGGCCCCTCGTCGGCGGCGGCGCGGCCCGCCTCGGTGAGCGCGAACAGCTTCTTGCCGCCCTCGCTCTCACTGGCGATCAGCCCCTCGTCCTCCAGCAGTTGGAGGGTGGGGTAGACCGAGCCGGGGCTGGGCTTCCACGCGCCGCCGCTGCGCTCGGCGATCTCCTGGATCATCTCGTAGCCGTGCATGGGGCGGTCCTTGAGGAGCGCCAGGATCGACGCCCGTACGTCGCCGCGCCGCGCCCGGCCGCGCGGTCCGCCACGCCCTCGCCCGCCCCAGGGGCCCGGGAATCCCGGGCCGAATCCGGGGCCGCCGGGGCCGAAGCCCGGTCCGCCGCCGCGCCCTCCCGGGCCGCCGGGGCCGAAACCGGGGCCGCCCGGTCCGAAGGGCCCGAAGGCCGCGCGCCGTCCGTCGAAGCCGCCGAGAGGACCGAAGCCGCCCCGGTGCCCGCCGTGCTGGTGTCCGTGTTCATGTCCGTGGGAACGCATCGCAACCACTCCATTCCATCGTTGATCTGTCGCGATGCTTCAACGATATATCGGAATAACGCTTACGACAACCCCCCTCCGACCTGCGCCGTAGGCCGGTCCCCGCGGCAACCGGGCCGGAAAACAGATCAGCGGGCCGCCGGTCTCACGATCGGCGGCCCGCTGGACCCTGATGAACCCTCGCCCTCACCCTGTCCTCAGTCGAGGCAGAACTCGTTGCCCTCGACGTCCCGCATCACCAGGCACGACTCGTTCTCCTCGTCGGCCGGCAGCAGCCGCACCCTCGCCGCGCCGAGCGCGACGAGTCGCGCGCACTCCGCCTCGAGCGCGGCGACCCGCTCCTCCCCCACCAGCCCGGTGGCGACCCGTACGTCGAGATGGACCCGGTTCTTGACGACCTTGCCCTCGGGAACGCGCTGGAAGTACATCCGCGGGCCCACCCCGGAGGGGTCCGAGCAGGCGAACCACTCCCCCCGCCGCTCGGCCGGCAGCGAGCGCCGGTACGCGTCCCACGAGGCGAAGCCCTCGGGCGGCGGCGGCGCGACGTACCCCAGCACCTCGCACCAGAACCGGGCGACGCGTTCGGGGTCCGCGCAGTCGAAGGTGACCTGGAACTTCCTGATCGACGGCATCGGCTCACCGTAGCGGGCGCGTTCCCCGCCGACAGCCGAGTTTCCCGTCGCGACGGCCACGGCGCTTTCCAGGCCGCCGACCCGCGATTGGCCTTGGAACCGCGCTCCGCACGCCCCCTACCGTCAGGGCATGCGGATTCGAATCGTCGACGCCTTCACCGACCGTCCCTTCGCCGGCAATCCCGCCGGGGTGCTGCTCCTCGACGCCTTCCCCGAGGACGACTGGCTCCAGAACGTGGCGCTGGAGGTGAACCACGCCGAGACGGCCTTCGCCCACCGGCTGCCCGGGAGCGCGGAGGCCGACTGGGCGCTGCGCTGGTTCACGCCCGCCACCGAGGTGGCGATGTGCGGGCACGCCACCCTCGCCACCGCCCACATCCTGCACACCACCGGCACGCACACCGGCCCGGTGCGCTTCGCCACCCGCAGCGGCGTGCTCATCGCCACGCCCGCCGACGACGGCTCGATCACCCTGGACTTCCCGACCGCCCCGCTCACCGCGGTCGAGGTGCCCGACGGGGTCGCCGAGGCCCTGGGCGCCGAGCCGCTCACCGCCTTCGACACCGGCCCGAGCGTCGGCGACCTGGTGGTGGAGCTGGCCGACGAGAAGACCGTGCGCGGTCTGACGCCCGATCACAAGGCGCTGGCCGCCTACTCGACGCGGGGCCTCATCGCCACCGCCCGCGCCGAGGACCCGGCCCGCGGCTACGACTTCGTCTCGCGCTGCTTCTTCCCGAACGTGGGCATCGACGAGGACCCGGTCACCGGCAGCGCCCACACCGCGCTCGCCCCGTACTGGTCCGAGCGCCTGGGCCGCCCCGACCTCACCGGTCTCCAGGCCTCCCCGCGCTCCGGTCTGGTCCGCACCGGCCTGCGCGGCGAGCGCACCCTGCTCACCGGCCGCGCGGTCACCGTCATCGACGGCGAACTGCACGCCTGACGGGCATCGTCGGCGAGCCGCACGCCTGACGGCCCGCTCGTCACGCCGTCGGCAGCCAGCCCACCTTGCCGGCCAGCAGGGCGTAGCCCACGAACGCCCCGATGTCGAGCAGCGAATGGGCGACCACCAAGGGGCCGACCCGGCCCCACCGCCGGTACAGCCAGACGAAGACCACGCCCATCACCATGTTCCCGAGGAAACCGCCGACGCCCTGGTAGAGGTGGTACGAGCCGCGCAGTACGGAACTGGCCACCAGCGCCGTGCCCGCGGACCAGCCGAGCCGGTCCAGCCGGCGCAGCAGGTAGCCGACGACGATCACCTCTTCCAGGACCGCGTTCTGCACCGCGGACAGGATCAGCACCGGGTACTTCCACCACACCGGCGGCAGCGCCTCCGGCACCACCGTGAGGTTGAAGCCGAGGCCGCGGGCGGCGAGGTAGAAGGCGATCCCGGCGCTGCCGATCACCGCCGCGATCGCGGCCCCGCGGCCGAGGTCGGGCCGGGGGCGGGTGCGGTCGAAGCCGAGCACGCGCAGGCTCTGCCCCTCGCGCAGCAGGAGGTGCGCGACCAGGGCGACGGGCACGAGGGCGGTGGCGATCCCGAAGAGCTGCCAGGCGAGGTCGAGCCAGGGGCGGCCCGGCGCGGCGGACGCGTTGAGGGTGGCCGCCTGGTCCTTGAGCCCGCCGGGTTTGGTGACCGATCCGATGAAGCTGATCAGGGCGGACACTCCGCTCGCCCCGAGCGAGAGCGCCAGGACGAGCAGTGTCTCGTCGCGCAGGACCCTCCGCGACAGTTCCTCGCGCGGCAGGGCGCCGCCCCCGGGCCCCGCCTCCGTCTCCGCCTGCACACCGGCCTCCCGTACCACCGTCGTCGGAGGTCACAGCTTGCCCGATCAGCCCGGCGCGAGCACGGCCGACCCCGGGGTGCGCCCGTACGGCGCATTCCCGGGTCACCCCGGACGCACAGCGGGACCACAGGCAGCGGGCTCGGACGGACGGCAGCCGGACGGACGGCACACGGCATACGGCATACGAACGGACGGGACCGCCCGGCGGCACGCCGTACCCGCCTCCGGCCGCAGAATCAGCGGGCAGAGACCGGATCGAACACGACTCCGCAAGCGGAAGCCGACCCGAAGGCCGAAGCGGCCCCGCGAGCGAAAGCGGCCCGGAAGCCGAAGCGCCCCCGGAGGGGAAGCGCCCGCCGGGAGCAACGGCCCTCGGAAGCGAGCGTGAACTCCGCAAGCGCCCCGGAAGCGCAAGCAGCCCCCGCGAGCGGAAGCGTTCCCCGGAAGCCGAAGCGGCTCCGGACCCCGAAGCGGCTCCGGGAGCGGGACCGCGCCCGGAGCCCCGCCGGCGCAAACGCCCTCCCGGGGGGGCGGAACCAGCCCCCGAGCGCACAAGCCGTCCTCAGCCGAGCGGCACCGGCGCCGGCAACCCCGCCGGCCAGGTGTGCACCGGCTCGCCGAGCTGCATCAGCTCGCAGTAGCGGCGGGTCGTCGCGGCGAGGGCGGCCTCCCGGTCCATGCCCTTCTCCAGGGCGCGGTGGAAGGTCGCGGCCTGCCACTGCGCGCCGTTGGTGCGGCGGCGGCACCGCTCCTCGATCACGCCGAGGTACAGGTCGCGGTCGGCCCGCTCCACTCCCCAGGCGGTCAGGCCCGCCTCGGCCAGCGGCAGCAGCTCGTCGCGGACGAGGGTCACGGCGTCGACCTCGGCCGTACCGGAGTGGCGGCCGCGCCGGGGCCAGGTGAAGCGGGCGTCGATGCCGTGCCGGCAGGCGGCCTCGAAGTTGGCCGCCGCCGCCTCGAAGGGCAGCCGGGTCCACACGGGCCGCGGTTCCTCGGCGAGGGCGCGGACGAGGCCGTAGTAGAAGACGGCGTTGGCGACCACGTCGGTGACGGTCGGCCCGGCGGGCAGCACCCGGTTCTCGACCCGCAGATGGGGGACGCCGTCGGCGATGTCGTAGACCGGGCGGTTCCAGCGGTAGATCGTGCCGTTGTGCAGGACCAGCTCGGCGAGTTTCGGGACGCCGCCCTCGGCGAGCACGTCGAGGGGGTCCTCCTCGTCGCAGATCGGCAGCAGCGCCGGGAAGTAGCGCAGGTTCTCCTCGAAGAGGTCGTACGCCGAGGACACCCAGCGCTCGCCGAACCAGGTGCGCGGCCTGACGCCCTGCGCCTGCAGCTCCGGCGGGCGGGTGTCGGTGGACTGCTGGAAGAGCGGGGGCCGCGACTCGCGCCACAGCTCGCGCCCGAACAGGAAGGGCGAGTTGGCGCCGACGGCTATCTGCGCGGCGCTGGCCGCCTGAGCGGCGTTCCACACGTCCGCGAACCGGTCGGGGGTGACCTGGAGGTGCAGCTGCACGGAGGTGCAGGCGGCCTCGGGCACGATCGACTTCGACGTGCACACGAGGTGCTCCACCCCGTCGATGTCGAGCGCGAAGTCCTCGCCGCGGGCCGCGACGATCTGGTCGTTGAGCAGGGTGTAGCGGTCGACGTCGGAGAGGTTGGACGAGACCAGGTCGTCCCGGCCGAGGGTCGGCAGAATGCCGATCATCGCAATTCCCGCGTCCACCTCTCCCGCTTTTCGGTCGGCATATGCCAGTGACGTCCTCAGCTCCTCGGCCAGCCGGTCGAATACCCGGCCGCCGAGCCGGTGCGGGGCGATGTTGACTTCCAGGTTGAACATCGCGAGTTCGGTCTGGAAGTCACGGCTGGCGATGCGTTCCAGTACTTGCGCATTGAGCATTCGGGGCAGCCCGTCGGGGCCCACGAGATTCAATTCGATCTCCAGCCCCATCAGATTCTTCGGCCGGTCGAACCGCTTCTCCTGCAGCAGTCGCTCCAGTCCCGTCAGACACCGCCGGAGCTTGTCGCGGTAGCGGTTGCGATCGGACAGGTCGAACTGGCCTGCCACGACCTTCTCGCCCATGCAGCGTCCCTCCTTGCTCGGGCGGGCCGGAGATCGGGCCGCCGGGTCCCGGTCAGGTGGGATGATGCCCCGCCATCGCGATCGATAACGTCCCACGGCCGCCGGGCACCGACTACTCTGGATCCGTATGACCAGAGGCACATTCACGGGGCATGGGGCGCCCAGCAGTTTCGGGTACCCAGAGGCCCTCGTGAAAAACGCCGACGGCATCCGGCCGTCCGCCGTGCGGGCGCGGCCCGAGGTCACCGCGGTGCGGCCGTCGGGAAATCGGGATGATTACCGCGAATCTCCGGCCGAATAGAGACTTGCTGTTCACGTGGAAAACAGCTAGCCGAAACACCACCTGAACATTTGTCGTATAAACTCTGCACCACGGCAGAAGGTAGGCTCCCGCCGCCCCGGACCCTGCGGTCAGGGCCGAATGCGGCATGCCACGCTCCGCATCCCTCACTCGTCCACCCGGACCGGCTCCGCCCCCTCCTGCCCGAGAGCTGACAGCGCCGTCCGCCCCACGCCCCGCCCTCGCGCCACCGTGCCTGTCGAATGAGAGGCGACCCACCATGCCGCTGCACATCCCCCCGGCTCCCGCCGCCGCACTGCGCTCCGTCCTCACGGCGCTCGATTCCCCCACCGCGCTCCGTGAGGCCCCCACCCCCGCCCTGCGCGCCGCCCAGGGCCCCGCGACCCCCGAACTGCCGCTGCCCGTGCACGTCCTGGACCACATCGGCGACGACGGGGCGGCCGCGACCCGGCTGGCCGGGTGGCGCTTCCTGATCCGCAGCGGCGAGCACGCGGTGGCCGCGGCCGAGACCATGCTGACTCCGGACGGATGGGCCTTCTCGCACTTCTTCGAGGGGCCCTACGTCACCTCCACCGAGCGCGCGCTGCGCCAGGCGGAGACCATGAGCCAGCCCTATCAGCCGCGCCTGCTGTCGGTGCCCAGCCTGTACATGCTGACGCTGTGGCTGCACGGCGACATCGGCGGCGACGGCACCGGCGGGCACCCGGCCGCCACCGATCTGCTGGTCCCGCTGGCGCCGGCCCCGCCCGGCATACCGGCCCACGTGCCGCACCGGGTCGCGGATCTGCTGCCGGTCCTGACCCACCGGGCGGCCCCGGTACGGCTCCTGGGGTCGCCCGCCTGACCTCGACACCTCGACAGACACCCCGTGCCCCGTCGCCGGAATTGCCGGCGGCGGGGCACGTCGTCATCGCCGATCAGGAATAGCGGTCGCCGGAAGTGATCGGCAATGACGATCGGCGATGATCGAGGAAATTCGCTCATGCGAGCCGTAATTCACTCCTCTGAGCCGAACAGGGGTCGAATAACCGGGCGAACCCGGCCGGACCGCCCGCCGCCCCGACCGGACTAGTCACCTTCGGTCACCTCGAACCACCCGAAGTGACAGTGCAGTTGAGGTGAACCGCTCGCGCGGGTGACGCGTCTTGAACCTTTGAGAAGCGGTGCCGCGAAATGCCTGCGGAATCACGTCCGCGGGGCAACACTGGTTCCAGTCCGACTTATCAAACGGGGGGCGGCCATGCAGAATGCCAGCAGCCGCGGGACGGACGCGACGACCATCCCGGACCACACAGCAGAGCGAGAGATCCCACCCATGTGCCAGCACCAGCCACCGTGCCCGTCAGCCGACTCCGCCGACCGGGAATCCGCCCGTCTCGTGGCGCACCACCCGGAGCAGGGCTGGAGCCTGCTGTGCAACGGCGTCCTGCTCTTCGAGGACACCGGTGAGCTCCTGCCGGACGGCCGCGTCATCGCCCCGCACCGACCGCTGGGCGCCGACCGCGTGGTGACCGCGGCCTGAGCACGACGGGACGGTCCGCCCCGGCGCACCGTCCCGGAACCAACGAGGGGCCGGCCCGCACACACCGTGCGAACCGGCCCCGACGCATGTCCGCGGCCGCCCACTCTCCGCACTCGCCTGATGACCGAAGCCCGATGACCGAGAGCCGCAGGCGGCCGGCGGACGGGTCGCGCGGAAGGACGGCCGCGCGGGTGCGGGGCGGCAGGGACGCGGCCATGCTGGACGAAGGGTCCGCGGCGACTCTTAACGGAAGATTGACGTCCGCTCGGCCCGGTAACCGTGGGTCCGGGCGTCACTCTCTGCTTACGCTGGTGCCCCGTTCGCACGAAGGCCCGATCCCACCGAGCCGTACTTCAGGAGCAGGGCCCATGGCCACCACCGATCACCCTCCCAGTCGCCTGCGCGCATGGATGCTGGAGGGCCTGTCCGACATGGGCAAGGGCGTGCAGCAGGCGCCGCACGCCGCACCGGAGCCGCCGCACCAGGGCCAGCGCTGGTGGCGGGTGATGTGCCTGACCGGCGTCGACTACTTCTCCACCCTCGGCTACCAGCCGGGCATCGCCGCCCTCGCGGCCGGCCTGCTGTCGCCCGTCGCCACCCTCGTCCTGGTCCTCGTCACCCTCGCCGGCGCGCTGCCTGTCTACCGCAGGGTCGCCGAGGAGAGCCCGCACGGCCAGGGCTCCATCGCGATGCTGGAGCGCCTGCTGTCGTTCTGGCAGGGCAAGCTGTTCGTCCTGACCCTGCTCGGCTTCGCCGCCACCGACTTCCTGATCACCATCACCCTGTCGGCCGCCGACGCCTCCACCCACCTGGTGGAGAACCCCCATCTGACGAGCGCGCTGCACGACCACCAGATGCTGATCACCCTGATCCTGCTGGCGCTGCTCGGCGCGGTGTTCCTCAAGGGGTTCCTGGAGGCGATCGGCGTCGCGGTCGTACTGGTCGGCGTCTACCTCGCGCTGAACGTGGTGGTGGTGATCACCGGCCTGTGGCACGTCGCCACCGCCGGGCACCTGGTGACCGACTGGACCGGCGCCCTGACCGCCCAGCACGGCAATGTCTTCGCCATGGTCGGCGTGGCCCTGCTGGTCTTCCCGAAGCTCGCCCTGGGTCTGTCCGGCTTCGAGACCGGCGTCGCCGTCATGCCCCATGTGCAGGGCGACCCGGGCGACACCGAGGAACGGCCGGCCGGCCGGATCCGGGACACCAAGAAGCTGCTCACCACGGCCGCGCTGATCATGAGCTGCTTCCTGATCGCCACCAGCCTCATCACCACCCTGCTGATCCCGGAACACGAGTTCCAGCCCGGCGGGAAGGCGAACGGCCGGGCGCTGGCGTATCTCGCGCACGACTACCTCGGGAACGCCTTCGGCACGGTCTACGACGTCTCCACCATCGCCATCCTGTGGTTCGCGGGCGCCTCCGCGATGGCCGGGCTGCTCAACCTGATGCCGCGCTACCTGCCCCGCTACGGCATGGCCCCGCACTGGGCCGGAGCGGTGCGGCCGATGGTGCTCGTCTTCACCCTGATCGGCTTCCTGGTCACCTGGATCTTCGACGCCGACGTCGACAAGCAGGGCGGCGCGTACGCCACGGGCGTGCTGGTGCTGATCAGTTCCGCCGCGATCGCGGTGACCATCGCCGCCCGCAAGGCCGGGCAGCGGCACTGGACCGTCGCGTTCGCGGTGATCTCCGCGGTGTTCCTCTACACGACCGTCGCCAACGTCGTCGAGCGTCCGGACGGCGTGAAGATCGGCGCCTGCTTCATCGTCGGCATCATCGTGGTGTCCCTGCTGTCCCGCCTGGCCCGCGCCTTCGAACTGCGGGTGACCAGCGTGACGATGGATGCGATGGCCGAGCGATTCGTCCGCGACATCGCCAGCCGCCGTATCCGCTTCATCGCCAACAAGCCCGGCCGCCGCGACACGGCCGAGTACCACGACAAGATCGAGCAGATCCGCGCCGACAACGAGATCCCCGACACGGAGGACTTCGTCTTCGTCGAGGTGACGGTCACCGACCCCTCGGAGTTCGAGGCCGATCTGAAGGTGCGCGGCGAGGTGCTGCACGACCGCTACCGCGTGCTCTCCCTGGAGTCGTCCTCGGTGCCGAACGCGCTGGCCGCGCTGCTGCTGGAGGTCCGCAGGACCACGGGCCGCATCCCGCACATCTACTTCGAGTGGACCGAGGGCAACCCGTTCCGCAACTTCCTGCGCTTCTTCCTCTTCGGCCAGGGCGAGGTCGCCCCGGTCACCCGCGAGGTGCTGCGCGAGGCGGAGCCGGACCGCGCTACGCGGCCCCGGGTGCACACCGGCTGAGCCGCCGCGGCGCGCCCGCCCGGACCCTGCGTCGAGGCCGTACGGTGATGGCCCTATCGTGACCGGCATGCAGTCCTACACGATCGGCCAGGCCGCCCGCCTGCTCGGCGTCAGCCCCGACACGGCGCGCCGGTGGGCGGACGCGGGCCGGGTGGCCACCCACCGCGACGAGAGCGGACGGCGGCTCGTCGACGGCCGGGACCTCGCCGCGTTCTCCGTGGAGCTGGCCGCCTCCGGCAGCGAGGAGGACCCCTCCTACACGTCGGTCCGCAACGCCTTCCCCGGGATCGTGACCGCCATCAAGCTCGGCGACGTGGCCGCGCAGGTGGAGATCCAGTCCGGTCCGCACCGCCTGGTCTCCCTGCTGACGCGGGAGGCCGTCGAGGAACTCGGGCTGGAGGTCGGCATGGAGGCCACCGCCCGCGTGAAGTCGACAAACGTACACATCGACCGGGCGTAGCCCGCCCGGCGGTCGCGTAGTCGCCCGGCGATCGCATAGCCGCCCGGCGATCGCATAGCTCGGCGCGGGACGGGGCGAGGCCCGTCCCGGGGGGCGAGGCCCGTCACGGAGGGCCGCAGGCCGTCGCGCCCGTACGCGCCTCAGGCCGCCGCGGCCACCCCGTACCCCCCGTCCACGCGGATCGCCCTGATGCCGCTGACGTACCGCGCCCCGCAGCGGTCCTGCGGCAGGACCAGCTGGGGGCCGGCCCCGTCGAGCGGGGCGCCGTCCATGGCCACGGCCAGGAGGACCGGGGCGGCGGCGAAGTCCGGGTCGATCTCCGCCCAGGAGAGCAGCGTGCGGTGCCCGTCGGCGCCCGCGACCGCGATCAGGAAGCGCAGCCGGTCCTTGCGCCGTGCCGCGTCGAAGGCGGGCCGGGCGTCGGCCAGCACGTCGTACAGCCGCGGACCGGCGAAGCGGTGGCGGCGCACCCCGCTGGTGGCGCACTCGAAGCTGACCCCCGCCCGGTGCTGCGGCCAGCTCAGCAGATCGGGCACGGTCAGGCGCGCGGGCCGGGCGAGGTCACCGGTCAGCACGAGCTCCGCGAGCGGCACGGCCACCACCTCCGGGAGGTCCGTCCCCGCAGGGAGCGCCGTATAAACGCACATGCGACCCTGACGTCACAGAACAGCAGCTCATGCGAAGCGACAGGTGACTTACCCCTCGCATCTGCGGCAGTATCATCGCCGCACGGCCCCGCACGGCCGTGCCCCTAGGGCACGACAGCCTTTCTCGTGCACGACCAGAGGAGTACATCCGTGATGACCCGTTCAGTGCGCCGGACCCGGACCCTGCAGGTGGCCGGTGCGGGAGCCGCGGCACTGCTGGCCCTCAGCGCCTGCTCCTCCTCCGACGACTCCTCCGACGGCTCCTCCTCGCCGTCCGCCGGCGCCTCGGGCGCCTCGAAGCTGTCCGGCACGGTGACCGTCTTCGCTGCGGCCTCCCTCAAGGAGAGCTTCACGACGCTGGGCAAGGAGTTCGAGCAACAGCACCCGGGCACCAAGGTGTCCTTCAACTTCGGCGGCAGCGACACCCTCGCCGCCAGCATCACCAGCGGCGCGCCCGCCGACGTGTTCGCCGCCGCCAGCACCAAGACGATGAAGATCGTCACGGACAAGGGCGACGCGGCCGGCACGCCCGCCACGTTCGTCCGCAACCAGCTGGAGATCGCCACCCTGCCCGGCAACCCGGACAAGATCTCCTCGCTCAAGGACCTCACCAAGTCCGGTCTGAAGGTCGTCCTGTGCGACAAGACGGTGCCCTGCGGCGCCGCCGCCCAGAAGGCCCTGGACGCGAGCGGCCTCAAGCTGACCCCCGTCTCCTACGAGCAGGACGTCAAGAGCGCCCTGACCAAGGTGGAGCTGAAGGAGGCCGACGCGGCCGTCGTCTACAAGACCGACGTGCACGCCGCGGGTGACAAGGTGGAGGGCGTGGAGTTCCCCGAGTCGGCCAAGGCCGTCAACGACTATCCCATCGCCCTGCTCAAGGACGCCCACAACGCCGAGGCGGCGAAGGCGTTCATCGCGCTGGTGCAGTCCGCCGAGGGCCAGAAGGTCCTGAACCAGGCCGGGTTCCTCAAGCCGTGAAAACCGTGGCCCGGGCCGACGAGGCCGGCGCCGTGACCCCGCAGCGCGGGTCACGGCGCCGCCGTGCCGTGCCGGGCGTGCCGCTGCCCCTGCTGGTGCCCGCCCTGGTGGGTCTGGCGTTCCTGCTGCTGCCGCTGCTCGCCCTGCTGATCCGCGCCCCCTGGCGCGATCTGCCCGACCAGCTGACCAGCACCGCGGTGTGGCAGGCACTCCAGCTGTCCCTGGTCAGCGCCACCGCGGCCACCGCCGTGAGCCTGGTGCTGGGCGTCCCGCTGGCCTGGCTGCTGGCCCGCACCGACTTCCCCGGCCGCGGTGTCGTACGGGCCCTGGTGACGCTGCCGCTGGTGCTGCCGCCGGTGGTCGGCGGTGTGGCGCTGCTGCTGGCGCTCGGGCGCAACGGCGTGGTCGGGCAGTGGCTGGACTCCTGGTTCGGCATCACCCTGCCGTTCACCACGGCCGGTGTGGTGGTCGCGGAGGCGTTCGTGGCCATGCCGTTCCTCGTCATCAGCGTCGAGGGCACGCTGCGCGCCGCCGACCCGCGCTACGAGGAGGCGGCCACCACCTTGGGCGCGTCCCGCTTCACCGCGTTCCGCCGGGTCACCCTGCCGCTGATCGCGCCCGGGATCGCGGCGGGCGCCGTGCTCGCGTGGGCGCGGGCGCTCGGCGAGTTCGGCGCGACGATCACCTTCGCCGGCAACTTCCCCGGCCGCACCCAGACCATGCCGCTCGCGGTCTACCTGGCGCTCCAGGACGACCCGGCGGCGGCGATCGCCCTGAGCCTGGTGCTGCTGGCGGTGTCGATCGCGGTCCTGGCCGGTCTGCGGGACCGTTGGATGACGGCCTCCTCGTGACCGGCGGCGGCCGCGCACCCCGGACGATCCCCTGGATGATCACCTCATGACCCACATCGACGAGACCCCGACCGGTGTCCGCGCCGAGGACGTGCCCGGTGACGGGCTGGACGCCCGGCTCGTCGTCGCCCGCGGCGCCTTCCGGCTCGACGTGGCGCTGACCGCCCGCCCCGGCGAGGTGGTCGCGCTGCTCGGCCCCAACGGCGCCGGCAAGACCACGGCCCTGCGCGCGCTCGCCGGTCTCTCCCCGCTCACCGGCGGCCATCTGCGCCTGGACGGCGCCGAACTGGACCGCACCCCGCCTGAGGCGCGCCCGGTCGGCGTCGTCTTCCAGGACTATCTGCTCTTCCCGCACCTGTCCGCCCTGGACAACGTCGCGTTCGGGCCGCGCTGCCAGGGCGCCACGAAGGCCGAGGCCCGCGCGCAGGCCGCCGAGTGGCTGGCCCGCATGGGCCTGGCCGACCACGCCGGCGCCAAGCCCCGCCGGCTCTCCGGCGGCCAGGCGCAGCGGGTGGCCCTGGCCCGCGCCCTGGCCACCCGGCCCCGGCTGCTGCTCCTGGACGAGCCGCTGGCCGCCCTGGACGCCCGCACCCGGCTGGAGGTTCGCGCGCAACTGCGCCGCCATCTCGCCGAGTTCGAGGCCGTCGCCGTCCTGGTCACGCATGATCCGCTGGACGCGATGGTGCTGGCCGACCGGCTGGTGGTCGTCGAGCACGGCCGCGTGGTGCAGGAGGGCGCCCCGGCCGACATCGCCCGGCGGCCCCGCACGGACTACATCGCCCAGCTGGTCGGCCTGAACCTGTACCGGGGGCAGGCCGAGGGGCACCGGGTGCGGCTGGAGGCGGGACCCGCCGTGGCCACCACCGAGGAGCTGTCCGGGCCGGCCTTCGTGGCGTTCCCGCCAAGCGCGGTCACCCTCTACCGGGACCGCCCGGCCGGCTCCAGCGCGCGCAACCTGTGGCGCTGCGAGGTGGCCGGTCTGGAGACGCACGGTGACCAGATCCGCGCGGACCTCACCGGCGAGCTGGCCCTGGCCGCCGACCTGACCACGGTCGCCGCCGCCGAACTCGACCTGCACCCGGGCGCGGAGGTATGGGCCACGGTCAAGGCGACCCAGACCCACGCCTACCCGGCCTGACCCCGGCGAGGGACACCCGGCCCGAGCCCCACGCCGGGGCGCCCGGCCGGCCCGCTGCCTCCAGCCACCCCGGCCACTACACCCGGCCCACGAACACCCATGCCCCAGCCCCAGGCCCACCCGGCCCGAGCCCCACCACGAGCACGCAGCCCGAACCCCACGCCGAGGGCACCCGGCCGGTCCACTGTCTCCAGCCGCCCCGGCCACTACGCCCGGCCCACGAGCACCCCGCACCCCAGCCCCAGATCCACCCGGCCCGAGCCCGGCCACAAGCACCCGGCCCAAGCCCCACGCCGAGGCCGCCTGACCGGTCCGCTGCCCCCAGCCACCCCGGCCACTACACCCGGCCCACGAGCACCCCGCACCCCAGCCCCAGATCCACCCGGCCCGAGCCCGGCCACAAGCACCCAGCCCAAGCCCCACGCCGAGGGCACCCGACCGGGTCGCCTGTCTCCGGGCGCCCGGCCGGAGACCCTGGCTCCCGGCCTGTCTGCCCGCCTCCGCGGGCGCCCGTCGGCGCGTGCGACCGGCCCGCGGCTGCCGTCCGGCGCGCTCTGCGCATGGTCGCCCGGAGGCATCGCCGACAGGGACGGCAGACCGGCGCCCCACACCCGCACGCTCGGGCAACGCCCCGCATCCGCGCCCGACTGCCCCGACTGCCCCGACTGCCCCGACTGCCCCGCTACCCGGCTGCCCGACTGCCCGACTGCCCGGCCGCCCGGCCGCCCGGCCGCCCGGCCGCCCGGCCACTGTGCCCGGCTCGCGGCCGCCCACCCCGCGCGTCCTGGACGTGCCCGCCCGCGGACACCGGGCCGCTGCCCGCACACGCCCAGACCCGGCCCGGCCCCGCACCCGCACGCGCCGAGGCCCCGCCCGGCGGACAGTGCCGGGCGGGGCCTCGTGTGCTACGGGCTCAGTCCTCGTACGCGTCCAGCGGCGGGCAGGAGCAGACCAGGTTCCGGTCGCCGAACGCCTGGTCGATGCGGCGCACCGGCGGCCAGTACTTGTCGGCGGCCGAGACCCCGGCCGGGAAGACGGCCTCCTCGCGGCTGTAGGCGTGGTCCCACTCGCCGCCGAGCGCGGCGGCGGTGTGCGGGGCGCCGCGCAGCGGGTTGTCGTCCGCGGCCCACTCGCCCGAGCCGACCTTCTCGATCTCGGCGCGGATCGCGATCATCGTGTCGCAGAAGCGGTCCAGCTCGGCCAGGTCCTCGGACTCGGTCGGCTCGATCATCAGCGTGCCGGCCACCGGGAAGGACATCGTCGGCGCGTGGAAGCCGTAGTCGATCAGCCGCTTGGCGACGTCGTCGACGCTGACGCCGGTCGCCTTGGTCAGCGGGCGCAGGTCGATGATGCACTCGTGCGCGACCAGACCGCCGGGGCCGGTGTAGAGCACCGGGTAGTGCGGCTCCAGGCGCTTGGCGATGTAGTTGGCGCTCAGCACGGCGACCTGCGTGGCGCGCTTGAGGCCCTCGCCGCCCATCAGCCGCACGTAGGCCCAGGAGATCGGCAGGATGCCGGCCGAGCCCCAGGGCGCGGCGGAGATCGGTCCGACACCGGTCTCGGGACCGGCCTCCGGCTGGAGCGGGTGGTTGGGCAGGTACGGCGCGAGGTGCGAGCGGACGGCGACCGGGCCGACGCCGGGGCCGCCGCCGCCGTGCGGGATGCAGAAGGTCTTGTGCAGGTTCAGGTGGGAGACGTCGCCGCCGAAGTGGCCGGGCTTGGCGACGCCGACCAGGGCGTTGAGGTTGGCGCCGTCGACGTAGACCTGGCCGCCGGCGTCGTGGACCTGGGCGCAGATGTCGGCGACGTGCTCCTCGAACACACCGTGCGTGGACGGGTAGGTGATCATCAGCACGGCGAGCTGGTCGCGGTGCTGCTCGATCTTGGCCCGCAGGTCCTCGACGTCGATTTCGCCGTCCTCGGCGGTCTTGACGACGACGACCTTCATGCCGGCCATCACGGCGCTGGCGGCGTTGGTGCCGTGCGCGGAGGACGGGATGAGGCAGACGGTGCGCTGCTCGTCGCCGTTGGCGCGGTGGTAGCCGCGCACGGCGAGCAGACCGGCCAGCTCGCCCTGGGAGCCGGCGTTGGGCTGCAGGGAGACCTTGTCGTAGCCGGTGACCTCGGCGAGCCGGTCCTCCAGCTCGTGGATCAGGGTGAGGAAGCCCTGCGCCTGCTCGGCGGGCGCGAAGGGGTGCAGCTGGCCGAACTCGGGCCAGGTGACCGGTTCCATCTCCGTGGTGGCGTTGAGCTTCATGGTGCACGAGCCGAGCGGGATCATGCCGCGGTCGAGCGCGTAGTCGCGGTCGGCCAGCCTGCGCAGGTAGCGCAGCATGGCGGTCTCGGAGCGGTGCTGGTGGAAGACCGGGTGGGCGAGGTAGCCGTCGGTGCGCAGCAGGTTCTCGGGCAGCGCCTGAGCGGCGGTGTTGTCCAGGGCGTCGATGTCGCCGGAGACGCCGAAGGCGGACCAGACGGTGCGCAGATGGGCGCGGGTGGTGGTCTCGTCGCAGGCGATCGAGACGTGGTCGGCGTCGACGAGGCGCAGGTTGACGCCGGCCTCGCGGGCGGCGGCGACGACCTCGGCGGCCCGGCCGGCGACCTTGACGGTCAGCGTGTCGAAGAACGCGCCGTGGACGACCTCGGCGCCGCCGGCCCTGAGGCCCTCGGCGAGGACGGAGGCGTAGCGGTGGGTGCGCTCGGCGATGGCCTTGAGGCCGTCGGGGCCGTGGTAGACGGCGTACATGCCGGCCATGACGGCGAGCAGCACCTGCGCGGTGCAGATGTTGCTGGTGGCCTTCTCGCGGCGGATGTGCTGCTCGCGGGTCTGCAGGGCGAGGCGGTAGGCCTTGTTGCCGTCGGCGTCGACGGAGACGCCGACCAGGCGGCCGGGCAGGCTGCGGGCGAACTTCTCGCGCACCGCCATGTAGCCGGCGTGCGGTCCGCCGAAGCCCATCGGGACGCCGAAGCGCTGGGTGGTGCCGACGGCGATGTCCGCGCCCAGTTCGCCGGGCGACTTCAGCAGCGTGAGGGCGAGCAGGTCGGCGGCGACGGTGACGAGGGCGCCGAGGCCGTGCGCCTGGTCGATCACCGGCTTGAGGTCGCGGACGGCGCCGGAGGCGCCCGGGTACTGCAGGAGCACGCCGTTGATCTCGCGCTCGGCGATCTCGGCGGGGATGCCCTGGCTCAGGTCGGCGACGACGACCTCGACGCCGGTCGGCTCGGCGCGGGTCTGGATGACGGCGATGGTCTGCGGCAGCGCGTCCGCGTCGACCAGGAAGAGGCCCTTCTTGTTCTTGCCCATGCGCCGGGACAGGGCCATCGCCTCGGCGGCGGCGGTGCCCTCGTCGAGCAGGGAGGCGCCGGAGGTGGGCAGCCCGGTGAGGTCGGCGACGACGGTCTGGAAGTTCAGCAGCGCCTCCAGGCGGCCCTGCGAGATCTCCGGCTGGTAGGGCGTGTACGCCGTGTACCAGGCCGGGTTCTCCATGACGTTGCGCAGGATGACCGGCGGGGTGAACGTCCCGTAGTAGCCGAGCCCGATCATGGAGCCGAGGACCTGGTTGCGGTCGGCGAGCGAGCGCAGCTCGGCCAGGACCTCGGCCTCGGTGCGGGCGCCCGGCAGGTCGAGCGCGTCGGCGTTCTTGATCACATCGGGTACGGCGGCGGCGGTCAGCTCGTCGAGCGAGCCGTAGCCGACCTGCGCGAGCATCTTGGCCTGGGCCTCGTGGTCGGGGCCGATGTGACGCTGCTCGAAGGGGATGCCCTGTTCGAGTTCGGAGAGCGGGATGCGCTGGGCGGTCATTGCGGAGGCCTCCTGGTCTGACGCGACCTTCGAGGGACACCACGGCACGGGTGCCCCGACGGCCTCCCCCTCTGTCATCTCAACCTGAGAGCTTCACCGGGGCCGCTCGCGGGCGCCCGGTTTTCACCGTCGGTGAGAGCGGGCGCCGTCGACACCCGCTCTGCTTTCCAGAGTGACCTCGTCCGTGCGGTACGTGGGCCTGAGAGATTCCGGGGAGGATTTGCTCCTTCGGCGCCTCCGATGTCGCTGGAGGACTCTCCCGCACGGGGTCAGCAGCCATCGCCAGCCTACCAGCGGACGGGCCGCACAGGCCTTCGAGTGGCCGCACTGGCGAATGTGCTCTTTTGTAGTGCTTACGGATGAGTTGCGACCATGTGGAGGGACCGTGCAGACCGAGATCGATCCGCGCAACCTGATCGGCCGCAAGGCGTTCGACCGCAACGGCGAGAAGATCGGCACGGTGGACGAGGTGTACCTCGACGACGCCACCGGTGTGCCCGAGTGGGCGGCCATACGCACCGGCCTGTTCTCCCGGGACGCCTTCGTCCCCCTGGAGCCCAGCGAGCTGGTGGACGGCGCCCTGCGCGTCCCCTTCGACCGGGCGCTGATCAAGGACGCGCCCGATTTCGGCGTCGGCCGCCATCTCTCCCCCGAGCAGGAACTGCAGCTCTACCACCACTACGGCCTGGACGTGGCCCCCGCTCCCGCGCTCCCCGACCACGACTTCGGCAGACTCGCGGGGTCGGGCACGGAGGACGCCTGACAGCCCCCGTATCCGCCCGCCTGCGGGGCCGGAAAGACCCGCAGCAGCCCAGTCCCCCACCCGTACCGGGCGGCACCGGTGCGGGCGACGCCAGGCACCGCCGACTCACCCTCCCCCGCCCGGCGCGGCCCGCTCCCGTTCCCGTCCGCCACGCAGCCGCCACCGACCGCCTGCCCCGGCACAGCCGACTCACCCGTCACCCCGAGGCAGGCGGTCCGGCGGCCCACACCCGGCCCGTACCGAGCCGGCCAGCACCGAGCCGACCAGGAGGTCACCGCCGCCACAGCAGCCACGCCGAGGGCCGAGCCGTCACAGCACCGGCTCGGCGCCGCTCGCCGCGCACGTCTCCTCCTCGGCCCCGTCCGGTCTTCGCCGCACCAGCGGCAGCGGATCGGCCGGTTCGAGGTGCGGGTCGTCGACGCGGAACGTCCGCACCCGGCCCGGTCCCGACAGGGGCGTCTCGAAGCGCACCGTGACCCGGCCCAGGCCGCTGCCCTGCACCCAGCCGTGCCCGTACTCGGCGTGCCGTACGTCGTGGCCCGAGGGCCAGTGCCGTTCGGCCGGGGCCGGCCGCTCCTCGGCGGGTTCGTCCGCCGGCTCCTCCAGAGGGCCCTCCGCGCGGGCGCCCGCGGCCTGCGCGAACAGGTCCTCCTGGGTGTAGTCGGCCAGCCCGGTCACGCCCACGCCCAGCAGCCGGACCCCGCCCGTGGTGTCCACGGAGTCCAGCAGCCGGGCCGCCGCCTCGCGCACCACCGCCGGGTCGTCGGTGGGGCCGCGCAGCGTCTCGGAGCGGGTCAGCGTGGAGAAGTCGTAGCGCCGCACCTTCAGCACGATGGTCCGTCCGGACAGTGCGGAGGCGCGCAGTCGCCGCACGCACCGGTCGGCGAGCCGCTGCACCTCGAGACCCACCCGGAGCCGGTCGTGGATGTCCACGTCGTAGGTGTCCTCGACCGACACCGACTTGGTCTCGCGCTCGGCGACGACGGGCCGCTCGTCGTGGGCCAGCGCCATCGCGTACAGCGCGTGCCCGTGCGCCTTGCCCAGCAGCCGGACCAGCTCGTCCTCGCCGGCCTCGGCCAGTTCGCCGACGGTGTGGATGCCGGCCCGCCGCAGATGGTCGCCCGTCGCCGGACCCACGCCCGGCAGCGTCCTGACCGGCATGGGTTCGAGCAGGGCCCGCTCGGTGCCGGGCTCGATGAGCACCAGCCCGTCGGGCTTGGCCTGCTCGGAGGCGATCTTCGCGAGCATCTTGGAGGCGGCCAGCCCCACCGAGCCGGTCAGACCGGTCACGGCCAGGATGTCGGCGCGCAGCCTGGCCCCCACCACCCGGGCCGAGTCCGCGTCCCGGGCCGCTCCCCCGGCCTCCAGGTCCACGAACGCCTCGTCCAGGCTGAGCGGCTCCACCAGGGGCGACAGGGACCGCAGCAGACCCATCACCTGCTCGCTGATGGACCGGTAGAAGGCGAAGCGCGGCACCAGGTAGGCGGCGTTGGGCGCCAGCCGGCGGGCCTGCGCCATCGGCATCGCCGAGTGGACGCCGAAGACCCGCGCCTCGTACGACGCGGTGGCGACCACCCCGCGCGGCCCGAGGCCGCCCACGACCACCGCCTTCCCGCGCAGGCTCGGCTTGGACGCCTGCTCCGCGGCGGCGAAGAAGGCGTCCATGTCGAGGTGCAGGATCGTGGGCGCGGTTCTCACATCTACGATGCTGCACCACACCACTGACAACGCCCCCGCGCCGGGCGTCGGCACGGGGGCGTTGCGGTGACAGGTGCGGGCTCGGCGCCGCCGCACGGAAGCGGGGCACCGCTCACACGGAGGCGAATCGCCGTCCGCGCGGGGACGGGCCGCGCTCCGGCCGGCCGGGACGAGCGCCGGAGCGCGCGGTCAGACGGCCCGGTTGCGCCGCCGGGCCAGCTCGTCGGCGGGGTTGTGGCCGACCAGGGTCTCGCCGGTGTCGACGCGCTCCCCGTGCAGCTGGGACAGGGCGCTCTCCACGTCCCGCCACACCACGCCCACGGCGATGCCGAAGATGCCCTGGCCGCCTTGCAGCAGCTCGTGCACCTCGTCCGGCGAGGTGCACTCGTACACCGTGGCGCCGTCGCTCATCAGCGTCATGCGCTCCAGGTCGCGAAAGCCGCGCTCGCGCAGGTGCTGCACCGCGGTACGGATGTTCTGCAGGGACACACCGGTGTCCAGGAACCGCTTGACGATCTTCAGCACCACGACGTCGCGGAAGCTGTACAGCCGCTGCGTGCCGGAGCCGTGCGCGGGCCGGACGCTCGGCTCGACCAGGCCGGTGCGCGCCCAGTAATCCAGTTGCCGATAGGTGATGCCGGCGGCTGCGCAGGCCGTCGGCCCCCGGTAGCCGATCTCCTCGGACACCATGGACGCCGCCCCTTTGCTGCTGGGCACGGGCGCTGGCCACTGCTGGGCGTGGTCGGCCGTGCCGGCGTGGTGGGGGAATCCGCTGCTGGAGCGGAGCCGAGAGCTTGGGGAAGGGTACGGAACGCCTCCGCCGACACCGCGCCCGGGGACTTCCCCAGCCGTACCGTCGCCGCTGCTTCTCACGCCGACCTCCGTCCTTGACCTGCCTCCTCGACGGTAGGCAGTCACCAGGGGTGCGTCAACGATCGCCACACTCGGCACGCCGAGTGATAATCACCCTAAGAGTGGTTTCCCGTGCCCCACCGCGGGGAAAGGCTAGCCGAATGCCCTCGCGGGAGGCCGCGGGGCGACCCTCGGCGGCCGACGGCGTGCACCGGCGTGTCACTGGCTGCTGCTGCCGAAGTCCTCCGGCGAGATCTGGTCGAGGAACTCGCGGAACTTCTCCACCTCGTCCTCCTGCTCGTCCGGGATCGCGATCCCCGCGTCGTCCAGCACCGTGTCACTGCCGTAGATCGGCGTGCCGGTGCGCAGCGCCAGCGCTATGGCGTCGGACGGACGGGCGCTCACCTCGACTCCGCTGGCGAAGACCAGCTCCGCGTAGAAGACGCCCTCACGCAGGTCCGTGATGCGCACTTCGGTCAGCTCCTGGCCGACGGCCTCCAGCACGTCCTTGAACAGGTCGTGGGTGAGCGGCCGCGCGGGAGCCATGCCCTGCTGGGCGAAGGCGATCGCCGTCGCCTCCCCCGGTCCGATCCAGATGGGGAGGTAGCGGTCGCCTCCCACTTCGCGCAGGAGCACGATCGGCTGGTTGGAGGGCATTTCGACCCGGACACCTACGACATCGAGCTCGTTCACACAGCAACCCTAGGCCGTGCCCGGGACGTTTGGGTAGTCGGGCCGGGCCCGGGCGGCGAAACAGCGGGCCGATCCGGCCTCGCGGCGGCGCGATCCGGCCGCCGCGGGGCCTGCGCCGAGGCCTTCGGGCCGGGCGGCCGCGCAGGCAGGGCCGCTCAGGGCAGCCGTACTCCGAGGGCGGTCTGCACCAACGCCGAGTGCAGCTTCACCGTGAGCGCCGCCAGCTCCTTGGTGCGGGCCTCCGCGTGCGCCCTGGTCTGCGGATTGCGGTGCCGTCTGAGCGGGGCCACCACCTGGTCGACCAGTCCGGCCTCCCGGTCGGCCGCCGCCTTCATCACCCGCAGGTGCCGGGGCCCGATCCCGAACTCGCCGAGCGCCCGGACGAGGGAGGCCACGGTCACCGCCTCGGCGTCGTAGACCCCGTCCTCCAGTGGAGTGAGCAGCCCGTACGACTCCCACTCCGTGAGGTCCGCCTCCTCGATCTCCGCCGCGGCGAGCAGTTCGGCGCGCCCGATCCGGGCCGCCGTGGGCTCCGGCTCCTCGACGGACGCCGACGCCGCCTCGCCGTCGCGCTGCCGGCCGAGCACCGGCAGCTGGACGGCCTCGCCGCGCTCCACCGCCTCCAGGTACTCGCGGATGACCTTCAGCGGCAGATAGTGGTCCCGCTGCATCCTCAGCACCCTGGCCAGGCGCTCGAGGTCGTCCGCGCTGAACTTCCGGTACCCCGAGGGGGTGCGCCGCGGCTCGACGAGCCCCTCCGCCTCCAGGAAACGGATCTTGGAGATGGTGACCTCGGGGAACTCGTCGCGCAGCGCGTTCAGCACCGTGCCGATGCTCATCAGCCCACTGTCCGTTGCGGCGGCCCCGTGACCGGTGCCGCCGCTCGGTGTTCGAAGCATGGACCTTCCCTGGGGGTTCCTCCGGACGGCGCCCGGAGGACGGTCAGTAGCCCTGCCGGCTCGCGTAGAAGACCAGCCGGTACTTGCCGATCTGCACCTCGTCGCCGTTGGCCAGCGCGACCTGGTCGATCCGCTCCCGGTTGACGTAGGTGCCGTTCAGGCTGCCGACGTCGGCCACCGTGAACGAGCCGTCCGGGCTGCGGCGGAACTCCACGTGCCGGCGCGAGACCGTCACGTCGTCCAGGAAGATGTCGCTCTGCGGATGACGCCCGGCCGTGGTCAGCTCGCCGTCCAGCAGGAAGCGGCTGCCCGAGTTCGGGCCGCGGCGCACCACCAGCAGGGCGGAGCCGAGCGGCAGCGCGTCGACCGCCGCCTGCGCCTCCGGGGAGAGCATGGGCGTCTGGCCCGTGGTCTCCGCGTCGTACGCCTCGAGGCCGGAGATGGAGATCGTGGACGTCGTCTCCGAGGCCCGCTCCGGCACCGCGCCGGGCCGCAGCGGAGCGCCGCAGTTGGAACAGAAACGGCTGTTCTCGCCGTTGCGGTTGCCGCACCTCGTACACACCAGGGCCGACATGGACGGATCCTCCTGCCGCGGCTGCCCCGCCGGGGCATGGGACGCGTACGGGTCGGGGGTGAACCCGCCGGCCGTACCCGGGGTCGACGGTTGGCCGAAACCTATGCCGCCCGCCTGGGCAGGGTCAACGGACGGCGCGCCGTGACCGCCGGAAACGTCACCCCCCTGACCGGCCACCTGGTCCCGGAACAGCGGGCGCCGGCCCTCCGCGTCGGGCTGTGCGCGATGACGGGCGGTGGCGTTTTCGTTGCCCTCTCGCGCGCTCTTGCCGAACAACTTCGCAAACAACTTCACGGGCGATTCCCCTTGACCGAAACAGACCCGCCCGTGGGGCAGGACGAACCCTGACTGCATACACCGGTCGACCCGGACATCCTCACAACGTCCGTATCCACCAGACAGTTTCCACCACGCACCACCCAATCGGTGCGCCGACCCCCCGCAACCTCATGCCCCTGCCCGACGGACGCCATGCACCCCCGGTTCACTGGGACGACGACCGAGCGTAGTCAGGCTGCTTCGCCGCCCGCAAGGCGTCCACGACGATCTTGTCCGATCGCTCCACGGTAACGGTGGCCTGCTCCTTCTCGAAGGTCTGCACCACGCCTCCAGGGATGTTGAGCGCCGGCTCCAGGTCCTGCGGCTTGCCGATGACCTTGAAACGATACGGGGCGTTGATCTTGTTCCCGTCGACCTCCACGCTCTTGCCGGAGTCCGTCAGATAGGTGCCCGCGACCACTCGTACGCCGTTGACCTGTATCGCCTCGGCGCCGGCCGCGCGCAGCTCCTGTATCGCGTCGAGCAGCATGTCCGCCTGCACCGTTCCCTTCGTGTCCTCGACCGTCACCGTGATGCCGGGGCCCTGCGCCGCCACCGTGCCCGCGAGGATGCCGAGTTGCTTCTCCTTCTCGGCGGTCTGCCTGCGGGCCTCCTCGGCCTGGTCGGAGCTGTTCTCCAGCTCCTGGCGCTGCTTGTCGAGCCCCTGCTTCTCGTCTTCAAGACGCTGAGTACGGTTGTCCAGTTCATCGAGGATGCGGACAAGATCTTCCTGGCGGGCGCCGCGCAGCGCGCTGTCGCTGTCGCTGTTGGACGCGACCTGGATCGCGAGCCCGAAGCCGAGGCCGAACAGCAGCAGCGCGACGACGAGTTGGGCCCGTGTGAAGCGCGGCGGCCACAGCCCGGCGACGAGCCGCTGACGGCCGGTCAGCGCGGGCTCGGACCGCTCCTCGGCGCTCCGCTCGGGCGCGCCGGCCTGCGCGGGCACCTCGGCCGGCAGTTCCTTGCGCAGCCTGTTCTCCGGCAGTTCGTCCTGGTGGGTCATCCCTGTCACGCCCGGAACACATGCCGCCGGATCGCGGCGGCGTTGGAGAAGATGCGGATGCCGAGGACGACCACGACACCGGTGGACAGCTGCGCGCCCACGCCCAACTTGTCCCCCAGGAACACGATCAGCGCGGCGACGACCACGTTCGACAGGAACGACACCACGAAGACCTTGTCGTCGAAGATGCCGTCGAGCATGGCCCGCAGACCGCCGAACACGGCGTCCAGCGCCGCCACGACGGCGATCGGCAGATAAGGCTCGACGACCGCCGGAACCTCGGGCCGGACCAACAGGCCGGCCACGACTCCCACGACGAGGCCCAGTACGGCGATCACGATGTGCCCTTCTCAGTGCTCGGCTGTGCGGTACGTACGATCACACTCGGTGCGGCCGGCAGCCGGAGGTCGTCCGCCACGGAGATGGCGGTCCGGATGCCGTAGTTGTCCTGCAGGGCGTGCAGATACAGCCCGTCGGAACTGTTCTGGAACCGGGTGCTGAGCCGCTGCCCGTCCCCCACGGCGAGCACCGTGTACGGCGGCACCAGCGGCTTGTTGTCGACCAGTATGGCGTCACCCGCGGCCCGGATCGCCGACAGGGCCGTCAGCCGCTGCCCGTTGACGGAGACCGCCTCGGCCCCGGACTGCCACAGTCCGTTGACGACGCGCTGCATGTCCCGGTCGCGCACCCGGCCGGTGTCGGAGAAGCCCGATGTCTCGCGCGGGTTGCCGTTGCCCCCGGTGCTGGCCTCCTTGGCGTCGTCCACGACGAGCTTGACGCCGGGGCCGTGCACCTCCGTGGCGCCCGCCAGGGTGCTCACCAGGTCGGCCTGCGG
This sequence comes from Streptomyces sennicomposti, assembly GCF_019890635.1. Classification (GTDB taxonomy): domain Bacteria; phylum Actinomycetota; class Actinomycetes; order Streptomycetales; family Streptomycetaceae; genus Streptomyces; species Streptomyces sennicomposti. The sequence goes on from NZ_JAIOAB010000004.1 coordinate 235,573, forward strand.
GTTGCCCCCGCTCTGCCTCAGCGCCTCGCGCTGCTGGGCGTTCACGTCGGCGCGCAGCGCGTCGACGTCGCTCTCCAGCTTGTCCGCCGCCGCGGTCTCGCGGTCGATGCGGTCGATCAGCTCCTGGCGCTCCTTGGCGACGACGGGGGCCGCCACCCGCGCCTGCGCCGCCCCCACGGTCACGACGAGGGCCGCCAGCACCAGACCGGCGGCCAGCCCCAGCCGGGCCCGCAGGCTCTTCGGCAGGGCGCTCTGACCGGCCGCCTTCTTCCGGGCGGCGGCCTCGGCGTAGCCGTCGTCGAGGCTGTGGTCCATGACGTTGGTGATCAACGACATGGAGGCGTCCGGACGGAAGGGCCGCGCGGGGGTGCTCCGAACGGGGGGTTGCTGCGGCATGCCGCACATCGTCGCACGTCGCGCCCGAGACCTCTAAACGGCCCTGCGCGCGTGCCGGACAGGCCCCCTCGGGGGCGGCTGTCCGGCACGCGCGCGTGCGCCGCGTTCCTACCGGCCGGCGCTGTCCACGACCGCCGACCACTCGTCCAGCAGGGCCTGCGCGGAAGCGTCGTCCGGGCCCTCGGCCCACAGATGGGTGACCGCCTCGGCCGGGTCGGGCAGGACCATCACCCAGCGCCCGTCGGTCTCCACGACCCGCACACCGTCTGTCGTGTCGACGAAGCGGTCTCCGGCCTCCTCCACGACCCGGCGCATCACCAGGCCCTTGACGGCCCACGGAGTGGCCAGGTCACGCCGCAGCACGTGCGCCCGCGGGATGCGGGCGTCGATCTGGCTGAGCGTGAGCTGCGTCCGCGCCACCAGCCCGATCAGCCGCACGAACGCCGCCGTGCCGTCGTAGACGCTGCTGAACTCGGGGACGATGAAGCCGCCCTTGCCGTCGCCGCCGAAGATCGTCCCCTCCTCGCCGCCGACCCGGGTGAGGTCGTCGGGAGACGTGGTCGTCCACTCGACCTGCGTGCCGTGGTAGGCGGCCACCTGCTCGGCGATACGGGTGGTGGTCACCGGAAGCGCCACGCGCCCGCTGCGCCGCTCCGCGGCCACCAGGTCCAGCATCACCAGCAGGGCCCGGTCGTCCTCGATGATGCGGCCCTTCTCGTCGACGAGCGACAGCCGCTCGCCCACCGGGTCGAACCGCACGCCGAACGCCGCCCCGGAGGACGCCACTATCTCGCCGAGGCGCGTCAGGCCGGCCCGGCGCATCTCCGCGGTCTCGGTGGGCCGCGACTCGTCCAGACCGGGGTTGATGGTCAGCGAGTCGACGCCGAGCTTGCCCAGCAGGCTCGGCAGGACCAGGCCGGCGCTGCCATTGGAGGCGTCCACGACGACCTTCAGACCCGACTCGGCGATCCCGCTCGTGTCGACGTCCCGCAGCAGCGAACCGGTGTACGAGTCGAAGACGCTGGACGGGAAGTACAGGTCGCCGATCTCGCCCGGGAACGCGCGCCGGTACTCCTGGCGGGCGAAGACGCGGTCGAGCTTGCGCTGGCTGCCCTGCGAGAGGTCGGCGCCCTGCCCGTCGAAGAACATGATGTCGACGGAGTCCGGCACGCCCGGCGTGGTGCGGATCATGATGCCGCCGGCGCTGCCGCGCGCGGTCTGCTGCCGCGCCACGGGCAGCGGCACGTTCTCCAGGTCCCGTACGTCGATGGCGCTGGCCTGGAGCGCGGAGATGACCGCCCGCTTGAGCGCGCGCGCACCACGGGAGTGGTCGCGGGCGGTGGTGACGGTGGCGCCCTTCTTCAGCGTCGTCGCGTACGCGCCGGCGAGCCGGACGGCGAGTTCGGGGGTGATCTCCACGTTCAGGACGCCGGAGACGCCGCGGGCGCCGAAGAGATGCGCCTGGCTTCTGGACTCCCAGATCACCGAGGTGTTGACGAAGGCGCCGGCCTCGATGGTCTTGAACGGGTAGACGCGGACGTTGCCCTGAACGATCGATTCTTCACCGATGAGGCACTCGTCGCCGATGACGGCGCCGTCCTCGATCCGCGCCGCGCGCATGATGTCGGTGTTCTTGCCGACGACACAGCCGCGCAGGTTGCTCTGCTGCCCGATGTACACGTTGTCGTGGACGACGGCCTTGTGCAGGAAGGCGCCGCTCTTGACGACGACGTTCGAGCCGACGACGGTGTGCTCGCGGATCTCCGCGCCGGCCTCCACCTTGGCGTAGTCGCCGATGTAGAGCGGGCCGCGCAGAACGGCGTCCGGGTGGACCTCCGCGCCCTCGGCGACCCAGACCCCCGGGGAGATCTCGAAGCCGTCGATCTCGACGTCCACCTTGCCTTCGAGGACGTCGGCCTGCGCCTTCACATAGCTCTCGTGGGTGCCGACGTCCTCCCAGTAGCCCTCGGCGACATAGCCGTAGATCGGCTTGCCTTCCTTCATCAGCTGGGGGAAGACGTCACCGGACCAGTCGACGGGGACGTCGGCCTCGACATAGTCGAAGACCTCGGGCTCCATGACGTAAATGCCGGTGTTGACGGTGTCGGAGAAGACCTGGCCCCAGGTCGGCTTCTCGAGGAAGCGCTCGACCTTGCCCTCTTCGTCGACGATGGTGATTCCGAATTCCAGGGGGTTGGGGACCCGTGTGAGGCACACGGTGACCATCGCGCCCTTTTCCTTGTGGAACCGGATCAGATCGGTGAGGTCGAAGTCGGTCAGGGCATCGCCGGAAATGACGAGGAAGGCGTCGTCCTTCAACGCCTCTTCGGCGTTCTTGACGCTTCCGGCGGTACCGAGTGGCTTCTCCTCGTTGGCATAGCTGAGTTCCATGCCGAGCTCTTCGCCGTCACCGAAGTAGTTCTTGACCAGCGAAGCCAGGAACTGAACTGTGACGACGGTCTCATGCAGCCCATGCCTTTTGAGCAGCCGCAGAACGTGCTCCATGATCGGCCGGTTGGCCACCGGCAGGAGCGGCTTGGGCATGCTCGAGGTCATCGGGCGAAGACGTGTGCCTTCGCCTCCGGCCATCACGACGGCCTTCATGTCGGAAGCGTCCTCCTCCAAGAGATGACGATCTAGCCGACTTCACCCGTGATGATTGTCCCGCACTTTTGCGGAGCGGGCCATCGGAGCCACTCGGGTGCCGGAGTCGGCGGGATCAGTCGGCCATGGCGTCCGCACGGACCAGGCGGCGGACTTGTACCACGTACAGCACTCCTGCCCACCAATAGAGGGTTGTACCCCACCAAGCGAACGCCCATCCGAAAATGGCAGCGAGTGACGAGATCCAGCCGCTTCCGTCACTGAGCAGAAGCAGCGGGAACGCGTACATCAAGTTGAACGTGGCAGCTTTGCCCAGGAAGTTCACCTGCGGCGGCGGGTAGCCGTGCCGCCGGAGGACCGCCACGGCCACCAGGAGCATCAATTCCCGCGCCAGCAGGGCCGCGGTGAGCCAGACCGGCAGAATCTCGCGCCAGGTGAGCCCGACGAGCGTGGAAAGCACGTAGAGGCGGTCGGCCGCGGGATCGAGCAGCCGGCCGAGGCTGCTGATCTGGTTCCAGCGCCGGGCGAGTTTGCCGTCCAGGTAATCGCTGACGCCGCTCAGCGCGAGCACCAGCAGGGCCCAGCCGTCGCTCTTGGGGCCGCCGAACTCCGACCTGAGGATCAGCCACAGGAAGAGGGGCACGCCGACCAGCCGCGCCATGCTGAGGATGTTCGGGATGGTGAGGACTCGGTCCGTCTGGACTCGGGTCTCCTGGACCTCCACCCGGGGGCCTCCTGGGGAAAAGTGCCTACGATGCCTCCTGACCTTACCCCAACGCAAAAAAGCTCCGGCTCTTGGGCTGTCTGCCCAAGAGCCGGAGCTCTAAAAGGA
>NZ_JAIOAB010000040.1 GCF_019890635.1 Streptomyces sennicomposti
GGGGGGCGTGGGGTTGGCTGGGAGGGGTCTCGGGTACACCATGGAAGTCACGGATCGTTCGCGACCGTGCTAACCCGGCCCGACTCCTCCCCCCCCCCCCCCCCCCCGAGTCGGCCGTGGAGACGACCCCCGCTCTCCCCCCCGGCGGGGGTCGTCGCATGTCCGGGTGCGTTTCGCCCCTTCCCCGCGTGGCCGCGTGCCGCCGTCGCCGTGCCGTACGGCCGCCGCTGCCGTCTCCGTGATCAGTGACCGTGTGTAGTTGTAGCGCTGCTCTGCGGAAGTCGCAGCCGAGTCGGTGGATGCGTCACCGGTATGGGTGACGGCCATTTTCACATCCGCCGAGTTGTCCACAGATTTCGATCAAGATCCACATGATTTCCCGGATCGCTGCACCGTGATTCCTGCGCGCTCCACCGGCGGCGAAGTTCATGGCCGGTTCTGTTTGTCGGGCGCGTATGGCCGGTTTCTGTCGGCCGCCATATGGAGGCCGTTCGCCGGTTCTTCACATGTTCCCGATTCGCGGGGCCGCAGGGGCCTCGCGCAGGACGCAGCGATAGGGGGACCCACCCATGGCCGGAACCGTCACACACGATCCGCCGCCCGGTGCCGCGGGGCACCAGGGCGGACCGCTGATCCTCACCGAGGACGCCAACCTCCTCGACGACCTGCTGCGCCTGTGCGCGGCGGCGGGCGCCACCCCGGAGGTCCATCACACGGTGCCCGAGCGCGGCGGCGGCTGGGAGGCCGCCCCGCTGGTGCTGGTCGGCGACGACGCCGCCCGAAGGGTGCGCGGAGCCGCGCGCCGACGCGGAGTGGTGCTCGTCGGCCGCGACCAGGACGACTCCGGCATCTGGCGGCGGGCCGTCGAGATCGGTGCCGACCACGTGCTGGTGCTGCCCGACGGCGAGCAGTGGCTCGTCGACCGGATCGCCGACGTCGCCGAGGGCGTCGGCAGGCCCGCCCTCACCGTCGGCGTCATCGGCGGCCGCGGCGGGGCCGGGGCGTCCACGCTGGCCTGCGCACTGGCCGTCACGGCCGCCCGCGAGGGACGGCGCACGCTCCTGGTGGACGCCGATCCGCTGGGCGGCGGACTCGACGTACTGCTCGGCGGGGAGAGCGCCGAGGGACTGCGCTGGCCCGCGTTCGCCGCCTCCCGCGGCCGGGTCGGCGGCGGCGCCCTGGAGGAGTCGCTGCCCGAACTGCACTCCCTGCGGGTGCTGAGCTGGGACCGCGGCGATCGTGTCACCGTGCCGCCACAGGCGGTCCGGGCGGTGCTGGCCGCGGCCCGCCGGCGCGGCGGTGCCGTGGTGGTGGACCTGCCCCGCCGTGTGGACGAAGGGGTCGCCGAGGTCCTGGCGCAGCTCGACGTCGGGCTGCTCGTCGTCCCCGCCGAACTGCGTGCCGTGGCCGCCGCCTCCCGGGTGGCCTCCGCCGTCGGCATGGTCCTGCGGGACCTGCGCGTGGCGGTACGCGGCCCGTACGCGCCCGGTCTGGACGACCGCGAGGTGGCCCGGCTGCTCGGTCTGCCGCTGATGGGCGAGGTGCCCGTGGAGTCCGGGCTGCGCCGGGTCGGCGAGGGCCGGACACCGCCCGGCGCCGCCGCGCGCGGACCGCTGGCCCGTTTCTGCACCGCGTTCTGGGAGCGGGCACTGGCCGAGGCGGGCGCCGCATGAGGGCGGAGCAGTGGCGGCCCACCGGTGAGCCGGGCGCCTTGGCAGGCGCCCCCGGCGGACCCGGTCCGGCCGACGCGCCCGAAGCGGCCCCCGGCCAAGGTCTGTCCACCGACCTGCTGGACGGCGTACGGCAATGGCTCGCGCGGAGCGGGGCCGAGCCGACCCCCGCCCGGGTGGCGCAGGCGCTGCGGGAACAGGGCCGGGTGCTCGGGGACGCGGAGGTCCTCGGCGCGGCCGAGCGGCTGCGGTCGGAGCTGATCGGCAGCGGGCCGCTGGAGCCGCTGCTCGCCGACCCGATGATGACCGACGTCCTCGTGTCGGGCCCGGACCAGGTCTGGGTGGACCGGGGCGGCGGACTGGAGCGGGCCGCCGTCGCCTTCCCCGACGCGGCGGCCGTACGGCGCCTCGCCCAGCGCCTGGCCGCCGTCGCCGGACGGCGCCTGGACGACGCCCGGCCGTGGGTCGACGCCCGGCTGCCCGACGGCACCCGGCTGCACGCGGTGCTGCCCCCGGTCGCCGTCGGCTGCACCTGTCTGTCGCTGCGGGTGGTCCGGCCCCGCGCCTTCACGCTCGGCGAGCTGGTGGCGGCGGGCACGGTGCCGCCGGGCGGGGACCTGGTGCTGCGGGCGCTGATCGAGGCGCGGCTGTCCTTCCTCGTCAGCGGCGGCACCGGTACGGGGAAGACGACGCTGCTCAGCGCGCTGCTGGGGCTGGTCGGGCCGGGCGAGCGGATCGTGCTCGCGGAGGACTCGGCAGAACTGCGGCCCGACCACCCGCACGTCGTCCGTCTGGAGACCAGACCCGCCAACCAGGAGGGAGCCGGCCTGGTCACCCTCGAAGACCTGGTGCGGCAGGCGCTGCGCATGCGGCCGGACCGGCTGGTGGTGGGCGAGGTGCGCGGCGGCGAGGTGGTCCATCTGCTGGCCGCGCTGAATACCGGCCACGAGGGCGGCTGCGGCACGGTGCACGCCAACGCGGCGGCCGACGTCCCCGCCCGGCTGGAGGCGCTGGGCACCGCCGCCGGGCTGGACCGGGCCGCGCTGCACAGCCAGCTGGCCGCCGCGCTGTCCGTGGTGGTGCATCTGGTGCGGGACCGCACCGGACGCCGGCGGATCGCGGAGGTGCGCGTGCTCGAACGGGACGCCACCGGCCTGGTGCGGACCGTTCCGGCGCTGCGCTGGGGCGCGGACGCCTTCGTGGCGGAACGGGGTTGGGAGCGGCTGCGAGGGCTGCTCCGGGCGGAGAACCAGGAGGGAAACGGTGGGCGCAGTGGGTGAGTCCGTAGTGGGCGCATCGTCCGTGAGGTCCCTGCTCACGGGGGCGGTGGTGTTGTGCGCCGGGGTGGCCGTGTGGCTGGCCGGCGGGAGACGTGCCGGGGCGAGGCGGGCGCGGTTGCTGCTCGCCGGCGGAGGAGTGGTGGGCGCCGGGCCGCCGGGCTGGGACCGGGCGCGCCGTGAACTTCACCGGCTGCGCGACCGGTTGGCGGCCGAGTGGTGGGCGCCGGCCGCCGGGCTGCTGCTGGCGGCGCTGAGCGCGTCCGTGCTGCCGGTGGTCGCGGGAGCGGCCGCGGTGCCGGTGCTGCGCCGGGCCCGGCGCGCCCGGACCGCACGCCGGGCGCGGGAGCGGCGGGCCGACGCGGTGATCGCCCTGTGCGGGGCGCTCGCCGGTGAGGTGCGGGCCGGACGACAGCCGGGCGAGGCGCTGCTGTGCGCCGCGCGGGACTCCGGCGGCTTCGGGGCCGCCGAGGCGGCGGTGCTGGCGGCGGCGCGGTTCGGTGGGGACGTGCCCGGCGCGCTCGCCGCGGCGGCCCGGCGACCCGGTGCGGAGGGGCTGCGCGGGCTCGCCGCCTGCTGGCGGGTGGCGGTGGACCAGGGCGCGGGCCTGGCGGCCGGACTCGACCGGCTCGAAGCGGCCCTGCGCGCGGACCGCGACCAGCGCTGCGACCTGCGCGCGCAGTTGGCGGGCGCGCGGGCCACCGCCGTGATGCTCGCCGGTCTGCCGGTCCTCGGCCTGCTGCTCGGTACGGCCATGGGCGCCGACCCCTTGCACGTGCTGCTGCACACCGGGGCGGGGCTGGGCTGCCTCGTCGTCGGCGGGGTGCTGGAGGGCGCCGGCCTGTGGTGGGCGTCGGGCATCGTGCGACGGGCGGAGGCGGCATGAGCGCGGATGTTGTCCACAGGCTGGGGACGGCCGTGGGAGCCGTCGCGCTCCTGTGGGCGGCGGCGAGATGGGCGGTGGCGGTGCGCTACGAGCGCGGAACCCGGCGGCGGCTGGCCTCGCTGCTGGACCGGGAGCCGGCCTTACGGGCGGAGCGCGCCGGACCCCGGCTTCCCGGCCCGGACGCGCTGCGGCAGTGGCTGCCGATGGCGGGAGTCCTCGGCGCCGGGTGGGCGGTGGTCGGCGGGTTCACCGGGGCCGCCGTCGGACTGGCCTGCGCGGTCGCGCTGCGGCGGTGGCGCCGGCGAGCCCTCGGCCGGCCCGAAGCGGAGTACGACGCGGTCGAGGCGGCCCGCCAACTCCCGCTGGCCGCCGATCTGCTGGCCGCCTGCATCGCGGCCGGGGCCGGTCCGGTGATCGCCGCTCAGGCGGTCGGAGAGGCCCTGGACGGCCCCGTCGGGGAAGCGCTGGCACGGGGCGCGGCGGAGGTGCGGCTCGGCGGGGCGCCGGCCGACGCCTGGCGTCGGCTCGCCTCGATACCGGGAGCCGCCGCCCTGGCCCGGCTGCTGGAGCGGGCCGACGAGTCGGGCCTGCCCGCCGCCGGGCCGGTCGCCCGCCTCGCGGCCGACGTCCGCGCCGAGCGCTCGCGCACGGCCACGGCCCGGGCCCGCAGGGCGGCCGTCCTGGTCACCGGGCCGGTGGGGCTGTGCTTCCTGCCCGCCTTCGTCGCGGTCGGCGTACTGCCCGTGGTGATCGGCCTGGCGGGCGGGGCGCTGAGAGGGGGTGGTGGCTGAGACGGCGGAGTGGACGGACGGCGCGGACGACAGCGCGCCGTGCGAAGGACGGGCCGTGCGCGAGAGGCGTACGGCATAGGACGCGGGGCGCAGGGTGCGCCGCGCGGAAGGCGACCGCGCCGCGGACGGCGCGGCGCGACGGGAACGACGGAACGAGACCTCACGGGGGTTCGGATGTACGGGAAGGTACGGGCGCGAGTGGGCGCCCTGGCGGGCCGGATGCGCCGGGACGCGGGAATGGTCACCTCGGAGTACGCGATGGGCATCATCGCGGCGGTGGCGTTCGCCGTGCTGCTGTACGAGGTGGTGACGAGCGGGCAGGTCAAGACGGAGCTGCAGAACATCGTGAAGCGGGCGCTCAGTGCCCGGACGTGAGCGCCGCCGTCTGCGAGCGGACGACCGGGGGTTCGTGACGGCGGAGGCCGCCACGGTCCTGCCCGTGCTGGTGCTGCTGGTGGTGGCGCTGGTGTGGGGACTGCTGGTCATGATCGCGCAGATCCAGTGCGTGGACGCCGCCCGGGCGGGCGCGCGGGCCGCGGCGCGGCAGGACCCGGACGGCGCGGTCGTCGCGGCCGTCCGGGCGACCGCGCCGCACGGGGCGAGGGTCACGGTGACGAGGAAGGGAGGACAGGTGCATGTGGCCGTGGTGGCCGCCCCGCCGGGGTTCGGGGCGCTGCCCTTCGAGTTGAGGGAGGAGGCCGTGGCGGACGCGGAGGAGACGGTGGGGGCGCGACCGGAGGGGGTGGGATCGTGAGAGGCCGTCTCGCCGGGCGAGACCGCGGTTCCGCCACCGTGTGGAGCGTGGGGGCGATCGCCCTGCTCTGCGTGGTGTTCGGCGCCGGCCTCGCCCTGGGGCAGGCCGTGATCACCCGGCACCGCGCGGCCGGGGCCGCCGACCTCGCGGCGCTGGCCGCCGCGGACCACTGGCCCGAGGGCGGCGCGGCCGCCTGCCGGAGAGCGGAGCGGCTGGCACGGATACAGCACGCCCGGCTCGTCCGGTGCGCGATCGTGGGCGACACCTCCGATGTGACGGCGGCGTCGGGACGGGAGCCGTTCGCGGCGCGGGTCCGGGCGAGAGCGGGGCCCGCGGGGCCCGCCCCCGCCCGGACGGGCTAGGACGCCTCCGTCTTCTCCTGCGGTCTCTCTTCCGGTCTCTCTTCCGGGTTTTCCTCCGGGGCGCCCTTCAGCAGCACGGTCAGCAGGCGGACGGCGCCTCTCTTGTGGAGCGGGTCGTTGCCGTTGCCGCACTTGGGGGACTGGATGCAGGACGGGCAGCCGGCGTCGCACTCGCAGGAGGCGATGGCCTCACGGGTGGCGGTGAGCCAGGCGCGGGCGGTGTGGAAGGCGCGTTCCGCGAAGCCCGCGCCGCCCGGGTGGCCGTCGTAGACGAAGACCGTGGGCAGCAGCGTGTCCGGGTGCAGTGGGATGGAGACGCCGCCGATGTCCCAGCGGTCGCAGGTCGCGAACAGGGGCAGCATGCCGATCGACGCGTGCTCGGCGGCGTGCAGGGCGCCGCCGAGGATCTCCGGGTTGATCCGGGCCTCGTCGAGCTGGTCCTCGGTGACCGTCCACCACACGGCGCGGGTGCGCAGCGTACGAGGAGGGAGGTCGAGTTTCGTCTCACCCAGCACCTCACCGGTGATGACCCGCCGGCGCAGGAAGGAGACCACCTGGTTGGTGACCTCGACGGAGCCGTAGCAGAGGCGGCCGTCGCCCCAGGGCACGGCGACGTCCGTCTCCAGGACGGAGATCGCCGTCGTGTCGCGGGCGACCGTCGTGTAGGGCGGGTTCGCCTGCTCGACCAGGGCGACCGAGTCGTCCAGATCGAGGGAGCGCACCAGGTACGTACGGCCCTGGTGCAGATGGACCGCGCCCTCGTGCACCGCGGTGTGCGAGGCGGCCTCGTCCACCGTGCCGAGCAGCCGCCCGGTGCCGGCCTCCACGACCTGCACCGGCCGGCCGCCCTCGCCGCGGAGGTCCGTCAGATCCGCCGCCCGCTCCCGGCGCGTCCAGTGCCAGGCCCTGGTCCGGCGGCGCAGCAGCTTCGCGGCCTCCAGCTGGGGCAGCAGATCCGCGCACGCCGGCCCGAACAGCTGTATGTCGTCGTCGGTGAGGGGCAGCTCGGCGGCGGCGGCGCACAGGTGCGGGGCGAGGACATACGGGTTGTCGGGGTCGAGGACCGTGGACTCGACCGGCTGGTCGAACAGCGCCTCCGGGTGGTGGACGAGGAAGGTGTCCAGCGGGTCGTCCCGGGCGACCAGCACCGCCAGGGCGCCCTGCCCGGCGCGGCCCGCCCGGCCCGCCTGCTGCCACAGGGAGGCGCGGGTGCCGGGGTATCCGGCGATCAGCACGGCGTCCAGGCCCGAGACGTCCACGCCGAGTTCCAGGGCCGTGGTGGCAGCCAGCCCCAGCAGCACGCCGGAGTGCAGGGCGCGCTCCAGGGCGCGGCGCTCCTCGGGGAGGTAACCGCCCCGGTACGCCGCGACACGCCGGGCCAGCGGGCGGTCGATCTCCGCCAGCCGTTCCTGGGCGATCACGGAGATCAGCTCGGCGCCGCGCCGGGAGCGTACGAAGGCCACCGAGCGGATGCCCTGCAGGGTGAGGTCGGTCAGCAGGTCGGCGGTCTCGGCGGTGGCGGTACGGCGCACCGGGGCGCCCCGCTCGCCGTGCAGCTCGGTGAGGGGCGGCTCCCAGAGGGCGAACACCAGTTCACCGCGGGGCGAGGCGTCGTCGGCCACCTCCACGACGGGCAGGCCGGTGAGGCGCCCGGCGGCCACCGAGGGCTCGGCCGCGGTCGCCGAGGCCAGCAGGAAGACGGGGGAGGCGCCGTAGCGCGCGCACAGCCGGCGCAGGCGGCGCAGGACCTGGGCGACATGGGAGCCGAAGACGCCCCGGTAGGTGTGGCACTCGTCGACGATGACGTACTTCAGGGCCCGCAGGAAGGAGGACCAGCGCGGGTGGGAGGGCAGGATCCCGCGGTGCAGCATGTCCGGGTTGGTGAGGACGTAGTTGGCGTACTGGCGGACCCACTCGCGTTCCTCGACCGGGGTGTCGCCGTCGTACACGGCGGGGCGCACGGCGGTGCCCAGGGGGCGGGCGAGTTCCCGCACGGCGCGGCGCTGGTCGGCCGCCAGGGCCTTGGTGGGGGCCAGGTAGAGGGCGGTGGCGCCGCGGCCGTTGGCGGCCTCGGAGCCGTCCAGGAGCGTGGACAGCGTCGGCATCAGATACGCCAGGGACTTGCCGGACGCGGTGCCCGTGGCGATCACCACCGAGTCGCCGTCCAGGGCGTGCTCGGCCGCCAGTGCCTGGTGGGCCCACGGGTGTTCGATTCCGCAGGCCTGGACGGCCGCGATGACCTCCGGGCGAATCCGGTCGGGCCAGACGGCATGCCGACCCGCCCGCGGGGGCAAGTGCTCCGTATGAGTGATGCGTGCAGCCCGGCTCGGCCCCGAGGCGAGCCGGTCCAGAACCGCGCCCGGCGTCGGGCGGGTGGCGGGGTCCGTCGGGGATCCTTCGGATCGGTGATTCTTGGCCATTGGCACCGAGTGTGTCACCGGCGTGACGGACAATGGAGCCAAGGCGTCGTGCACGCCTGCCGGTAAGTGATTGAATGCCATCGCGGCTGGCGAACCGTCCCGGGGGGCTTCAAGCCGAGGTGCCCGAGGGGCGACCGCTCGATAGCAAGGTGCTGGAGGATCCGTGGACCTGTCCCTGTCGACCCGTACCGTCGGCGATCGTACGGTCGTCGAGGTCGGTGGCGAAATCGACGTATATACCGCGCCCAAGCTGCGCGAGCAGCTGGTCGAGCTGGTGAACGACGGGAATTTCCACCTCGTCGTCGACATGGAGGGCGTGGACTTCCTCGACTCCACCGGACTCGGCGTGCTGGTCGGCGGCCTGAAGCGAGTGCGTGCCCATGAGGGCTCGCTGCGCCTGGTCTGCAACCAGGAGCGCATTCTCAAGATCTTCCGCATCACCGGTCTGACCAAGGTGTTCCCGATCCACACCTCGGTCGACGAAGCGGTGGCGGCCACCGACTGACCGCCGGCCCCGGGCCGGTGTCCGGGGCGGAAGAAGTTCATGCGGGGGACCGGGCTCTCGGCGGCCCGGCCCCTCGACAGCACGCCCGTACCTCCTAGGGGGATGCATGGCCACCGTCGAACTCCGCTTCAGCGCGCAGCCCGAGCACGTCAGGACCGCCCGACTGGTGGCGGCAGCGGTGGCGCGCAGGGCCGGAGTGGACGAGGCCGTCCTCGACGAGGTCCGGCTCGCCGTCGGCGAGGCGTGCTCCCGTGCGGTGGGGCTGCACCGGAACGGCGGCATCGCCGCGCCGGTGACGGTGACGCTGACCGAGGAGGAGAAGCAGTTCTCCATCGCGGTCGGCGACGAGGCCCCGCATGTGCCGCATCACTCCGGGGACGCGCCGGACGCCGTGGACGAGGCGGAGTCCGAGGAGGACGAGATGGGCCTCGCGGTCATCAGCGGCCTCGTCGACGACGTGCAGGTCACCAGCGGTGAGGGCGGCGGCCGGATCAAGATGACCTGGCCGACCACTCCGCCGGCTGTGATGCTGTCCTGAGCCGACAGATGCTTGTCCGACGGGCCCCGCTTCCGAGCGGGGCCCGTTGTTTTCCGCTTCTGCCGGGGTCACCCGTGTGCCGTATCGGCGCCCGATGGCTGCCGGGGTCACCTGTCCGCCGTATCGGCGCCTGGCCGTCTCCGGGCCACCCGTCTGCCGTATCGGAGCCTGACGGATTCGGCGGGCCGCCGAGCGGCGGCGCGCCCGAGCGGCGGCGCGCCCGAGCGGCGGCGCGCCCGACGGCCGCCGTTCAGGTGAACTGTCGGCGGTTCGGCACTCGACCTGACTCCGGCGCCCGACCTGACTCCGGCACCGGCTGCCCGGCCCGCCTCCAGCATCGCCGCTCGCCACGGAACCGGTCGCCCGGCCCGATCCAGCGCCGTCGCTCGCCCCGGCACCGGCTTCCCGGCCCGATCCAGCGCCGTCGCTCGCCCCGACGTCGGCAGCCGCCCCCCCGCCTCCGGCTCCCCGGCCCGCCGGGGCGCCCCCCAGCAGCTCATCCAGCAGCACCTCGTCGAGCAGCACCTCGTCGAATCGGCGGCCTGCCGCCGGGAGCCCGTTCCGCCGAACCGGTGAAAAAACGCAGGCCCACAGTAGTCCCGCCCCTATTTCGTGAATACATTCACGATCGATAGCCCGATAATGGATCAGCGGTCAATGGTTTTGAGGCGTTACCGCTTTCGAGGCCCCCACACGCCCGGCGATCATTTGCTGAGGAGCAGGTGAAGGCCGATTCCATTTACCGCACACTGTTTAGATCGGGTTCCGCTACCTACAATCCGTCCACATCTTGAGCTCAGCCCAAGCGTCAAGGAGGACGAATGGCGGGGCTTTCTACCCCTCATCAGTTTGGCCACCCCACAACCCTCGCGGCCGCCGTGCTGACCCACGACAATCGGATCATCGTGGTGGCCATCGCGGCCGTCGCGCTGGCCGCGCTCGTGGTCGCCGGAATCCTGGTGCGCCAGGTGCTCGCGGCGGGCGAAGGCACCGACAGCATGAAGAAGATCGCGGAAGCGGTCCAGGAGGGCGCCAAGGCGTACCTGGGCCGGCAACTGCGCACGCTCGGCGTTTTCGCCGTCGTCGTGTTCTTCCTGCTCCTGCTGCTGCCCGCGGACAACTGGAATCAGCGCGCCGGACGATCGGTGTTCTTCCTGATCGGCGCCGTGTTCTCGGCGGCCACCGGTTATATCGGCATGTGGCTCGCCGTGCGCAGCAATGTGCGCGTCGCCGCCGCGGCCAGGGAAGCGACTCCCGCGGAAGGCGAGCCGAAAAAGGATCTCACCACCGTCTCGCACAAAGCGATGAAGATCGCTTTCCGTACCGGCGGCGTCGTCGGCATGTTCACGGTGGGGCTCGGCCTGCTGGGCGCCTCCTGCGTGGTGCTGGTGTACGCGGCCGACGCGCCGAAGGTGCTGGAGGGCTTCGGCCTCGGCGCCGCGCTGATCGCGATGTTCATGCGGGTCGGCGGCGGCATCTTCACCAAGGCCGCCGACGTCGGCGCCGACCTGGTCGGCAAGGTCGAGCAGGGCATTCCGGAGGACGATCCGCGCAATGCCGCGACCATCGCCGACAACGTGGGCGACAACGTCGGCGACTGCGCGGGCATGGCGGCCGACCTCTTCGAGTCCTACGCCGTCACGCTCGTGGCCGCGCTCATCCTCGGCAAGGCCGCCTTCGGCAACGACGGCCTCGCCTTCCCGCTGATCGTCCCCGCGATCGGCGTGGTCACCGCCATGATCGGCATCTTCGCGGTGGCGCCGCGCCGCGCCGACCGCAGCGGCATGAGCGCGATCAACCGCGGCTTCTTCATCTCCGCGGTGATCTCGCTGGCCCTCGTCGCGGCGGCCGTCTACACCTATCTGCCGTCGTCGTACTCCGCGCTGACCGGCGTCACCGACGCGGCGATCCGCGGCAAGGACGGCGACCCGCGCGTCCTCGCCCTGGTCGCGGTGGCCATCGGCATCCTGCTCGCCGCCGTGATCCAGCAGCTGACCGGCTACTTCACGGAGACCACCCGGCGCCCGGTCCGCGACATCGGCAAGACCTCGCTCACCGGCCCGGCCACCGTCGTCCTCGCCGGTATCTCCGTCGGCCTGGAGTCGGCCGTCTACACCGCCCTGCTGATCGGCCTCGGCGTGTACGGGGCGTTCCTGCTCGGCGGCACGTCGATCATGCTGGCGCTGTTCGCCGTGGCGCTGGCCGGCACCGGCCTGCTCACCACGGTCGGCGTGATCGTCGCCATGGACACCTTCGGCCCGGTCTCCGACAACGCGCAGGGCATCGCCGAGATGTCCGGCGACGTCGAGGGCGCGGGCGCGCAGGTGCTCACCAACCTGGACGCGGTCGGCAACACCACCAAGGCCATCACCAAGGGCATCGCCATCGCCACGGCGGTCCTGGCCGCGTCGGCGCTGTTCGGGTCGTACCGCGACGCGATCACCACCGGCGCGCAGGACGTCGGGGAGAAGCTCACCGGGGCCGGTGCGCCGATGACGCTGATCATGGACATCTCGCAGCCCAACAACCTGGTCGGTCTGATCGCCGGCGCGGCGGTCGTCTTCCTGTTCTCCGGGCTGGCGATCAACGCGGTGTCGCGGTCGGCGGGTTCGGTGGTCTACGAGGTGCGGCGGCAGTTCCGCGAGAAGCCCGGGATCATGGACTACAGCGAGAAGCCGGAGTACGGCAAGGTCGTCGACATCTGCACCAAGGACGCCCTGCGCGAACTCGCCACGCCCGGACTGCTCGCCGTGATGGCGCCCATCTTCATCGGGTTCACGCTCGGCGTCGGCGCGCTCGGCGCGTATCTGGCGGGCGCGATCGGCGCGGGCACGCTGATGGCGGTGTTCCTCGCCAACTCCGGCGGCGCCTGGGACAACGCCAAGAAGCTCGTCGAGGACGGCCACCACGGCGGCAAGGGCAGCGAGGCCCACGCCGCCACGGTCATCGGGGACACGGTCGGCGACCCCTTCAAGGACACCGCCGGTCCTGCGATCAACCCGCTGCTGAAGGTCATGAACCTGGTGTCGCTGCTCATCGCGCCCGCGGTCATCAAGTTCTCCTACGGCGACCACAAGAGCATCGGCGTACGGGTCCTGATCGCGGCCCTCGCGCTGCTCGTGATCGTCGGCTCGGTCTACATCTCCAAGCGGCGCGGGATCGCCGTGGGCGACGAGGACGACGACAACGCCGAACGGGTGGCCAAACCGGCCGACCCCGCGGTGGTCTCGTAGCGGTCGCCGGGGATCTGCCCGGCCTGCGGGCGGGCGGCGCGTTCGACGCGTCGCCCGCCCGTTGCGTGCGCCGGCCCGACGCGTCGCCCGCCCGCTGCGTGCACCGGCCCGCCGGGGTCACCGCGTACCCGTGAGCCTTCTCTCGCTTGGTGCAAATGGCTGCAAGACGGTACGTACGGGACGCATGGGCCGCGGTCGTCGCCCGGATGGCGTGTATGTTCCGGGGCCGAGAGCCATGGAAGGGACCAAACCGGTGAACAAGAAGCTCGCGGCCGCACTGTCCGGCGGTGCGGTACTGGTACTGGCACTGTCGGGGTGCTCCAGCAGCAGCGGCGCCGACGACAAGAAGAACGACGCGCTCGACACCTGGGCCAAGCAGGTGTGCGACGGGGTGCAGCCGCAGGCGAAGAAGATCGAGGCCGCCAACGCCGCGATCCAGAAGGAGACCTCGGACAACAGCAGCCCGGCCGACGTCCAGAAGACCGACGCGCAGGCCTTCCAGGACATGTCCGACGCCTACAAGGCGATCGGCGCCGCCGTGAGCAAGGCCGGCGCGCCCGACGTGGACAACGGCCAGAAGAAGCAGCAGGACGCGGTCAAGGAGCTGAACGACCTCGGCGCCTCCTACGCGGCCCTCAAGCAGCAGGTGGACAAGCTCACCACCAAGGACCAGGCCAAGTTCGCCGACGGTCTCAAGGACATCGCCACCCAGCTGGACAAGCTCTCCAAGAGCGGCAGCGACGCGCTGAAGAACCTGGAGGAGGGCGACGTCGGCCAGGCGATGGCCAAGCAGCCGAGCTGCAAGTCCGCCTCCGCCACGGCCTCCGCCCCCGCCTCGGCTTCACCGGCGAACGGCTGACCCGACGCCGGACGGAGCATCTCGCGACGCATCACACGCGCGCGTGGCCGACGCCTGCCTGGCAAGCGGGCGCCGCCCGTCCGGCACGCGCGCGTGCACGGGCGGGATCGCGCCCCGGGGTCGCTTCGGGGCGGGGCGCCCGTCCGGCACGCGCGCGACGCCCGCCTGGCAAATGGGCGACTCCCGCCCGTTGTACGGCCGCGCCGCCCGCCCAGCACGCGCGCGTGCGATGTCGTCGCGAGCCGACACAATGGGGGCGTGAGTGACTCCCGCCTGACCGCCCTGCCCGCCGCCGACCGTCCGGACGTCGCTGCCCGGCTCCGCGACGCCCTGCTCGCCGCCTCCTTCACCGCCGACGGACTGCTCGACCTGCTCGGCGCGCCCGCGTACGCGGCGCTGGCCCGCAGCGAGACCGTGCCCGCGCTCCGGGCCACCCGCGGCGACACCCCGCTGGAGCTGCTCGTCCGGCTGTTCCTGCTGCAACAGCCCGTCTCGCACGCGCGCGTGGCGGACGTCCTGCCCGTCGAGGAGTGCCTGGAGACCGGCTGGCTGGTGCGCGCCGGTCAGGGCGAACTCGCCGCGACCGTGGACGTGCGGCCGTACGGCGGGCTCGACGGCGAGGACTGGTTCATCGTCTCCGACCTCGGATGCGCGGTCGGCGGCGCGGGCGGCATCGGCAGCCGCGAGGAGGGCGTCGTCCTCGGCGTCGGCGGCGCCTCCACGACCCTGGCCGGGATCACGGTCCGCAGGCCCGTCGGCTCCGCGCTCGATGTCGGCACCGGCTCCGGGATCCAGGCGCTGCACGCCGGCCGGCACGCCACGCGCGTGACCGCCACGGACGTCAACCCGCGCGCGCTGCACATCACCGCCCTCACGCTCGCGCTGTCCGGCGCCCCCGCCGCCGATCTGCGCCAGGGCTCGCTGTTCGAACCGCTGCGCGAGGGCGAGACGTTCGACCTGATCGTGTCCAACCCGCCCTTCGTGATCTCGCCCGGCGCCCGGCTGACGTACCGGGACGGCGGGATGGGCGGGGACGATCTGTGCCGCACGATCGTTCAGCAGTCGGGGGAGCGGCTGAACGAGGGCGGGTTCGCGCAGTTCCTCGCCAACTGGCAGCACGTGGAAGGGGAGGACTGGCAGGACAGGCTCAGGTCATGGGTGCCCCGCGGGTGCGACGCGTGGATCGTGCAGCGCGAGGTGCAGGACGTCACGCAGTACGCCGAGCTGTGGCTCCGGGACGCCGGCGACCACCGCGACGACCCGGCCGAGTACCAGGCGCGCTACGACGCCTGGCTCGACGAGTTCGAGGCGCGCAAGGTGAAGGCGGTGGGCTTCGGCTGGATCACCCTGCGCCGGACGGACTCCGCCGAGCCCGTGATCACCGTCGAGGAGTGGCCGCACCCGGTGGAGCAGCCGCTCGGCGACACCGTGCGCGCGCACTTCGAGCGCGTCGCGTATCTGCGCGACCACGACGACGCGGCGCTGCTCGACGACTACTTCCGGCTGGCCCGGGAGATCGTGCAGGAGCAGGTCGGGCTGCCCGGCGCGGAGGACCCGGAGCACGTGGTGCTGCGCCAGCACCGCGGGATGCGGCGCGCCACCACGGTGGACACGGTCGGCGCGGGCTTCGCCGGCGTCTGCGACGGCACGCTGAGCGCCGGCCGCATCCTGGACGCCATCGCCCAGCTGGTGGGCGAGGACCCGGTGCTGCTGCGCGACCGCACCCCCGCGCAGATCCGCCTCCTGGTCGAGCAGGGCTTCCTCGAACCGGGGAACTGAAACCCGGCGGCCGGGGAAGCTGAGGCTCGGCGGGCCGGGGAACTGAAACCCGGCGGGCCGGGGAGCTGACGCTCGGCGGGCCGAGAAGCCGAGGGCCGGGGTCCCCGAGCCAGGGAGCCCGGCGCAGGGCGGACCGGGCGGCCCCAAGGGCACCCCAAGATCACCCAGTCCCCGACTTCCACCATTTTTCGGTCATGTGCCGTTCCGTGCGCGGCCGGTTCCGCTCGGCGAACGAGCAGACCCGGCCGCGTGTCCGCGCAGGCCCGGTCGCCCGGCGTTCACCGGGGATTGGCCGGGCCGTCGTCCGTGGGTGCCAGCCTCGCCGACCAGGGGGGCCTGGACGGGGAGGGGACGTACATGGAGAGCGGTCCGGCGATCTTCACGGGGACGGTGTTCGCCCTGTTCGGAGCGGCTTTGCTGGCATGGGTGGCGAGCCGGGTGCCGCGTCGTGAACCGGTCGCGGCCGGCGTCGGCCGGGCGGCCTCGGCGGCCCTCGCGACGCTGGCCGCGCTGGCGTCCCTGGCCGTCGGCGTCTGGTGCTTCACTCGTCTGTGAGAACCGTCGCAGCCCTCCAGTGTCCGTAACCGGCGCAGCACGTTCCGCATCGGCCCGAACGGGCCGGTCAGCGGTCCGGGCGGCAGGAAGGGCGGTAGTCGGGTTACCGTTCGAGTGGCCGTTGCGGGCTTTTCCCGTTTGACACGAGGGCGGGATGTACCGTCACACTCCGCAGCGTCAGCACGACCCGACCCCGGGTGCCACCACGGCCTGGGGAGACCCAGCGAGACCCAGCGTCGACCGGAGAGAAGAGCGAAGTTGTCCCCGACCAGCGAGACCGCACAGGGCGGCCGCCGACTCGTCATCGTCGAGTCGCCTGCCAAGGCGAAGACGATCAAGGGCTATCTCGGCCCCGGCTACGTCGTCGAAGCGAGCGTCGGGCACATCCGCGACCTTCCGAACGGCGCCGCGGAGGTCCCCGAGAAGTACACCGGCGAGGTCCGCCGCCTCGGTGTGGACGTCGAACACGACTTCCAGCCGATCTATGTGGTCAACGCCGACAAAAAGGCCCAGGTCAAGAAGCTCAAGGACCTCCTGAAGGACTCCGACGAGCTCTTCCTCGCCACCGATGAGGACCGCGAGGGCGAGGCCATCGCCTGGCACCTCCAGGAAGTGCTGAAGCCGAAGATCCCGGTCAAGCGCATGGTGTTCCACGAGATCACCAAGGACGCGATCCGGGCGGCCGTGGCCAACCCGCGCCAGCTCAACCAGAAGCTGGTCGACGCCCAGGAGACCCGCCGCATCCTCGACCGCCTGTACGGCTACGAGGTCTCGCCGGTGCTGTGGAAGAAGGTCATGCCGCGGCTGTCGGCGGGCCGGGTGCAGTCCGTCGCGACTCGGCTCGTGGTCGAACGGGAGCGCGAGCGCATCGCCTTCCGCTCCGCCGAGTACTGGGACCTGACGGGCACCTTCTCGACCGGCCGCGCCGGCGACCCCTCGGACCCGTCGTCGCTGGTCGCCCGCCTCCAGTCGGTCGACGGCAGGCGCGTGGCGCAGGGCCGCGACTTCGACTCGCTGGGGCAGCTGAAGACCGCGAACACCCTCCACCTCGACGAGGCGAACGCCCGAGCGCTCGCCGCCGCCCTGGAGAACACCGCCTTCTCCGTCCGGTCCGTCGAGTCCAAGCCGTACCGCCGCTCGCCGTACGCCCCGTTCCGTACGACGACGCTGCAGCAGGAGGCCAGCCGCAAGCTCGGCTTCGGCGCCAAGGCCACCATGCAGGTCGCGCAGAAGCTGTACGAGAACGGCTACATCACGTACATGCGTACGGACTCCACCACCCTGAGCGACACGGCGATCTCCGCCGCCCGCGCCCAGGTCACGCAGCTGTACGGCGCCGACTACCTGCCGCCGCAGCCGCGGACGTACGCCGGGAAGGTGAAGAACGCGCAGGAGGCGCACGAGGCGATCCGCCCCTCCGGCGACCGCTTCCGCACCCCCGCCGAGACCGGTCTGACCGGCGACCAGTTCAAGCTGTACGAGCTGATCTGGAAGCGGACCGTCGCCTCCCAGATGAAGGACGCGACCGGTAACTCCGTCACGGTGAAGATCGGCGGCCGGGCCGCCGACGGCCGGGACGTCGAGTTCAGCGCGTCCGGCAAGACGATCACCTTCCACGGCTTCCTGAAGGCGTACGTCGAGGGCGCCGACGACCCGAACGCCGAGCTGGACGACCGCGAGCGCCGGCTGCCGCAGGTCGCCGAGGGCGACGCGCTCGGCGCCGAGGAGATCACGGTCGACGGGCACGCCACCAAGCCCCCGGCCCGCTACACCGAGGCCAGCCTGGTCAAGGAGCTGGAGGAGCGGGAGATCGGCCGCCCGTCGACGTACGCGTCGATCATCGGCACGATCCTCGACCGCGGCTATGTGTTCAAGAAGGGCACGGCTCTGGTGCCGTCCTTCCTGTCCTTCGCCGTGGTGAACCTCCTGGAGAAGCACTTCGGCCGGCTCGTCGACTACGACTTCACCGCCCGGATGGAGGACGACCTCGACCGCATCGCGCGCGGCGAGGCCCGTGCCGTGCCGTGGCTGAAGCGCTTCTACTTCGGCGAAGGCACCGGTGAGGGCGGCGCGGCCGACGCCGGCAACGGCGACGGGGACCACCTCGGCGGCCTCAAGGAACTGGTCACCGACCTCGGCGCGATCGACGCCCGCGAGGTGTCCTCGTTCCCGGTCGGCAACGGCATCGTGCTGCGGGTCGGCCGCTACGGGCCGTACATCGAGCGCGGCGAGAAGGACACCGAGGAGCACCAGCGCGCCGACATCCCGGACGACCTGGCGCCCGACGAGCTGAGCGTGGAGCTGGCCGAGGAACTGCTCGCCAAGCCGAGCGGCGACTTCGAACTGGGCACCGACCCGGCCACCGGGCACACGATCGTCGCCAAGGCCGGCCGCTACGGGCCGTACGTCACGGAGGTCCTCCCCGAGGGCACCCCGAAGACGGGCAAGAACGCGGTCAAGCCGCGCACGGCGTCCCTGTTCAAGTCGATGTCCCTGGACACGGTGACCCTGGACGACGCGCTGAAGCTGATGTCGCTGCCGCGCGTGGTGGGCACCGACGCCGAGGGCCAGGAGATCACCGCGCAGAACGGCCGCTACGGCCCGTACCTGAAGAAGGGCACGGACTCGCGGTCCCTGCAGTCCGAGGACCAGCTCTTCACGATCACGCTGGAAGAGGCGCTGGCGATCTACGCGCAGCCCAAGCAGCGGGGCCGGGCCGCGGCCAAGCCGCCGCTGAAGGAGCTGGGCGAGGACCCGGTCAGCGGAAAGCCGGTCGTGGTCAAGGACGGCCGCTTCGGCCCGTACGTCACCGACGGCGAGACCAACGCGACCCTGCGCTCCGGCGACAGCGTCGAGACGATCACGCCCGAACGCGGGTTCGAGCTGCTGGCGGAGAAGCGCGCCAAGGGACCGGCCAAGAAGACCGCGAAGAAGGCGCCCGCCAAGAAGACGGCGGCGAAGAAGACCACGGCCACCGCCGCGAAGAAGACCGCCGCCAAGAAGACGACGACCGCGAAGAAGACGGTCGCGAAGTCGACCGCCGCCAAGGCGACGGCCGCGAAGAAGGCGACGTCCTCCTCGACGTCCTCGACCACCGCGGAGGACTGATCCGGGACGGGCCGCGCACGCGCCGCGTGGAGACACGCCGGGTGCGACGGCCCGGTCCGTTTCTTCACGACTCGTTCGCGGAACGAACGCCCCGGCATCACTTTGGTGTCGGGGCGTGCACACGTTCGGACGGTCACCACGTGTTGTCGGTGCGTCCCGATAGGCTGAACGCATGACGCGAGCCGAGCAGCCAACGGCCCACACCACCACCTCCGCCCCGGACGACGCGCTGGTGGCGGACTCCCGCGAACGCGCCGTCCGCGCGCTGTTGCGCCGGCCGCAGCTGAAGCGGCTCTGGAGCGCACAGCTGGTGGGCGGAGTCGGGGACACCCTCGCGCTCCTGGTGCTGGTCCTCCTCACCCTCCAGACGGCGGTCGCCGAGGGCTCCTTCGGCGGCGGCTACCGGGGCGCCGCGTTCGCCGTGGCCACGGTCTTCGGCGCGCGCATAGTGGCGACGGTGCTCTTCGGAGCGGTCCTCCTCGGCCCGCTCACCGCCCTCACCGCGCCCGAGGGACCGCTCGACCGCCGCTGGACCATGGTCGGCGCGGACGGCGTGCGCGCCCTGCTGCTGATCGCCGCCCCGCTGTGGATCGACTGGACCCCGGGCAACGCGCTCACCCTCCTGCTGGTCACGGTCTTCGTCACCGGGCTCGCCGAGCGGCTGTGGACGGTGTGCCGGGAGAGCGCGGCCCCCGCGCTGCTGCCCGCCCCGCCGCCCGAGGGCGCCACCGTCCGCCCGCTGCCGGACCACCTCGACGCGCTGCGCCGCCTGTCGCTGCGCACCACCTTCCTGGCGATCCCGCTGGCCGCGGCCGTCCTGCTCGTCGCCTCCCTGTTCAACAACCTGCTGGGCACCGGCCTCGCCTGGTTCGACCAGCACCAGGCGGCCCTCGCCTCGTACGTCGCGGCCGGCCTGTTCGCCGCCTCCCTCGCCGTGCTGACCTACCTGGAGCTGCCCGCGACGCGCACCCCGCGCGCGCGCTCGCCGCTGGAGGGGCTGCGCCGCCCGAAGACCGGCGCCGGCGTCGACAAGGGCCGCACCGGAGCCGTGCCGCTGCTCGTGCTCGCCTCCGCGGCCGTCGCCGGGGCGATCGCCGCCGCGGTCTCCGTGTGCGCGCTGCACACCGCCGACCTGGGCGGCGGCCCGGTGCTCTACGGACTGGCGGTGCTCGCCGTGACGGGCGGCGTCGCGGCCGGCATCCGTACGGCGCCCAAGGCGCTCGTCACGCTGTCGCGGCGCCGGCTGCTGGCGCTGGCCATCGCGCTGACCGGCATCGCCCTGCTCGCCGCCGGACTCGTCCCGGACGTCACCACCGTGCTGCTGCTGCTCGCCCTGGCGGGCGTGAGCGCGGGCGTCGCCGCCAACACCGGGCACACCCTGCTCGACCTGGAGGCCGAGGACTACCGTCGGCCCCGGATGACCGAACACCTGCACGCGGTGGTGCGGGTCCTCGTCGCCCTCGGCGCCGTGCTCGCCCCCGTGATCGCCGCCGGGATCGGCCCGCACCGGCTGGAGAACGGCAGGTTCGTGTTCGCGCACGGCGGCGCCGCCTTCACGCTGATGCTGGTCGGCGCGCTGCTGCTGCCGGTGGCCGCGCTGGTCCTCGCCAAGGTCGACGACCGCTCCGGCGTACCGCTGCGGCAGGACCTGGTCGACGCCCTGCGCGGCGACGACCCGGCGACCGCTCCCGCGTCCTCGGGCTTCTTCATCGCCCTGGAGGGCGGGGACGGCGCGGGCAAGTCCACCCAGGCCGAGGCGCTCGCCGACTGGATCCGCGCCAAGGGCCACGAGGTCGTCCTCACCCGCGAGCCGGGCGCGACCCCGGTGGGCAAGCGGCTGCGGTCCATCCTGCTGGACGTCTCCTCGCAGGGCCTGTCCCACCGCGCGGAGGCGCTGCTGTACGCCGCCGACCGCGCCGAGCACGTCGACACGGTCGTACGGCCCGCCCTGGAGCGCGGCGCCGTGGTGATCACCGACCGCTACATCGACTCCTCCGTCGCCTACCAGGGCGCGGGCCGCGACCTGTCCCCGACCGAGATCGCGCGGATCTCGCGCTGGGCGACGAACGGCCTGGTGCCGCATCTGACGGTCCTGCTGGACGTCTCCCCGGAGACCGCCCGCGAACGTTTCACCGAGGCGCCGGACCGGCTGGAGTCGGAGCCGGCCGAGTTCCACGCGCGCGTGCGCGCCGGTTTCCTCGCGCTGGCCGCCGCCGACCCCGGCCGCTACCTCGTGGTCGACGCCGGCCAGGAGCCCGAGGCGGTGACCACGGTCGTCCGGCACCGGCTCGACCAGGTGCTGCCCCTGTCCGAGGCCGAGATCAAGGCCCAGGAGGAGGCGCGGAAGAAGGCCGAGGAGGAGGCCCGCAGGAAGGCCGAGGAGGAGGCCCGGCGCAAGGCCGAGGAGGAGCGCCTGGAGCGGGAGCGCCAGGAACAGCTCGCCCGGCTGCGCGCCGAGGAGGAGGAGCGCAAGCGGCGCGAGCTGGAGGAGGCGCAGCGCCGCGAGGCCGAACGGCAGGCCGAGGAGGCCCGGCAGCGGGCCGAGGACGCGCGCCGGCGCGCCGAGGAGGAGCGGGCCCGGCTGCTCGCGGAGGAGCAGGCCCGCGCGGAGGCCGAGGCCCGGCGCAAGGCGGAGGAGGAACGGCGGCTCAGGCAGGCCGAGGAGGAGGCCCGGCTGCACGCCGAGGCCGAGGCGCGGCGGCTGGAGAAGCAGCGCAAGGCCGAGGAGGCGCTGCTGCGCGCCGAGGAGGCCCGCCGTGCCGCCGAGGAGGCCGCGGCCGCCGCGCAGGCGGGTCCTGCCAAGCCGGTTCCGCCCGCCGCCGTCACACCGCCGTCGGACGCGGTGACCGTGCCGACGCCGGTCGTGACGCCGACGAACGCAGCGGGCGGCCCGGCCGACGAGACGGCGGTGCTGCCGCCGGTGCGCGACGCCCGGGGCGAGGGCGCCTCCGAGGAGGGCTCCGCGCACGGCTCCGGCGCGTCCGGGGCCGGGTCGGCGTCCGAGTCCGAGTTTGAGTCCGAGGCCGAGAGCACGACCGAGCTGCCGCAGCCCGCGGTGCCGCCGGTCGTGCCGGGCGCGGCGGACGAGACGACGGTGCTGCCCCCGGTCACGGGTGCGGCGGACGAGACGGCCGTCCTGCCTCCGGTGCGGGACGAGCTGCCTCCGGTCGGCGGCGCGGCCGACGAGACGGCCGTGCTGCCTCCGGTGCGGGACGAGGGTCCGGTGCCGGGGCGCGGCGACGATCCCGCGGACCGGGTGCCGCCGGGCTACTTCCGGGACGAGCGTCCTGCGGCGGCCCGCCCCGACGGCTCGGACGACCGCACCCGCGAGCTGCCGCAGGTCGGCGCGGACGGCGCGGACCGCCCCGCGCGCCGCCGGCCCCGCCCGGACTGGGCCGAGGAGACCCCGCTGGACGACCTCCCGACGCTCGCGGACGAGCTGCTGGGACCGCGCGGGGACGACGAGGAGCACGACGACGGCTGGGGCGCCGACAGCGGCGCGGACGGAGGGGACGGCCGCAGGAGGGGCGGACGGCGACGCTGAGGGCGGTCAGGGGCGCCGGGCCCTGGACCTCTGGCGCTGCAGGGTTCCTGAGGCCTCCGGACCTCCGGACCTCCGGGCCTCCGGGCCTCGGGGGCTTCAGGGCTGCTGAGACCCCGGGCCTCGGGGGCTTCAGGGTCCTCCGCCCGTATGGTTGTCAGTGGTCGCCCGCACAATGGATGCCGCACCACGAAACATGACGGAAGGGCGGCGTGACCCATGAGCGTGTGGGACGACCTCGTCGGGCAGGAGAAGGTCAGCGAGCAGCTGAGCGCCGCTGCCCGGGATGCCGACGCCCTGGTCACGGCGGCCGCCACCGCCGCCCCGCCGCCGGAGGCGTCCAAGATGACGCACGCGTGGCTGTTCACCGGCCCGCCCGGCGCGGGCGTCACGCAGACGGCGCGGGCCTTCGCCGCGGCGCTGCAGTGCGTGAGCCCCGACCGTGCCCTCGGCGGCGCCCCCGGCTGCGGCTTCTGCGACGGCTGCCACACGGCCCTGGTCGGCACCCACGCCGACGTCAGCACGGTCGCCGCCGTGGGCACGCAGATCCTCGCCGAGGACATGCGGGACACCGTCCGCAAGTCGTTCACCTCCCCGGCGAACGGCCGCTGGCAGGTGATCCTCGTGGAGGACGCCGAGCGGCTGAACGAGAAGTCCGCCAACGCCGTCCTGAAGGCGGTCGAGGAACCGGCGCCGCGCACCGTCTGGCTGCTGTGCGCGCCCTCCATCGAGGACGTCCTGCCCACGATCCGCTCCCGCTGCCGCCACCTGAACCTGAGCACCCCCTCCGTGGACGCCGTGGCCGACATGCTCGTCCGCCGGGAGGGCGTCGAGCCCGAGGTCGCGGTGGCCGCCGCCCGCGCCACCCAGGGCCATGTCGACCGGGCCCGCCGCCTGGCCACCGACCCGGCCGCGCGCGAGCGCCGGGCGGCGGTCCTGAAGCTCCCGCTTCGCCTCGACGACATCGGCGGCTGCCTCAAGGCCGCTCAGCAGCTGGTGGACGCGGCGGCGGACGACGCGAAGGCGCTGGCCGAGGAGACGGACGCCAAGGAGACCGAGGAGCTGAAGGCGGCGCTGGGCGCGGCGCAGGGCGGCCGGCTGCCGCGTGGTACGGCGGGCGTGATGAAGGATCTGGAGGACAAGCAGAAGCGCCGGCGCACGCGCACGCAGCGCGACAGCCTCGACCTCGCCCTGACCGATCTCACCGCCTTCTACCGCGATGTGCTCGCCCTCCAGCTCGGTTCCCGTCTGGCGATCGCCAACGCGGACGTCGAGGACAGCCTGGAGCGCATCGCCCGGGGCAGCTCCCCGGAGTCCACCCTGCGCCGGATAGAGGCGATCGCGGCCTGCCGCGACGCGCTGGACCGCAATGTGGCGCCGCTGCTGGCGGTGGAGGCGATGACGATGGCGCTGAGAGCGGGCTGACGGCGGGCCTCCGGCGCGGGAGAGCCGCCCCCGGCGAGGTGCGTCAGCCGCCCTTGACGGCATCACTCGTACGAGCCCCTCTGAGCGCGGAGCGCGGCGAAATGATCGCAGAGAGTTACGATCGCTGGATGTACTTCAGGCGCGCCCCCCGTCCGGACAGCCCTCCGCGCAGCAGCCGACGCCTCCGGACCGCCCGCACGGGCGGTTCCTTCCTGGCGGCGGCGGTCCTGCTCGTCTCGGCCTGCTCCTCCGGAAGCACCCAGCACCGGACCACCCCCGCGGCGGAGGCGGTGCTGGCCGCGCTGCCGCGGTCCACGCCGGCCGCCCTGGTGCCGTACTACGACCAGAAGCTGTCCTGGCGGGACTGCGGGGTCCCCGGCTTCCAGTGCGCCACGATGAAGGCCCCGCTCGACTACGCCAAGCCGTCCGCGGGCGACGTCCGCCTGGCGGTGGCCCGCAAGAAGGCCACCGGCCCGGGCAAGCGGCTGGGCTCGCTGCTGGTGAACCCGGGCGGACCGGGCGGCTCGGCCATCGGCTACCTCCAGCAGTACGCCGCCCTGGGCTACCCGGCCGAGATCCGCGCCCGCTACGACATGGTGGCGATGGACCCGCGCGGGGTCGCCCGCAGCGAACCCGTCGAATGCCTGGACGACCGGGCCATGGACGCGTACACGCAGACGGACGTGACGCCCGACGACCACAAGGAGACCGACGCGCTCATCGGCGCGTACCAGAAGTTCGCGGAGGGCTGCGGCGCCCACGAGCCGACGCTGCTGCGACACGTGTCCACGGTGGAGGCGGCGCGGGACATGGACATCCTGCGCGCCGTCCTCGGCGACCGCAGGCTGAACTACGTCGGCGCGTCGTACGGCACGTTCCTCGGCGCGACGTACGCCGGGCTGTACCCGGACCGCGTGGGCCGCCTGGTCCTGGACGGCGCGATGGACCCGACCCTGTCCGCGCGGCGGATCAACATCGACCAGGCGTCCGGCTTCGAGGCGGCGTTCCAGTCGTTCACGAAGGACTGCGTACGGCAGAGCGACTGCCCGATCGGCGACCGGAACACCACACCGCAGCAGGCCGGGGAGAACCTGGCGGCCTTCTTCCACAAGCTGGACGCCCACCCCGTCCCGACCGGCGACCCGGGCGGACGCCGCCTCGGGGAGGCGCTGGGCACGACGGGCGTCATCGCGGCGATGTACGACCAGTCGGCCTGGCCGCAACTGCGCGACGCGCTGAACGCGGCGATGAAGAAGAACGACGGGGCGGGCCTGCTGGCCCTGTCCGACAGCTACTACGAACGCGACTCCAAGGGCAGCTACAGCAATCTGATGTACGCCAACGCGGCCGTGAACTGCCTGGACCTGCCCGCGGCCTTCTCCTCGCCCGGAGAGGTGAAGAAGGCCCTGCCGGCCTTCCGCAAGGCGTCCCCGGTCTTCGGCGAGGGCCTGGCCTGGTCGGCTCTGAACTGCGGGTACTGGCCGGTCAGGGCCACCGGCGAGCCGCACCGCATCGAGGCCAAGGGCGCGGCCCCCATCCTGGTCGTCGGCACCACCCGCGACCCGGCGACCCCGTACCGCTGGGCGCAGGCCCTGGCCCACCAGCTCTCCTCCGGCCGCCTGCTCACCTACAACGGCGACGGCCACACCGCCTACGGCCGCGGCAGCCGCTGCATCGACTCCGCGATCGACGCCTACCTCCTGAACGGCACCCCGCCGCCGACCGGAAAACGCTGCTCGTAGCCCCGCCACCCGCCCCGGAGCCCCCACTCCGGGGCGGGTACGAAGCACCCCCGGAAACTGTGTAGACTTACCGACGTTGCCGATCGCACCATGGTGCGGACAGCACGCCGCTTTAGCTCAGATGGCCAGAGCAACGCACTCGTAATGCGTAGGTCTCGGGTTCGAATCCCGAAAGCGGCTCCACTGCGAAGACCAGCTAGGAACGCTCCTAGCTGGTCTTTCGGCGTTCAGCGCACCCGACGACGACGCCGTGCGCGGGCCGCGCGGCTGTCGGCGGTCTCAGTTCTGGTCTCAGACGCGGCTTCCGGGCGGGGCATGAAGGTGTC
This sequence comes from Streptomyces sennicomposti, assembly GCF_019890635.1. Lineage (GTDB taxonomy): Bacteria > Actinomycetota > Actinomycetes > Streptomycetales > Streptomycetaceae > Streptomyces > Streptomyces sennicomposti. The sequence continues at coordinate 25,772 of NZ_JAIOAB010000040.1, forward strand.
ACCCATGCGGCGCATCGCGTCCTTCGACAGATGCGAGCGGCCCTTCACGTACCGCCGGGTCTGACTGATCTGGGTGTGCCGCAGGATCTCCATGATGGTCGGCATGTCCACCCCCAGCTCGTTCAGGATCGTGCCGGCGGTGTGACGGCTCCCGTCGTACAGACGACGGTCATCGATCCCGGCTTCCGCCAGCAGCTCCTTGAACTCCGCCCAGTCGGCCCGCGGGTCGATGGGGCGTCCGTCCGGCCGGGTGAAGACGGCACCGCACTCCTGCCAGGAGTCGCCGGCCGCCGCACGCAGGGCGTCCTGCTGTTCCTTGTGCTCGTCCAGGTAGGGGATGAACGGGGGCGGGATCGGCACGGGGTTCCGGCTCTTCCTGGTCTTGGGCCGGGTGAAGACGAGCCCGCCTCCCTTGCGTTCCGGGCAGGTGCTCGCGTGCCGAGTGCAGCGCTTCGGGCACGGCTTCGGACACCCGCGCTTGTAGCCCTTGTGTGTCGAGCAGTCCGGCGGGCACGGCTCGAACCGGTGGAGCCGGGCACCGCACGCGTGCGGGTCCTTGCAGCCGTGGCGCCACGTGAGCCGCTGGAGCTGCCACTGCGGGTGGAACAGTTCGTTCTCCAGATCGACGTACGTCCACCGCAGGCCCAGCGTCTCGCCCTGCCGGAAGCCCATGCCGACGCCGACGCACCACCGCAGGAAGGTAGGTCGCTTCGCCGCGGCCTCCAGGAACGCCTTGGCCTCTTCGGTGGTGAAGGGGTTGGCCTCGGTCTCATCGACGGTGGGCGGGTCGACCAGCGTTGCCACGTTCTCGCTGATGATCCGGCGACGATGGGCGATCTTGAGTGCCCGCGACAGGATGCGGTGGACCTTCAGCACGTGCGAGGGGGCGTGTCCCTCGTCCAGCATGGCGCGGTACATCCGCTCCAAGTGCTCCGGGGCCAGTTTGTCGAGCCGGTGCTGTCCCACGCCAGGGATGATGTCGTTGCGGGTCTTCGACCAGTAGTCGTCCAGCGATCGCGGCTTGAGCTTCAGGCTCGCGATCTCGGTCAGATACGTCTCCATCCACTGCGCGACGGTGGGCTTACGTCCGGCTTTCGGGGCGCGGCCCTTGTCGCGCAGCGCCTCCAGCTCACGGACCTTGCGGCGCACTTCCGTCTGGGTCTTCGCCCGGCGGTGGCGACGGTCGGGGCTACCGTCGTTCTTGACGCCCATCGTGACGCGGCCGTGCCACCAGCCGTCAGACCCGAGGTAGATGGACGACTCCATGTTGGCCTTGCGGGGGCTCATGCACTCCTCCGGACGCGGTGTGGCCCCGGACAGTCCGTCCGGGGCCACACCGCGCGGGTTCAGATCAGTGGGACTGCGGTTCCAGCGCGTTGACGAACTCTTCGAGGTCGCTTCGCCGGATACGGCGGGACCGTCCTCGCTTGATGAACTTCAGCTCCCCGGCCGCCATCAGCTCGTAGACGGTGGAGCGACCGAAGCTGAGCGCTTCGGCGGCTTCCTCCGGGGTGTAGAGCAGGCGGTCAACGGGGGCGACGGCGGTGCTCATTCGGTGACTCCTCCGGGGCTGTCCTTCGGGGTGCCTCTCTGAGGGCCGCTACTTCCGCTACCGCCGCTACCGTGCAGGTCAGGGGCCTGTCCGGGGTAGCGGGAAGGGGTAGCGGTAGCGGATGAGTAGCGGCGCGGTAGCGGCACCAAGGGCCGGTTTCCGCTACCGCATCGGTGCTGGTCAGACCGTCTTTTCGGTGCCGGGTAGCGGAGGTAGCGGACTTTCGGGGGGAGGGGGGCAGTAGCGCGCCCAGGCGTCGTGCAGATCGGCGGCGTAGTAGCCCTTCAGGACGCTCCCGGCGGTCTTGATGTTGCGGGAGGTGATGGGCTCGTTGTCCGCCGTCATGTACTCGGCGAGCATCCGGGACAGGCGCCGGTTGTCGAGCGACTTGCCGTGCAGGTCGGCCCAGGGGGCGTCGTCCATGGCGTTGAGCCGGTCCAGGATCGCGACGGTGGGAAGCCGGTCGATGCCGACCATGACGTGGTCACGCAGGTCGGTGAGCAGCCTGATCCCGAGACTGCCTTTGTCGTTGGCCTTGGACGCGGTCACCAGACTGACGCACGCGGCGCGTGCTCGGTCAGGCCAGTGGCCGCCGACCGCATCGGCGATGGCGAGCAGGGGTTCCCACACGTCCGCCGGCCGGTCGGAGACGCCGTCGGGCATCTCGGGCCAGGCGCCCATGACGGACTCCCGGGCGCGCTCGGCCCATTGGGCGAGCCGGTCACGGAGCTTGTGGCCCTCTGCCTCGTGCACGCGGGCGCGGAAGGCTTCCACCCGCTCGTTCCTTGCCCGGCGGCGCATGCGGATGACGACGGAGCGGGTCATGATCGTGTCCGGGAGGGAGCCGAGTCCGGCGACCGCGACCGCGCAGTACGAGGGGAACGCCTGCACGGTCTGATTGCCGCCGTCGCCGATGCACCGGTAGGTGACCCCGGTTCGGCGATGGCCGGCGTTCAGGAAGCCGCGCAGTTCCTCGTTGTCCCCCGCCTTCGGCCCGAAGACCGTGTCAATCTCATCGAACAGGATCGTCGGCCGGCCGTTGGGGTTAGACACGGACCGGAACAGGGCGGCGGCGGACGCGTTGACCGCAGTCATCGGCTGCGGCACGAGGGTTTCCACGATCTCCAGCGCCCGCGACTTCCCCGACCCCGGTTCCGGGGACAGGAAAGCGAGCCGCGGGGTGGAGTCGAAGCAGTCGAGCAGGTGGGCGTGCGCGTCCCACAGCGTGACGGCGACGTAGGCGGCCTCGTGCGGGAAGACGTTGAAGCGCCGGTGGAAGGCTTCCACCTCATCGAGCAGCCTGGCCCCGTCGATGGTGTCGGTCATGCGGCGGCCCTCCCTTCCGGGGTGATGCGGAGCGGGCAGGTGTCGCGGTGGGCGGTGTGGGCTGCGATCAGGTCCAGGACGCGGCGGTGGCCGATGGCGCTACGGTCCCGCCCGCACAGACACCGCGAGGTCGCGGTGGGTACGGCGCCTTTGGGCGCGCTGATGTGCAGCCATGCCACCGGGTACCGGTCGTCTCCCCGGCGCGAGTCAGGACGAACAGCAGAAGGGACGCCCTGACGGGCGGCGCCTTTCGGCTCGCCCATGCCCACCGCGGATACGGCGGGTTCGGCGGCATGGGGGCCGGCGGGGGTGAAGGACTGGCCTTCCAAGGGGGAGGTTGGACGGGGGCTCATGCCGCCTCCCGGGGACGGGCTTTGCGCAGGGAGCTGTCCAGGGCGCTGCGGATCGTGGCGCGGCACTCGGCAGCGGTCAGCCCCCGGGCCTCTCCCGTCCCTTGGAAGGCGTCCTCTACCACCTGCCGGGGGAGGTCGCCCCATGCGACGAACCGTCCCACTTTGAACGCGCACCGGTTCAGCGTGACGTTGCGGAGCCCGTCCGGAGCGGCGGCGACCACCGCGCACTCCGCCTCAAGTGCAGCCAAGGCCGCGCGGCTCCCGTCCACCGCGGGAAGCCTGAGCGGTCCCGAGGGAGTGGTGGGGGCAGGTTGGAGAACGGCGTGCAGCCAGGTGGGCAGAACGATGGCCGCGGCGCTGTTCAGGGCCTCGTAAGTGCCGGCGGAGAGCACGCTGCCGGCAGCGACGACGTAGCCGCCCCACGCGCGGGTGTCCACCGAGTCCGCAACGGTGCCCGCAGTGTTGGTCAACCGCGCTCCGTCCGGGACGGTGAAGTACAGGTGCATTCCGCTGCTGGCGGTCCGAGTGCGGTAGGTGTCGGGGACGGCGTGTCCGGCGCGCTCGCAGAGCGCCATAAAGGTCGTCGCGCCGTCAGGTGCGTCCGAATAGCCCTTGTGCTCTGGCGTGTCCAGGTCGATGACCACCAGCCCGGAGGGGCCGGTGGCGATACCGACGTTGTACGGGGCACGCGACCAGGCGGCGCGGATGCGGTCCGGGTCGGTGGTAGCCCGCTGCTCCCACTTCAGGTGGCCGCTCGCGCACGGCCCGGTGTGGGGGCAGGAGGTCTCCCCGTGAAGGGCGGGCCGCTTGGTGCCGGGGCGCAGCGGGAAGACGTGCCAGGCGCGTGCGGCAGCCTCCAACGCGGCGTGCATCAGGTGCCCGCTCATGCGGCCACCCCCAGCGCGGTGGCGAGGTGGGCGAGGGCGGCGCGGCCGATGTGCTCGGTGTAGGCGGGCGGGATGCACTCGCGGATGCCGTCGCGGTTCATCCACGGGACCCCCAGCACCTTGCGGGCGAGGGGGACGCCGGAGAAGTTGCCGACGAACTGGCCGAAGTGGCCGGGCGGGATGGGGCGGCCCATCTTGGCCTGCGGCACCGTGTGCGCGGGGTGATCGGGCTGGGTGAGGGTGAAGCCGCCGCCGGACTCGAAGAACCGGTGCCGGTAGTTGGCCAGACCGAACATCTGCCCGCACAGCATCACCGGAGAGTGCAGCTTGGGCCGCGCGCCGCCCACGTTCTCCATCACCCACGGCCGCCCGGCGGCTTCCAGGGCGGCGCGGGTGGGGGCGATCAGGTCCGGGTGCTCGCGGCCCTGGATGCGCTGGCAGTCGGTGTCGTGCTGGCACGGCGGGGAGGCGTGGATGAAGTCGAACTCCGCACCGTGCTCCAGGGCGTAGGCGATGGCGTCGGCCTGGACGAACCGGTACGGGTAGCGAGGCTGGGGGTCCTTGTCGACGCCGGTCACGTCGAACCCGGCATCCGCATAGCCCTTGGCGGCGCCGCCCTGGCAGCAGTACAGGTCTAGCAGGCTCGGCCTGCGGCCGGGCACTCGCCGGATCGGGGTGGGTTGGGTCATGCTGGAGACCTCCACAGGTCTGTTGAGGGCAAGTGGACGAGGGCGGCCCCGGTTCTTGGCGGAATGGGGGGCCGCCCTTGGCGTATGCCAAGAGGGACGTCGAAAAATCCGCTGGACGTTAAACCGCTCTGAACTGCGGCAACTTGACGGCCAGTTAGCTGTTACATAACCGTTATGGCGCTTTCCGGTGCGTCGCGGAGATCCAGGGGGTTGAGGGTGGTTACGGTCTACGACCGTAACCACCCTCAACCCCCTGGAAAACTCTCCGCGATTGCGAAAAAGGCTGTTTGCGATCTTGGTTTCCCGATGGTGATCCTGAATGTGTGCCGAGGCGCCCGGCACATCACTATTCACGCCACTCAAGGGGGGAACCCATGTTTGACCTGATTGCCCAGACCGTGCCCGTCACGGTGGGGTGCTTCTCGCTCATCGCTCTCGCGTCCGACCCTGTGGCGCCGTGCGGCACGTCGGCGAAGCAGCCGGCGGAGACCATCACTGACCACCTGCGCGCGATGGCTAACCATGCCCGCGCCATCTCGGTGCTGATCGTCCGCAAGACCGGTGCGGCGGGGGACTAATGATCGGCGCCCCGGCGGTAGGCGCCGCCCGCCGGGGCGCCAAGTTGTATCAGCCGTGAAATTGGTTGCGCTTAATCACGGCCTTACGGATGTTCACCGTGGTCCCGGCTCCGCTGCGGGAGCGGTGGCCGAAGACCTGCACGGCGATCCAGCCGCCGAAGATGACGGCGGCCAGGATGATGAGCTGGGTGATGAACGCGGTGAGCGCGGCGATGAAGGCGGTCAGGAGGAACAGCCCGCCGCAGACCGCGCCGAAGCCGATGCCGCCGAGGGCGATGTTCACGGCCGTGCGGGAGACGGCCGGCTTGACCGCGACGGGTTCGGGCTGTGCGGGGTGGACGGCGTAGCCGGTGACGACCCGCCCGTCCGGCAGGACGACGCTCGCCACCGCTGGCACGGCGCCCGGCTGGACGGGCACAACGTGCGCGGGGTGGACGGTGGGGGCGATGGTCTGGGGGTGGTGGATCTCGACTGCGGCGGGTCGCTCGGAGCGGTGCATGGTGCTCCCTTCGGGAGCGCCTGCCGGTCCGCGGCGCGCAAGGGCGCGGGCCGGCAGGCGCCAGGTGTCAGGGGGTGTCACGGAGGGGGCGTCACGCGTTTCTGACAGCGGGTTTGCCTAGGGGTTTGGCTGTCAGGCGGGCGTGACGGTGTCAGGTGTCAGGCGGCCGTCAGGGCAGGGACGATGCGCCACCGGCCGGTGGTGTTGGTCGGCTCCAGGCGGCCGTCCATGGCGGCTTCCTTCAGCCGCTCGGACACCCACGGGCGGGAGAGGTTGTGCCGCTCGCACCAGTCCATGAAGTCCTTCGGACCGACGATCATCTGCCCCTGCTGCTCGAAGTCCTCCAGCGCGCGGGCGAACAGCCGGCGGGCCTCCTCGGGGGAGGGTTTGCGGCCCGGCTCCGGAGCGAACAGCGGGGCGTCGTCGCCCGGCTCGTCCTCGGGAAGGTCCGCTTCGGGGTCGATGTGCTGGTCTTCCGGGTCCACCAGCAGCCCGCCGTGGTCCATGTCGTCCTCCTCGACGGCCCGGAGCGCGGCCGGTTGCTGGTCGGCGTTGGCCGTGTGGCCGGTGTAGGCAGTGCCGGCCACGCCGGTGGCGGCGCCGGCGGTGACAGGGTCGGCGGTGGCGCCGTTGCGCTGCGCCCAGGTGGCGAGCAGTTCCATGACCGGCACGGCGCGGTGCGTGAAGCGGCGGGTGCGGCCGGGGGAGGGGTAGCGCTCCTCGGGGATGCCGGGGGAGACGACGTAGCAGTAGCCGGGCCTGCGGTTGCCCCACGCGCCCGGGTGGGCGCCGGCGGCTAGTACCTCGTCCGGCAGCGCGAACCCCTCGTCGCGGGCGTCGCAGCCCAGCGCCACCACGGAGGGCAAAGAGGCGCGGGTGCTGGTGGACATCTGGTCGTAGGACGGCCGCTGAAGGGAGACGATCAGGGAGATACCGGCAGAGCGGGCTTCCTGAGCAATCCCGGTGAAGGCGTCGTCTCCCAGCGCTCGCAAGGTGTTGGCGGCTTCCTCGAACCATGCGACCAGGAACGGCATGCCGGGGCAGCCGCAGGGCCGGCCGTCGGGCCGGCAGGTGTGCTCCGGGTCGCTCTGCACCTGCGCGGCGGCAGGGGCCCACTGCCGGTAGCCGTGGGCACCCAGCCAGCGCGTGCGCGCGGGAATGGCGGCCTCGACCGCGGCCACCAGGACCTCGGTCTGGGTACCGCCTTCGGCAGACCAGTCCATGCCGGGCCGCAGCGGGGCGAAGTCCTGGAACGCTTTCGGGTCGGAGAACCACACGAGCACGTCCCGGCGAGACAGAATCTCCGTCAACAGGTTCAGGGCAGCGTCGCCCTTGCCGGAGCCGGTGCCGCCCGCGATGAGCAGGTGGGTGGAGTTGCGGCCCGCCTCCGGGTCACCCGGGAGCCAGAGTTCGAGCGGGGCGCCGTCGTCGTAGCGGCCCACGTTCAGCGGCTCGGCGATGGAGCCGCCCAGGTTCGACGGCCCTTCCCACTCCACGACTTCGGCGAGCATGTCTTCGGGGACGATGACCAGCTCGCCACGGCGGGCGGAGGCAGGGTTGGGGGTGTAGCGGACGGCGGAGGTCGGCAGGTCCAACGCGGATGCGATCCGGGCCAGGGCCTTGGTCACGTCGTCGTTGGTCTGCTCGCCCGCCTCCAGCGCGACCGGCGCGGTGACCCGGTTCGGCTCCACCCTGGCTGCGCCGATCTGCGCCCGTGCCAGCCCCACCTTCTCCAGCAGCCCCTTGTCCCCGCTCTCGCCGGCGACCGTGTCAGGGCTGTGGCGCAGGACCATGCGGACGTTCCACGACAGGGCGAGAGCCGGACCGGCCATCAGGTACAGGTCATCGATCGGACCTGCGGTCGGCCCGGCCAGGCAAGCGGCGGTGACCCAAGCGGAGCCGGCGGCCACCGTGATGGCCGAGTGCAGGCGCCGCTGCTGACTCGTGCCCTTGCCGGCCCACCAGGCCGCCCCGCTCAGCGCGACCGAAGCGAGGGTGAGTCCGACGCCGGCGGCGGCGCTGTCGGCCCACCGCCAATGCCCCACCGCGCCGGCCAGACCGGTACCGGCCCAGCCGAGCCACGGGGGCAGGTGGGGCTTGGCCCGGTGCAGCAGGTACTTGCCCACCCCACCCGCGTCCGAGCCGCCCTGGCGTTGCATCTCCAGCAGCTCGGCGAGCTGCTGCTGTTGCGTACGCTCAACCATCTGCCAGCCCCCTTACTGCTGAGCCCAGTTGATCTGCGGGACCTGCGGCCGACGGGCACGGTGGCGCACGCGGTTGATCTCCTCCTCGTACTCCTGCTGGAAGACCGCGTAGCAGGCGGCGGCGTTCTTCGCCGCGTCCCGCAGCGCGTCCGCGGAGCGCTGCATCTTGCGCGCCACCTTCTGCGCCCGCAGGCGGGAGCCGAACGCGCGGCCCTGCGGGTCCGGCACCGCGGCCAGCACGCCCTTGAGGATCTCGGAGCCCATCGCCACCTCGATGGACAGCGTCACCGCGGCGGCGCGCAGGCTGTTGCAGTAGTTGCGCACCTGTGCCGGGGAGGTGAACTCCGGGGCGGGAAGCAGCGCTTCGGCGTGCGGACGACCGGTGCCGCCCGAGCCGCTGCCGTGGTTGTTGACGGTGCGGTTGACGTTGATGTTGATGGGCGGGGCGAAGGAACTGCCCAGCCCGCCGATGAAGCCGCCCGCGGCGGCGCCGGCGCTCGCGAACTTGTCGCTCTTGTTGCTGTTCGCATTGGTCTGCGGGCGGCTCGCCTGCCGACCCTGACGGGCCTGGCGGTTGGCGGAAGCGTTGTTTGCCATAAGACCTGTCTCCTCGGGTCAGTGCGTGCGGCGGACGATGAGCCAGGCGGTCTGCGCGGTGAGCCACGTGAGCAGCCAGAACAGCGCCAGCGGTCCGGCGAGCGGCCCGAACCCGGCGGCCAGCGCCACCCACGCGCCGGCGACGGCGGCCAGAGAGGCGAGCCCGCCTCGCCAAGCCAGAACGGCGGCGCGGGCGGGGCGACGGCGCTGCATGACCAGCAGCCACAGCAGCGGCAGGACCGCGAGCGGGGCGAGCAGCAGCCCGGACCACCAGGCGACCGCGTGCAGGATGGCGGTCAGGGGCCAGGCCAGCACGGCGAGCGTGGTCGGGGCGAGCGCGCCGCGGAACCGCCACAGCACACGGCCGAACGCGCCCAGCGCTTCGCGGATCAAGGACGGGCGCTCAGGCACGACGACCACGAACGGCTGAGCACCGCGGCGGCCACGCTGCCGCGGGATGTGGACGGTGTGGACGCTCGCGGCGGTCTTCGCGCCGCGGGCACGAATACGACTGGACACAGCAAAACTCCTCGTCGGAGCAGAAGGGGAGGGGTGCGGCGCGCGTCAGGCGGCGACTCGGCCGCCGGGATAAGCGCAGCTCACGCACGTGCCGAGCGACGGCGGGATGACGTATCCGGCGTCCTGCTCACACTGCGGGCAGGTACGGCGGGCGGCATTCGCCTTGGCGAGCGCCGCCCACCTCGCGGGCGTCATCGGCCGTACGGGCTTGGCCTGCTCGATGCGGTAGAGGTAGGCGATCAGCGGACCGCGCCGCCGGCGCGGGCGCTCCAGTTGAGCGGCCACGTCCTGACCGCCGGGCCGCAAACCGGCCGCGCGCAGCTGGCGACGGGTGGCCAACCCGTCCGGGGCGAGCCGCCACCGGTAGACCGGGATGGCGCCCATCAGCCGCTCGCGATGGCCAGCTCAGCACTGCGCGCCGCCGGGTCGCGGTGCTCGGCGTAACGGGCAGACACCCACCCCACCGACCAGCCGCACAACTCGGCCGCGGCCCGTACCGGCAGCCCGGCGCCGAACGCGGCGGCCACGATCGCCCGCGCCTCGTCCTCCGGAAGCTTGCCCGCAGCCGGCCCACGCTCCAGCAGCGCGGTCCGTTCACGCTCGGCCCGCTCCTGACGAGCTTGGCGCTCACGGCGTTCACGTTCCTCGTGCTCGCGGCGCTCTCGCTCGCGGCGTTCGGCGGCTTCCCGCTCGGCCCGCTCGCGCTCTCGCTCACGCTGTTCACGCTCGCGTTCACGGCGTTCACGCTCCTCCCGCTCCGCCTGCTCGCGGGCGGCCTGCTGCTCGCGTTCCTCGCGCCGGCGCCGCTCTTCCCGCTCTGCCTGCTCGCGGGCGAGCCGGGTTTCGTGCTCACGCTGTTCACGCGTCAGGGCCGCGGCGTGCTCGCGCTCCTCGCGGGCCTGCCGGCGGGCGGCCTCCTCTCGCTCGCGACGAGCCTCCTCGGCCCGCTCGCGCTCGGCGCGCTGCCGCTCCTCCAGTGCCGTGACGGCGGCAGCGATGGCGCGGCGGTAGGCCAACCCAGTCTCTGCGGTGACGATCAGCAGCAGCGGTGCCACCGCGTGCACGGCCACGCCGACCAGGTCCTTCTTCAGCGCGGAGTCGGCGATGTTGAGCGCGAGGGTCATCGCGCCGGTCATCCATCGCAGGGCGACGGGCCAGCGGCCACCGTGCCCTCCGAGCCGGGCCAGGACGGCGTCCAGACGGACGACGATGACGACCGCGGCATCGACCACGAGGGGCAGAATCGGCGCGGTCCAGTCCCACTCGTCCGGCGTGTGCGCCGCAGCGAGCGGGGTGACCGTGAGGATCGAATACAGCATTGCGCCGCCCACGATCAGCCACGTACCGGCCGACAAAGCGCGCTCCGCTGAACGGACATGAGCGGCGTTCACTGGCCCGCCCCTGTCCATGAACGCACCCGCGTCGCGGCGATCAGCACAACCGCCGACGCCGGGTCATCCGGCCGCTCGGTGTCCTCGGTCCAGGCCCACTCGGCACCCGGCGCCGGCTCGAACCCGAGCACCTTGAGCGCGTCCGCGCGCTCCGTGAACGTCGGCACCGGCAGCGGACGACTGAAGCAGTGCTCGGGCCACCGCTCGGTCGTGTTCAGCAGGACCACGTACAGACGCCAGCGCCCGGCGCGTACGGACATCTGCGCGGTGAACTTGCGCGGCGTCTCCTGTCCACTCACGCCGCACCGCCCGGCACGCTCATGCCGGCCGCGCGGTTGAGCAGCGCGACGCGGGCGGCCAGCGCCCGGCGGCGGGCGCGGCGGATGCGGCGGGCGTCCAGCTCGGTCGGGGTGCGGTCGAGAGTGACGATGTGCGCGTCGAGCAGTTCGACGTCCGCGAGGATGACGGGCATCTCCGCCTCGACCGCGTCCAGCTCCGCAGCCGTCGGCTCGATCCAGTCCGCGAACGCCGTAACAGCGTCCTGAACAGTGACGATGTCGTTCATGGGTCGTGGTTCCTCTCGCAGGGGAACGGCCCGAACGCGGTCCCCGGGGTGCCACCCGGGGGCCGCTCGCCGTTGGAGTCGGAACATCCGGCTCCCCGCGCTCCCGCCCGTACGGCCCCGCGCAGTGCGCGATCCGGACGGACGGGAGAGGCAGCCGGCCGCAGCGTCAGCGCTGCGGTTCAGGAACGGACCGAACTACCTCGCAGGCGCCGCCGGCCGGTCCATCACGGCGGCGCCCAAAGCATTCGCTGAAGCATCGGAGATCTCCTGTCGCTCGGCGGAAGGGGGAAAACACACTGCAAGGGGGCCTAAAGCCCCACCCTCCGGCCGTTGCTCGCGGTCACCGGGCCACCTCGCCAGTCGGGTCGAAGCCCTGTCCCCTGGCCTTGCCGGGCGGTCTTGCAGCGTCCTCCGCCCTGTACCGACCGCGCCGTTGAGGCTCGCTCGGTGCGCACCAGCGACCGGCCGTGAGGCTGTAACTGGTGCGCACCAGTAGATTGCATCTGGTGCGCACCAGAGTCAAGGTGTCTCGCCAATTCGAGTGACGATCGCCCTCCGCTGTGCATCTCCAGGAGACCGTTCGAGGCGGGGGAGTGGTAGCCAACAGGACTTAACTCCCGTCTGGTTAACCCCTGTTGACCTGCACTGACGTGCGGCATGCTGGGAGGGTCAGTTGACAGGAACGATCGCCGGACGGTGGCCTGTGAGCACAGGACTTCGAAGCGCGCGAACGGCGCGCGGCTGGTCGCAGGAGCGACTGGTTCGCGAGATCGAGCAGTACGCCCGGCGGCACATCACCGATGTCGCATCCACCGCGAGTCTGCGGGTGTACGTGTCCGAGTGGGAGAACGGCAAGCGCAAGATCTCAGACCACTACGCGGCGATCCTGCGTCAGCTTCTCGGCGTCACAGATGCTGAGCTGAGGGACGCGCCGGCGATCACCTCGATGCCGGTCACGGACGGATACGACGATCTTCTCAGCCGGATCGACTCGGCCAGCAGCGTGAGTGAGCCCATGGTCAAGGCGTTCAACGACCAAACGGAGCTGCTCCGCACGATGGACCGACAGTTGGGCGCCGCCCACCTGATCGACCAGATGACGGGCCACCTGTCCGCGCTCGAAGACGCTCTGAACTTCGCCGTGCTCCCCAACGCCCGCCGGCCGGTGGCGCTGGCACTGGCTGGTGCCTCGACACTGGCGGCGTGGCAGGCCATCGACGCGGGCGCGGTCGAGCGTGCTTGGCGGCACTACGAGTTGGCGAAGCGGGCGGCGCGCGACGCAGAGGCGCCGATGTACCTCGCGCACGCCATGGGGGAGCAGGCGTACGTGCTGTGCGAGGCGGGCCGGCCGGCGCTGGGGTTGGAACTGATCCGCGACGCTCAGCGGGTACTAGGCCGCGGTGGCTCACCGCGGCTGTGGGCGTGGCTCCACGCGGCTGAGGCAGAGCTGTGCGCGCACGCCGGCCTGCCGGACGAGGCCAGGCAGGCTCTGGACGCGGCCATGGGGCAGATCCCCTCAGGGCCAGAGGACCGGGATCCCGACATGCTGAGCATCTTCCTGAACGGCGCCCACCTCACTCGATGGCGCGGCAACGTCCTCAGCCTGCTGGGTGACGACGACGCCGTGACCGACCTGTACGCCGCTCTGGAAGTGGTTGACCCGACGTTCGTACGGGCGCGGGCGGGGATGCACGCGGACCTGGCCCACGCACACCTCACCCGAGCGGAATACGACGACGCGAACACCCACCTGCGTCAAGCGCGGCTACTGGCGAGCCGCACTGGTTCGGTGCGGCAGCGCCGTCGCATCGACCTTCTCAGCGCCCGGTTGTGACCCCAGGCCCGCGCCGGCTCGCCAGGATGTGCAACAGGGCAACGAGGGTGCCCGACCCCATCAGCTCACCGCGAGCCATCAGCCCAGGAACGTCGGCGAGGGGAACCCACTCGATGTGCCCGGCTTCCTCAAGATCAGTGGGCTCGCCGACCTTCTCGGCCCCGTGACCTACGAAGATCTCGTGGGGCGAGTCCACCATGCCCACCATCGGCTGGTAGGTCACCACGTGCTCCAGCGACTTCGGCCGCCAGCCGGTTTCCTCGACTACTTCGCGTAGGGCTGTGTCCGCCGGGTCCTCGCCCTCGTCAACGATGCCGCCGGGGAGCTCCCAGCCGAACTGCTGGGGGACGAATCGGTACCGCCACATCATGAGCACGCGGTCCTGATCGTCCAGGACCGCGGTCACCGCCACGTGGTGCAGCCTCACCACGTGGTGCTCGAACGGCTCCATACCAGGCGGCTGCACGTCCCAGAGCTGAAGCTTGACCCACCGGTTGTCGTACAGGTCCCGCTCACCATGGATGCGCCACGGCTCCAGCCCCTCCGGCCGTTCGACGCTCACCGCACCCGGGACCCGGTACGAACTGCGCCCCCGTACCTCCAGCGCTCCCTCAGCGACGAGACGAGCGAGCACTTGCCGAAGCGCTGTCCGGCCGATGCCCAGCTCTTCGACCAGCGTGCGCTCCGAAGGGAGCTTGTCCCCGGGGGCGTACTCGCCGGTCGCGAGACGCTCACGTAGCGTTTCATAAACCTTGGTTGTCTTAGGCCCCATTTTATTTTCATCTCCGCTCTGGTCGCGCTGATAGCAAGTGGTGGGCATCAATCCCGCGTGCTCACTAGTCGTTGCCAGGCATATGTGGGGCACTATCACGGCGATGTCGCAGAAAGCTTAGCGCCAACAAGCGTCGATTGTCGATCGTATCGCTATAGTGATGCCTCAGGACTGGTTCGTCTGTTGCATCGATAGCATCCGCCAATTCGCGATAGAAATATTCCAGGCCGATCACTTCGTCGAGGATTTCGAAGCTCAGGTCTGCAAGAGTTTCCACTTGACCGCTGGTTGCCACAGAGATATTGCGAGCGGCGAAGTCAAGAGCGGTCCACGGGCCGTCTACAAGCGCGCTCTTTAGTCTAGGATCAGTGACGCCTTTCCCTGCAATGGCTCGCCAGTGGAAGACATGCCTGAAGTCGTGAGTGGATACAGTCGCAAGATCGCGCGTGAGCAACTTTCCAACGCGCTCTTCCAGTACGCGTGATGTGTAGAGGAGAAGCGTATCGAAGTTAGAGCTTGGCTCTTCCTTGAGTCGTTGAACAGCGTTGGAAGCAAGTATTGCGCCGAAGGGAAAAGCGTTCATTGCGTTGATTGTGTCTTCGACTTTCTCGACGGCGATTTCGGACAGTGCTAGTTGGGCCGTCTGCTCCAAATTGATCATCGGGCTGCCGTCAACTGAGAAGAATTCATGGAGCGTGCTCGCATAAATATCTGCAAGGTGAGGCAACAGCTGAGCAGCAGCCTCTCGATTGCCAGGAAGGCAACGGCGTAGTTTACGGCAAGCCCTGGCGGTGTTGGATTTGAGGGCCACAAGGATGGCTCTAATTCCTTCTGCGTCGGGCGATTCATTCATGCCTTGGATCAGGTTCTCCAGCGCAGTGTCGGGGATGTCACCACCGGGAACGCCGAAAGCGAAGTAGCGCTCGAAGTAATCTCGGTCACCGATACCGCGGCGCTGTGCGGTGACTTCGCGTACCTGGGAAGAAGAGAGTTCTGGCCTCAGGTTAGGGAACAGGGAGGTCAATAGCTCGTACAGGCCCGAGAGATCGGACGGGTTAACATGTGCACTCAGCAGCAATTCATGCCATCGCGCTTCCCTTTCTGCGGCACCCTCTTTTCGGATTTTGATATACGCTTGAAGCTCGCCCATGATTTCCGCACGCCAAGGACCGGTCAGATTCTTGTAAACCTCTGGTTCGAAGGTCCTGATGAATGTAATCAAGGAAAAATCGATAAAGTTAACCTCCTTGTTTAGCGTCTCGTACAAGGCGTCAATTTGTGCGAAGTAGCGATTGATTGCCCGAGGGGTCGTGAGGGTGTTGCTCATGTAGCCCCTGTAAGCTCTGCTGAATAGTTCGTTGTCCTCTTCGCTGGCCTCGATCTCATATCTGCCCATGACTTCCGCCATGGCGGAATTAATTAGTTCTGCTTTCTGCTCGGGGCGCATTGCCGGCACATCAAGTCGCACCTGGATGATCTTTTCCATATAGTCGCGGGCGCGCGTTCTGTTGCCAGATGCAATATTGGTCTGTTGGACAAGATCCAAAAGAGTCTTCTCGTCATATGCGAGTAGGTAGTAGACGTTTGGGAGGCGACCGACGAGTCGTACCAGTTTGAAAACCATGAGAAGCTCATCGGGAGTCAACCTATCCAAGTCGTCCATTACGAATAGGATCGGTTTTTCCAGCCCCTTGAGTGCTTCCTCGGCTTTTTCCTTGAGTGCGTTTGCGCTCGTATCGCCAGCAATCTTTTTGCCAAGGGCCTCTAGAGCGGAACTCGCATCCACCCCTACCAATCCGTTGACTTTCCCTGCCGGAGAAATGGCTGTGAAGAAGTTTCCTACGTGCTCTCTGCTGCGCTTCCACTTGTTCCCTGATGGAAGGGCTTCACGGAGAGCGACAAAGAACCCAAGCTGAAGCGAATCTACATCGCTGTAGAGCCACGGGTTGAGGTCAACGACGATCCATGGATCGGGGTCGTGCTCCTTGAGCCCTTCGACAATCATGGAGAGCGCAGTTGACTTTCCTGCACCCCAAGGTGCGATCAGTCCGGCCACACTGCTCTCGCTCTGCCGCCGGACCTCCCGGAGGGCTCGCACTGCGCGCTCTGCGAACTGCCGACGCTCAAGTGTGTCGGTCTGCGGGTCGGGCGCATCACGGAAGTAGAAACGCTGGCTCATGCGCAGAGGGTAACGGCGTCCTTGGCTGGGTGTCTGGTTCGTCGCGAGAGTAGACAGCTGCGGAAGGCTGCTGAGGCGCCATGATCGGGTCGGCTTAGTGGCGGAGCAGACCTGGGTGACGAGGGGTGCGGCAGGGCTCGGTTGCCCGTGTGGACGGATAGCGAACCGACCGACTCAGGTGTCCCCTGTGTACCTGGAAGCGCGAGCCTTAGGAAGGCGTGGTCTCAGCGGTGGGCTCGATTACCGCTCATTCCATATCCGTCCGCAACTGTCCGTGAAGGACTGCTTCCTTGTGTTGACCAGGCGCGAAGCCCCCCTCCTGGACGCCTGCGGATGCGCCCGGACCAAGATCGGACAACTCGTAATGCGTAGGTCTCGGGTTCGAATCCCGAAAGCGGCTCCACTGCGAAGACCAGCTAGGAATGTTCCTGGCTGGTCTTTCGTCGTTCTGCGGGCACGGTTACGACGCCGGGCGCGCGGGTGGCCGAGCTGTACGTGGCCGTGGAGGTGGCGGACGCGGCGTTCGGGCGGGTGGAGGAACTCGTTCGAGGGCTAGGTTGGGTGCGTGGACGAGGATGCGATCACCATCAGACTCACGCGCGATCAGGCGTTCGTCCTGTCGGACTGGCTGTACCAGGTCATGTTCCGGTCCGACGACCTGCAAGGCATCGTGCACGACCGAGCCGTATGGTCGCCGATCTACTCGATCTCAGGGACGCTGGACAAAGCGCTGAGTGAGGTGTTCATGCCCGACTACGGTCCGCGGCTCGAAGCGGCCAAGGAGCGCCTCCGCGCGGACCTCTACGGCGAAGCCGACCGTTCGGCCGCGTCGGGTGAGGACGCGGCTGCCACGGCGCAAGTGGACCGGATCGAGCGCGGGACGACGGGGGACCACGGGGAGAGCGGCCGTGGTCGATGAGACCTCGTGCCGGAAAGCCGCCCAACTCGGTTGCTTGGATTTCGGTGTTGAATGCGGAAGCCGCTTGACTGCGAAGACCAGCTAGGGACATTCCTAGCTGGTCTTTCGGCGTTCAGTGGGCCGGTGGGCAGCTGGAGGGGCCCGGCCCGTGGGGTCAGGGCAGGACGCGGGTCGGGGTGCCGGTGAGGTAGGCGGTGATGGCTTCTACCGCTTGGCCGTAGTAGCGCTCGTAGTTGGCTCGGGAGACGTAGCCGAGGTGAGGGGTGGCCAGGAGGCGGGGGGCCGTGCGCATCGGGTGGTCGGCGGGGAGGGGTTCCGTGTCGAAGACGTCGATGCCCGCGCCGGCGATGCGGCCCTCGCGCAGCGCGGTGAGCAGCGCGTCCTGATCCACGATCGCCGCGCGGGAGGTGTTGATCAGGTAGGCCGTGGGCTGGAGGAGGGCCAGTTCGGCGGCGCCGATCAGGCCCCGGGTGCGGTCGCCGAGGGCCAGGTGGATCGAGACGAAGTCCGAGGTCGCGAGCAGGTCCTCCTTCGTGGGGGCCAGGGTGACTCCGGCCTCGTCCGTCCGGTCCTTCGTGAGGTTGTGGCTCCAGGCCGTGACCTCCATGCCGAAGGCCAGGCCCACCTTGGCCATCCGGCTGCCGATCCTGCCGAGTCCCAGCACACCCAGGCGGCGGCCGTGCAGATCGGCGCCCACGGTGGACTGCCAGGGGCCGCCGGCGCGCAGCGCGTTGTTCTCCTGGACGATCCCGCGGGCCAGGCCGAGCAGCAGGGCCCAGGTCAGTTCCACCGGCGGGGTGCCCGCGCTCTCCGTGCCGCA
Organism: Streptomyces sennicomposti; assembly: GCF_019890635.1. Lineage (GTDB taxonomy): Bacteria > Actinomycetota > Actinomycetes > Streptomycetales > Streptomycetaceae > Streptomyces > Streptomyces sennicomposti. Next base: position 43,456 of record NZ_JAIOAB010000040.1, read on the forward strand.
CACGGTCACGCCGTTCGCCCGCGCGGCGGCATAGTCGATCACCGAGTTGCGCATGCCGGAGGCGATCAGCAGCTTCAGCCGGGGGAGGCGGTCCAGGAGCGAGGCCGGGAACGGCACCCGTTCGCGCAGGGTCACGACGATGTCGGCGTCCGCGATCGCCGCCGCCAGCGCGTCCTCGGTCGTGAAGTGTTCGTCGTACGTGACCACTTCGACCCGGTCGCTCAGCGGTGACCAGTCGGCGAAGGTGGTCGCGGCGTTCTGGAAGTCGTCCAGTACCGCGCAGCGCAGTCGCATGCCGGGGCTCCCCCTCGGTCGGGATCCCCCGGTTCCGGCCGGATCGCGCGGGGCCAGGGGATCGGTCGGTGTTGTCGGTGCTGTGTCTCTCCTGTCTGTTCGATCTTCTCTCCGGCTCGGGGCGGGCGGTCCTCCAGGGGGCGACTTCACCAGGGGGCCAGGGGGCCAGGGGGCCAGCGGGCCAGGGGCGACTTCACCAGGGGGGCAGGGGCCAGGGGGCGCCTTCGCCAGAGGGTGCCTCGTGTGACTGCGTCGTCCGGTGTGCTCCTTCGCCGCCCGGGGAGGCGGCGGCGACGCGGGGGAGGTGGCCGTTCGCGGGTGATTCGGCGTCAGGTGGCGTCCGCGTAGCACTCCACCACCGCCGTCGTGAACGGGAACCGCACCGGAGTGTCGCCGAACGTCAGCCGGCCGGCCAGTTCCGCGGCCTCCCGGATCGCCTCCACCACCGTGTCGGCCTCCTCCTTCGGACAGTGCACGATCACCTCGTCGTGCTGGAAGAAGACCAGTTCGGCCGCCATGTCCCGGCAGGTGCGGCGCAGCGCGGCGAGCAGCAGCAGGGCCCAGTCGGCGGCGCTGCCCTGGACGACGAAGTTGCGGGCGAAACGGCCGCGGGCGCGCGCGTCGGAGGAGGCGTACCCCGGCAGCCAGCCGCGGTCGCCGTTCGTACGGTCGCCGCTTCCGCCGCCGGGCCGCTCGGCCGGGTCGTCCTGGGGGAGGCCCGCCTCCTGGGTCGCGTCCTCGGAGTTCGCGGCGGCCGGCGGGCAGGTCCGGCCGAGCCAGGTCCGGACGAGCCGGCCCTCCTCGCCGGCCCGGGCGGCCTCGTCGACGTAGGCCACCGCGCGCGGGAAGCGGCGTCTGAGCGCGGCGAGGTTCTTCAGGCCGTCGCCCGAGGTCTGGCCGTAGACCGCGCCGAGCACGGCCAGTTTGGCCTGGGCGCGGTCCCCGGCGAAGGCGCGGTCGGAGACCGACTGGTACAGGTCGGAGGTGCGGCCGGCCACCTCCATCAGGCCGGGGTCGCGGGAGATCGCCGCCAGCACGCGCGGCTCCATCTGGTCGGCGTCGGCCACCACCAGCCGCCAGCCGGGATCGGCGACCACGGCCCGGCGGATGACCTTGGGGATCTGCAGCGCGCCCCCGCCGTTGGTCACCCAGCGGCCGGTGACGGTGCCGCCCGCCAGGAACTCCGGCCGGAACCGCCCCTCCCGCACCCAGTCCTGGAGCCACGACCAGCCGTGCGCCACCCAGATCCGGTACAGCCGCTTGTACTCGAGCAGGGGCTCGACGGCCGGGTGGTCGACGGACCGCAGCTCCCAGCGGCGGGTGGAGCGGACCTTGACGCCGGCGCGGGCGAACGCCTTGACGACCTCGGCGGGCAGGTCGGGCCGCACCCGGTGGCCGAAGGCCACGGACACCTCGTCGGCCAGCTCGGCCAGGCGCCGGGGCTCGCCGCCGCCCGCGTAGCGCTCGCCGAGCAGATCGTGCAGCACCTGGCGGTGCACGTCCGCGCGCCAGGGCAGGCCCGCGCGGTTCATCTCGGCCGCCACCAGCATGCCCGCCGACTCGGCCGCGGTCAGCAGCCGCATACGGTCGGGGTGCGCGGTCCGGTCGTGCCGCCGCTGCTGCTCGGCGTGGACCGCGATCAGGTCCTCCAGGGGCAGGTGGACGCCCTCCGGTTCGAACAGGGGGGACTGCGCGCCCGGTTCGGCGGGCCGCTGCGGCGGATCCGGCGGTACGGGTCCGCCGCGCAGCCTGGCCAGCGCGGCGGCGGCCGAACGGGGCTCGCCATGGTGTCCCTCGTGGCCGAGCAGCAGGGTCTCGGCGTCCTCGATGTCGTAGCACCGCTCCACGCGCACCCCGGCGGCGAGGAGCCGGGGGTAGATCTCGGCGGTGGACCGCCACACCCAGCGTGTGACGTGGGGCCGGTTGCGGACGGCCCCGGCCAGGTCCGGTTCGCGGCGCACCGGCCCGGCGGGCAGCCCGTCCGGACCGAGGGGGGCGACCTCCGCGCCACCCCCCTCGGTCGGCGCCAGCGCCCACCGGTCGGTCATGCGGTCGAGTGTCGCAGGGGGGTCTGACAGTGCGGGTGAGCTGCGGGTTCGGTTGTCCGTTGCCCGGCCGCCGCCCGGGTCAGGAGGCGCCGTCCTCAGCGGCGCCGTCGCCCGCCGCTTCGTTCTCCGCCGTTCCGTCGCCCGCCGTTCCGTCACCCGCCTGTCCGGGACGGGGCGGGCCGGGCTGCGTGTCTTCCTGCTCGGCGGGGGCCTTCTCCTGCTGCTTGGTGTCGAGGAACTCCGCGAGCGTCGTCACCACGAACTCCTCGGTGCGGTCCTTGCCGATGCCGAGGCCGCTCAGGACGCCCTCGCCGTTCTCCAGCTCCAGCAGGGCCAGCAGCATGTGCTCGGTGCCGATGTAGTTGTGGCCTAGACGCAGGGCCTCGCGGAAGGTCAGCTCCAGGGCCTTCTTGGCGGCGGGGCCGTACGGGACCAGCTCGGGGGCGTCGGCGACGGCCGGCGGGAGCGCGGCGGTCGCGGCCTCGCGGATCGTCTCCAGCGGCACGCCCTGGTGCTGTACGGCCTTCGCGGCCAGCGCCTCCGGCTCGGTGAGCAGCCCGAGGATCAGGTGCGCGGGCAGTCCTTCGGCGTTGCGGGCGGCCTTGGCGGCGTCGTGGGCGGCCATCAGCACCTTGCGCGCGCGGGGCGTGTAGCGGCTGAAGCCCTGGCTGGGGTCGAGATCGTTGGACTCCTTGGGCACGAACCGCTTCTGCGCGGCCTGCCGGGTGACGCCCATGCTCCTGCCGATGTCGGTCCAGGAGGCGCCGGAGCGTCGTGCCTGGTCCACGAAGTGCCCGATGAGGTGGTCGGCGACCTCGCCGAGGTGCTCCCCGGCGAGGACGGCGTCCTGCAGCTGCTCGAGCGGTTCCTGGTGGACCTTCTTGATCGCCGAGATGAGGTCGTCGAGGCGGACGGACGACCTGATGGCGGGGTTCGGGTTCGTCATAGCGCAACCGTAGGTTGACAGTGAAGGGGTGTCAACCCGTGGTTGACAGTCGGGTGCGGGGTCGCCGCATTGCCCGCTGCCTCTCCGGCCGCTTCGTCCGTCGCTTCGGCTGTCGGCCGCCCTCGCTTCGCCTGCTGGGGCGTCGTACGTCCGCTCGCCGAAAGTTATCCACAGGGTGTGGACGGTGATTCCGGGCGACATGGCAGGATCGGGCCGTGACCACGTCCAGCACTGTCGACCGCGCCTTCGCGGCCGCCCTCTACGCCGCCACCGACGACGCCCTCGACGCCGGCGCCTCGATGCTCGCAGCCGATCCCGCGGCGGACGCCGAACTCGCGCGCCGCGGCGAGGAGTTCGTCGCGGCGGCCTGGCAGCGGGGGTGGCAGCCCGGCGATCTCGTACGGTTCGTCCGGCGCGAACTCGGCGACGGCCACGTCCGGATCGTCGCCGCCCTCGTCCGCGCGCAGGCGCCGCACGACCGGCCGCGCGGCCGGCGCTGGGCCGCGCAGCTCGCCGAGCTGACCACCGAGGAGGCGCCCGCCGGCGACCGCTTCTCGTACGCCACCGCCGTGCTGGAGCTGTACCGCCTGCTGCTGCGGCTGCCCACCCTCGAAACGCTGGACGACCTCGCCGCGCCCGGCGCTCCTGCCGCCAAGGGCGACGCGCGGCTGCTCGGCCGGATACGGGCGCTGCTCGCCAAGGCGGAGGCGACCGGGTTCCCGGAGGAGGCGGAGGCGCTGAGCGCCAAGGCGCAGGAGCTGATGGCCCGGCACAGCATCGACGAGGCGCTGCTCGCCGCGCGGGCGCCGGCGCCCGACGCGCCCGGCGCCTGCCGGATCGGTGTCGAACCGCCGTACGAGCAGGCCAAGGCCGTGCTGCTGGACGCCGTCGCCACCGCCAACCACTGCCGGGCCGTGTGGAACGAACCCCTCGGCTTCTCCACCGTCGTCGGCTTCGAGGCCGATCTGGAGGTGGTCGAACTGCTGTACACCTCACTCCTTGTCCAGGCCACCACCGCGATGACCCGTGCCGAGGCCGCGCAGCGCGCGGGCGGACGCAAGCGGACCAAGACCTTCCGGCAGTCCTTCCTCGCCGCCTACGCCCATCGCATCGGCACGCGCCTCGCGGCCGTCGCCGAGCGCCAGGTCACCGAGGATCTGCTCCCCGTCCTGGCGAGCCGGGACGTGGCGGTCACCGACCGGCTGGACCGGATGTTCCCGGACACGACCACCACCCGCCTGCGCGGGGTGAGCGACGCGGCGGGCTGGACGGAGGGCGCGGAGGCGGCGGACCGTGCGCAGATGAGACACCGGCCGCGGCTGGGCTGAGCCGGGACGCAGGCTCCGCCGCCGGGTTCCGCACGGCCCGACCGCCAGGGTTCCCTACGGCCCCGGTGCCAGGGTTCCCTGCGGCCCCGGCGCGGGGGTGCCGCACGACTCCGGCGCGGGGGTTTCGCCGTGCGGCGGCCTGCGTGGTGCCGGGGGAGTCCGTCGCCTCGGCCTCGCAGCGCCGAGGAGCCCACCGCGTGCCTCGGCTTCGTCGCGCCGAGGAGCCCACCGTGTGCGTCGGCCTCGCAGCGCCGAGGAGTCCACCCACCGCGTGCGTCGGCTGACGCTGCGGTGCGCCGCGCACCGGCTCGGCAGCGCTGGGGGCTCCGCCCCGTGTCGGTCCTGTCAGGCGCGGGGCTTCGCCGTGGCCGGGTGACGCTGCGCTGGGCTCCGCCGCGTACGGGACGGAGCCGTGCCTTCGGCTGCGCCTCCGCGTCCGCAGGGCTGCGACGCCGGCGTGAGGCCCCGCGTCTCTCAGTCCCCGGCCTGCTGGAACGCCGTCACCGAGGCGTCCGGGTGGGCCGCGTCGCTCTTGCCCTGGACCGGGCCGTAGGACCACGCGAAGCTCTGGGCGTCCGACGCCCCCGGCAGCGCGATCTTCAGCGAGGTCGCCGCCAGGCTCTTCGCGTCGCCCGCCTTGCCGCGGACGTACGTCAGGGTGAAGGACGCGGTGTCGCCCTTGGCGAGCGTCAGCTTCTGCGCCTGCCCCGCCTCGTCGGCCGGCACGGTCGCCGTGCTGCTCCCGGCGGCCAGGGTGAGGCCGGGGAAGCCGTCCAGGGTGCACTGGGCGCCCTGGTTGGTCAGCGTCACCGGGACGTTGCCGGTGTCCCCGGCGGCCGGCGCGGCGTTGGCGGGGCCGACCTGGAGGCCGACCTCGCCGATCCGGCAGGCGGTGCTGTCGGTGTTCTTGCTCCCGGTGTCGGCGCCGGTGGCCTTGCCGTCGCTGCCGCCGCTGTCGCAGGCGGTCAGGAGGAGGGCCGCGGCGAGGGCGGTGACGGTGATCGGAATGGCGCGCATGAGGTGGTTCCTTGGGTCGTGACGATGCTCAAGGATCATCACGTACGAGGGTGCGGCGCGGTTGCCCGCCCCGCCATCGGGCTCCGGAACGCTCAGGAGCCGAGACTCGCCGTGGGGAGCCCCGAGGGTATCGCCCCGCCCTCCGCCCGCGTGTAGGTCTCCGTGCCGAGTCCACCCTCCCAGGTAACGCGGAGAGTGGTCTTGTTGACGGAGTCCACCGTGCCCGTCGTACGCGCCTTGCACGCGGAGAGGCGCAGCACATGCTTGCCGCCCTCCTCGGCCGCGCTTCCCGCGCAGGTGGTCCGGTCGGTGGAGAAGAGCGCCGCCTTGCCGCCGTTGACGATCAGGACCACCTCCTTGCCCCCGGTGGTGGCCAGCCAACTGCCGCTCAGCGCCGCGCCCTTCGCGCTCCCGTCGGACCCGGCGCCCCCGCTCGCGGACGCGGACCCGGTCGCGCTGGGCGCGGTGGAGCCGTCGGGACCGGAGCCGGACGCCGCGCCGGACCCCGAGTGCGCGCCGGCGGGGGAGTCCGAGCCCCCGCCGCTGTCGCACGCGGTCAGCGCGAGCGCCCCGACCAGGCCGGCCGCCGCGATCCGCCCCGCCCGCCGGACGGCCGCCACCCCCGGCGCGCTCCGCGCCCCTGCCGTGCTCAGCGTCCTCGTCGCGCCCGCCGTCCTCGTCGCGTCCGCCGTCCTCGGCGCGTCCGTCGCTTTCGTCGCCCTCGTCGCCCTCGTCACTGGAACCCCCAAGCACCCCGAGCTGGAACCGGCCGTCCGGCGACCGGTACGAACGCAGCAAGTTACCAGTGGTTACGCCCGACTCGGGAGGCCCGCGAGCCACGCGCCCAGGGCTCGCGAACCACGCGTCCGGGGTCTGCCCGGCCACGCGCCCGGAACCCGCAGTCCACGCGCCCAGAACCCGCAGTCCACACGTCCAGAACCCGCAGTCCACGCGTCCGAGGCCCGCAGGCCCCGAGCACGGAAGGCCGGCGAACCACGGCCGAGGGCCGGCCGACCACCCCCAGGAGCCCGCCGACCACCCCCAGGAGCCCGCTGACCACCCCCAGGAGACCTACGGACCACCTGCCGCAAGACGCCCGCACCCCTTGTGGGAGGCTTCCAGACGTCCGCCGACGGTCGCTCGCGACCGTTGCAGATGCATCCCCGCAACCACGCCCCGCCGAACTCGCCCTACTGCCCGCCTACTTCGCACTCCCGTCGGCCGACCCCCGGCGTTCGGCCGACGAAACCGCTTCCCGCCGCCCGCCACCGGTATCCGCCCCCGGCCCCGAACAACCCGTTCCGCAACTGCCCGGCCGACGCCGGAACAGGTGAGGGGCCGCTTGCGTCTCTCTCTAGTGCACGCGGCGTGCGTACGGCGGGCGTTCACTCGCACAGGCATGGCCGACGCGTTCGGGGGCAGGCGCAGGAAACGGCTTCGGTAAAGCGCTCGTCAAAGCTGTAACCGCCGAGACACTCCGCGTGCACGTGCATCTGCTCATGCAGCTGCACATGAACAAGGTTATGATCCGGGTCAGTTGATCGATGCATCAATGGCCACATCAGCCAGTGCACCACCGGGGAGCGACCTGTGAACCACGACGTCGAGGGCGTGTACGGGGAGTGCGACGTGCACAACGGCATGGCTGCCACGCAGTTGCACGGAGTGGCCTGGCAGAAGAGCAGACACAGCAACTCGCAGGGTTCCTGCGTGGAGTTCGCGCGGCTGCCGGGCGGTGACGTGGCGGTGCGGAACTCGCGGTTCCCCGACGGGCCCGCACTGGTCTACACGCGCGCCGAGATCGAGGCGATGCTGCTGGGCGTCAAGGACGGGGAGTTCGACCACCTCGTCGCGGGCTGAGCAGAATCGGTTCGCCGCCGCCCGGGTGCCGAGAAGCCCCTCCGCCCCGGAGCGAGAGCGACCGGTCCGCCGAGAGGCGGCCACCCGCCCCCGGCGTCGACGCGCCGCCGAACCACCGCCGCAGTCCCGCCGGTTCGCTCACGTACACACGGCGAGGCACCCGTTACGCCCCCTCGCAGCACCCATACGCACGGCCGCACGGCCGAAGCAGCCGTACGCCCACCGCGGCACCCATACACAGGCGAAGCCCCCGTCCACACCCCCCGCAGTCCCCATACACACGGTGAACCACCCGCCGCGCACAGTGACGCGCGTAGATCCTCAACGTGCAAGGGTGTGCGGCATCAGTCGGCGGGGTGGAGGCGGAACAGGGCCCAGACGACCTTGCCACCGAGCCCGCCGGCCATCGGGTGCCAGCCCCAGCTGTCGCTGAAGGAGTCGACGAGGAAGAGCCCCCGGCCCGACTCGGCGGAGAAGTCCTCGGTGTCCTCGCGCGCCACCGGGCTGTCCTGGCTGGGGTCGCGCACCGCGCACACGAGCCGCTCGGTCCAGTGCATCAGATGCAGCCGCACCGCCGAGCCCTGCTCGCCCGCCCGTACCGCCGTCGCGGCCGGCAGCGCGTGCCGCAGGGCGTTGGTGACGAGTTCGGAGACCACGAGGCAGACGTCGTCGAAACGCTCGCCCAGCTCCCACCGGTCCAGCGTCCCGCGGGTGAACCGCCTGGCCTCGCGCACGGCTTCGTACCGCGCGGGCAGGGCGCAGGAGGCGGCGTCCGACACGGCCGCGGGGTCCAGCGGGGGAAGGCCCTGCCGTAACGGCTGGAGCATGGTCGATCCATTCGTTGCCATGCGAGGCACTCCCGATAATCCGCGGTCGTTGCGATGCAGCGGTGGTGCGGGACCATGGTTTCGGATGCGCACAGCAGATGCAAGGGCAGATGCACGTGCACGTGACCGAATTGGACCCTCACGTACCGCTTGTTGGCCATTTTTTCCGCCATCCCCGCGTCCGTCTCATGCCTCCTTCTTGCCGTGGGCTGCACGATTTCTGCGATCTCTTTCCGTTTCCGTAATCGGGCGAGTACAGCTCGAAGTGATTTAGTGGCAGACTGCGGCGCCTAGGACGGTTGGGGAGGCTGGCGAACGTGAGCGCGGGAGAGCCCGGATCGGTGGTGCGGCGGATGCTGCTCGGCTCGCAACTCAGGAGACTGCGGGAGTCGCGGGGGATCACGCGGGAGGCGGCGGGGTACTCGATCCGCGCCTCGGAGTCGAAGATCAGCCGGATGGAACTGGGCCGGGTGAGCTTCAAGACCCGGGACGTGGAAGACCTGCTGACCCTGTACGGCATCACGGACGAGGCGGAGCGCACCTCGCTCCTCTCGCTCGCCAAGGAGGCCAACGTCGCGGGCTGGTGGCACAGCTACTCCGACGTCCTGCCGAGCTGGTTCCCCACCTATGTGGGCCTGGAAGGCGCGGCGTCGCTGATCCGCGTCTACGAAGTCCAGTTCGTGCACGGCCTGTTGCAGACCGAGGAGTACGCCCGCGCGGTGGTCCGGCGGGGCATGCGCGGCGCGAGCGAGGCCGACGTGGAGCGGCGGGTGGCGCTGCGCCTGGAACGGCAGAAGTACCTCGTCGCCGAGAACGCCCCGGAGCTGCACATCGTCCTGGACGAGGCCGCCCTGCGCCGCCCCTACGGCGACCGCCAGGTGATGCGCGGCCAGCTCCAGCACCTGATCGAGATCTCCGAGCGGCCCAACGTGCGGCTGCAGGTCATGCCGTTCAGCTTCGGCGGGCACGCGGGCGAGTCCGGCGCCTTCACGATACTCAGCTTCCCCGAGTCCGATCTGTCGGACGTGGTCTACCTGGAGCAGCTGACCAGCGCGCTCTACCTGGACAAGGCCGAGGACGTCGCCCAGTACGAGAAGGCGCTCAAGGAACTCCAGAGCGACAGCCCCGGCCCCGACGAGAGCCGCGACCTGCTGCGCGGCCTCCTCCAGCTCTCGTAACAGCCCCGCCGGCTCCCGGCCCGCCGGCGCTCCGGCCCGCCCGGCTGCCGGTGGCATATGCGTCTCAACTCCCGGACCGCGCGCGTACGATGACGTCCCATCAGACAGTGCGAGCCTGGGATACGAGGGATCACCATGTCGTCCTACTTCACCGACCTGGCCCAGCAGTACATCGACGGCGAGTGGCGTCCCGGCAGCGGGTCCTGGGACATCATCGACTTCAACCCGTACGACGGCGAGAAGCTGGCCTCGATCACCATAGCCACGGTCGACGAGGTCGATCAGGCCTACCGCAGCGCCGAGCGCGCGCAGAAGCAGTGGGCCGCCACCAACCCCTACACCCGCCGCGCGGTGTTCGAGAAGGCGCTGCGGCTGGTCGAGGAGCGCGAGCGGGAGATCACCGAGGTGATCATCGCCGAGCTGGGCGGCACCCACCTCAAGGCGGCCTTCGAACTGCACCTGGTCAAGGAGTTCCTGCGCGAGGCGGTGCATCTGGCGCTGGCCCCCGAGGGGAAGATCCTGCCCTCCCCGACCGACGGCAAGGAGAACCGCGTCTACCGTGTCCCGGTCGGCGTCGTGGGAGTGATCAGCCCCTTCAACTTCCCCTTCCTGCTGTCCGTCAAGTCGGTCGCGCCGGCGCTCGCGCTCGGCAACGGCGTGGTGCTCAAGCCGCACCAGAACACGCCGATCGCGGGCGGTTCCCTGGTGGCGAGGATCTTCGAGGACGCGGGGCTGCCGGGCGGTCTGCTCAACGTCGTCATCACGGACATCGCCGAGATCGGCGACGCCTTCATCGAGCACCCCGTGCCCAAGGTCATCTCCTTCACCGGCTCCGACACGGTCGGCCGGCACGTGGCCACCGTCTGCGCGTCCCACTTCAAGCGCTCGGTGCTGGAGCTGGGCGGCAACAGCGCGATCGTGGTCCTGGACGACGCCGACCTCGACTACGCGGTCGACGCGGCCGTCTTCAGCCGCTACGTGCACCAGGGCCAGGTCTGCATGGCCGCGAACCGGGTCCTGGTGGACCGGTCCGTCGCGGCGGAGTTCACCGAGAAGTTCGTCGCCAAGGTCGCCTCGCTGAAGGCCGGCGACCCGCGCGACCCGCAGACGGTCATCGGCCCGGTGATCAACTCCGCCCAGGCGAACGCGATCTCGGGCGCGGTGGAGCAGGCGATCAGCGAGGGCGCGACCGCCCTGCTGCGCGGCGCCGTCACCGACAACCTGGTCGAGCCGTCGGTGCTGACGGACGTGCCCGCCGGCTCCGCGCTGCTCCAGCAGGAGATCTTCGGCCCGGTCGCCTTCCTCGTGCCGTTCGACGGCGAGGAGGAGGCGGTCCGTATCGTCAACGACAGCCCGTACGGCCTCAGCGGGGCCGTGCACACGGCGGACATCGAGCGCGGTGTCGCCTTCGCCAAGCGGATCGACACCGGCATGTTCCACGTGAACGACGGCACGGTCCACGACGAGCCGCTGGTCCCGTTCGGCGGCGAGAAGCACTCCGGCATCGGCCGGCTCAACGGGGAGACGACCGTGGACGCCTTCACCACGATCAAGTGGATCTCGGTGCAGCACGGCCGCAGCGGCTTCCCGTTCTGACCCGTCCCGCCTGACCCCGGCCCGCCCTGACCCTCCCGTTCGGCCCTTTTCCTGCTGACCCTTCCCGCCCGGACCCTTGCGGACAGAACCTGACCGCAAGGGTCCGTAGCGTGATCTGTGTCGGGGCGAGAGGGCGCCGGCGACGCCCATACGGGCGGTACGGGCGAGACGCGATACGGAAGAAGGGCGGGCCGTCATGGTCACTCATGTGCGTGCCGAGGAGCGGGGCGACGAGCGCGGGGCGCTGCTGGCGTTCCTGGAGGAGCAGCGCGGCGGCATCCGGCGGACACTGCTCGGGCTGACCGAGGAGCAGGCGCGGCAGCGGCCGAGCGCGAGCGAGCTGTCCCTCGGCGGGCTGCTCAAGCATGTCGCGGAGGTCGAGCAGGGCTGGATCGCGCGGGCGAAGCAGGAGCCGCCGGAGGTGCGGCGCGACGCGTCGAACTGGCACGAGTGCTTCGTGCTCGGCGCGGACGAGACGGTCGCCGGGCAGCTCGCGTACTGGGAGAAGGTGGCCGCCGAGACGGAGGCGTACGTCCGTTCGGTCCCCAGCCTGGACGACACCTTCCCGCTGCCGAACGACCCCTGGTTCCCGCCGGACGAGGCGGTCTCGGTGCGCTGGCTGTGTCTGCACCTGATCCGGGAGACGGCCCGGCACGCGGGGCACGCCGACATCATCCGGGAGTCGCTGGACGGGAAGACGGCGTACGAGCTGGTGGCCCTGGCGGAGCAGCAGGACTGACCCACCCGCACGGCGTCATCCGGCCCCGCCGTCGGCAGCCGAGGGCGCGATGCGGCCCGCCGCCGACGGCACGAGGGCACGATCCGGTCCCGTTGTCCAGCCCGACCCGGCCCCGGCGGTGAACGGGGCCGGGTCCCGGCCATAACCTGGACCGCATGTCAGCGATCCGCCTCCTGGTCCTGGGCGCCGTCCGCCAGCACGGGCGCGCCCACGGCTACCAGGTGCGCGGCGACCTGGAGTACTGGGGCGCCCACGAGTGGTCCAATGCCAAGCCCGGCTCGGTCTACCACGCGCTGAAGCAGCTGGCGAAGCAGGGACTGCTGCTCGCCCACGAGACCGCCCCCTCCACGGCCGGCGGCCCGCCCCGCACCGAGTACGAGATCACCGACGCGGGCGCCGAGGAGTACTTCCGGCTGCTGCGCGAGGCCCTCGTGGCCTACGACCAGCGCACGGACGTCCGCTCCGCCGCCATCGGCTTCCTGGTCGACCTGCCCCGGGACGAGGCGATCGCCCTGCTCAAGGAGCGCATCCGGCGCATCGGGCGGTGGCGGTCGGAGGTCACCGAGCACTACGTCCCCGAGGGCGGTCCCGAACAGCTCGGTCACATCGGCGAGATCATGAACCTGTGGGTGCACACGGCGGACTCCGAGGCCGCCTGGACCCAGGGCCTGGTGGACCGTCTGGAGCGCGGCGCCTACACCTTCGCGGGCGAGGGCGAGCCGTTCGTCGGCGTCCTCGCGGACGGCCAGGAGAACCCGTACGCGACGGGCGAGCGGCACCCCGGCGACGACGGCTGACGACGACCGCTGACGGCGACGGCTGGCGGCGACGGCTGGCGGCGACGGCAGGCGGCCGGCCGTTCCGGCTTGCACCTCACGCGGCGTGAGGGCCGACCGTGGACGGCGTACCGAGAAGGGAGCGGAAGTGAGCTACTCCGTCGGACAGGTCGCCGGTTTCGCCGGGGTGACGGTGCGCACCCTGCACCACTACGACGAGATCGGCCTGCTCGTACCGGGCGGGCGCAGCCACGCGGGGCACCGGCGCTACGACGACGCCGACCTCGAACGGCTGCAGCGGATCCTGTTCTACCGGGAGCTGGGCTTCCCGCTCGACGAGGTCGCGGCGCTGCTGGACGACCCGGACGCGGACCCGCGCGCGCATCTGCGCCGCCGGCACGAACTGCTGACCGCCCGGATCGACAAGCTGCGGAAGATGGCCGCGGCCGTGGAGCAGGCCATGGAGGCACGCAGGATGGGCATCGATCTCACCCCCGAGGAGCGGTTCGAGGTCTTCGGGGACAAGGACCCCGAGCAGTACGCGGAGGAGGCCGAGCGGCGCTGGGGCGGCACCGAGGCGTACGCGGAGTCGCAGCGCCGCGCGGCCCGCTACACCAAGGAGGACTGGAAGCGGATCAAGGCCGAGGCGGACGGGTGGGGACAGCGGTACGCCGCCGTGGTGGCCGCCGGTGAGCCGCCGGCCGGGGAGGCGGCCATGGACCTGGCCGAGGAGCACCGCCGGCACATCGGCACGTACTACTTCGCATGCCCGTACGAGATGCATCGGTGCCTGGGGGAGATGTACGTCGCCGACGAGCGGTTCAAGGCGTTCTACGACTCCCTGCGGCCCGGTCTCGCCGAGCACCTGAAGGACGCGATCCTCGCGAACGCCGCCCGCCACGGGGGCTGACGGCGGGGCTGGGGGAGAGGACGGGACGGCGGCGGCGCACAGCGGGGACCCGGCCGGCGCACAGCGGGTCCCCGCGAAGGCGGTGGAACCTGGGCCGTACACCATCCGTTGATACGTTGTGCGGCAGTACCACGGGGGCCGCAGCGCCGCCGTCCTTCCTCACCCCCTCAGGAGCCCGGTACCGTGACGACGCTCGCCCTCGGCCCGAGCTGGCTTGATCCGAACTACCTCCTAGACACCTTCGGCATCTGGGGCCTGCTCCTCGTCGTCTTCGCCGAGTCGGGCCTGCTGATCGGCTTCTTCCTGCCCGGAGACTCCCTGCTGTTCACCTGCGGGCTGCTGATCACCTCGAACCAGCTGGACTTCCCGCTGTGGGCCGCGATCGCCCTGATCTGCCTCGCCGCCGTCCTCGGCGACCAGGCCGGATACATGTTCGGCAAGAAGGTCGGCCCGTCCCTCTTCAACCGCCCGGACTCCCGCCTGTTCAAGCAGGAGAACGTCACCAAGGCGCACGAGTTCTTCGAGCAGTACGGCCCGAAGTCCCTGGTCCTGGCCCGCTTCGTGCCGATCGTGCGCACGTTCACGCCGATCATCGCGGGCGTCAGCGGCATGAAGTACCGCTCGTTCCTGGTCTTCAACCTCGTCGGCGGCATCCTGTGGGGCGCGGGCGTGACGCTGCTCGGCTCCTGGCTGGGGAACATCGCCTTCGTCAAGGACAACATCGAGGCGATCCTGATCCTGGTCGTCCTGGTCTCGGTGGTGCCGATCGGCATCGAGTTCCTGCGGGCCCGCTCCAAGGCGAAGAAGAACCCGCAGGCGCCCGTCCGGGACGAGGAGCCGGCCCTCGCGCAGCCGTCGCCGTACCAGCAGGCGCCGTACGCGGGACAGCCGTACGGGCAGCAGGCGTACGGGCAGCCGGTCGCGGACGACGCGACGACCCAGCTGCGCCGCATCGACCCGGGCCCCCAGGCCGCCCCCCGGCAGCAGCCCTGGCCCCGCCCGTACGGCGACCAGAACCCCCCGCAGGGGCAGCAGCGGTACGGCGGCGGCGGCCGGCACCAGCAGCAGAACCAGCACTACGGCGAGCAGTATCCCCAGCAGCAGCAGCACCCGCAGCAGCAGCCTCAGCAGCACCAGCAGCCGTACGGGCACCAGCCCTACCCGCCGCAGCACCAGCAGCCCCAGCCCCAGCAGCAGCCGTACGCGGACCAGCCCTACGGCGACCAGCAGCCTTACGCCGACCGGCAGCCCTACGCCGACCGGCAGGGCGAGTACGACCCGAACCGGGACCGGAATCAGCAGGACCCGCGGGACCAGGGCTACTACCGCGCCCCCTGACCGCCCCCGGGCCCCCGGTGGAGCGGGCCGGGGTCAGAAGCCCCTGGTCCGCTTCGCCGCCCGCCGCTTCCCGGCGGAGCCGAGCCGCAGGAACATCCGCGAGATCTCCGACCCGAGGTTCACGCCGATCGCGATGGCCATGGCGAGCGACACCGCCTTGGCCAGCGACACCAGCCCCTTGTCGATGTGGTTCTGCGCGATCCCGAGCAGACCGAAGTACGTCGCCGAACCGGGCAGCAGCGGCCCGATCGCGGCGGTGGTGTAGGGCAGCGCGGAGACGAACCGGTAGCGGGACATCAGCTGCCCGAACAGGCCCACCAGGCCCGCCGCGACCGCCGTGGACGCCACCGGCGAGATCCCGCCCACGTCGTGCATCGCGCCGTACACCACCCACGCCACGCCGCCGTTGAGCGTCACCCACAGCACACTGGACCGCTCCTGCTGGAGCAGTACGGCGAAGGTCAGCGACAGCAGCATCGAGGACACGATCTGCAGCACCGGCCGTTCGCTGCCGACCAGCGCCGCGTCCGGGTTGAGCTGCGCGCCGAGCTTCACGCCGAAGTACAGGACCAGCAGCACGCCCGTGACGATGCCGACGAAGAAGTACATGACCTCCAGCAGGCGCGCGGAGGCGGTGATGTAGAAGCCGGTCAGCCCGTCCTGCACGCCGGCCACCAGTGCCCGCCCGGGCAGCAGCGCGAACAGGCCACCGGTGATGACCGCTGACGCCTTCACGTCGACGTCGGCCACGGTCAGCGCCACGCCGATCGCGGCCGGGGGCATCGCGGCCACCGTGAACTGGTAGAACTCCGGCAGCCCGCGCCCCGCGCACAGCCACGCCAGCCGGTCGCCGAGCATCGCGCCGACCGCCGCCGCGGCGAACACCAGCGGGCCGCCGCCGACCAGCATGGAGGCCGCGCCCGCCAGCAGCCCGGCCGCGCAGGTCAGCGCCCAGCCGGGGTAGGGGTGGCGGTTGCGGCGGATCTCCGCGAGGCGCCGGTAGGCCTCCTCCAGGGAGACATGGGTCTCGGGGTCGCTCAGGTCGTCGACGAGCCGGTAGACGGCCGCCAGGCGGGTGTAGTCGGTGCCGCGGCGGCGCACCACGCGGGTGGCCGAGACCGGGTCGTCCACCAGGGACGGCTGGTAGGAGATCGACAGCAGGGTGAAGGTGACGTTCGGCTCGCAGCGGTCCAGGCCGTAGGAGCGGCACACCGCGAACATCGCGGTCTCCACGTCCTCGGCGCCCTCGCCGCCGGCCAGCAGCAGCTCGCCGATGCGCAGGGTCAGGTCGAGGACGCGCGGGACGGCCGGGCCGCCCTCCTCCGTCTTCTGCACGTGTTCGAGCGCGGGCCGCTCGGTGACCGGCATGCGCAGCATGGTGCGCATCCGGTCCTGCCAGGGGACGTCCTTGGTCAGGCTGACCGCCGGGACGCCGCCGGGCGGGGTGAAGGCCGTCGGGGCCTGCCGTGCGGTGTAGGTGCTCGGCGGGGTGAACGCGGAGCCCTCGGTGTCGGCGGCCGGCGGCTCGGGGACCTCCAGACCGGTCGGCAGGGCGAACTCCGAGGTGGTCTCGGACTCGCCGCCGCCCGCCTTGGGCGCGGCCAGCCCCTCGGGCAGCGCGAACTCCGAGGTCGTGGACGACTCGTTGTCCACCGGGGCGGGCGCCGGGGCCGTCTTCGGCACCGGGATCACCTGGGTCGTCTGCGTCGTGGACGAGCCCGGGGAAGACCCGGTCGCGGACGGGCCCGAGGGTGGCCTGAAGGCGCTCCTCGCCTCGTCCGACTGCGGCTTGCGGTCCTCCGCATCCGTCACTGGGCAACGCTCCCTGAACGACACCTTCCGTATGCCTCAGTATGCGCGGGAACGCGCACCGGCATGCCGAAGGGCCGCGTCACCCGGGTGGGGTGCACGCGGCCCGCGGGCGTCGAACGGTCAGTGACCGCCCTGCTCCTGGAAGCGCTTGCGGGACCGCTCGATCTCCGCCTCGGCGTCGGAACGGCCGACCCAGTTGGCGCCCTCGACGGACTTGCCGGGCTCCAGGTCCTTGTAGACCTCGAAGAAGTGCTGGATCTCCAGGCGGTCGAACTCCGACACGTGGTGGATGTCGCGCAGGTGCTCCACGCGCGGGTCGGACGCCGGCACGCACAGCAGCTTGTCGTCGCCGCCGGCCTCGTCCGTCATCCGGAACATGCCGATCGCGCGGCACTTGATGAGGCAGCCCGGGAAGGTCGGCTCATCCAGGATGACCAGCGCGTCCAGCGGGTCGCCGTCCTCGCCGAGGGTGTCCTCGACGAAGCCGTAGTCGGCCGGGTAGCTGGTCGAAGTGAAGAGTCGACGGTCAAGGCGGATACGACCGGTCTCGTGGTCCACCTCGTACTTGTTCCGCGAACCCTTCGGAATCTCGATCGTGACGTCGAACTCCACCGGTGGCTCCTCCATGATCAGCACATAGTTCTGGTGATTAAGTGTCCCTCACGCAGGTGTGTGATCGCGAAAGGGGCTGGTGGTCGTGCCGGAGCTGAGGGGCTGGCGGGCGGCGCGACCGCGTCTGGAACGCCTGGCACGGACCGCACGACCGCCTCTGACGCGCGCCGCGCGCTCGGTGCGGCCGGGGCTCGCGCGCCTGGCGCGGACCGCCGGGCCGCGGATCGCACGGCTCGCCGGGCCCACCGGGTCGCGGCCGGCCCGGACCAGAACCTGGCAGTACACCGCCGCTGCCGCCACCGCCGGACTGGCGCTGGCCGCCGGTGCGGTGACCGCCGCCGGTCCCTGGGACTCCACCGGTCAGCGTACGGCCGAGCGGGACCGGGCAGTCGCCCTGGAGCGGCCGGGTGGCACAGATCACGGCCGCGGTTCCGATACGTCCGCTACGTCCCGCGCCCCGGCCGGCGAACCGAAGCCCGCGCTCAGCGCCGGGGCGGTGCTGGTGGGGCTCGAAGCCGCCGGCGCCACGGTGAAGTCGGCGTCCGGCGCCAAGCCGCTGCGCGACGTCCTGGACCCGCTGCTGGGCGACGCCGCCCTCGGCGCCCGCCACTCCGCCGCGGTCGTCGACGCGGCCACCGGGCGGACGCTGTACGAGCAGGACGGCGGCCAGGCCTTCACGCCGGCCTCCGTCACCAAGATCGCCACCGCGGTCGCCGCGCTGTCCGCCCTCGGCCCCGACCACCGCTTCACCACCCGCGCCGCGCTGGAGCCCGACACCCGCGAGGTCGTCCTGGTCGGCGGCGGCGACCCCACCCTCACCGCCCGCGCGGACGCCCAGGGGTGGGCCTCGCTGCGCGGCCTCGCCGACGCCACGGCGGCCGCGCTCGCCCAGCGCGGGCTGCGCGAGGTGACGCTGTCGTACGACACCACCCTGTACGCCGGGTCCGACCTGCACCCCATCGGCGTCAACGACAACGTGGCCAGGGTGACCGCCCTGACCGCCGACGAGGGCCGCACCGACGCGTCGACCAGCGGACCCGCGCCGCGCGCCGCCGACCCGGCCGCGGACGCCGCCCGCGCCTTCGGCCGCTTCCTGGCCGGCCACGGCGTCAAGGTCACCGACCCGGGTCCCTCCAAGGCCACCGGGCGCGCGCAGACGCTGGCGAGCGTGTCCTCGCCGCCGCTGTCCGACGTGGTCGAGCGGATGCTCACCAACAGCGACAACGACATCGCCGAGGCGCTGGCCCGGCAGACGGCCGCCGCGACCGGGCAGCGTGCCGACTTCGCGGGCGGCGGCCGGGCGATCGCCGCGCAGCTGAAGAAGCTCGGCCTGCCGCTGGCGGGCGCGCAGTTCCACGACGGCAGCGGGCTGAACCGCGCCGACCGGCTCACCGCGAACCTGCTCACGGCCCTGCTGCGCACCGCCGCCGACCCGGCCCGGCCCGGGCTGCGCCCGGTCCTCACCGGCCTGCCGGTGGCCGGCTTCACCGGCACCCTGGCCGACCGCTACGCGGCGGACGGCGCGGCCGGCCTCGTCCGCGCCAAGACCGGCACGCTGACGGGGGTGAACACCCTGGCCGGCACGACGGTGGACCGCGACGGCCGCCTCCTGGTCTTCGCCTTCCTCACCGACGGCACGACAGACCCCCAGGCGGCCCAGTCGGCCCTGGACACCACGGCGACGACCCTGTCCGCCTGCGGCTGCGCCTGACCCACCCAGCGGAAACCTTTCCCCGGGCCACAGGCCCCCGGAGGGCCACCTGCGCCTCGGCACAGCCTGTGCCTCGGGTGCCGAGTGACGCCCGCCGTCGGTCCGCGCCCCGGGCGGCAGTCCCGTCGCGCCCCGGGCGGCAGCACCCCGCCGTCCACAGCCTGCCCCAAGCGGCGGCGCTCACGTACCGTTGACGCATGACGAGCATCGGTGGTGCCGCAAGTCCCGGGATGGTCGACTGGAATCTCGCGGTGGCGACCGCGACCCGGCTGGTCAGGCCGGGCCCCGAGGTGAGCCGCGACGAGGCCCGCGCGGTCGTCGCGGAACTGCGCCGGCACGCCAAGGTCTCCGAGGAGCACGTCCGCGCCTTCACCCGCCTGGGCTCCGAGGAGTCCCACGACACCCCGGTCCTGGTGGTGGACCGCCCGGGCTGGGTCCGGGCGAACGTCGCCGGCTTCCGGGAACTGCTCAAGCCCCTGCTGGACAAGATGGAGCAGCGGCGCGGCCGGACCCCCGGCAACGCCGTCCTCGGCGCCGTCGGCGGCAAGGTCACCGGCGTGGAACTCGGCATGCTGCTGTCGTTCCTCGCCTCCCGCGTCCTCGGCCAGTACGAGACCTTCGCCCCGGCCACCCGCGAACTGCCCGCCGGGGAGAACGGCGGCGGCCGGCTCCTGCTGGTCGCCCCGAACATCGTCCACGTCGAGCGCGAACTCGACGTCCAGCCGCACGACTTCCGGCTGTGGGTGTGCCTGCACGAGGAGACGCACCGGACGCAGTTCACCTCCGTCCCCTGGCTGCGCGACCACCTCGAGGGCGAAATCCAGTCGTTCTTGTCGGAGACCG
Source organism: Streptomyces sennicomposti (assembly GCF_019890635.1). GTDB lineage: Bacteria > Actinomycetota > Actinomycetes > Streptomycetales > Streptomycetaceae > Streptomyces > Streptomyces sennicomposti. The sequence goes on from NZ_JAIOAB010000040.1 coordinate 63,291, forward strand.
ACGTCGACCCCACCGCCTTCCTCGAACGCATCCGCGACGCCGCCCAGTCCCTGGTCGGCGGCCGTCCCGAGGGCGAGGAGGAGGACGGCGGCCGGTCCCTGGTCGAACTGGTGCAGACCCCCGCGCAGCGGGAGATCCTCGGCCGCCTCACCGCCGTCATGTCCCTGCTGGAGGGACACGCCGACTACGTGATGGACGGCGTCGGCCCCGAGGTCGTGCCGACCGTGGCGGAGATCCGCGAGAAGTTCCAGCAGCGCCGCGCCAAGGGCGCCTCGCGGCTCGACAGCGCCCTGCGCAAGCTGCTCGGCCTGGACGCCAAGCTGCGCCAGTACCGCGACGGCGAGCGGTTCGTCCGCGCGGTCGTCGACCAGGTCGGCATGGACGGCTTCAACCGCGTGTGGACCTCGCCGAACACCCTCCCGACCAAGGCGGAGATCGCCAAACCGGCGGACTGGGTCGCACGGGTGCACCGCAAGGGCGAGTAGGAACTCGCGTACGGACGGGGCGAACCGAATCCGGCCGACGGCAGGCGAACGCCCCTCCAATCACCCGTCCGAGGGACCGTAGGCAATGGATAGGCGTGCGATGCTCGGGGAACGGCCCGTTTCTGTCACCATCGACACACTCTGAGTGACCGATCTCGGGCTCACCCCCCGAAAACTCCGTGAAGGGAACCGGACATGGGTCCCCATCCTGCGGTCGCGGCGATACGCCTGGCGGTACGCCGCGTCCTGAACGACATCCTCGACGAGCGGACCGCGCCCGACGCGGACCCGCCCCGCCCCGAGCTGCAGACCGCGCACGCGGCCCGGCAGACCTACGGCGCGCAGGCGCGGCACGCCGCCCCCGCCCCCCGGGCCGCGCGCTGTGCCGGCCGCCCGCCCGGCGTGCCGACCCCCGGCCGCGGCCGGGACGCCGCCGCACGCCCCGCCCCCGGCCCGCAGACCGCCCACGAGCACCCGCCCGCCCCCCACGAGCGCTCCGGCGAGCGGCCCCCCTCCCCGCTCGTCCTCGTCGCCTGTTCCGGCGGCGCCGACTCCATGGCGCTCGCCTCCGCCCTCGCCTTCGAGGCCCCCAAGCTCGGCATCCGGGCCGGCGGCGTCACCGTCGACCACGGCCTGCAGACCGGCTCCGACCTGAGGGCCGGCGAGGTCGCCCAGCGGCTGCGCGAACTCGGCCTGGACCCGGTGGACGCCGTCGCCGTCACCGTGGGCCGCGAGGGCGGCCCCGAGGCCGCCGCCCGCGACGCCCGCTACGCCGCCCTCGACGCCGCCGCCGAACGCCACGGCGCCGCCGCGGTCCTCCTCGGCCACACCCGCGACGACCAGGCCGAGACCGTACTGCTGGGGCTCGCCCGCGGCTCCGGCATCCGCTCCCTGTCCGGAATGGCCGCGGTCTCGGGGGCCGGCGGCCGTTACCGGCGCCCGTTCCTGCACCTCGACCGCCAGACCGCCCGCAAGGCCTGTCTGGTCCAGTCCCTGCCCGTCTGGGACGACCCGCACAACGCCGACCCCGCCTACACCCGCTCCCGGCTGCGCCACGAGGGCCTGCCCGCCCTGGAGAAGGCCCTCGGCAAGGGCGTCGTGGAGGCCCTCGCCCGCACCGCGCAGCTCTCCCGCGACGACGCCGACGCCCTGGACGCCTGGGCCGGCCAGGCCGACGCCGCCGTCCGCGACGACGCCGGCCGGCTGGAGTGCGCCAAGCTGTCCGTGCTGCCGCCCGCCGTGCGCCGCCGCATCCTGCGCCGGGCCGCCATCGAGGCCGGCGCCCCGGCCGGTTCCCTGTTCGCCCGGCACATCGAGGAAGTCGACCGGCTGATCACCGGCTGGCGCGGTCAGGGGGCCATCAACCTCCCGGGCAAAGTCGTCGCTCGGCGGCAGGGTGGCAGACTGGTGATTCGGCAAGGCTGAATCCTTCCTCCCGGGGAGGCGCCGGTCACCCCCCTCGGGGGCGTACCGGACGGCCGGCCTCCCCGGCGGGGAGGGCCGGAACAGCCGGTGGGACGACCGACCGAAAGTGATGCGGGTGGACGCGAAAGACATGGGTGCCGACCTTCAGCAGGTGCTCATCACCAAGGAAGAGATCGACGCGAAGCTGGTGGAGCTGGCCGCGAAGATCGACGCGGAGTACGCGGGCAAGGACCTGCTGATCGTCGGCGTGCTCAAGGGCGCGGTCATGGTCATGGCCGACCTGGCCCGGGCCCTGTCCACCCCCGTCACCATGGACTGGATGGCCGTGTCCTCCTACGGCGCGGGCACCCAGTCCTCCGGCGTGGTGCGGATCCTCAAGGACCTCGACACCGACATCAAGGGCCGGCACGTCCTGATCGTCGAGGACATCATCGACTCCGGGCTGACCCTGTCCTGGCTGCTGTCCAACCTCGGCTCGCGCGAGCCCGCCTCCCTCAAGGTGTGCACGCTGCTGCGCAAGCCGGACGCCGCGAAGGTCGCCATCGACGTGGAGTGGGTCGGCTTCGACATCCCCAACGAGTTCGTCGTCGGCTACGGCCTGGACTACGCCGAGAAGTACCGCAACCTGCCGTTCGTCGGTACGCTCGCCCCCCACGTCTACGGCGGCTGACCCGGGCGGTCCCGCCCCGTACGGGTGATCGGGAACCCCGGCGGCACCGGAGCCGTTGGAGCATGCAGACGGGGACGCCGGCTCTCCCGTGCGGCTTCGGGCCACAATGCTGGGGTACCGTCAGAAGAACTGTCTTATCAAACTCACTATGGCAGGAGGGACGGGGCGGCACCGCTCCGTATGGATGGACGTGAAGCGATACTTCCGTGGGCCGGTCATGTGGATCGTGCTGGCCGTCCTTGCCGTGGTCGTGTTGATGCAGGTCGTCGGCTCGTCCGGCGGCTACAAGACGGTGGACACAGGCCAGGTCGTAGCGGCGATCAATGACAACCGGGTCCAGCAGGCCAAGCTGACCACCGGCGACGAGCAGACCATCAAGGTCGAGCTCAAGGACGGCCAGAAGGTCGACGGCAGCTCGAAGATCCAGGCGAGCTACATCGGCGACCAGGGCGTGACCATCGCCAACACGCTGCAGACCAAGTTCCAGGACAAGCAGATCCCGAAGGGCTACACGGTCTCGCCGACCAAGCAGAACGCCTTCGTCGGCGTCCTGCTGTCCCTGCTGCCCTTCGTCCTCATCGTCGTCGTCTTCCTGTTCCTGATGAATCAGATGCAGGGCGGCGGCTCCCGGGTCATGAACTTCGGCAAGTCCAAGGCCAAGCTCATCACCAAGGACACCCCGAAGACGACGTTCTCGGACGTCGCCGGCGCGGACGAGGCCGTCGAGGAACTCCACGAGATCAAGGAGTTCCTGCAGGAGCCGGCCAAGTTCCAGGCCGTCGGCGCCAAGATCCCCAAGGGCGTGCTGCTCTACGGCCCGCCCGGCACCGGCAAGACCCTGCTCGCGCGCGCCGTCGCGGGCGAGGCGGGCGTGCCGTTCTACTCGATCTCCGGTTCCGACTTCGTCGAGATGTTCGTCGGCGTCGGCGCCTCCCGGGTCCGCGACCTGTTCGAGCAGGCCAAGGCGAACGCCCCGGCGATCGTCTTCGTCGACGAGATCGACGCGGTCGGCCGCCACCGCGGCGCCGGCCTCGGCGGCGGTCACGACGAGCGCGAGCAGACGCTGAACCAGCTGCTCGTGGAGATGGACGGCTTCGACGTGAAGGGCGGCGTCATCCTGATCGCCGCCACCAACCGGCCGGACATCCTCGACCCCGCGCTGCTGCGTCCGGGCCGCTTCGACCGCCAGATCGCGGTCGACCGCCCCGACATGCAGGGCCGTCTGGAGATCCTCAAGGTCCACCAGAAGGGCAAGCCGGTCGCGCCCGACGTCGACCTGGCCGCCGTCGCCCGCCGCACCCCCGGCTTCACCGGCGCCGATCTGTCCAACGTCCTGAACGAGGCCGCGCTCCTGACGGCCCGCAGCGACCAGAAGCTGATCGACAACAAGATGCTGGACGAGGCGATCGACCGCGTGGTCGCGGGCCCGCAGAAGCGGACCCGGATCATGTCGGACAAGGAGAAGAAGATCACCGCGTACCACGAGGGCGGACACGCCCTGGTCGCGGCGGCCTCGCCGAACTCCGACCCGGTCCACAAGATCACGATCCTGTCCCGCGGCCGTGCCCTCGGCTACACGATGGTCCTGCCCGACGAGGACAAGTACTCCACCACGCGCAACGAGATGCTCGACCAGCTCGCCTACATGCTGGGCGGCCGGGCGGCCGAGGAACTGGTCTTCCACGACCCGACCACGGGCGCGGCCAACGACATCGAGAAGGCCACCGCCACGGCCCGCGCGATGGTCACCCAGTACGGCATGACCGAGCGGCTCGGCGCGATCAAGTTCGGCGGCGACAACACCGAGCCGTTCCTCGGCCGTGAGATGGCGCACCAGCGCGACTACTCGGAAGAGGTCGCCGCGCTGGTGGACGAGGAAGTCAAGAAGCTCATCGAGAACGCGCACAACGAAGCCTGGGAGATCCTGGTCGAGAACCGCGACGTCCTCGACAACCTCGTCCTGGCGCTCCTGGAGAAGGAGACCCTGGGCAAGGAGGAGATCGCGGAGATCTTCGCGCCGATCGTGAAGCGTCCGCCGCGGCCCGCCTGGACCGGCTCCTCGCGCCGTACGCCGTCCACCCGTCCGCCGGTGCTCTCCCCCAAGGAGCTGGCTCTGACGAACGGTGCGAACGGCTCGGCGGCGGCGATCAGCACCGTGAAGTCGACGGCGGCGGAGTCCGCCCCGGCCGCGGAGCAGACGCCGGAGGACCGCCCGGAGAGCTGACCGGAGCGTGACCGGGGCGGCGCGAGCCGCCCCGGCCCCGGAATGGATGCCGCGTCCCCCTGGTTCTAGCCTGGGGGGCGCGGCATTTCGCATGTCCGCTGATGAGACACACAGGAACGAGGCTTCAGATGACCGACCCCGTGACGCTGGACGGCGAGGGCACCATCGGCGAGTTCGACGAGAAGCGCGCCGAGAACGCCGTGCGCGAGCTGCTCATCGCGGTCGGCGAGGACCCGGACCGCGAGGGCCTGCTCGACACCCCCGCGCGCGTGGCGCGGGCGTACCGGGAGATATTCGCGGGGCTGTGGCAGAAGCCCGAGGACGTCCTGACGACGACGTTCGACCTGGGGCACGACGAGATGGTGCTGGTGAAGGACATCGAGGTGTTCTCCACCTGCGAGCACCACCTCGTGCCGTTCCGCGGCGTCGCCCACGTCGGGTACATCCCGTCCGCCAGCGGCAAGATCACGGGCCTGTCCAAGCTGGCCCGGCTGGTGGACGTCTACGCCCGCCGCCCGCAGGTGCAGGAACGACTCACCACGCAGATCGCGGACTCGCTGATGGAGATCCTGGAGCCGCGCGGCGTCATCGTGGTCGTGGAGTGCGAGCACATGTGCATGTCCATGCGCGGCATCCGCAAGCCCGGCGCGAAGACCATCACCTCGGCGGTCCGCGGCCAGCTCCGCGACGCGGCGACCCGCAACGAGGCGATGAGCCTGATCATGGCCCGCTGACGCGCCCCGGCGACGCCGGCCCGGCCGCCGGGCGGCACTCGTCCTGCCGGACGCCCGCGGGCGTGGGAGGGACCGTTACGCCGCCGGCTGGGCGTTGTCGTGGTTCTGGTCGTCGTCCTCGGGGAGTTTGCAGACCCGTTCGAGGAACAGGGCTGCCGCTATCACCGCGAGGCCGGCCAGGACCGAGAACGCCGCGTAAATGGCCTGGTCGCGGCGGGCGGGGATGTCGAGGAGCTCCAGCAGGAAGACGCCGGTGCCGCCGTACATCCCGGCGACCAGCGCGGCCACCAGGGCGCTGGCCTGGCCGAAGACCACCGCGCGGGCCGCCATCAGCGGCTCCACGCCCTTGGCGTCGGGCCGCCGCTCGCGCTGCGCCTTGAGCCGGGCGCGCAGCGACAGCGCGGTGGAGAGCAGGACGACGGCGATCAGGCCGAGGA